>DASPIU010000048.1:0-28084 GCA_035629025.1 Stenotrophomonas sp.
GGCCTGCTCAATTCGGACAAGCCCACGCACACGATGTAACTACGAGGTGGGTGCTGTCTTGACGCCCTGCCGCCGCCGCCTATAATGGGCGGCTCGCGACATCCCGGGCGGTTAGCTCAGCGGTAGAGCATTGCCTTCACACGGCAAGGGTCGCAGGTTCGAACCCTGCACCGCCCACCAGATTCGCGACAGAGCCCCTGGATTCAGGGGTTTTCGTTTTTCAGGCTTCCGAGCGTCCATTCGCAATGTGGACCGCCCCGGCGGGGTGTAATATGCCTACCATGGCTACGAAGAAGCCCGCCCCCAGGAAGGTTGCAACGAAGCGTGCGAGTGCTCGAGTAAGCGCCGCGGTTCGGAAAGTCTCATCTGCTGCGGTCAGTCATCTGACGGCGGAAGAGCAGCAGGAAAAGGAAATCCGCGATTTCTATCGCAGCCTGACGAAGAAGCAATCCTTCGAGGCTGCCCGCAAGGCGGGAATCTATACGCCGAAAGGGCGCCTGACCGTTTCCTATAAATGAACGACGGTCACCTGGTGATCGGTTATCACGGGTGTGACGTAACCACTCGTGATGCACTCGTTTCGGGTCGAACGCAGCCTCGCGGGAGCAAGAACCGGTACGACTGGCTCGGCCCGGGGTTTTACATGTTCGAGGGCGACCATGACCGGGCAATGTCCTTCGCGCAGCGTGCATACGACGAGCCCGATAAGCTTTTCACCGCAGTCCACATTGCAACGCCTGCGGTTGTAGGTTGCGTCTTTTGCGTCCAACACTGCTTGGACATGACCACTCGCAAGGCACGGACTGAATTCATGGCTAGTTACGAATTTCTCCTCGCCAGTGGGCGGGAGCTACCTGCGAATTCCCCGCCGAGCGAAGAAGATCCGGACGGAATTCGGCGGCCGCTGGACCGGGCCGTTATCAGCATGGTTCATGAGGCACGTGAGATTGGCAGTTTGCCTCCCTATCAAGCCGTTCGGGGAGCCTTCCGGCAAGGTCCGGAGCTAGTGCCGGCTTCCGGCTTCCATCGGGACAGTCATGTCCAGATTGCCCTGCGGGACTTCTCGTGCGTGCTGGGCTGGTTCGTGCCTCCTGGCGCCAACCTGCTGACTGCTGAAGAGTACCGCCGAGCGGAGGCAACCCTCACGGACTTCAAGGCAGCGCATCCGAAGAAGAGGGTTCGCTCGTAGTCCGATGGGCTCCCGCTGAAGCCCGTGATCACACCGGCGCGGCAGCGCGGGCCAGGTCCAGCAGCTGCGCGCGCAATTCCGCGCGCGCTTCGATGCCCGGCAGGCGCCGCAACAGTGCGGCAAGTACCTGCAAATCCTGCTCGTGGCCCAGTGCATCGCTGAGCTGGTGCAGTGCGCGTGACTTCGGCAACGTGGCGGGCGTCTTGGCCCATTGCGGCCTGAGCGTGGGCATCGCATCGACCTGCATGCGCAAGCGTCGCACCTTGCGCCGCCACTGATGCAGGCGCTCGGCATCCGGATGCTTGCTGGCACGGCGCGCGGCGCGTTCGACGCGGCCGCGCTGGCGTTGCAGTCCGGCGCGGATGCGGCTGGCGCTGAGTTCGGCCCAGGGCAGCTGATCGAGGTAGTACTGCGCGCCTTCGACCGTGGCGCGGCGCCGGGCCAGGCCGGGATCGCGTTGCAGCTCGGCCGCCACCAGCGCGGCCGAGCGCTCGCGCAAGGCCTGCACGATCGGCCGCCAACGCCGCGGCTGGGTTTGCTTGCCGACCGCGCGCGCGGTTTCGATCGCGGCATGCGCATCACGTAGCCTCGACAGGCTGTCGCCGACGCGCTGCAGGATGCGGTCAGCCGGGCCGACATCGAACGGTGCGTCGCCATCTGCGGCCAGCGCCAGCAAGGCGCGCGTGCGGCGGATCGCCTTGCGTGCCTCGTGCACGCGCGCATGCAGGGCCTTGGGGGCGCGCAATGCGTGGACTATCGCGCGGCATTCCGCGTGCACTCGTTCGCCCAAGGCCTGGCCGGTGGAGTGTTTGCGCATGGGGCAGCCTGGCGCGGGGCGGGAAGCCGATGCTACCGCAGGCCAGCCGAGGGATTCAGGCGGGCGGCAAGTCCGGGTCCGCCGCATCTGGCGGCAAGCCGGTGTCCGCCGTACCCGGCGGCAAACCCGTATAGCGCGCCCGCGGCCGGATCAGTGTGCCCAGCGCCTGTTGCTCCTGCGCATGGGCCAGCCAGCCGGCCAGGCGCCCGGCGGCAAACAGGACCAGCGCGGGGGTGGCCGGCAGATCATGGACGAAGCACAGCGCCGCCAGCATGCCGTCGATGTTCGGCCGCTGCCCGCTGGCTTCCTCGGCCGCGGCCATCACCGCTTCCACCGCCTGCATCGCCGGCTCCTGGCCGCGCAATTCGCGCAGCATGCGCAGCACTTCGGCGCCGCGCGGATCGCCATGCGGATACAGCACGTGGCCGAAGCCCGGCAGGTCTTCGCCACGTTGCCAACGCGCGGCGATGAACTGGCCGGCATCGCCGCTGTCCAGTGCGTCGCGCAGCAAGGCGTAGGCGCGCATGGTCGCGCCGCCGTGGCGCGGGCCGGATAGCGCGGCCAGCCCGGCGCAGACGGTGGCGTGCAGATGCGCACCGGTGGAGGCGACCACGCGCGCGGCGAATGCCGATACGTTCAATTCGTGGTCCGCGCATAGCACCAGCGCCGCGCGCACCAGTTCGGCAAAGGCCGTATCGCCGGGGCGCCAGCTGTCGGCAAGCAGTACGTGGACCGGACGCGGGTCGGGCGCACGGGCCACCAGCAGGGCGGCGTTGTGCCGCAGCAGGCCGGCTGCGATCTCGCGGCGCACCGTCAGGGCCGGGTTGAAGGCCTGGCGCACGTCCAGTGCGAGCAGCGGAATGCAGGCCAGGGCGCGTTCGATCGGCGGCAGGCCGGCGTCGCTGGCGATGTCTGCCACGCGCGACGGCCAGGCGGTGGCGAACGGCGCGGCAAACGGGTCCTGTTCGCCGCAGTCCCAAAGCAGGCGCGCGATGTCTTCCAGCGTGGCCCCGGCGCGCACCGCGGCAATGGCGGACTGGCCGCGGTAATAGGGGGCGTCCGGGCGGATCAGCGAGATCCGCGTTTCCATGACCGGCAGGCCACGGTCCAGGCTCTGCGCCGCCCCGCGCGCGGCGCCGCGGCCCACGCGCTTGCGCTGCGCCAGACGCTCCACTTCGGCGCGCAGGTAGACCCGGCTGCGGTGGTCCGGCCCGGGCCGCGAGGCCAGCAGGCCACGGCTGACATAGGCATACAGCGTGGCGGTGCTGATGCCGAGCAGGGCGCAGGCTTGCGCGGCGGTGATCAGTTCGTTGTCGTGGGGTGTCATGGATGACAGGTTGATTTATCCAATCAAGATTGATCAATGGGTCCGAGAGTGCCAGATTATTCGGCATCGCGAAACGGCTCTCGCCACCGCCCGCCACAGGAGTTTCCCCATGTCCCTCGTTTCCGCCGGCGCGCGCTTTCGCGCCGCCCTGGCCGCCGAATCGCCGCTGCAGGTCATCGGTGCGCTCAACGCCAACCACGCATTGCTGGCGCAGCGCGCCGGCTATCGCGCGATCTATCTGTCCGGTGGCGGCGTGGCGGCCGGCTCGCTGGGCCTGCCGGACCTGGGCATCAACACGCTCGAAGATGTGTTGATCGACGTGCGCCGCATCACCGACGTATGCGACCTGCCACTGCTGGTGGACATCGACACCGGCTTTGGCCCCAGCGCGTTCAACATCGAGCGCACGGTCAAGTCGCTGATCAAGGCCGGTGCGGCTGCCTGCCATATCGAGGACCAGGTCGGCGCCAAGCGCTGCGGCCATCGTCCGGGCAAGGAGATCGTGCCGGCGGCGGAGATGGTGGACCGGGTCAAGGCCGCGGCCGATGCCAAGACCGATTCCGAATTCTTCCTGATCGCGCGCACCGACGCGATCCAGGTCGACGGCGTCGATGCGGCGATCGAACGCGCGATTGCCTGCGTCGAAGCCGGCGCCGATGGCATCTTTGCCGAGGCCGCCTACGACCTGGACACCTACCGCCGCTTCGTCGACGCGGTGAAGGTGCCGGTGCTGGCCAACATCACCGAATTCGGCAAGACGCCGCTGTTCAGCCGCGAGGAACTGGGGTCGGCCCGCGTCGCCATCCAGTTGTTCCCGCTGTCGGCGTTCCGCGCGGCCAACAAGGCCGCCGAGAACGTATACGAGGCGATCCGCCGCGACGGCCACCAGCGCAATGTCGTGGACAGCATGCAGACCCGCGAGGAACTGTACGAGCGCATCGGCTACCACGCCTTCGAGCAGCGCCTGGATGCGCTGTTCGCCGGCAAGGGTGGCTGAGCGGCGCGCAGCGCAGGGTCACGTCAACAGCAGTCGCGATCACTTATTCGTCCGCTCGCCATTCACCGGCGCGCCATTCACCAAAACATCCTCCGGGAGACACCGCCATGTCCGAGCAAGCCACCTCCAGCAATCCCGGCTTCAAGCCGAAAAAGTCCGTCGCCCTGTCCGGCACCTCCGCCGGCAACACCGCGCTGTGCACCGTCGGCCGCAGCGGCAACGACCTGCACTACCGCGGCTATGACATTCTCGACCTGGCCGGCAGCAGCGAATTCGAGGAAATCGCCTACCTGCTGGTGCACGGCAAGCTGCCCAACCGCGCCGAGCTCGCCTTCTACAAGCGCAAGCTCAAGGCGCTGCGCGGCATTCCGGCCGCGGTGCAGGATGCGTTGGAGACCCTGCCGCCCTCGGCCCACCCGATGGACGTGATGCGCACCGGCGTGTCGGTGCTCGGTTGCGTGCAGCCGGAAAAGGAGGACCACAACCATCCGGGCGCGCGCGACATCGCCGACAAGTTGATGGCCTGCCTGGGCTCGATGCTGCTGTACTGGTATCACTTCAGCCATAACGGCGTGCGCATCGACGTGGAGACCGACGACGACTCGATCGGCGGCCACTTCCTGCACCTGCTGCATGGCGAGAAGCCGCGCGACTCGTGGGTGCAGGCGATGCACACCAGCCTGATCCTGTACGCCGAACACGAATTCAACGCCTCCACCTTCACCTGCCGCGTCATTGCCGGTACCGGCAGCGACATGTACAGCTGCATTGCCGGTGGCATCGGCGCGTTGCGCGGGCCCAAGCACGGCGGCGCCAACGAGGTCGCCTTCGAGGTGCAGAAGCGCTACGAGACGCCGGACGAGGCCGAGGCCGACATCAAGGCGCGGGTGGAGCGCAAGGAAGTGGTGATCGGCTTCGGTCACCCGGTCTATACCGTGTCGGACCCGCGCAACAAGGTGATCAAGGAAGTGGCGCGGCAGCTGTCGGCCGAAGAAAAGCACATGAAGATGTACGACATCGCCGAGCGCCTGGAAACGGTGATGTGGGACATCAAGAAGATGTTCCCGAACCTGGACTGGTTCAGCGCGGTGAGCTACCACATGATGGGCGTGCCGACGGCGATGTTCACCCCGCTGTTCGTGATTGCCCGCACCGCCGGTTGGAGCGCACACGTCATCGAGCAGCGCATCGACGGCAAGATCATCCGACCCTCGGCCAACTACACCGGTCCCGAGGATCAGGACTTCGTGCCGCTGGACAAGCGCGCCTGAGCCCCTCCCGCCGCCCTCCGCTCACGGGGGGCGGCCACACCGCCACGCATAGCGCAGCCGACCATGAACACTGACCATCGCAAACCCCTTCCCGGTACCGGGCTCGACTATTTCGACGCGCGCGCGGCCGTGGATGCGATCGCACCGGGGGCCTACGCCGGCCTGCCGTATACCTCGCGCGTGCTCGCCGAGAACCTGGTGCGGCGCTGCGATCCGGCCACGCTGGAAGCCTCGCTGCGGCAGCTGATCGAACGCCGCCGCGACCTGGACTTCCCCTGGTTCCCGGCACGCGTGGTGTGTCACGACATCCTCGGCCAGACCGCGCTGGTGGACCTGGCCGGTCTGCGCGACGCCATCGCCGATGCCGGTGGCGACCCGGCCAAGGTCAATCCGGTGGTGCCGGTGCAGTTGATCGTGGACCACTCGCTGGCGGTTGAATGCGGCGGCTACATGCCTGATGCGTTCGCGAGGAACCGCGCCATCGAGGACCGTCGCAACGAAGACCGCTTCCACTTCATCGACTGGACCAAGCGCGCGTTCGAGAACGTGGACGTGATTCCGCCGGGCAACGGCATCATGCACCAGATCAACCTGGAGAAGATGTCGCCGGTGATCCAGGCGCAGGATGGCGTGGCCTTCCCCGACACCTGCGTGGGCACCGACAGCCACACCCCGCACGTGGATGCGCTGGGCGTGATCGCGGTCGGCGTCGGCGGGCTGGAAGCGGAGAACGTCATGCTCGGCCGCGCGTCGTGGATGCGCCTGGCGGACATCATTGGCGTCGAGCTGAGCGGCCGCCCGCAGCCCGGCATCACCTGCACCGACATCGTGCTGGCGCTGACCGAATTCCTGCGCAAGCAGAAGGTGGTCGGCGCGTACCTGGAGTTCTTCGGCGAAGGTGCCGCGGCGCTGACCATTGGCGATCGCGCCACCATCTCCAACATGTGCCCCGAATACGGCGCCACCGCGGCGATGTTCTTCATCGACGCGCAGACCCTGGACTACCTGCGCCTGACCGGGCGCGAGGAAGCGCAGGTGCAGCTGGTCGAAACCTATGCGCGCACCGCCGGCCTGTGGGCCGACGACCTGCGCGGCGCACAGTACGAACGCACGCTGCACTTCGACCTGTCCAGCGTGGTGCGCAACATGGCCGGCCCCTCCAATCCGCATGCGCGCGTGGCCACCACTGACCTGGCCGAACGTGGCATCGCCACCGGGCTGGAACAGGCGCGCGCGCAGGAAGCGCAGGGGCTGATGCCTGACGGCGCGGTGATCATCGCCGCGATCACCAGCTGCACCAACACCTCCAATCCGCGCAACGTGATTGCCGCCGGCCTGCTGGCGCGCAATGCCAATCGCCTTGGCCTGGCGCGCAAGCCCTGGGTCAAGACTTCGCTGGCGCCCGGCTCGCGTGCGGTGGCGCTGTACCTGGAAGAGGCCGGGCTGACCCGCGAACTGGAACAGCTGGGCTTTGGCGTGGTGGCTTTCGCCTGCACCACCTGCAACGGCATGTCCGGTGCGCTGGAGCCGGCGATCCAGCAGGAGATCATCGAGCGCGACCTGTACGCCACCGCAGTGCTGTCGGGTAACCGCAATTTCGACGGGCGCATCCACCCGTACGCGAAGCAGGCCTTCCTGGCCTCACCGCCGCTGGTGGTGGCCTATGCCATTGCCGGCACCATCCGCTTCGATATCGAGAAGGACGTGCTGGCGGTGGTGGACGGCAAGGAAATCCGCCTCAAGGACCTGTGGCCCAGCGACGAGGAAGTGGACGCGGTGGTGCGCGCGGCGGTCAAGCCGGAGCAGTTCCGCCAGGTCTACACGCCGATGTTCGCGCGCCAGGGCGGCAGCGGCCCGAAGGTCGAGCCGCTGTATGCCTGGCGCCCGGCCAGCACCTACATCCGCCGCCCGCCGTACTGGGAGGGCGCGCTGGCCGGCGAGCGCACGCTGCGCGGCATGCGTCCGCTGGCGCTGCTCGGCGACAACATCACCACCGACCATCTGTCCCCGTCCAACGCGATCATGCTCGACAGCGCCGCCGGCCAGTATCTGGCGCAGATGGGCGTGCCCGAGGAAGACTTCAATTCCTACGCCACGCATCGCGGCGACCACCTCACCGCGCAGCGCGCCACGTTCGCCAACCCCAAGCTGTTCAACGAAATGGTGCGCAACGCCGATGGCAGCGTGAAGCAGGGTTCGCTGGCGCGGGTGGAACCGGAAGGGCAGGTGATGCGGATGTGGGAGGCGATCGAGACCTACATGGCGCGCAAGCAGCCGCTGATCGTCATTGCCGGAGCCGACTACGGCCAGGGTTCCTCGCGCGACTGGGCGGCCAAGGGCGTGCGCCTGGCCGGGGTGGAGGCGATCGTCGCCGAGGGTTTCGAGCGGATTCACCGCACCAACCTGATCGGCATGGGCGTGCTGCCGCTGGAGTTCAAGCCCGGCACCAACCGCAACACGCTGGGCCTGGATGGTACCGAGACCTACGATGTGGTCGGCACGCGCCGCCCCGGCGCCGAGCTGAGCCTGGTCTTCCACCGCCGTGACGGCAGCCGGGCCGAGGTGCCGGTGACCTGCCGCCTGGACAGCGACGAGGAAGTGTCCATCTACGAGGCGGGCGGCGTGCTGCAGCGCTTCGCCCAGGATTTCCTCGATGCGTCGAAAGCGGCCTGATTCGTTCGTCGCTGTCATGAGGCGCATGCAATCCTGCGTGCGCCGCTTCCACACCGACAGGAGAGCACCATGACTCAGCCCAGCAACGAATCCACCCGCAACGAGGCCGGCGCGCCGGGCACCGTCCGCCTGCACCGCGTGCTGCGTGCCCCGGCCGAACGCATCTACCGCGCCTTCCTCGACCCTGACGCGATGGCCAAGTGGCTGCCGCCGCACGGCTTCTTCGGCAAGGTCCACGAGATGGACGCGCGCGTGGGCGGCGGCTACCGCATGTCCTTCACCAACCTGGGTACCGGGTCCAGCCATTCGTTTGGCGGGACCTATCTGGAGCTGGTGCCGGGCGAGCTGATCCGCCACACCGACAAGTTCGACGACCCCGGCATGCCCGGCGAGATGATCGTCACCGTGAAGCTGCGCAAGGTCGCCTGCGGCACCGAACTGGACATCGTCCAGGAAGGCATCCCGGCGCAGATTCCGGTCGAGTTCTGCTACCTCGGCTGGCAGGAATCGCTGACCCTGCTCGGCCAGCTGGTCGAACCCGAAATCCCCGACAACCCCTGATCCGCTTCCGGATCATTGCGCAGGAAACACCCATGCCGTCCGTTCCGCAGATTCGCATTCCCGCCACCTACTTGCGTGGCGGCACCAGCAAGGGCGTGTTCTTCCGCCTGGAAGACCTGCCCGAGCGCGCGCGCGTGCCGGGCCCGGCGCGCGATGCGCTGCTGCAGCGGGTAATCGGCAGTCCCGATCCCTATGCCAAGCAGATCGACGGCATGGGCGGGGCGACTTCCAGCACCAGCAAGGCGGTGATCGTGGCGCGCAGCGAGCGGGCGGGCCACGACGTGGACTATCTGTTCGGGCAGGTCGGCATCGAAACCGACTTTGTCGACTGGAGCGGCAACTGCGGCAACCTGTCGGCGGCGGTGGGCCCGTTCGCGATCGCCGCCGGTCTGATCGACCCCAGCCGCGTGCCGCGCGATGGCGTGGCCACTGTGCGCATCTGGCAGGACAATATCGGCAAGACCATCATCGCGCATGTGCCGATGGCCGACGGCCAGGTGCAGGAGACCGGCGATTTCGAGCTGGACGGGGTGACCTTCCCGGCTGCCGAAGTGCAGCTGGAATTCCTCGACCCCGCCGACGAGGGTGCCGATGGCGGCGCCATGTTCCCGACCGGCCAGCTGGTCGACACGCTGGAGGTGCCGGGCGTCGGCAGCTTCCAGGCCACGCTGATCAATGCCGGCATCCCCACCGTGTTCCTAGAGGCCGCGGCGCTGGGCTATCGCGGGACGGAGCTGCAGGACGCGATCAACAGCGACCCGGCGGCGCTGGCGAAGTTCGAGACCATCCGCGCGCATGGCGCGTTGAAGATGGGATTGATCGCGCACCTGGACGAAGCGGCCCGGCGCCAGCACACGCCGAAGGTGGCGTTCGTCGCGCCGCCGCAGGACTACGTGGCTTCCAGCGGCAAGGCCGTGGCCGCCGGCGACGTGGACCTGCTGGTGCGCGCGATGTCGATGGGCAAGCTGCACCACGCGATGATGGGCACCGCGGCCGTGGCCATCGGCACCGCCGCGGCGATCCCCGGCACCCTGGTCAACCAGGCAGCCGGTGGCGGCGCGCGCGAAGCGGTGCGCTTTGGTCACCCTTCCGGCACCTTGCGCGTGGGTGCGCAGGCACAGCAGGTAGGTGGGCAATGGGTAGTCACCAAGGCGGTGATGAGCCGCAGTGCGCGCGTGCTGATGGAAGGCTGGGTGCGCGTGCCGGGTGACAGCTTCTGATCCACGGCCGGTGCGCGGCGCGCTCGGTTAGGTCGCGCCGAGCAGCCTCCGCCACCAACGCTCGCCTTCGCGCGGAGCGGTCAGGTCCACGCGCTCGCCCATGATTGGGGTGGCGACCTGGATCGCGCGTTCCGCCGCCAGCGCCAGCACGCGCTCGAACGGCTCGTACCAAGGGTGCATGGCCAGGTCGAAGGTGCCGTTGTGGATCGGCAGCAGCCAGCGGCCGCGCAGGTCCTGGTAGGCCTGCACGGTCTGTTCGGGCTGCATGTGCACGTAGGGCCAGTGCACGTCGTAGGCGCCGGTTTCCATCAGGCACAGGTCGAACGGGCCGAAGCGGCGGCCGATCTCGGCAAAGCCGGCGAAGTAGCCGCTGTCGCCGCTGAAGAACACGCGCAGGTCGTCGTCCTCGATCACCCAGGAGCACCACAGGGTGCGGTTGCCATCGCGCAGGCCGCGCCCGGAAAAATGCTGCGAGGGCGTGGCGGTCAGGCGCAGGCCTTCGACTTCGATGTGTTGCCACCAGTCGAACTGGCGCACTTTCGCGGCGGGCACGCCCCAGTCGATGAGGCGGTCGCCGACGCCGAGCGGTGCGACGAACAAGGCAACGTTCGGGGCCAGTGCGCGGATGGCGTGGTAGTCGAGGTGGTCGTAGTGATCGTGGGACAGGATCACGCCGCGGACCGGGGGCAGTTCGTGCAGGCCGATGGGCGGGGCGTGGAAGCGCCTGGGGCCGAACCAGCGGAAGGGGGAGGCGCGTTCGGAGAAGACCGGGTCGGTGAGCCACCAGTGGCCGCGCAGTTTGAGCAGCACTGTGGAGTGGCCGAGGCGATAGAGGCTGCGGTCAGGGGCGGCGTCGAGTTCGGCGCGGCTGAGGCGGTGGATGGGGACCGGTTCGGTGGGGACGGTGTTTTTCGGTTTGTTGAAGAAGAAGTCCCACATGACCTTGAGGCCGGGGGCGGGCATGTCGTCAGGTTTGGGCGTGGTGTTGCGGAAGCGGCCGGCGGCTGATTGTGGGGAGTCGGCGTAATTGCCGGCGGAGTGGCGGGGGATGGAGGCGCTCAAGCGGGTGGGGTCCGTTGGGGGATGGGGTGCGTTGGTTCCTGACTGGGGTCGGGTTGGTGGGATGCAAGGCTGGTGGCTGGGGGTTGGCCGCGCAGAGCGGCTGTCATGGGTTCGCTTGTAGCGACCGGTGGCAGGCCATGGCGGGACACGCGGTGAACCCATCCCTGGGGCTCCTAGACGACATCCATGTCGTCTAGGGTCCCGCCATGGCCTGCCACCGACCGCCCGACAGATCGCGCGAGCGGCAGGAAGAGCGTGCCAATGCCTGCAAACCCACTCTGTAGGAGGGGCTTCAGCCCCGACCGTAAGCTTGCCGGCGCAACGCACCCTGTTTCGCCCACGAAGCGCCCGCGCTACTGTCCAACCCATCGGCGTCTGGAGCACGATCATGCAAAAGAGAACCCTGGGCCGTAGCGGCCTGGAAGTGTCGGCACTCGGCCTCGGCTGCATGGGGTTGAGCCACGCATACGGCCAGCCGACGGAGAAGGGGGCGGCGATCGGCTTGATCCGCGCGGCGGTGGAGCAGGGGGTGACGTTCTTCGATACCGCCGAGGCATACGGGCCGTTCACCAACGAGGCGCTGCTGGGCGAGGCATTGGCGCCGTTCCGCGATCAGGTGGTGGTGGCGACGAAGTTCGGCTTTCTCGACGCCGATCCCGAACGCGGAGTGGACAGCCGGCCGGCACGGATTCGCGAAGTGGCCGAGGCTGCGCTCAGGCGCCTGCGCTCGGAGCGCATCGACCTGTTCTATCAGCATCGGGTGGATCCGCAGGTACCGATCGAGGAGGTGGCGGGCACCGTGGGCGAGTTGATCGCCGAGGGCAAGGTGGCGCACTTCGGCCTGTCCGAAGCCGGCGCCGACACCATCCGCCGCGCGCATGCGGTGCAGCCGGTGGCGGCGCTGCAGAGTGAGTACTCGCTGTGGTGGCGCGAGCCCGAGCACAGCGTGTTGCCGGTGCTGGAGGAACTGGGCATTGGCTTTGTGCCCTTCAGCCCGTTGGGCCGGGGCTTCCTCACCGGTTCGATCACCGCGGCCACCGAGTTCGAGCCGGGTGATTTCCGCAACAAGGTGCCGCGGTTTTCGGTGGAGAACCGCGACGCCAATGCGCGACTGGTCGCGCTGCTCGGCGAGCTGGCTGCGGCGCGAGGGGTAACCCGGGCGCAGATCGCCCTGGCCTGGCTGCTGGCGCAGCGGCCGTGGATCGTGCCGATCCCGGGCACGACGCAGGTGCAACGGTTGCGGGAGAACCTCGGCGCGGCCGAGGTCGAGCTCGGCGCCGACGATCTGGCACGGATCGAGGCGGTGCTGGCGCAGGTTCCGGTCGCCGGCGAGCGCTACCCCAGCCACCTGCAGCAGCGCGTGGACCGCTAGGCCGCGACTGCACTGCGAGCCCATCGGCGGCGCCGTGGCGACCTTATACTGGCGCCACACTCAGGGAGCGAAGTCGATGGGCGTCGTAGGGAAGGGACGGGGCGGCGTGCTCCGCGCGGTGGGGATCGTGTTGTGGGTGTTGATGCTGCTGGCGCTGGCCAGCTGCAAGCGCAACGAGACCGGGCAGTTGCCCACCGCCAGCGGCGAGGCGATCCAGGGCCAGGCCGTGCCGGTGACCGGCTTTGCGTTGCTGCGCGCCTATCCCGACGATGACGACGACGGCCTGGCGCTGGCACTGGAGTTCACCGAGCCGCTGGTCGGCACGCAGGACTTCGACGCGCTGATCGACGTCAAGGACACACTCAAGAACAAGGCCGGCACCGACGACAGCAGCTGGTCGCTGTCCGACGACGGCAAGACCTTGCGCTATCCCTATATCGAAGCGGGCAAGGACTACACACTGACCATCTCTGGCGACCTGCTCGCCGCCAGCGGCACGCGCCTGGGCAAGCCGCTGACCCAGACCGTGTCGGCCGCCAACCTCAAGCCGGCGGCCGGCTTCGCCTCGCAGGGCAGCGTGTTGCCCGCGCGCGACAACCGCGGCCTGCCAGTGGTGTCGGTCAACGTGCCGGAAGTGGACGTTGAATTCCTGCGCGTGCGCGAGGATGCGCTGCCGACCTTCTTTGCCCAGTTCCAGCGTGGCGGCCGCCGCAGCGGCTGGGAGCTGGACCGCGAGTACGGCGAGAACACGCCGCTGTCGCAACTGGCCGAGCCGGTGTACCTCAACCGCTTCGTTCTCACTGGCAAGACCAACGAACGCGCGCTGACCTATCTGCCAACGCAGGACATCAAGGAGCTGCAGGCGCCGGGCCTGTACTTCGCGGTGATGCGCCGCCCGGGCAACTTCAGCGAAAGCTACGACACCGCCTTCTTCACCGTCAGCGACATCGGCCTGCATGCGCGCGCGTACAAGTCGCAGCTGTTCGTGCACACCGCCTCGCTGGCCAGCGGCGCGGCACTGGGCAAGGTGGAACTGCGCGTGCTCGACGCCAAGGGCGAGGCCGTGCTCAAGAGCACCACCGACGCCAACGGCAACGCGCTGCTCAACTACAAGCTCGATGCCGGCCAGGTGCTGGTGGCGCGCAGCGGTTCGGACTTGTCGCTGCTGCCGTTCAACCAGCCGGCGCTGGACCTGAGCGAATTTGCCGTGGCCGGCCGCGACAACGCCTGGTTCGACGTGTTCGCCTGGTCCGGCCGCGACCTGTACCGCCCGGGCGAGACCGTGCGTGTGTCGGCGCTGCTGCGCGACAACGACGGCCGCCCGGTCAAGGCTGCCGCGCAGGGCGGCCAGCCGCTGTTCCTGCGCCTGAAGCAACCTGATGGCAAGACCTTCCGCGAAGCCCGCCTGCAACCGGGCGAGCAGGGCTATGTCGAGTTCACCCAGCGCATTCCCGATGACGCGCCGACCGGGCGCTGGCAGGTCGAGTTCCGCACCGACCCCAGCAGCGCCGAGGCCGTGCAGGGCATGACGCTGCGCGTCGAGGAATTCCTGCCCGAGCGGATGAAGCTGACCCTGGACAGCACGCAGGCGCTGATCAAGCCCGGCGAGCGGCTGCGCCTGCAGGCCGAGGCCGCCTACCTGTACGGCGCGCCCGCCGCTGGCAACCGCTTTACCGCCAAGCTCGCGGTGGCGGTGGAACAGCATCCGCTCGAAGCGATGCCCGGCTGGTTCTTCGGCGATCCCACCGTGGAGTTGCCGAAGGAAGCGCAGGACGTGATCGACACCGAGCTCGGTGCCGACGGCCGCCTCGCCGAGGACGTGGCGTTGCCGGCGGAAGTCAAGCCGACCACGCCGATCGCCGCGGTGCTGTCGGGCAGCGTGTATGAAAGCGGTGGGCGCACCGTCAGCCGCACGCTCAAGCGCGTGCTGTGGCCGGCCGATGCACTGGTCGCGGTGCGGCCGCTGTTCGATGACAAGGACGGCGCCGATGCCAACGCCAGCGCGCGCTTTGAACTGAGCCGCGTCAGCGCCGATGGCAAGCCGCGCCCGGCCAAGGGCCTGAAAGTGACCCTGGTCCGCGAGCTGCGCGACTACCACTGGCAGTTCCGCGACGACCGCTGGGATTACGACTTCACCCGCCGCTACGAGAACAAGGAAACGCGTCAGCTCGATGTCGGCACCGGCGCGACCCAGTTCGACTTCCCGGTGGAGTGGGGCGAGTACCGGGTTGACGTGTTCGATCCGGCCACCGGCCTGACCATGCGCTATCCGTTCCGCGCCGGCTGGAGCTGGAACGACGACAACCGCGGCCTGGACGCGCGCCCCGACAAGGTCAAGCTGCCGCTGGACAAGACCGCCTACCGCGCCGGCGACACGCTGAAGGTCACGTTGACTCCGCCGCATGCCGGCCGCGGCCTGCTGATCGTGGAAAGCGACAAGCCGCTGTACGTGCAGGACATCGACGTCAAGCCGGGTAGCAGCTTCCAGATTCCGGTCACCGCCGAGTGGGAGCGCCACGATGTCTACGTCACCGCGCTGGTGTTACGCGGCGGCAGTGCGGCCAGCAAGATCACCCCCGCACGCGCGGTCGGCGTGGCCCATGTGCCGATGGACCGCAAGGCGCGGCGCGTGGCCGTGGGCCTGGTCGCGCCGAAGCACATGCGTCCGGAGCAGCCCTTGCCGGTGACGGTGAGCGTGCCGGAGCTGGCGGGACGACAGGCGCATGTGACCGTGTCGGCGGTGGACGTGGGCATCCTCAACATCACCCGCTTCCCGGTGCCTGACGCCAACGCGCACTTCTTCGCGCAGCGCCGCTTTGGCGTGGATGCCTATGACGTGTACGGCCGGGTCATCGAGAGTTTCGATGGCAGCACCGGGCGCCTGCGTTTCGGTGGCGACATGGCCCTGGCGGCGCTGCCGCAGGCGCGGCGCCCGACCGCGCGCGTGCAGACGGTGGACCTGTTCTCCGGCTCGCTCAAGCTCGACGCCAAGGGCAATGCCCGCGTGCAGCTGCCGGTGCCGGACTTCAACGGCACCTTGCGCGTGTCGGCGCTGGTCTATGCCGACGACCGCTATGGCAGCCGCGATGTCGAAACCCTGGTGCGCGCGCCGATCCTGGCAGAGGCCTCGATGCCGCGGGTGATGGCGCCGGGCGACCGCAGCACCGTCACCGTCGATATCCAGAACTTCAGTGGCAAGGCCGGCCAGTTCGACGTGCGCGTGGACGCCGAAGGCCCGTTGGCGATCGGCGAGGACAAGCGCCGCATCAGCCTGCAGCCCGACGCCAAACAGACCTTGAGCTTCCCGCTGACCGCGCGCGAAGGCCACAGCGTGGCCAAGCTGCGCGTGCGCGTGGACGGCAATGGTTTCAAGGTGGACCGCCATTACGACTTGCCGGTGCGAGCGGCGTGGCCGGCGGTGCTGCGTTCGCGCACGCAGGTGCTCGACCCGCTCGGCCCGGTCACCCTGGACGCCAGCGATACCGAGGGACTGATGGCCGACTCGGTCAATGCGCGCATGGTGGTCAGCGCCGTACCGCCGATCCCGTTTGCCGCCGCGCTGCAGGGTGCGCTCGACTATCCCTACGGCTGCGCCGAGCAGACCACCAGCAAGGGCTATGCGGCGCTGATGCTCGACGATGCCACCGCGACCCTGCTCGGCGTGCGTGGCCTGGACGCGGCCAAGCGCCGCGAGCGCATGGAAGGCGCGCTGGGACGGCTGGCATCGATGCAGGTTGCCAGCGGGCACTTCTCGATGTGGGGCGACGATGACTACGTCAACCCGTGGCTGACGCCGTACATCGCCGAGTTCCTGCTCGACGCCAAGGACGCCGGTTTTGCCGTGCCCGACAACGTCCTGCAGAAGGCGCTGACCCGCCTCAGCGAGGACCTGCTGTCCGGCGGCAACGCCTTCTATGGCTACGACCATCGCGAGAGCCTGCGCTTTGCCAACCAGGCATGGTCCGGCTACGTGCTGGCGCGGGTGAACCGCGCGCCGCTGGGCACGCTGCGCGCGCTGTACGACAACGACCGCAACAAGGCGGTCACCGGGCTGTCGCTGGTGCACCTGGGCCTGGCGCTGTCGCTGCAGGGCGACAAGAAGCGTGGCGAAGCGGCCATCGCCGCGGGCTTTGCCAAGGGCGGCAGCGAGCGTCCTGACTACATCGGCGATTACGGCACCGCGATTCGCGATGAGGCGCTGATGATGGCGCTGCTGCACGAACGCGGCCTGTCCAAGCCCGAGTACGACGCGCGCACCGTGCCGCTGGGCCAGGCGCTGGACGCGCGCCGTGGCAACGGCCGCGGCTCGCTGTGGCTCAGTACCCAGGAACAGGTCGCGCTGGCCCGGCTGGGCAAGGCGCTGGCCGCGGCCACCGACCGCCGCGTATCCGGCACGCTGGAAGTGGGCGGGGCCGGCGAGGTGATCGCGCCGCTGCGGCTGTTTGGCCGCGGCTTCGACAGCCAGGCGGTCGCGCAGGGTGTGCGTTTCCTGCCGCAGGGTGAGGCGCCGATGTATGCGAGCGTGGAAGTCGCCGGTATCCCGCGCCGTGCACCGGCGGTGGACAACAGCCAGATCGATATCCAGCGCGACTGGTTCGGCACCGACGGCAAGCCGTGGAAGCCCGGTCCGCTGAAGGAGGGCGAGGCATTGATCGCGCGGTTGTCGATCACCGCCGCCACCGACATCCCCGACGCGCTGCTGACCGACCTGCTGCCGGCCGGCCTGGAGATCGAGAACTTCAACCTGGGCGATGCGGAGCAGTGGGCCGAGGTCGTCGTCGATGGCATCACCCTCAGCGACCGCAGCGACGCGGCCGAGGTGCGCCACGAAGAGTTCCGCGACGACCGCTACGTGGCCGCGCTCAAGCTCTCCGCACGTGACACCGCGCACGTGTTCTACCTGGTGCGTGCGGTGACCCCTGGCACCTACCAGGTGCCGCCGCCGCTGGTCGAAGACATGTACCGGCCGGCACTGCGCGGCATCGGCCGCAGCACGCCGGATGCGATGACCGTGGTGCAGCCTTAGGGCAAGCGCGGGCGCCGGCACGCTGCCGGCGCCCGCCAATTCCTGCCATGCCTGACTCCTCCACGCCCAGCTCTCGACCGGGGCGCCGCCGCATTCCCTGGACCGCGTTGCGCTGGGGCACTGCTGGCCTGCTGACCCTGCTGTTGTTGCTGGACTGGTGCCTGCCGCCGCCGCTGCCAGCGGCGCGCGAGATCTCGACGCTGGTCGTGGCCGCCGACGGCACGCCGCTGCGGGCCTTCGCCGATCGCGACGGCGTGTGGCGTTATCCGGCCTCGGTGGACAGCGTTTCGCCGTTGTACCTGCAGGCCTTGCTCAACTACGAAGACCGCGCCTTCTACCACCACCCCGGGATCAACCCGTGGGCACTGCTGCGCGCCGGCGGGCAATGGCTGCGTAGCGGGCGCATTGTTTCCGGTGGCTCGACGCTGACCATGCAGGTCGCGCGCATCCTCGACCCGCACACGCGCACGCCGTGGGGCAAGCTCAAGCAGATGTTGCGCGCGCTGCAACTCGAAGCGCGCCTGGACAAGGCGCAGATCCTGCAGCTGTACCTCGAGCGCGCGCCCTACGGTGGCACCATCGAAGGCGTGGAAGCGGCCAGTTGGGCCTATCTCGGCAAGCCGGCCGCGCGTCTGTCGCATGCCGAAGCCGCACTGCTGGCGGTGCTGCCGCAGTCGCCCAGCGCACTGCGCCCCGACCGCCACCCCGAACGCGCGCGCGCCGCCCGCGACAAGGTGCTCGATCGCATGGCGACGCTGGGCGTGTGGAGCGCGGCCGAGGTGGAAGACGCGCGCATCGAGCCGGTGGTGGCGCGCGCGCTGCAACCGCCGTTGCACGCCGCGCTGCTGGCCGAGCGCCTGCGCAGCGCACGGCCCGGGCAGGCGCGCATCGTCAGCACCCTGGACGCGCAGCTGCAACGCACCCTGGAAGAGCGCGTGTCCAGCTATTTCTCGCAACTGCCCGAGCGTACCTCCGCCGCCTTGCTGGTGGTGGACAACCGCACCCTGCAGGCGCGCGCCTATGTCGGCTCGGTGGCCTTCAGCGATGTGCGCCGCCAGGGCTATGTGGACATGGTGCGGGCCTGGCGTTCGCCCGGCTCCACGCTCAAGCCCTTCCTCTATGCGATGGCCCTGGACGATGGCCTGATCCATTCCGAAAGCCTGCTGGTGGATGCGCCGCAGAGTTTCGGCGGCTACCGGCCGGGCAATTTCGATGCTGCCTTCAACGGGCCGATTGGCGCCGCCAGTGCGCTGCGCTTGTCGTTGAACGTGCCGGCGGTGGACCTGCTCGACCGCGTCGGCCCGGCCCGCTTTGCCGCACGCCTGGACAACGCCGGCATCGGCCTGCGCTTTCCGCGCGGCAGCGGGCCGACGCTGGCGCTGATCCTCGGCGGTACCGGTGCGCGCCTGGAAGACCTGGTCGGCGCCTTTTCCGCGCTCAACCGCGACGGCATTGCCGGGCGCGTGCGCTATCGCAGCGAAGAACCGGTGATCGACCGTCGTCTGGTGTCGCCCGGCGCCGCGTGGATCGTGCGCGAAATTCTCGAAAGCAATCCGCGCCCCGGCTATGGCGTGGACATGTTCGACACCGGCCGGCGTCCGCGTGTGGCCTGGAAGACCGGCACCAGCTACGGCTATCGCGATGCCTGGGCGCTGGGCAGCACCCGCAGCTACACCGTCGGCGTGTGGGTGGGGCGCCCGGATGGCACGCCGCTTCCTGGCCAGTACGGCGCCATCACCGCCTTGCCCTTGATGTTTGAAGTCATCGATGCCTTGCCGCGCCAACCTGCCGACGCCGCGCCCGCCCTGATGCCGCCCAGCGTCAGCCAGCTCGACATTTGCTGGCCAGGCGGCGAGGCCGCCGACGCCACGCCCGTGCCGCTGTGCGCTCGTCGCCGCGAAGCCTTCGCCCTCGAAGGCGCGGTGCCGCCGACCTTCGCCGAACGCGACGCACGCCTGTGGCGCACAGGCCGCGAGCGCTACACCGTGGACGCCCGCACTGGGCAACGCCTGTCATCGCAATGCCGCCAGCCCCACGTTGAAACCAGCCGCGAGATCGTGCGTTGGCCGGCCCTGGCCTCGCCCTGGCTGAGCGCCGCCGAGCGCCGCATGTCGCGCCCACCGCCGCTGGCCCCCGACTGTGAAAGCGACGGTGCCGAGCCCGGTGGCGAACTCCGCATCCAGGGCCTGACCGACGGTGCCGTCCTCGCCCCAGTCCCCGGCGCCACCCGTGGTTTGCGCCTGCAACTGCGCGCCCTCGGCACCGACGCCAACATCGACTGGCTCCTCGACGGCCGCGCCATTGCCCGCACGTCGGGCTCCGCCAGCTTCGCCCACGACTTTGCCCAACCCGGCGACCACACCCTGACCGCCCTGGCCGAAGACGGCGCCTGGACCCACCTGAAATTCCGCGTACTCCCCTAAGCCAAGCAAGCAAGCGCAAGCGCTTGCTTCGCTTTCGCTCTTGCCCTTGCCCTTGCCCTTGCTCTTGCTTTTGCCTTCCCCAACACCAACGCGCTGGCCTGTCGGGTGGTCGGGGGTGGCTGCTGCCGGGACCCTAGGCAACATGGATGTTGCCTAGGAGTCCCCAGGGATGGGTTTACGACGTGTCCCGGCAGCAGCCACCCCCGGCCGCCGCCCGCAGACAACAAAAAGTCCAACATCGAGCCAAAAGCGAAAACCTAACTACCAATCCACCCATCAAGAAGATCAGCAAACTCATCAGCATGCTCTTCTTCCTGCGCCAGAATCTCCTCCAGAATCCGCTTGGTAGTAGTATCCCGATCGCCAATGAAGTTGATCATCTCCCGATAACTGTCGATCGCAATCCGCTCAGCAATCAGATTCTCCCGCACCATGTCGCGCAGGTCCGTGCCTTCCTTGTACTCGGCATGCGAACGCGCCGTCAGCGTGTCCGGATTGAGATCCGGCTCCCCGCCCAGCTGCACGATGCGCTCGGCCAGCTTGCCCGCGTGCGCCTGTTCCTGTTGCGCGTGCTCCAGGAACTCCGCCTTGATGGAATCGGCCAGCATGCCCTTGGCCGTGAAGTAATGCCGGTAGTAGCGCAACACACACACGTACTCCGTCGCGAGCGCTGCGTTGAGCAGCTTGATCACCGCCTCGCGGTCGGCGGCATAGCTCGGCGTGATCGCGCCGTCCTCCACTCGCTGGCGCGCATTCGCACGCAGCGTTGAAGTGTCGGTGAAGCCGGGCGGCAGGTCGTTGGCTGGCGGGGTCATGGCTGGCCTTTCCTCTGTGGTGGGGCGATCGCTCGATCGCGGGTTATTGGGGCAGGTGCGCCAGCACGTAGTCGGCTGCTGACACCTTGAATTCTCCGGGCGCCTCGACAAACAGCGCCTTGACCACGCCGTCCTCGGCATACAGTGCATAGCGCCGCGAACGCATGCCCATGCCCGAGCTGCTCGCATCCATCTCCAGGCCCAGCGCACGCGTCAGGTCGCCATTGCCGTCGGAGATCAGCTGCAGGCCGTCCGGCGCCGACTGGCTGCGGCCCCAGGCACGCAGCACGAACGGGTCGTTGACCGCCGTGCAGTAGACCTCGATGCCGCGGCGATGGAACTCGTCGAAATGCTCGATGAAGCCCGGCAGGTGCTTCTCCGAACAGGTCGGCGTGAACGCGCCGGGGATCGCGAACAGCACCACGTTGCGGCCGTCGAACAGCGCCCGCGTATCCACGCTTTCCATTCCGTCGCGCAAGCGCTTGAGCACGACTTCGGGAATGCGGTCACCAACCTGGATGGTCATCGGCGTAACTCCTGTGGATGAAGGAAGACTAAAAATCGGCGGGGAAAGGCCGCGTCAACGTCTTGAAAGCGCAGGCGCGGCGCCTATCTCCCGGTGCAGGCGGACCGCGCCATGGTGGCCGGCCCCATCCCTTCCAGGAGAACATCATGAACGTCGTACGTTACCGCCGTTGGCCCCAGGCCGCGCTCGCCGCCGACTTTGCGCCGCTGTCGGCACGCGCGGCCTTCGCCGCTGCCAGTGCCGCTGCCAACGCCGAACAGTGGCAGCCGCGCGTGGACATCCGCGAAGAGCCCGAGGCCTTCGTGTTGCAGGCCGACCTGCCCGGCATCGACCCGGCGCAGATCCAGGTGCAGATGGACCGCAACGTCCTGTCGATCAAGGGTGAGCGCAAGGCCGCCGAACTGGCCGAAGGCCACAAGCGCCTGCTGGCCGAGCGCCGCGAAGGCAGCTTCGAGCGCCGCTTCGCGTTGCCCGACAGCGCCGATGCCGAGGGCATCACCGCGCAGGGCCGCCACGGCGTGCTGGAAATCCGCATCCCGAAGAAGGCCGAAGTGGCGCCGCGGCGGATCGTCGTGGGCAATGGCGAAACCGCCTGAGCAACTGCCGGTTGCTCACGGCCAAGCCGTAGAATGGGCGGCGGCGCCACAGCCGCCGCCGACTGCCCGCGGTCGCGAGACGGCGGGCTGTTGTCATTCGAGGTGATGGATGGAATTCAAGGACTACTACGCAACCCTGGGCGTCGAGCCCAGCGCGGGCGAGGCGGAAATCAAGACGGCCTACCGCCGGCTGGCGCGCAAGTACCACCCCGACGTCAGCAAGGAGGCCGGGGCCGAGGACAAGTTCAAGGCTGTCAACGAGGCGTACGAAGCCTTGCGCGATCCGCAGAAGCGCGCCGCCTACGACCAGTTGCGCGCGCAGGGCTATCGCCCGGGCGAGGAGTTCCATGCGCCGCCGAACTTCAACGGCGGGCAGGGCTTCGACTTCGAGGAAATCTTTGGCAACGGCGGTGCGGGCGGCGGCTTCTCGGACTTCTTCGAGAGTTTGTTCGCCGGGCAGCGCGGCGCCCACGCGCGCGGCGCGGGTCCGCAGCAGGCGCGCGGTGACACGCGGGCCAAGCTGGCGGTGCCGCTGGAAGCGGTGTACGCCGGTGACAGCGTGCGCATCACCGTCAATGGCCGGCAGCTGGATGTGCGCGTGCCCAAGGGCGTGGCCCCGGGGCAGGTGATCCGGCTGAGCGGGCAGGGCACGGGTGGCGGCAACCTGCTGCTGGAGATCGAGTACGCGGCGCACCCGCGGTTCGAGGTGGATGGGCGCAACATTCTCTACACGCTGCAGGTCACGCCGTGGCAAGCGGCGCTGGGCACGACCATCGCGGTGCCGACCCTGGGCGGCGAGGTGGAGCTGAAGGTGCCGGCCGAGTCGGATGCCGGGCGCAAGCTGCGCTTGCGCGGTCGCGGCCTGCCGGGGACGCCGGCGGGCGACCAGATCGTGGAGCTGGAGATTCTGGCGCCGGCCCCTGCGGATGACGCGCAGAAGAAGGCCTATCGCAATCTGGCCAAGGCGTTTGGCGAGAGCGTTTGAATGCGGGTTGTGCGGCCGTGCGGCTGGGGCCGCGATCTGGCGGTCGCGGCTGAAGCCGCTCCTACAGTGCACCCTCAGGCATCGGGAATGCTGCTGGTGTCCTTGTAGGAGGGGCTTCAGCCCCGACAGGCGGAGTCGCGATCTGGCAGATGGCGGTCGCGGCTGAAGCCGCTCCCACAGTGCACCCATCAGACATCTGTGATGCTGCTGGGGCCATTGTGGGAGGGGCTTCAGCCCCGACGAGCGGAGTCGCGATCTGTCAGATGGCGGTCGCGGCTGAAGCCGCTCCTACAGTGCACCCATCAGACATCTGTAATGCTGCTGGGGCCGTTGTGGGAGGGGCTTCAGCCCCGACGAGCGGAGTCGCGACCCGTCAGACGGCGGTCGCGGCTGAAGCCGCTCCTACAGTGCACCCATCAGGCATCGGGAATGCTGCTGGGGCAGTTGTGGGAGGGGCTTCAGCCCCGACGAGCGGAGTCGCGACCTGTCAGACGGCGGTCGCGGCTGAAGCCGCTCCTACAGTGGATCTTTCGAGCATCCCTGCGCCGCGGTCCGCGGCCGTCTAGATCGACGGCACTTCGTCCGCGCGGCTGAAGATGCGCTCGATCACTTCGGACAATTCGTCCTCGGAAAACGGCTTGGTGATGTAGGCGCGGGCGCCCTGGCGCATGCCCCACATGCGGTCGGTGTCCTGGTCCTTGGTCGTCACCAGGATCACCGGGATGTTCTGCGTGGTCGGCTCACGCTTGAGCGTGCGGGTGGCCTGGAAGCCGTTGAGGTTGGGCATCACCACATCCATCAGCACCAGGTCCGGCAGCGCGGCCTTGGCCGCTTCCACGCCGGCCGCGCCATCGGTGGCGGTGATGGTCTGGTGGCCGAGCTTCTCGACGATGCGTTGGATGCCGAGCAGCTGCGAAGGCGAGTCGTCGACAATCAGGATGCGCGCCATGTGATTCCCCGTGTATGCCGGCTGAGTGTAGTGCCAGTGCCGCGCCGCCGGATAGGGGGCGCGGCGGCGCGCGCCGGGCTCAGTCGATGCGCACCACGGTGCGGCCAAACGACTGCCCGGCCAGCATCTTGTCGAACACCTGCGGCAATTCGTCCAGGCCCACTTCGCGGGTGCAGATGCGGTCCAGGTGGCGGGGCCGCCAGTCGCCGGCCAGCTGCGCCCAGACCTGCTCGCGGATGTCGCGGGCGCTGCCCGACGAGCCGATGCCCAGCAGCGAGACGCCGCGCAGGATGAAGGGCAACACCGTCATGTCCAGCGCCGCCGAGGCGGCCAGGCCGGCGGAGGCGACGCTGCCGTAGGGCACTGTCTGCGCCAGCAGGCTGACCAGCATCGGCCCGCCGACGTTGTCCAGGCCACCGCCGTAGCGGGCGGTCTCCAGCGGGCGCGTGGTCTGCAAGGCCTCGCGGCCGAGCACGACATGCGCGCCGATGCCGCGCAGGAAGTCGCCGCGGTCGGCCTTGCCGCTGACCGCGTGTACCTCGAACCCGGCGCGGCTGAAGATGTCCACCGCCAGCATGCCGACCCCGCCGCTGGCGCCGGTGATCAGCAGCGGGCCCATGGCCGGCACCTGGCGGTTGTCGCGCAGGCGCAGCAGGGCCAGGGCGGCGGTGTAGCCGGCGGTGCCGATGACCATCGCCTCGCGCAGGGTCAGGCTGGCGGGCAGGGCGATGACCGCGCGCGATTCCAGCCGCGCGTACTGCGCATAGCCGCCGTCGCGGGTTTCGCTCAGGCCGCAGCCGGTGGCCAGCACGGCGTCGCCCTCGCGGTAGGCCGGATCGCGCGAGGCCACGACATGGCCGGCCACGTCGATGCCGCCGACCAGCGGGAACTGGCGCAGGATCCGGCCCTTGCCAGTGCCCGCCAATGCGTCCTTGTAGTTGACCGAGGACCAGGCCGCGCGGATCACCACCTCGCCCGCGGCCAGGTCGCCCAGGCCAATGGTTTCGATCCCGGCGCGGTGGCCACCGCTGCCCTCGTGGATGCGGAAGGCGGGGAAGTGCGCGGGCACGGTCATGGGAGACTCGCCGGTGAACGGGGGGCAGGCGCCACGATAACCCCGCCGATGGCGGCCGCGCCGCTTCTTGTAGAATCGGGAAACTGAACCCACCGGGGTGTTACGGATCGCATCGCGCATCCGGCCCCACAGATGGAGCGTGCATGGCCTGGAATACCCCCGGCAGCAAGGGCCCCGATGGCCCGGATGACAATCGCCGCGGCGGCTGGAAGCCGACGGGAGGCAGTGGCGGTGGCGGCTGGGGCGGCATGCCCGGCCAGTTCCGCGACCTGCTCGATGGTGGCCTGTGGCGCTGGGTGCTGGTCGCCGTGGTGCTGCTGTTGCTGTTCTCCAGCTTCCAGCTGATCCGCGAACAGGACCGCGGCGTGGTGCTGCGCTTTGGCCAGTACTCGCGCACGCTGCAGCCGGGCCCGAACTTCAAGCTGCCCTGGCCGATCGAGACGGTGATCCGGGTCAATGCGACCGAGATCAAGACCTTCAGCAACCAGGTGCCGGTGCTGACCCGCGACGAGAACATCGTCAACGTCGAGCTCAACGTGCAGTACCGCGTCGATGACCCGCGCGCCTACAAGTTCGGCACCTTCGATGCCGACCAGGTGCTGCAGCAGGCCGCGCAGAGCGCGGTGCGCGAGCAGGTGGGCCGTTCGGACCTCAACTCGGTGCTCAACAACCGCGGCCCGCTGGCGACCGCGGCGCGCGAGCGCCTGCAGGCCGCGCTGACTTCCTACAACACCGGTCTGCTGGTCACCGGCCTGACCCTGCCCAACGCGCGCCCGCCGGATGAGGTCAAGCCGGCGTTCGACGAGGTCAACGGTGCCCAGCAGGTGCGCGAGCGCCTGATCAACGAGGCCCAGGCCTACGCGGCCAAGGTCGTGCCCGAAGCCCGCGGCCAGGCCGCGCGCACCCGTACCGTGGCCGAGGGCTACAAGGAAGCGGTGATCGCCAAGGCGCAGGGCGACGCCGAGCGCTTCAGCCTGCTGCAGCAGCAGTACGCCGGCGCGCAGGAAGTCACGCGCAAGCGCCTGTGGCTGGAAACGGTGGAGCAGGTGCTGGCGCAGAACCGCAAGGTGGTGGGCGGCGACGGCCGCCAGCTGATCTACGTGCCCATGGCGGAGGCCGGCGCCCGGCCGGCGCCGGCGCAGCTGCCGACGATGTCGCTGCCCAGCGTGCTGTCGCAGGACAGCGACAGCAGCAGCGCGCCGACGAGCGCCGAAAGCATCCGCAATCCGGAGCGCGGCCCGCGCCCGACCGGCCGCGATGGGAGTGAACGATGAAACAGTCCGTCTGGATTGCCGTGGCGGTGGTCGTGTTGCTGGGCCTGTTCGGCTCGGTGTTCGTGGTGCGCGAGGACCAGACCGGCATGGTCTTGAACCTCGGCCGGGTGGTGCGCTCTGACCTCAAGCCGGGGCTGCACTTCAAGATTCCGGTGGTGGAGAGCGTGCGTGTGTTCGATCGCCGCTTCAAGGTGCTCGACACCGCGGCGGCACGTTACTTCACCGCCGAACAGAAGGACGTCAGCGTCGACTTCTTCGCCATCGGCTACATCTCCAACGTGGCCGACTTCTACCGCGCCACTGGTGGCGAAGAGTCGGTGGCCGATGCCCGCCTGGCGCCGATCATCACCGACTCGCTGCGCAACCAGATCAACTCGCGCACGTTGCAGCAGCTGGTGTCGGGTGACCGCAGCGAGCTGATCGCCGGGCAGCTGGCCGGCATCAACAGCGCGATCAAGGGCCTGGGCATGCAGATCACCGACCTGCGCATCAAGCAGATCGACCTGCCGGCCGACAGCCAGATCATCAACGACGTGTACGAGCGCATGCGCGCGCAGCGCAAGCAGGAAGCGAGCAAGCTGCGCGCCGAGGGTGAGGAGCAGTCGCTGAGCATCCGCGCCCAGGCCGACCGTGAGAGCACGGTGATCGTGGCCGATGCCGAGCGCGATGCGCAGAAGCTGCGCGGCGAAGGCGATGCCGAGGCGGCGCGCATCTTCGGCAAGGCGGCGTCCGCCGATCCCAGCTTCTTTGCCTTCTACCGCAGCCTGGAGGCGTATCGCACCTCGATGGCCGACGGCAACGGCGTGATCGTGCTCGACAAGAACGATCCGTTCCTGCAGTACTTCAAGGGCGAACGGTAGGCCGGGGACCAGGGACCGGGTTCCGGGCTGCTCCCTTTGCGCACCCTGATGAAAGGCCGCCGCTGGCGGCCTTTCTTTTGCCTGCTGCTCTCTACCTGGCTGAACGGCCGGGGGTGGTGACAGCCACCGGAAACCCGGATAATGCACAAAAGCCGGCCGGGTCGTTCGCACAGGACATCCCGTTCGGCTTTTTCCGTGTCTGGGCCGGCGCTTGCCGGCGTCACCCCGCTGGTGGCGCCAGGGTGCAGGGGCCGGCCAGGGCACGATCAATCCATCAGCGGCCCCGATGGCCGCCCGCAAAGGAGTTACCCGTCATGGGTCAGTCAGTTGTCGTGCTTGGTGCCCAGTGGGGCGATGAAGGCAAAGGCAAGATCGTCGATCTGCTTACCGAGGAAATCGGCGCCGTGGTGCGCTTCCAGGGCGGCCACAACGCCGGCCACACGCTGGTCATCAACGGCAAGAAGACCGTCCTGCACCTGATTCCCTCCGGCATCCTGCGCGCCGACGCGCTGTGCCTGATCGGCAACGGCGTGGTGATCTCACCGGCCGCGCTGAAGAAGGAGATCGAGGAGCTGGAAACCTCTGGCGTCGAGGTGCGTTCGCGCCTGAAGATCTCGCCGGCCGCGCCGCTGATCATGCCGTACCACATCGCCCTGGATCAGGCGCGCGAGAAGGCCGCCGGCGGCAAGGCCATCGGCACCACCGGCCGTGGCATCGGCCCGGCGTATGAAGACAAGGTGGCGCGCCGCGGCATCCGCATCGCCGACCTGCATTACCCGCCGCAGCTGGAAGAGCTGCTGCGCACCGCGCTGGATTACCACAACTTCGTGCTGACCAAGTACCTGGGCGTGGAAGCGGTGGACTTCCAGAAGACCTATGACGAAGCGCTGGCGTTCGGCGAATACGTCGAGCCGATGAAGTCCGACGTGGCCGGCATCCTCCACGAGCTGCGCAAGCAGGGCAAGCGCGTGCTGTTCGAGGGTGCGCAGGGCGCGCTGCTGGACATCGACCACGGCACCTATCCGTACGTCACCAGCTCCAACACCACCGTCGGCGGCGCGCTGGC
>DASPIU010000049.1:0-49510 GCA_035629025.1 Stenotrophomonas sp.
GATGGTCAGCTCCTGGATGCCGGAGATGGCGACGATGTCGCCGGCCTCGGCCGAATCCTGCTCGATGCGCTCCAGGCCGAGGAAGCCCAGCACCTGCAGCACCTTGCCCTGGCGCTTCTTGCCTTCGCGGTCGATGACGGCGACGGGCATGTTCTTCTTCAAGGTGCCGCGCTGGATGCGGCCGATGCCGATGACGCCGACAAAGTTGTTGTAGTCCAGCTGGCTGATGCGCATCTGGAACGGGCCTTCGGGGTCAACCTCGGGCTTGGGCGCGTGCTGCATGATCGCTTCGTAGAGCGGGGTCATGTCACCGTCGCGGTTGTTCTCGTCCAGGGAGGCGTAGCCGTTGAGGGCCGAGGCGTAGACGATGGGAAAGTCCATCTGCTCGGGGGTGGCGCCGAGGCGGTCGAACAGGTCCCACACTTGCTCGACGACCCATTCGGGGCGGGCGCCGGGGCGGTCGATCTTGTTGATGACGACGATGGGCTTGAAGCCCATGGCGAACGCCTTCTGGGTCACGAAGCGGGTCTGCGGCATCGGGCCGTCCATCGCATCGACGAGGATGAGGACGGTGTCGACCATCGACAGCACGCGCTCGACCTCGCCACCGAAGTCGGCGTGTCCAGGGGTGTCGACGATGTTGATGCGGTTGCCGCGCCAGGTGATGGCGGTGTTCTTGGCGAGGATAGTGATGCCGCGCTCTTTTTCCTGGTCATTGCTGTCCATCACGCGCTCGGCCAGCACCGTGCGTTCGGACAGCGTGCCGGACTGCTTGAGGAGCTGGTCGACCAGCGTGGTCTTGCCATGGTCGACGTGGGCGACGATGGCGATGTTGCGGAGGTTTTCGATGGACATGCGCAAAGAGGGCCCGGGTGGCGCCAAGACGTGTGAGGTAGCCGGGCATTATACCTGCCGGGGCGGTCGGAACGGTGACCGCGTGGCGGGACGCGTGTTCAGGTTGGTCGGCTCCCAGGGTTTGCCGCCAGGAGCGGCTGCCGAGGTTCGCTGCGTGGCGGCCGGGGGCAGGCCCTTTCGGGACACGCGGTGAACCCATCCATGGGGCTGCTAGACGACATCCATGTCGTCTAGCGTCCCGAAAGGGCCTGCCCCCGGCCACCCTGACAGTCGGCGCGACCGGAAGGGAGAGCTGCGGCCTCAGGGCACGCGTTGCTGCTGGATGCACTGCAGGAGGGGCTTCAGCCCCGACCACCGGCCGCGGTGGCGGCCGGCACCTGGGGCGACAGGTGTATCCTATGCGGCTGACGCATAGCCCCCGAGAACACAAGGATTTCCATGTCCGTCATTGCCCATTTCGATACCTCCCGCGGCCCGATCAAGGTCGAGCTGTTTGCCGACAAGGCGCCGCTGACCGTCGCCAACTTCGTCAACCTGGCCAAGCGTGGCTTCTACGATGGCCTGAGCTTCCACCGTGTCATCGCCGACTTCATGATCCAGGGCGGCTGCCCCGAGGGCTCCGGCCGCGGCGGCCCGGGCTATCGCTTCGAGGACGAGGCCAACAACGGCATCGGCCACGAGCGCGGCGTGCTGTCCATGGCCAATGCCGGCCCGAACACCAACGGCAGCCAGTTCTTCATCACCCACGTCGCCACCCCGTGGCTGGACGGCAAGCACACCGTGTTTGGCAAGGTGCTCGAAGGCCTGGACACCGTCGACAGCGTGGCCCAGGGCGATGTGATCAACAAGGTCACCATCGAAGGCGATGCCGACGCCGTGCTGGCCGCCAAGGCCGACCGCGTCGCCGAGTGGAACAAGATCCTCGCCGCCTGAGCCACCCGCATTGCCACAAACCCGGCCCGGTGAACCCGGGCCGGGCCGTGTCTGCAAAGACGAACTAACCCCACTGATTGGCTCTACGCAGAGGAATTACCCATGAAGACCCCCGTACGTGTTGCCGTGACCGGTGCCGCCGGCCAGATCGGCTATGCCCTGCTGTTCCGCATCGCTTCCGGTGAAATGCTGGGCAAGGATCAGCCGGTCATCCTGCAGCTGCTCGAACTGCCCGTGGACAAGGCCCAGGCCGCGCTCAAGGGCGTGATGATGGAGCTTGAAGACTGCGCGTTCCCGCTGCTGGCCGGCATGGTCGGCACCGACGACGCCGAAGTGGCGTTCAAGGACGCGGACATTGCCCTGCTGGTCGGCGCGCGTCCGCGCGGCCCGGGCATGGAGCGCAAGGATCTGCTGCTGGAAAACGCCAAGATATTCACCGCCCAGGGCGCGGCACTGAACAAGGTCGCCAAGCGCGACGTCAAGGTGCTGGTGGTCGGCAACCCGGCCAACACCAATGCCTACATCGCGATGAAGTCGGCGCCGGACCTGGACCCGAAGAACTTCACCGCCATGCTGCGCCTGGACCACAACCGCGCGCTGAGCCAGCTGGCGACCAAGCTGGGCAAGCCGGTCGGCGGCATCGAGAAGCTCGTCGTGTGGGGCAACCACAGCCCGACGATGTACCCGGACTATCGTTTCGCCACCGTCGAGGGTGCCTCGATTGGCGATGCAATCAACGACCAGGAATGGAATGCCGGCACCTTCATCCCGACCGTGGGCAAGCGCGGCGCGGCGATCATCGAAGCGCGCGGCCTGTCTTCGGCTGCCTCGGCCGCCAACGCCGCCATCGACCACGTGCGTGACTGGGTGCTCGGCAGCAACGGCAAGTGGGTGACGATGGGCGTGCCGTCCGACGGCAGCTACGGCATCCCGGAGGGCGTGATCTTCGGCTTCCCGGTGACGACCGAGAACGGCAAGTACACCCTGGTCAAGGATCTGCCGATCGACGACTTCAGCCAGAAGTACATCGACAAGACCCTGGCCGAACTGGAAGAAGAGCGCAGCGGCGTGGCCCACCTGCTCGGCTGAGCAAGCAGCGCCACGGTATGACAGGACGCCGGCCTTGTGCCGGCGTTCTGCTTTCCGGGCGCCGTCGCGCGTACCCATGCAACCAAACGTGAGGACATGTTGCGCGACTGGATCCATGCGACCAAGGTCGCAAGGCCCGCGTCCCCGCCCCGGCCTATGCTGCGCGCAGCGAGGCAAAGTTCTGGGAGGGACCAGCATGAGCTACGAAACCGAATACCGCCGTTCGGTCGACCAGCCCGAGGCGTTCTGGGCCGAGGCCGCGCAGGCCATTCACTGGCACACGCCGCCGCAGAAGATTCTCGAGTACGCCAACCCGCCGTTCCGGCGCTGGTTTGTTGGCGGCACCACCAACCTCTGCTACAACGCGGTCGATCGACACCTCGCCGAGCGCGCCGACCAGCTCGCTCTGGTCGCTATTTTGACCGAGACCGGCAGCACTCGCGAAATCACCTATGCGCAGCTGTACCGCGAGGTCAACGCGTTTGCCGCCGTGCTCAAGGCGCTGGAGGTCGGTCGCGGTGATCGCGTGGTCATCTACATGCCGAACATGGCCGAAGCGGTGTTCGCGATGCTGGCCTGTGCGCGCATCGGCGCGATCCACTCGGTGGTGTTCGGCGGTTTCGCTGCGCACAACCTGGCGCTGCGCATCGACGACGCGCGGCCCAAGCTGCTGATCGCCGCCGATGCCGGTAGCCGTGGCGGCAAGGTCATCCCTTACAAGCCGCTGGTGGATGCGGCTTGTGCGGAGGCGACGCATGCGCCGCCGAAGGTGTTGATCGTTTCGCGCGGGCTGGATGCGGCGCAGCCGCGCATTGCCGGGCGTGATGTCGAATATGCGGACTTGCGCGCCGAAGTCGGCGACGCCGAAGTGCCGGTGGAATGGCTCGAATCCAACGAGCCGAGCTACCTGCTGTACACCTCGGGCACCACCGGCAAGCCGAAAGGCGTGCAACGCGACGTGGGCGGCTATGCGGTGGCGATGGCGCTGTCGATGCGCACCGTGTTCGACTGCGCGCCGGGACAGGTGATGTTCTCCACTTCCGATGTGGGTTGGGCGGTGGGGCATTCGTACAACGTCTACGGCCCGTTGATCGGCGGTTGCACCTCGCTGCTGTACGAAGGCCTGCCCACCCAGCCGGATCCGGGCATCTGGTGGGCACTGTGCGAGCAGTACGCGGTGCGCACGATGTTCTCCTCACCTACCGCGATCCGCGTGCTGAAGAAGCATGACGTGGACTTCATCCGCCGCCACGACCTCTCGCAGCTCAAATACCTGTTCTTGGCCGGCGAGCCGCTGGACGAACCCACCGCCACCTGGATCAACAGCGCGCTCGGCAAGCCGGTGATCGACAACTACTGGCAGACCGAGACCGGTTGGCCGGCACTGACCTTGCTGCCCGGCGTGGAGATGAAGACCGTGAAGTTCGGCTCGCCGGGCTTTCCCAATCTCGGTTACCGGATGAAGGTGATCGACGAGCAGAGCGGGGCGGAGGTCGCGCCCGGGCAGAAGGGCGTGCTGGTAATCCAACCGCCGCTGCCGCCCGGCTGCATGACCACGGTGTGGAACGACGACGCGCGCTTCCTGCAGAGCTACTTCAGCCACTTCAAGGAACTGCTGTACAGCTCGCTGGATTGGGCGATCCGCGACGAGGACGGCTATACCTTCATCCTTGGCCGCACTGACGATGTCATCAACGTCGCTGGCCACCGCCTGGGCACGCGCGAGATCGAGGAAGTGATCGCCGGCCATCCCGGCGTGGCCGAGGTCGCGGTGATCGGCATGCACGATGAACTCAAGGGCCAGGTGCCGGTGGTGTTCGCGATGATGAAGGCCGCGCCGCAGGACGTGGCCGCCACGGCGGCCGAACTGCAGCAGTGCGTGGCCGGCCAGCTCGGCGCGGTGGCACGGCCGGCGCATGTCTATATCGTCAATGCGCTGCCCAAGACGCGCTCGGGCAAGCTGCTGCGGCGTTCACTGCAGGCCCTGGCCGAGCAGCGCGACCCGGGCGACCTGTCCACGCTGGATGACCCGAACGCCCTGGAAGAAATCCGCCGCGTCCTGGGGCGCTGACCGGGGCCGCCAGGGCGGGGCAGGGACGGGCGCGCAGCCCGCCCTCTTCGCTGGTACGCTTGACCCCGGCGCGTGGGAAGGACGCGCCCTCAGGGGGAGGGGAAAACATGGGTTTTGCAAAGACCGAGGCGGGCCGCCAGGAGATCGAGGCGCGCACCCGTCGTTTGCCGACGGCGCTGCGTTCGATTCTGTTGATGGTCGATGGCCAGCGCACCGACGCCGAACTGCGCAACTTGATCGAAGGCCTGAAGGCGCCGGCCGACGCGCTCGAACAACTCGCGGCGATGGGTTTGATTGCCGACAGCTGGAACGTCAATGCGGCGACGCTGGTGGCAGCTACCGCTGCCGCTGCGTCCACGGATGCGGGCAGCGCACGCGAACGCGATGGCGCGCAGGAGTACCGCTGGCTCTATGACCGCATGAGTGGCGCAGTCGGCCGCTACCTGGGCCTGAAGGGCTATTTCCTGCAGCTGAAGATCGAGCGCTGCACCGACGTGGCTTCCTTGCAGGCGGTGCTTCCGGAGCTGGAAGCGGCGTTGCGCAAGGCGCGCGGTGCGGCGTTCACCACGCAGTGGCTCGAACAGACCCGGCAACCGGTGACGCCGTAAGACATCGCGAACTGGAGCGGCGACCGGCCAGGCACGGGCCTGGCCGGTGCTGCCTGTCTCAGGACAGGCCTTCGGTCTTCAGTGCGGCCTGCACGTCGGCGTCGGCGCTCATCCGCGCGAAGAAGGCATCCAGTGCATCCAGGCCGGACAGGTCCACGCCTACCGCGCGCGCCCAGCGCAGGGTGACGAACAGATAGGCATCCGCGCCCGAGCGCTCGCCCGCCAGCCAGGTGCGGTTGCGCAGGTGCGCGTCCACGCGCTGGAACAGCGTGCGTAGCTGGGTCAGCGCGTTTTGCTTGCTGAGGCCGATGAACTTGTCGTCGCCGAGGTAGGCAGTGGCGCCGAAGATCGGCTTGAACGCCGGATGCAGGTCGGCGTTGATGAAGGCGATCCAGCGCGCGATCTCGGCGCGGCTGCGCGCGGTGCCATCGCCACCCAGGCCTGACAGCGGCGCGGTGTCGGCAATGAAGCCCAGGATCGCGGCATTCTGGGTCAGCACCCAGTCGTCCACGGTGAGCACCGGCACGGCGCCGGCGGGGTTGAGCTGGAGATAGGCCGGCGACTTCATGCGCTCGGCATTCACGACTTCCACTTCAAACGGCAGGCCGGACCAGCGCAGCGTGATGTGGTCGGCGAGCGAGCAGGCGCCCGGCTTGGTGTACAGCTTCATTGGGGGAAACTCCGCGGAGGTTGTCTGCGCATTATCTCCCCCGCGTTACTCCCAGGCAGCACGTGTCCGACGCACATTGCGTTGCGCCGGACGCTGGCAACGCGGTCAGGACGCGCGCGGGCGCAGTTTCTGTACCCGATAGAAAGTATGGTCACCGATCGTCGCGACCTGGTACGCGTTGCGCCAGCTCGGGCTGGCGATCGCGCTGGCGGCGAAGTGGCTGGCGCCGGGCACGATTTCCTTGCGCTGGCCGATGGGCAGGGCCCAGTTCTGTTCGGCGGCGAAGGCAACATCCACGGCCTTGTTCCAGGCGACGTTGTTCTTCAGCTGGGTGCCGGGGGCGACCAGGGTCGGGGCGAACTGCTTGCGCGCGGTGACGACTTCGCACATCGAGTCTCCCCACAGCCCGCTGTCGAGGCGGCGCAGGGCGACCTCGGCGACGGCCTGCTGACCACGCAGGGTCTGGTCGCGGGCTTCCAGGTAAACGGTGGTGCTCAAGCACAGCGAATCGGCGGCGGGTTGCGGCAACAGCTGCGACAACCACAGTATCCAAGCCAGTTTCATGAGACTCCTTGCTCCGTATGGGCCGGCACCTGCCTGTCTCCAACGCGGGGAAGGAGCAGGGAAGGGCACGACTTGGCGTCATGGGGAGGCGGCCAGACGGGCCGCCCGGGGTCCGGCCAGGAATGAAGTGGAGGCCGGGGGCCCGCCGAACTGGGTGGCGGACCGAAAGTGCGCGCAAGGTAGACGGCGGTCACGCAACGCCGCGTGAATGTGAAGGCTTGACAACGCGTTCAGCAGCGGGTGGCTGAATGCGGGATCGGTCCGGCAGCTGTCCGCGCCGGACCGGGCGGTTGCAGCGCTTCAGAGCCGCGCGGCGAGGCGGCTGCCCTGGTCGATCGCGCGCTTGGCGTCGAGTTCGGCGGCCACGTCCGCGCCGCCTATCACCTGCACCGAAATGCCCGCGGCCTGCAGCGGCGCCAGCAGTTGCCGGCGCGGCTCCTGGCCGGCGCAGATCACCACTGTGCTCACCGGCAGTGTCTGCTCCTGGCCCTCCACGCGGATGCGCAGGCCGGCGTCGTCCACGCCGAGGTACTCCACGCCGCCGAGCATGCGCACACCCTTGGCCTTGAGTGTGGCGCGGTGAATCCAGCCGGTGGTCTTGCCCAGGCGGGCTCCGGGACGGCCCGGGCTGCGCTGCAACAGCCAGACCTCGCGCGCGGGCGCTTCCGGGCGCGGCGGCAGCAGGGCACCACGGGCTTCAAAACTCGGGTCCACGCCCCACTCGGCCATCCAGCGTGCAGGGTCCAGCGATGGCGACTCTCCTTGATGCACGAGGAACTCACCCACGTCGAAGCCAATGCCGCCGGCGCCGATGATCGCTACCTTGTCGGCCACCGCGACGCGGCCGAGCAGTACGTCCAGGTAGCTCACCACCATCGGGTGGTCGGCGCCGGGGAAGTCCACCGCGCGCGGGGTGATGCCTGTGGCCAGGACAACCTCGTCGAAGCCAGCCAGGTCGGCCGCTTCCACGCTCGTCCCCAGGCGTTGCTCCACCCCGGTCTCTTCCAGCAGGTGGCGGAAGTAACGCAGGGTTTCGTGGAATTCCTCCTTGCCGGGGATGCGCTTGGCCACGTTGAACTGGCCGCCGATCTCGCTGGCCGCATCGAACAGGGTCACGCGGTGGCCGCGGCGTGCCGCGACCGTGGCGCAGGCCAGTCCGGCCGGCCCGGCGCCGACCACGGCAATGCGCCGCGGTTGCGCGGTCGGCAGGTAGTTCAGTTCGGTCTCGTGCGCGGCGCGCGGGTTGACCAGGCAGCTCGCCAGCTTGTTCTCGAATACGTGATCCAGGCAGGCCTGATTGCAGGCGATGCAGGTGTTGATCGCCTGCGCGCGGCCGGCACGTGCCTTGTTCGCCCATTCCGGGTCGGCCAGCAACGGCCGCGCCAGTGAGACCATGTCCGCGCCGCCGCTGGCGAGAATGCGCTCGGCCACTTCCGGCATGTTGATGCGGTTGGTCGCCACCACCGGCACGCCGACATGCGGCTTGAGCTTGGCGGTCACGCCGGCGAAGGCCGCGCGCGGGACCGACGTGGCGATCGTCGGCACGCGCGCCTCGTGCCAACCGATGCCGGAGTTGATCAGGGTCGCGCCAGCCGCCTCGATGGCCTGGGCCTGGGCGACGATCTCCTGCCACTGGCTGCCTTCGTCCACCAGGTCCACCAGCGACAACCGATAGATGATGATGAAGTCCGGCCCGCAGGCCTCGCGGATGCGCCGCACGATCTCCACCGCAAAGCGCATGCGCCGGGCCGCGTCGCCGCCCCAGGCATCGTTGCGCTTGTTGGTGCGCGGCGCGGTGAACTCGTTGATGAGGTAGCCCTCCGAGCCCATCACCTCCACGCCGTCGTAACCGGCCTCGCGTGCCATCCGCGCGGCGTGGGCATAGGCATTGATCTGCCGCTCCACGCCGCGGCTGCCGAGCGCGCGCGGGGTGAAGGGATTGATCGGCGCCTTGAGTTTCGACGGCGCCACCGACAGCGGGTGATAGGCGTAGCGACCCGCGTGCAGCAGCTGCAGACAGATCCTGGCGTCATGCGCGTGCACCGCGGCGTTGAGCTGGCGGTGCGGCCGCCCTTCCCACGGCCACGACAGCTTGCCGCCGAAAGGCTTCAGCCAGCCGCTGACGTTCGGAGCGAAGCCACCGGTGACGATCAGGCCGACGCCACCAGCGGCGCGCTCGGCGAAATAGGCGGCCAGGCGCGGGAAATCGCGCGCGCGATCTTCCAGGCCGGTATGCATCGAACCCATCAGCACGCGATTGCGCAGGCGGGTGAAGCCCAGATCCAGCGGGGCAAACAGGTGCGGATAGGCGGAGGCGGAGGGGTCGGCGGGCATATGGATACGCTGGCGTACGGATGGCCCATTGTCAGCCATCGCGGCGCTAGAGCAAAGCCCGGTCGCCGCCGCGACCGGGCTCTCGGTTTACCAGCCCGCGAGGGCCAGCTTGCCGATGGTCCGGCCCGACTCCAGGCGCCGGTGCGCTTCGCGCAGGTTGGCGGCATTGATCGGCCCGAGCACCTCGGTCAGCGTGGTGCGCAGTTCCCCGGCATCGACCAGGCTGCCGGCGCGGCCGAGGATGCGGTGCTGCTCGCCCATGTCCGCGGTGCGGAAGCGGCGCGGGTGAACATCATTTCCCAATGGATGCCGATGCACTTGGCCTTGTAGGGATCGCCGATGTGCAGCGCGCCGGCCGGCTCGACGATCAGCCCGACATGGCCCTGCGGTGCCAGCAGCTCGCCCAGCGCCTGCCAGTAGTGGTCGGTATCGGCCAGGTTGATCGCTGCGTCCACCTGGTCGATGCCCAGCGCCTGCAGCTGCGGCGCCAACGGCTGGCGGTGGTCGATGACGTGGTGGGCGCCCATCTGCCGGCACCAGTCGATGGTCTGCTCGCGCGAGGCGGTGGCCACCACCTCGAAGCCGGCGTGCCGCGCCAGCTGGATCGCCACCGAACCCACGCCACCGGCGCCGCCGATCACCAGCAGCCGGCGGCCGCGGTTGGCTTCGTGGTCGAAGCGGTACGGCATGCGCTCGAACAGCAGCTCCCACGCCGTCAGCGTGGTCAGCGGCAGGGCCGCGGCCTGGGCGAAATCCAGCGTGTCCGGCTTGCGCCCGACGATGCGTTCGTCAACCAGCTGGAACTGCGCATTGGCGCCGCTGCGCGTGATGTCGCCCGCGTAATAGACCTCGTCGCCGGGCGCGAAGGCGGTGACGTCCGGCCCGACCGCCTCGACCACGCCGGCGGCGTCGAAGCCGAGAATCTTCGGCTGTGCCTCTACTTGCGGCCTGGGCGCGCGCAGCTTGGTGTCCACGGGATTGACCGAGACCGCCAGCACCCGCACCAGCAGGTCGCGCCCCAGCGGCGCGGGCGGTGCGGGCAAGGTGACGTCCAGCAAGGACTCCGGGTCATCGATGGGCAGATAGCGGGTAAGGGCGACGGCTTTCATGGCGGGTTCCTGATGAAAGGGAAGAAGCTAACCCAGCCCTGGCGACTTCGGTCACTCAATAATCGGGAAACACCGGCACGCCTTTTCACTCCCCGCAGACGGGTTTTTGTGGTAGCAGCCTTCATCAAGCTGTATACGTAGAATCCTCGGGCTTTTCCGGGCGTCGGCCAATTTGTACTTGTTATATGACCGTTAACGCCGTCTTCACTTAAGCGAGCTTAATCTGCGCCGCGATGGCGTGCGGAAAGGCCGTCTGGAAGAGACGAGACATCTGAACTGAACCATGCCTCTATCGGTTTTATACCCCCGAAACAAGGAGCTGTATTCATGAACAAGAAAATCCTCACTGCTGCGTTGCTGGGCGGTATGGCCATCGCCCAGGCAGCCTCTGCGCAGGAGTTCGACGATCGCTGGTACCTGACCGGTTCGGCTGGTTTCAACTTCCAGGACAGCGACCGCACCACCAACGATGCTCCGTTCGTCACCCTCGGCCTGGGCAAGTTCGTCAGCCCGAACTGGTCGATCGACGGTGAGCTGAACTATCAGAACCCGAACTTCGACGCCAACCAGGATCTGAACTGGAGCCAGTACGGCATTTCGTTCGACCTGCGCCGCCACTTCATCCAGGAAGGCCGCGGCTGGAACCCGTACCTGCTGTTCGGCGTGGGCTACCAGAAGACCGAGGAAGAATTCGACGCGTTCCCGAACCCGAACTCCCCGGGCGAGCGCAAGGACGGCGAGTTTGCCGCCAAGGTCGGCGTCGGCCTGCAGACCACCTTCGACAAGCGCGTCGCCGTGCGCGCCGAAGTGGCCTACCGTGGTGACTTCGACGACCAGAGCATGGCCGCTCCGAACGAGAGCTGGTTCGGCGACGTGCTGGCTTCGGTTGGCGTCGTGATCCCGCTGGGCCCGCCGCCGGCTGCCCCGGTTGCCCCGGCTCCGGTTGCTCCGAGCTGCGCGGATCTGGATGACGACGGTGACGGCGTCAACAACTGCGACGACAAGTGCCCGAATTCGCAGCCTGGCCAGACCATCGGTCCGGATGGTTGCCCGGTGCCGGTGTCGATCGACCTGAAGGGCGTGAACTTCGACTTCGACAAGTCGAACCTGCGTCCGGACGCCGTGGCGATCCTGAGCGAAGCGACCGAGATCCTGAAGCGTTACCCGGATCTGCGCGTCGAAGTGGCCGGCCACACCGACCTGTGCGGTAAGGACGACTACAACCAGAAGCTGTCGGAGCGTCGTGCGACTGCCGTGTACAACTACCTGACCCAGAACGGCGTCGATGCTGGCCGCCTGCAGGGCCCGATCGGCTACGGCGAGAGCCGTCCGCTGGAGCAGACCCCGCAGACCTTCCCGGCTTGCAAGAGCGAGAAGAACCGTCGTACCGAGCTGAACGTCCAGAACTGATTGGACGGCAAGGCTTGAATGAAGAGCCCGGCGCAAGCCGGGCTCTTTTTTTGTGCGAGGGGTTGGTTGGCCTGCAAGGCCGCGTAACGCGCCGCGCGCGTCAACACGTTCGCAGCCGTTGAAAGCCAAACCTGCGCTGCCTACACTCCTTGCATCCAACCACCCATGGAATTCAGATGCTGCGTATCGCCGCACTGGCCGGCCTGATCGGCCTGGCCCTCGTCCCCGCTGCCCACGCCGCGACCAACTGCGCTCCCACGCCTGCCGCCGCGCCGCTGCCGCTGCCGGCCACGGTCATTCCGCCGGCCGCATCCGAGTTCGTCACCCGCAACGGTCAGCTCGGCATGCCCTCGGGTGTGCTTGCCCAGCCTTTCAGCAACGACCAGTCGATCGATCGCGTGCTGCTGCGTCTGCGCGTGGAAGGTTGCCAGGACATCAGCAAGGCGCTGCCCGCTGGCAGCCCTGCCAATCCGAACGACCCGGCTGCATACAAGCCGCAGACCGCGTTCGACAACACGCCGTGGCGCTTCAACATGAGCCAGGACGGCAAGCGCATGACTGCTGACGAGTTCGACGCGTGGATGAAGGCGCGCGGCGTGCGCGTGATCAAGGCGCGTCCGGCGGCTGCACCGGCCACCGCGGCGCCGGCCACGGAAGCCAAGCCGGGCGATTCCAAGTAAGCGGCCGGGGCTGGCAGTGAACCGGCGTCCGCCGCCGGCTTCCTCCCGGCCCCGTTCCAGCCCGGGCACGCGCAAGGGCGCGGTGCCCGCGCGCCATGGCCTGGCGCGCACGCTGTCCAAGCTCGGCGTATGTTCGCGCACTGAAGCCGCGCGCTGGATCGCCGACGGCCGTGTGCAGGTCGATGGCCGCATCGTCCGCGATCCCGAATGGCCGATTGTCCAGGCCGCCGACGTGGCCGCGCGGCTGCGTGTCGATGGCCAACCTGTGCAGGGCCCGCAGCGCCACTACCTGATGCTCAACAAGCCGCGCGGCCTCGTCACCACGGTGCGTGACGAGCAGGGCCGTGACACCGTCTACCAGTGCCTGCGAGGCGCTGGCTTGCCGTGGCTGGCGCCGGTTGGGCGGCTGGACAAGGCCAGCGAAGGGCTGCTGCTTTTCAGCAACGACCCGCAATGGGCGGCTGCCGTCACCGACCCCGAGCGCGGTCCGCACAAGACCTATCACGTGCAGGTGGACTGCCTGCCGACGCCACAGCAGCTGCAGGCCATGCTCGATGGCGTGCGTGACCAGGGCGAAGCGCTGCGCGCGCAAGGCATTACGGTACTGCGCCAGGGCCAGCGCCATGCCTGGCTGGAAGTGGTGCTCGACGAAGGCCGCAATCGGCAGATCCGGCGCCTGTTGGCCAGCCAGGGCATCGGCGTGTTGCGGCTGGTGCGCGTGGCCATCGGTGGACTGGCACTGGGCGAGCTGCCGAAAGGCGCGTGGCGTCCGCTGGCCGAGCACGAGTGGCGCAGCCTGGCCGCAACCGGGGGCTGAGGGCGGACACGAGTTGCGCGGGCCGTCACGCTCCGCGCGTGCGCCGTGCCAGCAGTTCGGTATTTCCACCGCGCGCGGGTGCCTGCTCCGCCTACACTCGCCCCATCTCTGGGGAGAGGTTGCCATGTGGGGAATATCTGATTCACGGCCGCGTGCGGCCCGCCTGTTCGTGACCGCCAGCGTGCTGATGACGCTGGCCGCCTGCGCCAGCCATCGACCAGCACCGCCGCCCCCCGCTGCCAGCGTGGCGCCGAGTGGTGAGCGGGACGCGACCGGTGCCTACCGCTTCAACATGACCCAGAACGGCCGGCGCATGAGCGCCGACGAGTTCGATGCCTGGATGAAGGCACGCGGCATCCGCGTCGCTACGGGCGAGCCCGCCAAGCCGGGCCATGTGACGGCGCAGGCGCGCTCGCGCAGCAGTGCCAAGCCGGCCGTCGCTGTCGCTGGCAAGCCCGTTGCTGCCAAACCCGCTGCGAGCAAGCCCTCGGGTTCCAGCAAGGCGCGCGTTGCCGCCGCACCGAAAGCAGCCGCGCAGCCGAAGGCGGTTCCCGTGGCGCAGGCCAAGCCGAAGGCAAAGCCGGGCAGCAAATCCGTTGCCAAGCCGGCGGCCAAGGCGGTGTCGCTGCAGCAGCCAGCGCCGGCGGCCAGGCAGGCGAGCAGCGAAGGCTGAGGCCATTGGCCGGCGGTGGCGCGCAGCCACCGCTCCTGGTCAGTCCGCGGCGGCGTGCTGCCGCCGCTCTTGATCAGCCTTTCAATACGCCAAGTTCGCGGCCGATACGGGTAAACGCATCGATCGCGCGGTCGAGGTGTTCGCGGGTATGCGCGGCGCTGATCTGCGTGCGAATGCGCGCCTGGCCCTTGGGCACCACCGGGAAGAAGAAGCCGATCGCGTAGATGCCTTCTTCGAGCAGGCGCTGCGCGAAACGCTGCGCCAGCGGTGCGTCATACAGCATCACCGGGCTGATCGGGTGCACGCCGGGCTTCACGTCGAAACCGGCGGCCACCATCTTCTCGCGGAAATACGCGGTGTTCTGCACCAGCTGTTCACGCAGGTCGCCCGCGGCGTCCAGCATCTCAAAGGCCTTGATGCCCGCGGCCACCACGTGCGGCGGCAGCGAGTTGGAGAACAGGTACGGGCGCGAGCGCTGGCGCAGCAGCTCGATCACTTCCTTCCTGGCGGTGGTGAAGCCGCCGAGCGCGCCGCCCATGGCCTTGCCCAGGGTGCCGGTGAAGATGTCGATCTGGTCGAGCACGCCCTTGACCTCGGCCGAGCCGCGGCCGGTGGCGCCCAGAAAACCGGTGGCGTGGCATTCGTCGATATGCACCAGCGCGTTGTACTTGCGCGCCAGAGCGGTGATCTGGTCGAGCGGGGCGATGAAGCCGTCCATCGAGAACACGCCGTCGGTGGTGATCAGCTTGGTCTTGCAGCCGGCGGCGTCGGCGGCCTGCAGCTGGGCTTCCAGGTCGGCCATGTCGCAGTTGGCGTAGCGGAAGCGCTTGGCCTTGCACAGGCGCACGCCATCGATGATCGAGGCGTGGTTGAGCGCGTCGGAAATGATCGCGTCGTTCTCGCCCAGCAGCGGCTCGAACAGGCCGCCGTTGGCGTCGAAACAGGCCGCGTAGAGGATGGTGTCCTCGGTGCCGAAGAAGTCGGCGATGGTCTTTTCCAGCTGCTTGTGCAGGTCCTGGGTGCCACAGATGAAGCGCACCGAAGCCATGCCGAAGCCGTGTGTGTCCAGCGCGTCCTTGGCCGCCTGGATCACCGCCGGATGGTCGGCCAGGCCCAGGTAGTTGTTGGCGCAGAAGTTGAGCACCGTGCGCCCGTCGGCCAGGGTGATCTCGGCCGATTGCGGGCTGGTGATGATGCGTTCGGACTTGAACAGCCCCTGGTCGCGGATGGCGTCGAGTTCCTCGGCGTAGTGGCGGGTCAGGCTGGCGTCGGTCATGGCGGTGTCGGCAAGGCGGAAAGCCCGATTTTACCTTGCCAGCCGGCGCCGCCCGGCGCGCTCATTCGCAACGGCTATAAGCGCCGAGCCTTTGGTCATTTCCCCGCGTCCATGTGCGGTTGCAGCATCGGCCGTCCATGGGCAAGGGGGCTTGCCCGACCACAGGAGCGCGGGGAATGCGACAGCAACAGGCAGCGGCAGGCGGGAACACAAGCAACCGGCGGCGAACCAGGCTGGGCCTGGCCTGCGCGATGGCCTGCGCCCTGGCCGCGTTGCCGGGCTGGGCGATGGCCGCCGGCCCGACCGTGGAGGAATTGCAGCGCCGGCTGGAAGCGCTGGAACGTCGTCTCGGCACCGAACCGCAGCCCGCCGCACCAGAGGGCGAGGGCCTGGCCGACCTGGACCAGCGCCTGCGCGTGATCGAACGCCGGCTCGAATTGCAGGAAGAAGAGCGCGTGGCCAAGGCGAAGGAAGCGCCGGTGGTGGCGGTCAACGACAAGGGCGCCTCGTTCAAGTCCGCCGATGGCGCCTACGAAATCCGCCTGCGTGGCCTGTTGCAGGGCGATGCGCGCTTCTACATCGACGACAACGCGCAGCCGCAGAACGATACCTTCCTCATCCGCACCGCGCGGCCGATCATCGAAGGCTCGCTCGGCAAGCTGGTGGCCTTCCGCCTCACGCCGGAATTTGCCGGCGACAGCGCCAGCATCGTCGATGCCTACATCGACCTGCGCTTCGACCCGGCCTATACCCTGCGCGCGGGCAAGTTCACCTCGCCGGTGGGCCTGGAACGGTTGCAGTCTTCCGCTGCCCTGGCCGATACCGAACGCGCGCTGCCCAGTGAGCTGGCGCCCAACCGCGATATCGGCGTGCAGTTGCAGGGTGATGTGGCCGGCAGCACTTTCAGCTATGCGTTGGGTGTGTTCAACGGCACCGTCGATGGCCGCGATGCGGTCACCAGCAATCCGGACGACGACCTCGAATACGCCGGGCGGGTGTTCTTCGAGCCGTTCAAGAATGACGCCAGCGCGTGGTCGGGCCTGGGCTTCGGCATCGGTGCCAGCGTCGGCGACAAGCATGGCAGCGGCAACAATTTCCTGCCGCGTTACCGCACGCCGGGCCAGGTGCAGTTCTTCAACTACCGCAGCGCGGTGCTGGCCGACGGCCGCAACCTGCGCTGGTCGCCGCAAGGCTACTACTATTACAATGCATTTGGCCTGCAGGCCGAGTACATCGTCTCGCGTCAGGAAGTAGCGGTGGGTGGCGCACGCGCCGACCTGGGAAACAGCGCCTGGCAGGCCACCGCCAGCTATGTGCTCACCGGCGAAGACGCAGGCTACCGTGGCATCACACGCCCATCACGCCCAGTCGGCAAAGACGGTGGCTACGGAGCCTGGGAAGTGGTGGGTCGCTATGCTGTACTCGACGTGGACGATGCTGCCTTCCCGCTGTTTGCCAGCGCCGACGCGGCCGCGCGCCGTGCCCAGGCCTGGACCTTCGGCGTGAACTGGTACCTCACCAGCAATCTCAAGCTGGTATTCAATTATTCGCAGACCCGCTTCGAGGGGGGCGCCGTGGCCGGCGCCGACCGCGAAGACGAAAAGGCGGTGTTTTCCCGCCTCCAGGTGGCCTTCTGATCATGGAGAAAGCGACGATGAAAACCTCCCCTTCGCGCAGCGCGCGGTTGCTGTCCGCCTTGCTGCTCGCCGCCGCTGTGGTCGCGCCGGCCGCCGCCCGCGACGTTCAACTGCTCAATGTGTCCTACGATCCCACTCGCGAGTTGTACAAGGACTACAACGCCGCCTTCGCCAAGCATTGGAAGCAGACCAAGGGCGATACCGTCAGCATCGAAACCTCGCATGGCGGTTCGGGCAAGCAGGCGCGCGCGGTGATCGACGGCATCGAGGCCGATGTGGTCACCCTGGCGCTGGCCTATGACGTGGATGCGATCGCGCAGAAGGCCAAGCTGATCCAGCCGGGCTGGGACAAGCGCCTGCCCGACAACAGCGCGCCCTACACCTCGACGATCGTGTTCCTGGTGCGCAAGGGCAACCCGAAGAACATCAAGGACTGGCCTGACCTGCTGCGCTCGGGTGTGTCGGTGGTGACGCCCAACCCCAAGACCTCCGGTGGCGCGCGCTGGAACTACCTGGCGGCCTGGGCCTATGCCGACCGGATCTTCAAGGGCGATCGCGAGCGCACGCTCAACTACATGCGCGCGCTGTTCCGCAACGTGCCGGTGCTCGACACCGGCGCGCGCGGCGCCACCACCACCTTCGTGCAGCGTGGCATCGGCGACGTGCTGCTGGCCTGGGAGAACGAGGCGTTTCTGGCACAGGAGGAACTGGGGCCGGACAAGTTCGAGATCGTCGTGCCGAAGCTGTCGATCCTGGCCGAACCTTCGGTGGCGGTGGTCGACCGCAACGTCGACCGCCATGGCACGCGCGAAGTGGCCGAGGCCTACCTGAAATACCTGTATTCGCCGGAGGGGCAGAAGATCGCCGCGCGCCACTACTACCGCCCGCGCCACCCGGAATTTGCCGACGCCGCCGACGTGGCGCGCTTCCCGAAGGTGGAACTGGTGACGATCAATTCGGCGTTCGGTTCCTGGGACAAGGCGCAGGCCGAGCACTTCGCTGATGGCGGGCTGTTCGACCAGATCCAGGCGAGCAAGTAGCCGATGGCAGTGGAGGTATTGCAAACGCCGCGTCCCAGGCGGCATCGCAACGTGATCCCCGGGTTCGGACTGAGCCTGGGGATCACGTTTGTCTGGCTGGGATTGATCGTGCTGATCCCGCTGCTGGGCGTATTCGTCAAGACCAGCGGCCTGGGCTGGTCGGGCGTGTGGCAAGTGTGGAGCGAGCCGCGCGTGCTGTCGGCGCTGCGGGTGAGCTTCGGCACCGCGCTGGCCGCGGCCGCGTTCAATGCCTTGATGGGCACCTGGGTGGCGTGGGTGCTGGTGCGATACCGCTTTCCGGGCAAGCGCCTGTTCGACGCGATGATCGACCTGCCGTTCGCCCTGCCCACCGCGGTCGCCGGCATTGCCTTGACCGCGCTGTACGGCGGCAATGGCTGGGTCGGGCGCTGGCTGGAGCCGCTGGGCATCAAGGTCGCCTACACCCAATTGGGCATCGTGGTGGCGCTGGTGTTCGTCGGCCTGCCGTTCGTGGTGCGGGTGGTGCAGCCGGTGCTGGCGGAGTCGGAAAAGGAATTCGAGGAAGCGGCCGCCACGCTCGGTGCCGGGCGCTGGCAGACCGTGTTGCGCGTGGTACTCCCGGGCCTGTGGCCGGCGGTGCTGACCGGCTTCGCCCTGGCCTTCGCGCGGGGCGTGGGCGAGTACGGCTCGGTGATCTTCATTGCCGGCAACCTGCCCAACGCCACCGAGATCGCGCCGCTGCTGATCACCATCCGTCTGGAGGAGTTCGATTACGCGGGCGCCACCGCCATTGCCGCGGCCATGCTGCTGCTGTCCTTTGCCGTGCTGGTGCTGGTGAACGGGCTGCAGGGCTGGATGCAGCGCAAGGGCCGGGAGTAGGGCACGATGAACCCCATCGCCCCGGATATTGCGCTGCCCCTGCAGGAGTCCGCCATGCCGGCCCACCGGCCCCGCGATGCCCTCGCCGGCCCCACCACCGAGCCGCGCTGGGTGCGCGCGCTGCTGGTGCTGGGCGCGCTGGCGTTCCTGCTGTTCTTCCTGTTGCTGCCGCTGGTGCTGGTGTTTGCCGAAGCGCTGCGTGGCGGGCTGGGGGTGTTCTGGCGAGCGATCAGCGATCCCGACGCGCTGGCCGCGATCCGCCTGACCGTGCTGGTCACCGCGATCGTGCTGCCGCTCAATCTGGTATTCGGCGTGGCCGCGGCGTGGCTGGTGAGCAAGCATCGCTTTCGCGGCAAGCGCCTGCTGGTCAGCCTGATCGATCTGCCGTTCTCGGTCTCGCCGGTGGTGGCCGGCCTGATCTTCGTGCTGATCTTTGGCCGCAACGGCTTGGCCTGGCCGCTGATCGAGGAGGGCTGGCAAGTGCAGTTGCCGATCATCGGCCAGACCCTGATCCAGTTGCCGAAGATCGTGTTTGCGTTGCCGGGCATCGTGCTCGCGACGACCTTCGTGACCTTCCCCTTCATTGCCCGCGAGCTGATGCCGCTGATGGAGCAGCAGGGCAGCGACGAGGAACTGGCGGCGCTGAGCCTGGGCGCCAGCGGCTGGCAGATGTTCTGGCGCGTCACCCTGCCCAATATCCGCTGGGGGTTGGTATATGGAGTGCTGCTGTGCGGGGCGCGGGCCATGGGCGAATTCGGCGCGGTGTCGGTGGTGTCCGGGCACATCCGCGGCCGCACCAACACGCTGCCGCTGCATGTGGAAATTCTTTACAACGAATACGCCTACAGCGCCGCATTCGCCTGCGCCGCGTTGCTGGCATTGAGTGCGCTGGTCACCCTGGCGCTGAAGACCTACCTGGAGTGGCGCCATGGCGAATCGCTGGCGTCCAACCACCGTCACTGAGGCGAACATGGGCATCCGCATCCAAGACCTGCACAAGCGCTTCGACCAGTTCGCCGCACTGGACGGCATCGATCTGGACATCCGCCAGGGCGAGTTGCTGGCCTTGCTCGGCCCTTCCGGTTCGGGCAAGACCACTTTGCTGCGCATCATCGCCGGGCTCGAGGCCGCTGACCGTGGCCGCGTCCTGTTCGGTACCGAGGACGCCACCAGCATGAGCGTGCAATCGCGTCGGGTCGGCTTCGTGTTCCAGCACTACGCGTTGTTCAAGCACATGACTGTGTTCGACAACATCGCCTTCGGCCTGCGCGTGCGCCGCGGACAGGCGCGCTGGGCGAAGGCGCGCATCGCTGATCGCGTGCACGAACTGCTCTCGCTGGTGCAGCTGCAAGGCCTGGAGAATCGCTACCCGACGCAGCTGTCCGGCGGCCAGCGCCAGCGCGTGGCACTGGCGCGCGCGCTGGCGATCGAGCCGCGAGTGCTGCTGCTGGACGAACCTTTCGGCGCGCTGGACGCGCAGGTGCGGCGCGACCTGCGGCGCTGGCTGCGCGAACTGCACGAGCGCACCGGGCTGACCACCGTGTTCGTTACCCACGACCAGGAAGAAGCGCTGGAGCTGGCCGACCGCGTCGCCATCCTCAATCGCGGCCGCATCGAACAACTGGACAGCCCGGCCGCGGTCTACGACCACCCGGCCTCGCCGTTCGTCTACGGCTTCGTCGGCGAGGTCAACCGCCTGCCCGGGCGCGCGGCCGACGGCCAGGTGCAGGTGGCGGGGCGCGCCTTGCCCTGGACCGGGCCGACCGCGGGCGCGGACGCAGTGGCGCTGTTCGTGCGCCCGGAAGACCTGGTGCTGGAAGACGGCGGCTGGCCGGCGACGGTGCTGTCCACCCAGCGCAGCGGCGCTCGCCTGCGCCTGCGGGCACGGCTCGACACCGTGGCGGAGGAGGTGGAAGTCGATCTGCCGGCCTCCGGCGCGGCCTTTCAGGCCGGCCAACCCTTGCAGCTGGCAGCCCGCCGCTACGGGGTTTTCCCCTTGCCGGGCTGAGGGCAGGGCGGGGCCTGGGCCCTGCCCGGGACGCTGACTAGCACGGCGGTGTTGCACTGCAACGAAACCTGGGTTAAGAATCTGTAAAGGACGCTTCCAGTCCGCAGTTTCCTCGCCACCCCCAGGAGATGTGCCCGATGAAGTCGCTCCCCCTCGCCTGTGCCGCCGTGCTCGCCCTGTCCGCGCTGTCCGCCAGCGCCTTCGCCCAGGAGGCCGAGGAGGAATCCTCATCAGGCTTCAGTGGCACCTTTGCCGTCACCAGTGACTACGTCTTTCGCGGCATCTCGCAGACCAACGAAGACCCGGCCTTCCAGGCGGGTTTGACCTATACCGCGCCCTTCGGACTCTACGTGGGCACCTGGGTCTCCAATGTCGACTTCGGCGCCGGCGACCCGGACTGGGAAGTGGACGGCTTCATTGGCTATGGCATCGACTTCGCCGAGAACTGGAACTTCGACGTGATGGTCAACCGCTATAACTACCCTGGTGCCGGCGCGTCGAACTACAACGAGCTGATCACCAAGACCACCTTCCTCGATACCTACAGCCTGACGGTCGCGTACACCAACGACATCTACGGCCTGGACGAAGACAGCTTCTACTACGCCGCGGGCGCGGACTGGGCGTTGCCGGCCGATTTCAGCGTCGGCCTGCATGTCGGCCGCACGACTTATTCGTCCAGCCTCGACTACAAGGATTACACCGACTACGGCGTCACCGTCGGCAAGACCTGGGGCCCGCTCAATCTCAGCGTCGCGTACTACGACACCAGCAGCAGCGGCGAATACAACTTCGGCCAGCCCAATTCGGACAGTCGCGTGGTCGCCACCGCCACTGTCAGCTGGCCCTGAGCCAGTGCTGGCCGGCTAGAACGCAGAAGGCGCCCCGCGGGGCGCCTTCTTTCTTGCGGCGGATCAAGCCATCGCGCAATGCGCGCTGGCTCAGTTCCAGCTCAGCACGACCTTGCCGGCCTTGCCTTCTTCCATCAGGTCAAAGCCCTTCTGGAAATCGTCAATCGGCAGCTGGTGGGTGAGCACCTTGCCCAGCGGGAAGCCGGACAGCACCAGCTGGGTCATCTTGTACCAGGTCTCGTACATCTTGCGGCCGTAGATGCCCTGCACGGTCAGGCCCTTGAAGATGATCTTGTCCCAGTCGCAACCGGCGCCGCGCGGCATGATGCCGAGCATGGCGATCTTGCCGCCGTGGTACATGCAATCGAGCATGTCGTTGAAGGCGCGCGGGTTGCCGCTCATCTCCAGGCCCACGTCGAAGCCTTCCATGTGCAGGTCGGCCATCACCTCCTTCAGCGAGGTGTTGGCGACGTTGACCACGCGCGTGGCACCCATGTCCGCGGCCAGTTTCAGGCGGAAGTCGTTGACGTCGGTGACCACCACGTTGCGCGCGCCGATGTGTTTGCAGATGCCGGCGGCAATGATCCCGATCGGGCCAGCGCCGGTGATCAGCACGTCCTCGCCGACCACGTCGAATTCCAGCGCGCAGTGCGCCGCATTGCCGTAAGGATCGAAGAACGCGGCCAGCTCCGAGGGAATCTGGTCGGGGATCGGCCACAGGTTGGATGCCGGCATCACCATGTATTCGGCGAAGGCGCCATTGACGTTGACGCCGATGCCGACCGTGTTCGGGCACAGGTGCGGGCGCCCGCCGCGGCAGTTGCGGCAATGCCCGCAGACGATGTGGCCTTCGGCCGACACGCGCTGTCCCACCTGGTAACCGGTCACCGCCGAACCGAGCGCGGCGATGCGGCCGACGAACTCATGGCCGATGGTCAGGCCCGGCTTGATCGTGCGCTGGCTCCAGTCGTCCCACAGATAGATGTGCAGATCGGTGCCGCAGATGGCGGTCTTTTCCAGCTTGATCAGCACTTCGTTCGGGCCCGGCACCGGCACCGGCACTTCTTCCAGCCAGATGCCCTTGGCTGCTTCGCGCTTGACCAGCGCCTTCATCGTTTGCGTCATTGCCGCCGAAACCTGTGGGAGAGAGAAGGCGCGAATTATACGGCGCAGGTCAGGACCGGCCGTGCTGCACCGCCAGATCGATCGTGCCGCTGCCAGCGGGGTGGGGCGCAGCGCAGCGGTTACACTCCAGTCATCTTTCCAGCAGAGTGTCTTGCCCGATGCGTTCCAGCCCGCTTGCCCTGTCCATTGCCGCCACTCTTTGCGCCGGCCTCGGCGCCAGCACCCTGGTTCATGCCGGCGAGGGCATGTGGGTGCCGCAGCAACTGCCGCAGATTTCCGGTCCGCTGCAGCAGGCCGGGTTGAAGCTGCCGGCCGAGCAGCTGGCCGACCTCACTGGCGATCCGATGGGCGCGGTGGTCGCGTTGGGCGGCTGCACCGCCAGCTTCGTCTCGCCGCAGGGCCTGGTGGTCACCAACCATCACTGCGCCTATGGCGCGATCCAGCTCAACTCGACCGCGCAGAAGAACCTGATCAAGGATGGCTTCAATGCGCCCAGGCGCGGCGACGAGCTCAGCGCCGGCCCCAACGCGCGCATCTACGTGCTCGATGACATCACCGACGTCACCGCCCAGGCGAAGGCGGCCATGGACCGGGCCGGTGCCGACGCGCTGCGTCGCACCCAGGCCCTGGAAGCCTTCGAGAAGGAACAAGTGGCTACCTGCGAGGCGCAGCCCGGGTATCGCTGCCAGCTCTTCAGCTTTGCCGGCGGCAACAGCTATCGCCTGTTCAAGAACCTGGAAATCAAGGACGTGCGCCTGGTCTATGCGCCGCCCGGCAGCGTCGGCAAGTTCGGCGGCGACATCGACAACTGGATGTGGCCGCGCCACACCGGCGACTTCTCCTTCTACCGCGCCTATGTCGGCAAGGATGGCAAGCCAGCCGCCTTCGCCAAGGACAACGTGCCGTACCAGCCCAGGCATTGGCTGAAGTTCGCCGACCAGCCGCTCGGCGCCGGTGATTTCGTGATGGTCGCCGGCTATCCCGGCCGCACCAACCGCTATGCGCTGGTGGCCGAATTCGAGAACACCGCGCAGTGGACCTATCCCACGATTGCCCGGCACTACCAGAACGTCATCGCGATGATCCAGGCCGCAGGCAAGCAGAACCCGGACATCGCGGTGAAGTACGCCAGCACCATGGCCGGGCTGAACAACACCAGCAAGAACTACGAAGGCCAGTTGCAGGGTTTCACCCGCATCGACGCCGCAGGCCAGAAGCGCGCCGAGGAGGCCGCGGTGCTGGGCTGGCTGAAGCAGCAGGGCGCGCAGGGCAAGGCCGGGTTGCAGGCGCATGAGCAGCTGGTCGCGCTCAACCAGCAGGCCCGCGCCACCCAGGCGCGCGACCTGGTGCTGGGTCAGTTCGACCGCGGCGGCACGGTCGGTGCGGCGGTCACGCTGTATCGCCTGGCGCTGGAGCGGGCCAAGCCGGATGCCGAGCGCGAGAGTGGCTACCAGGAGCGCGACCTGCCGCAGATCGAAGGCGCGATGAAGCAGATGGAGCGCCGCTACGTGCCGGCGATGGATCGCCAGCTGCAAGCCTATTGGCTCGGCGAGTACGTGAAGCTGCCGGTCGATCAGCGTGTGGCGGCGGTGGACCAGTGGCTGGGCGGTTCGGATTCGGCCGCGGTCGCGCAGGCGGTGACCCGCCTCGACGGCACGCGCCTGGGCAGCACCGACGAGCGCCTGAAGTGGCTGCGCGCCGACCGCGCAGCCTTCGAGGCCAGCGACGACCCGGCCATCCGCTATGCGGTGGCGGTGATGCCGGCCCTGCTGGAGATCGAGCGGCAGGACAAGATCCAGAAGGGCGAGGCGCTCAAGTACCGCCCGGTGTACCTGCAGGCGCTGGCCGACTACAAGCTCAGCCAGGGCGAACGCGTCTATCCGGACGCCAACTTCTCGCTGCGCATCACCTTTGGCAACGTCAAGGGCTATGCACCGAAGGACGGCGTCGAGTACACCCCGTTCACCACCCTGGAAGGCGTGGTCGCCAAGGAGACCGGCGCCGATCCGTTCGACTCGCCCAAGGCGCTGCTGGATGCGGTCAAGGCCAAGCGCTACGCCGGGCTGCAGGACTCGCGTCTGGGCTCGGTGCCGGTGAACTTCCTTTCGGACCTGGACATCACCGGCGGCAACTCCGGCTCGCCGGTGCTGGACGCGCACGGCAAGCTCGTCGGCCTGGCCTTTGATGGCAACTGGGAATCGGTGAGCAGCAACTGGGTGTTCGACCCGGCAATGACGCGGATGATCAGCGTCGACAGCCGCTACCTGGAATGGATCATGCGCGAGGTCGCACCGGCGCCGCAGTTGCTGAAGGAACTGAACCTGCAGCACTGACCGCGGGACCGCGCACGACGCACCGGGCCTCGGCGTCCGGTGCGCGCGGCGCTGCGGTTATGATCCCGATCCCGCGTGGCGCCCGCCACGCGTCCCCCCAGGAACGCTCCCACATGCGCATCTTGCTTGCCCGCCACGGCGAAACGCCGTGGAACGCCGAAGGCCGCTACCAGGGCCAGATCGATATCCCGCTCTCGCCTGTGGGTGAAAGCCAGGCGCGCGCGCTGGGCGAGCGCTTGCGCGAGGTGCCGATCGACCGTGCCGTGGCCTCGCCGCTGTCGCGTGCGCAGACCACCGCGCGGCTGGCGTTGGGGCCGGCGCGCGAATCGATGCTGACCCTGGATGCCGACCTGCAGGAAATCGCCCATGGCGAGTGGGAGGGCCTGCTGGCCAGCGAGATCCACGACAAGGACCCGGCCCGGCTGCGCGCTTGGCGCGAAGAGCCCGACACCGTGCTGATGCCGGGTGGCGAATCGCTGCGTCAGGTGCTTGAGCGCTCCTGGCGCGGGCTGGCCCTGGCCGCCGACGGCCTGGGCGCGCACGACACCTTGCTGGTGGTCGCGCACGATGCGGTCAACCGCGTGCTGCTGTGCAAGGTGCTGGGCATTCCGCTGTCGCGGCTGTGGACCTTCCGCCAGGCGCCGACCACGCTCAACCTGCTCGAAGGCGATGACATCGAGCAATTGGAAGTGGTGCGCCTGAACGATTGCAGCCATCACACCCCGTTCTTCGGCGAAGCCAAGCACCGCGCGCTGTAGGCACGGCAGCTGCCGCCGATGCCGTACTACACCACCCAGCCCGACGCCCAGGCCAAGGCCCGCGCCTTCGTGCGCCGGATCTACCCGATGCGCAACCTCGGCGTGCTGTTGCTGGCGATGCCCTACGTTTCGGTGTTGCAGGAACAGGGCACGCTGGGACGCTATGCGCTGCTGGTGGCGTTGAACGTGCTGGTGTGGCCGCACCTGGCGTTCTGGCTGTCGCGGCGCGCACGCGATCCACTGGCTGCCGAACACCGCAATCTGGTCGCCGATGCGGCGCTGGGTGGCTTCTGGATTGCCGCCAGCCAGTTCAGTCTGGTCCCGGCGGCGGCGATGCTCAGCATCCTGGCGGCCGATCGTCTCGCCGCCGGCGGCTGGCGCCTGCTCGGCCGCGCCGCGGTGGCCTGCGCGGCCGCGGTGCTGTTGACCGCCTGGGCGCTGGGCTGGCCGTTCCAGCCGACCGCTTCGATGCGCACCATTGCCTGCTCGCTGCCGCCTATCTTCATCTACATGCTGGCCCTGAGCCACGTCGGCCACGACCTGGGGCGGCGCATTGCCCAGCAGAACCGGCAACTGGACCGGCTCAACCTCACCGACCCGGGCGTGGACCTGCCCAACCGGCGCTTCTTCAACGCGCGCGCGCTGGAGCTCATCGTCTCGGTCCGCGCCAGCCAGGCGCAGGCGGTGCTGCTGGTGCTCGACGTGGACGGCTTCAAGACGATCAACGACCGCCACGGCCACGTCGCCGGTGACGAAGTGCTGCGCGAGATCGCCCGGCTGCTGCGTGAGCAGGCCGGCGCCAGCGGCTTCCCCGCGCGCCTGGGCGGCGACGAATTCGCCTTGCTGCTGGCGTCCAGCCTGACCGAGGCCGAGCGCGTGGCGGGCAGCCTGCGCCAGCAGGTCGCGGCGCTGCGCCTGCCCAACTGGCCGGAGCTGCGGGTCAGCGTGAGTGTCGGAGCAGCCGCCCTGGCCCCGCATCATCGCGGGCTGGACGAATGGATGGGCGCCGCCGACCGCGCCATGTACGTGGCCAAGGCTTCAGCCCGCGGCGCGCACTGAGCCGGGCTGCCGGCGCGGCCGGCAAACACGCGATAATGGCGGCCAATTCCTATCGCAGCGCGCCGTGGATACCCGCAATTCCCTTACCGAATGGCTGACGTACATCGAGCGTCAGCATCCACAGTCGATCGCGATGGGGCTGGACCGCGTGCGCGAAGTGGCCACGCGCATGGGCCTGGGCGCACCGGCCAGGAAGACGATTGTCGTGGGCGGCACCAACGGCAAGGGCTCGACGGTAGCCTTCATCGAAGCCATCGCCCGCGCCGCCGGCTGGAAGGTGGGCGCCTATACCTCGCCGCACCTGCTGGCCTACAACGAGCGCGTGCGCATCGATGGCCGCGACGCCGCCGACGCCGATCTGGTGGCCGCCTTCGCCGCCGTCGAATCCGCGCGTGCCGACACCGCGCTGACCTATTTCGAGTACGGCACGCTGGCCGCGCTGTGGCTGTTCGGCCGCGCCGGCCTGGACCTGGCGGTGCTCGAGGTAGGCCTGGGCGGGCGCCTGGATGCGGTGAATCTTGTCGACGCCGACGTGGCGGTCATCACCACCGTGGACATCGACCATACCGACTGGCTGGGCGCAGACCGCGAGGCCATTGGTGCGGAGAAGGCCGGCATCATCCGCGGCTGGAAGCCGGTGGTGCTGGGCGAGATCGACCCGCCGTCCAGCGTGCTCGCGCGCGCCTACCTGCTGGGCGCCAACGCCATCCGCTATGGCAGTGACTATTTCTGCGAGCCCATCGACGGCGAGCGCTGGCGCTGGCGTGATGTCGCGGTACGCCTGGAATTGCCGATGCCGGCGCTGCGCGCGCCGGTGCAACTGGCCAATGCCGGTGCTGCCATTGCCGCACTGCGCGCGCTGCGCGTGGCGGTGCCGCGCACGGCCTGGGCCGAGGGCGTGGCCAGCGCGGGCGTGCCGGGGCGCCTGCAATCGGTGCGGGTAGGCGAGATCGAGGTCGTCCTCGATGTCGGCCACAACCCACAGGCCGCGCGCGTGCTGGCGCAATGGCTGCAGGAGCGCCCTGGCGCCGGCGCGACCCACGCGGTCTACGCCGCGCTCGCCGACAAGGACAGCCACGCCGTGGTCCAGGCACTGGAAGCGCAGATCGACCACTGGCATCTGGCAGGGCTGGGCGGTGCGCGCGGGCAGGACGCCGCCGCGTTGCGCGCGCGCCTGGCCGATACCGCCGCCGCGCAGGGTGTGCTCGCCGATGACGTGGCGCAGGCGCTGCAGCAGGCGCTGGCGCGCGCGCAGGCCGGCGACCGCGTGCTGGTGTTTGGTTCCTTCCACACCGTGGCCGAGGCATTGCAGGCACTTCATTCAGTTGCCTGAGGCCGGTGTGGCGGTGCCGGCCTTATAATCGTCGCGATCTTCCACCACGCCGCCGAAACCCACGTGGATACAGCCCTGAAACAGCGACTGATCGGCGCCATCGTCCTGGTGGCGCTTGCCGTGATCTTCCTGCCCATGCTGGTCAAGGGCCCCGCGCCCGACAGCGGCGTCAGCGACGTGCCGATCGAGGCGCCGCCGGCTCCGGCCGACGGCCAGTTTGAAACCCGCGAATTGCCGCTGGTCACCCCGGGCAGCGCCCCGCAGGGCGGCGCGGTAGGCATGAACGGCACGCCCGGCAGCACGCCGGCACCGGTCGCCAATCCCGCTGCTGCGGCCACGCCCGCCGAGGATGGCGCGCTGCCGCCGGCCACGGCCGCTGGCAACTACGCGGTGAACTTCGGTGCCTATGCCAGCGAGGCCGATGCCAATGCGGTGATCGCGCGGCTCAAGCAATCGCGCCTGCCTGGCTTCAGCGAACAGACGCAGATCAATGGCCGCCCGGCCTGGCGCGTGCGCATCGGCCCTTATGCGGACCACGCACAGGCCGAATCGGTACGCCTGGAAGCGGTGAAGGTGCGCAGCGACGTCAACGCCCAGGTGGTCGTGCTCAATGCCGATGCCGCCGACCCGGCGCCGGCCGCGACCGCATCCACGCCGGCGCCCACCGCGCCGAGTGCGCCGGTGCGCAGCGAGGCGCTGCCACCCGAACCAGCCAAGCCGGTGCCGGCCGCAGCCAAGCCCAGCACCCCGGTCGCCGCCGCGCCGAAGCCGACGCCGGCCGCGCCCAAGCCGCAGGCGCCCGCGCCAGCGCCCAAGCCGGCTGCGCCCAGCGCGCCGGCTGCCAGCAGTGTCGGCTTTGCCGTGCAGCTCGGTGCCTTCGGCCGCGTCGAAGATGCCAACGCCCTGCGCGACCGCGCCCGCGCCGCCGGTTTCAGCGCTTTCGTCGAACAGGTGCGCACCGACAAGGGCACGCTGAACCGCGTGCGCGTGGGCCCGGTCGCCAATCGCGCCGATGCCGAACAGCTGAAGGCGCAGGTGGCGAGCAAGGTCGGCATCAGCGGCATGGTGCGGCCGCATCCTTGATTCCGCAGCGGCGCGCACCCATGCAGTGGACGGCCGCGGCACGGAGCCGGGCGTGATCGATCTGGTGTTGCTGGGCGTCATCGGCCTGTCCGCGCTGCTCGGCCTGTTTCGCGGTTTCATCGGCATTGTCGTGGGCACGCTGTCGTGGCTGCTGGCGGTGTGGCTGTCATTCCTGTTTGGCGGCGCGGCCGCCGATTGGCTGGCGCAGGGCCAGCACCCGGGCCTGAGCCACTACCTGGGCGGCTATGGCGGCGTGTTCGTGGTCGTGTTCGCCGCGGTGGCGCTGGTCGGCTGGCTGATCCGCGCGGCGGTGAACGCGGTGCGCCTGGGCGGCCTGGACCGGATTGCCGGTTTCGGCCTGGGTGCGCTGCGTGGCGTGGTGCTGGCCTGCGTGCTGGTGCTGCTGATGGGTTACAGCTCGCTGCCGCAGGAAGCAGCGTGGCGGCAGTCGCAGGTGGTGCCGTGGCTGGCGCCGGGCGCGCAGTGGATGCGCGCGCAGCTGCCGGACTGGTCCGTTCCAGTGACGGATTTGGGCAAGTTGGCCTTGCCGGGCGATAATGGCGACCTCTCCGCGACGGGACAGCCCGTCGCACTGCCCGCGGCGGAGGGCCGCGCGGGCCAGGGCGGCGAGACGGCCACGGCGGAACCTGCCGCGGCGCTGCCCCGCAACATCGAGCCGGCGCCTGCGCGCGACGGTGAAAGCGGCCCACGTCGGGTCGATCCCCACGGCCAGGCACGGCCACCTTCCCAATAACGGCGCAAGCCGAAGCGGAGAACGCGCAACATGTGTGGCATCGTCGGTATCGTCGGCAACCAGAACGTGGCCGGGCAGCTTTATGACGGCCTGACCGTCCTGCAGCATCGCGGCCAGGATGCCGCTGGCATCGCCACCGCGGACGGCACGCGCCTGCGCGTGCAGAAGGCCAACGGCCTGGTGCGCGATGTCTTTGATGAAACCAAGATGGCGCTGCTCGAAGGCCGCGTCGGCATCGCCCATTGCCGCTACCCGACCGCCGGTTCAGAAGGCATGGACGAGGCGCAGCCGTTCTACGTGAACTCGCCGTTCGGCATCGCCCTGGCCCACAACGGCAACCTGATCAACACCGAGGCGCTGCGCCAGCAGGTGTTCGAGACCGACCGCCGCAACATCAACACCGATTCGGACAGCGAAGTGCTGCTGAACGTGTTCGCGCACGAGCTCGACGCGCAGGGTGTGCTGACGCCGGAAGCGGCGATCCGCGCGGTGGCCGGCGTGCACCGCCGCTGCAAGGGCGGTTACGCGGTGCTCAGCGTGGTGCTGGGCCTGGGCCTGGTGGCGTTCCGCGACCCGCATGGCATCCGCCCGCTGGTGCTGGGCAAGCGCAGCCATGCCGAGGGCGACGAGTACATCGTGGCGTCGGAGTCCTCGGCCCTGGACATTCTCGGCTTCCAGCGCGTGCGCGACGTGCAGCCTGGCGAGGCGCTGGTGATCACCGCGCGTGGCGAGCTGTTCTCCGAAGTATGCGCGCCGTCCACCGAACACACGCCGTGCATCTTCGAGTACGTGTACTTCGCGCGCCCTGATTCGATGATCGACAATGTGTCGGTGCACAAGGCCCGCATGCGCATGGGGCAGAAGCTGGGCGAAAAGATCCTGCGCCTGCGCCCGGACCACGACATCGACACCATCATCCCGATCCCGGACACCTCGCGCGATGCCGCGCTGGAGATGTCGAACGTGCTCGGGGTGAAGTACCGCGAAGGCTTCGTCAAGAACCGCTATGTCGGCCGCACCTTCATCATGCCGGGGCAGGGCGAGCGGGTGAAATCGGTGCGTCGCAAGCTCAACCCGATCCACCTGGAATTCCGCAACCGCGTGGTGCTGCTGGTGGATGACTCCATCGTGCGCGGCACCACCAGCCGGCAGATCGTGCAGATGGCGCGCGAAGCCGGCGCGCGCAAGGTCTACCTGGCCTCGGCGGCACCGCCGGTGCGGTTCCCGAACATCTACGGCATCGACATGCCGGCGGCCGAGGAACTGGTCGCGCACAACCGCACCGAGCAGGACATCCAGGAATTCCTTGGCGTCGACTGGCTGATCTACCAGGACCTGGAAGACCTGGAGAGCGCGGTGCGCGAGGGCAACCCGGCGCTGAAGGAGTTCGATTCCTCGTGCTTCAACGGCCGCTACACCACCGGCATCGAACCGGGCTATTTCGAGCGCATCCAGCAACTGCGTTCGGATGAAGCCAAGCACAAGCGCCGCGCCTGAGCGCGGCCTGGCCGCGGGTATCGCATGGACGACGCACTGCCCGGCGATCTGCTGCAAGCCGCTGAGCGCTGCCTGGCGGCCGCTGATTCTTCCGAAAAGGTTGCGCTGACCCAGCGCTATGCCGCGGCATTTGCCCGCGGTGAGCTGGCGCTGCCGGCCAACGCGCCCGCGCCGGCGCCGATCCGCATGCCGGGGCGTCCGCCACGGCCGCGCCTGGTGCATCCGCGCGAGCTCCCGCGCCGTGGACTGGGCAGCGCCGAGGGTCGCGCGGCCTTTCTGCATGCGATCGCGCATATCGAACTCAATGCCATCGACCTGGCCTGGGATGCGGTGTATCGCTTCCGCGAGCCGCCGGCGCCGTTTCATGCCGACTGGGTCGCGGTGGCCGAGGACGAATCGCGCCACTTCGCGCTGTTGCAGGCGCGGCTACGCGAGTACGGCCACGAGTACGGCGATTTCGACGCGCACAACGGCCTGTGGGAAATGTGCGAGAAGACCGCGCACGATGGCCTGGCGCGCATGGCGCTGGTGCCGCGCGTACTGGAAGCGCGCGGGCTGGATGTCACCCCGGGGATGATCGTGAAGCTGCGCGCGCTGGGTGATGAGGCGACTGCGCAGATCCTGGAACTGATCCTGCGCGAGGAAGTGGCGCACGTGGCCGCCGGTTCGCGCTGGTACCGCTGGTATTGCGAGCGCGCCGGGGTCGAGCCACGCGCGCGTTTCAAGGAATTGCTGCGCGAGTACGCTGGTGGCTACCTGCATGGCCCCTTCAACATGGAAGCGCGGCTGCTGGCGGGGTTTGATGAGGATGAGCTGGCGAGCCTGGTGGAGCAGGCGGGCTGATTCTGCGGACACTCATCAGGCGTATGGGAATGCGGCTGGGTCGTCGCGATCCGGGCAGCTGGCAGGCATCGGTCAACGCGCCGCCAGCGACTCCAGCTCCATCCCATCGGCATCCACGCGCAGCACCGAGCCCTGCTCATACCAGTCGCCCAACACCACGCGCGTGCACGACAGCTCGCCCACCTGCAGCGAATGGATCGCCGGCCGGTGCGTATGCCCATGGATGATGCGGTCCACGCCGTAGCGCGCGAACGTCGCTTCGACTTCGGCAGGTGCCACGTCGGTGACGGTCTCGAACTGCGCACGGTCGCCCTGCTTCAGCTCCGACTGCCGCGCCTGGCTCGCAGCACGCGCCTGCTGCGCGAACGCGACGCGCGCGGCCAGCGGCTGCGAGAGGAACTGGGCAATGAAGGCCGGGTCGCGCGTCTGCGCACGGAACTGCTGGTAGGCCACGTCGTCGGTGCACAGCAGATCGCCGTGCATCAACAGGGTCGGGCGGCCGTACAGGTCGATCACCGTGGGGTCGGGCAGGATGCGGAAGCCGGCGCGGTGCGCGTAGTCCTCGCCAACGAGGAAATCGCGGTTGCCGGCCATGAAGTACACCGGCACGCCGCTGTCGGCCAGCGCGTGCAGCTCGGCCGCGACCGCGTCGGCGGCCGGCGAAGGGGTGTCGTCGCCAATCCACGCCTCGAACAGGTCGCCGAGGATGTACAGCGCCTCGGCCTGGCGCGCTTCGCCGCGCAGGAAGGCCAGGAACAGGTCGGTGATGGCCGGGCGTGCCGGGTCCAGGTGCAGGTCGGAAACGAATAGGGTCGTCATGCGCGGCATTGTAGGCCAGGCCGCGCCGCGGTCCGCTGTGGCGTGCGGGCGGGTGCCGGCCTAGAGCAGGGTCGCCATGGGCAGGAAGCCCAGCGACAGGCTGGCCAGCGCACTGCCGATCGCCGTGGCGGCGAGCACGTCGCTGGGGTAGTGCAGCCCCAGCACCACGCGCGACAGCGCCACGCAGGCCGAGAACGGCACCAGCACCGGTGCCAGCCACGGGTAATAGGCCAGCGCGACGATGCTGAAGGACACCGCGTGCAGGGTATGCCCGGAGGGAAAACTGAATTCGTCCAGTGGCGCTACCCAGGCGCGGATGCGCAGGTCCGCCGCAAAGGGGCGCGGGCGGCGCGTCCAGCGTTTGAGGCTTTTGTACAGCGTCAACGCGACCACGCCGGTGGCGGCCATGTGCGCAGAGGCCCGCACGCCGTCCATGCCGTCCACGGCGACCAGCAGCGCCATCAGTGCGTACCAGAACACGCCGTCGCCAAGACGGCTGGTGAGCGCGAAGAAGCGCCGCACGCGCGAGCGCCGACACCAGTGATTGGCGCGCCGGCACCAGCGGGTTTCGCGCCCGCGCAACAGCTCAAGCCGCGTCGACGACATAAGTGCTCCGGGGTTGGACCAGGGATTGCAGCAAGGCGTCGAAGTCGGACACCACGCGATCGGGGTGCAACTGCTTCATCGCCGCACTGGCAGCGTGGCCCATGCGTTCGCGGGTGGCGTCATCCTGCGCCAGTTGCACGGCTGCGGCGATGAATTCCGCGTCCTCGTTGACCGCCGCGCCGCTGATGCCATGGCGCAGGTACTGGCGGGCGGCGCCGTAGTCGAAGGCCACGGTGGCCACGCCACTGGCCATGGCTTCGAGGGTGACGTTGCCGAAGGTTTCGCTGCGGCTGGGGAACAGGAACAGGTCGCCGCTGGCGAAATGCCGGGCCAGGGCGTCGCCGCGCTGGATGCCGCAGAAGATGAAGTCCGGGTTTTCGCGTTGCAGGCGCTCGCGCATCGGGCCGTCGCCGACCCAGACAAAACGCGCCTTCGGCCGGACCTGCTGGATGCGCCGGAAGGCCTGTACGGCCAGGGGCAGATTCTTTTCGCCGGCGATGCGGCCGACATAGATCGCGGCGAAGCCATGGCCGTCGATACCCCATTCCTCGCGCAGCGCCGGGTCGCGGTGGCGTGGGTCGAACTGCAGGTTGTCGACTGCGCGTGCGAGCAGGCGCACGCGTTCAAAGCCGTTGTCGTGCAGGAACTGGCGCAGTTCTTCAGTCGGCACCAGGGTGGCGCCGGCGTGGTTGTGGAAGCGACGCATCCAGCGCAGGGCGGCGCCCTGCAGCCACGGGGCACCGTAGTCGGCAAGGTATTCGTCGAAGCGGGTATGAAAGCCGCTGGCGACGGGGATGCCGAGGCGACGCGCTGCGCGCATCGCCGACCAGCCGAGCGGGCCTTCGGTGGCGATGTACACGGCGTCCGGTCGCTGGGTTTGCCAGTAGCGGGTCAGGCGCTGGGTGGCGGGCAGGCCGAAGCGCAGGCCGGGGTAGCGGGGCAGGGCGGCGCCGCGCACGAGCAGGGCATCGTCGTTGTCGGCGAGGTCGGCGGGCTGCCGCGGGCGGACCACCTGCACGGCGTGCCCGCGGGCGCGCAGTCCGTTTTCCAGTCCCTGCACGGTGAGGGCAACGCCGTTGACCTCCGGCGGGTAGGTCTCGGTGACGATGGCATAGCGCATGGCGACCTCCGGATGGGCGCCATGATCAGTCGGGGGGGTGGCACGCGCGTGTCAGCTGCGTGTCGGGCAGATGACGCGGTGCGGGTCTCGCCCTTTGTAGGAGCGGCTTCAGCCGCGACCGCCATCTAACAGATCGCAACTCCGCTTGTCGGGGCTGAAGCCTCTCCTACAACGGCAGGCAGGGTGCGACAGCCGACGGCCTCAAGCCTCGAAGGGCTTGAACACAATCCCCAGCCCGGCCATTCCCTCCACCTCGCCGATCAGATCCGCGCGCAACAACGGCCGCGAGCGCAACCACTCCTGCGACAGCACCAGCGACAAGCGGTTGTCGTCGGCCGTCACTTCCAGCGTCGGGATCGGGTCGGACTCGTGCGCGCGGTGCAACAGCACCGCCAGGCGCAGCAGCGCGGCCTTGCGCCGCGTCGGCAGCAGCAGGCGGTCGGGCAGGGCGTCAAAGGCCGTCTTCGGAACGTTGCGGCGGTGGGTGCGCACCAGCGTCGCCAGAACCTGCTGCTCCTGGCGCGAGAAGCCGGCGATGTCGGAATTCTCCAGCACATACGCGCCATGCACGTGGTACTGGCTGTGCGCGATCATCAGCCCCAGCTCGTGCAGGCGCGCTGCCCAGCCGAGCATGCGCGCGTCGTCGCCGTCCAGGTGCCAGGCGTCGGCCACCTGCGCGAGCAGGCGCTGCGCCGTGGCATCCACACGCCCGGCCTGGTTCTCGTCGATGCCGTAACGTTGCACCAGCGCGGCCACCGATCCGTCACGCGGGTCGTCGGCGCCGGCGCGGCCCAGCATGTCGTAGAGAATGCCTTCGCGCATCGCCGCCTTGCTGACCATCAGCTTTTCCAGGCCCAGCGCCTGGAACGCCGCCTCCAGCACCAGGATGCCGCCGGCGATGATCGGCCGCCGGTCGGCCGACAGCCCCGGCAGTTCGATGTCCTCGATGCGCTTGGCCTTGAGCAATTCATCGCGCAGCACCGGCAACGCCTGCGCGGTGATCGCGCCCTTGGTCAGCTTCATCGCCGCGCAGATCTCGCCGATCGACTTGTGCGTGCCCGACGAACCAATCGCCTCGTGCCAGCCCAGCGCGCGATACAGCGTGGCGAACTGCTGGAACTCGGCGCCGATCTCGGTCAGCGCGTCCTTCCAGCGCTTGCGCGAGAGCTTGCCGCCCGGAAAGAAACGCCGCGTGCTGGCAATGCAGCCGGCCTGCAGGCTTTCGCGTTCCAGGGTCTGAAAGCCGCGGCCGATGATGAATTCCGTGGAGCCGCCGCCGATGTCGATGACCAGGCGGCGTTGCTCCGGCTTGGGTGGCTGCGCATGCGCCACGCCCAGGTAGATCAGGCGCGCTTCCTCGCGGCCGCTGACCACTTCGATCGGATGCCCCAGCGCGGCTTCGGCCGGTGCCAGGAAGGTCTGCGGCGAACGCAGCTGGCGCACCGTATTGGTGGCCAGGGCACGTACGCGCGTGGGCGGGATTTCGCGGATGCGCTGGCCGAAACGCGCCAGGCACTCAAGCGCACGACTGCGTGCCTCGGCGGACAAGCCGCCCTTGCCATCCAGGCCATCGGCCATGCGCACGGTTTCGCGCAGCCGATCCACCACGCGCAGCTGCCCGAGCAGGTAGCGGGCGATGACCATGTGGAAACTGTTGGAGCCCAGGTCGATGGCGGCCAGCAGGTCGCCGTCCTGCAACGGTGGGGAGCTCGGGGAGGGATTGGGCATGCGCAAATGTTAGCCGATGGCGGCGTGATCGTGCCCTCATCGGCGGGCGGGGCAGCGGCGGGCCCGGCCGCCGGGCCCCACGTGTTCAGAGCATGTCGAGCAAGGTCTGCTGGGCCGAATGCGGCGCCGCGCCGGGCGCGCCGACGAGCTTGCGGTAGACGCCGTCGGCGTGCAGCTCCCAGGCGTTGCAGTTGTCGTCGAGGTAGTTCTGCAGCACCTCGCGATAAACGCGCGCAGCAATGTCCGGGTCGAGAATCGGGAAGCAGGTCTCCACCCGCCGCAGCAGGTTGCGTTCCAGCCAGTCGGCACTGGCGCAGAACAGCTCCGGCGCGCCGTCGTTGCCGAACCAGTACACGCGGCTGTGTTCGAGAAAGCGGCCGACGATCGAGCGCACGCGGATGTTGTCCGACACCCCTGGCACGCCGGGGCGCAGTGTGCAGGCGCCACGGACGATCAGGTCGATCTGCACGCCGGCCTGCGAAGCCTGATACAACGCCCGCACGACCTGGGGTTCGTTCAATGCATTCATCTTGGCGATGATGCGCGCCGGCCGGCCTTCGCTGGCCAGGCGCGTCTCGCGCTCGATCCGCTGCAGCACCCCAGCATGCAGGGTGAAAGGCGATTGCAGCAGGCACTTGAGCTTGAGCCGAGGCGCCAGCCCGGACAGCTGCTGGAACAGCAGGTGCACATCGTTGCCGATATCCGGGTCGGCGGTGATCAGGCTCAGGTCGGTATACGCGCGCGCGGTACCGCTGTGATAGTTGCCCGTGCCCATGTGCACGTAGCGACGCAGCTTGCGGCCCTCGCGCCGCACGATCAGCAGCATCTTGGCGTGGGTCTTGTAGCCGACCACGCCGTACACCACCTGCACGCCAGCCTCCTGCAGCTTGTCGGCCAGACCGAGGTTGGCTTCCTCGTCGAAGCGCGCGCGCAGTTCGACCACCACGGTCACGTCCTTGCCGTTGCGCGCGGCCAGGATCAGCGCATCGACGATCGCCGAATCCTTGCCGGTGCGGTACAGGGTCTGCTTGATCGCCAGCACCTGCGGGTCCACCGCGGCCTGGCGGATCAGGTCGAGCACGGCGGTGAAGGCGTCGAACGGATGGTGCAGCAGCACGTCGCCCTTGCCGGCGATTTCGAAGATGCCGTCGCTGTCGCGCAGAGTGCGCGGGTTGAACGAGGGGTACTTCAGTTCGGGGCGTTGCACCAGGTCGTAGACCTGGACCACGCGGCTGAGGTTGACCGGGCCGGCGATGCGGTAGACCGCGTTGTCGGGCAGGCCGAAATTCTGCAGCAGGGTACGGACGATCGGCTTGGGCATGTCATCGGCGATCTCCAGCCGCACCGCCGGCCGGTAACCGCGATCCACCAGCTCGTCGCGCAAGGCCAGCGCCAGGTTCTCCACTTCCTCCTCGTCCACCACCAGTTCGGAGTTGCGGGTCACGCGGAACTGGTAGGCGCCCTTGACCTCCATGCCGGGGAACAGGTCATCGACGAAGGCCGACAGCACCGAGGACAGGAACACGAACTGCTGCGTACCGGCCTCCGACAGGCTCGCCGGCAGCTCGATGATGCGCGGCAGCGAGCGCGGCGCGCGCACGATGGCCAGGTGGCCGGCGCGGCCGAAGGCGTCGGTGCCTTCGAGCACGACGACGATGTTGAGGGTCTTGTTGAGAATCTTCGGAAACGGGTGCGCCGGGTCCAGGCCCAGTGGCGAGAGCACCGGCATGATCTCGTTGCGGAAATATGCGCGCAGCCAGCGCTTGTGCCGCGGCGTCCACGAGTTGCGGCCGAGCACGCCCACGCCGGCATCGCTCAGCGCCGGGCGCAGTATCTCGTTCCAGCAGTGGTACTGCTGGGCGACCAGTTCGGCGGCGCGGTCGTGCACGGCATTGAGGATGGCCATCGGGCTGAGCCCGTCGGGGCCCGGCGGCAGGCCGAACTCCTGCGCGTGGCGCACGGTAGCGGCGCGGATCTCGAAGAACTCGTCCAGGTTGGTGCAGGAGATGCACAGGAAGCGCAGGCGCTCCAGCAGGGGCACCTGTTCGTCCAGCGCCTGGGCGAGCACGCGGAAGTTGAAGTCCAGCTGCGACAGCTCGCGGTTGAGATACAGCGCCGGGTCGCGCAACGGGTCGGACGAGGGCGGCTCGATGGGGGCGGGGGCGGCGGCTTTCTTGACGCTGGCCATGCAGATTCAGGCGCTCTGTCGACGATGGGGACGCGGGCCACGCAGGCCCGCACTCGGGTTCATATCAGTATCACGCCGGACGCCACGTGTGCGTGTCGGCTTCGCGCGCCAATACGCGTGCGGCGCTGAAATGGCAGGAGAATTCGCTGCCCTTGCCGACCTCGCTCTGGATCTCCAGCCGCGCCTGGTGCAGGCCCAGCACGTGCTTGACGATCGACAGCCCCAGGCCGGTGCCGCCGCTTTCGCGCGAGCGGCTGCTCGACACCCGATAGAAGCGCTCGGTAATGCGCGGCAGGTGCGAGGCGGGGATGCCATAGCCGGTGTCGCGCACCGCCAGCACCGCGCCGCCGTCGGCTTCGCGGGCAAAGCGGATGCTCACCGTGCCGCCGGCCGGGGTGTAGCGGATCGCATTGGTGACCAGATTGGAGAACGCGCTGTGCAACTCCTTGTTGGAGCCGAGGAGGTCGCAACCGGCCTGGTCATGCACTTCAATGGTGTGGCGGCCCTGGCTGTGCGCCTCGGCCTCGCGGCGCAGCGTGGCCAGCATCGGCGCCATGGCCACGGTTTCCTCGCCGATCTCGTCCTGCGACTCCAGCCGTGACAGCGTGAGCAGGTCTTCAACCAGCTGGGCCATGCGCTGCGACTGCTTGCGCATTTCCACCAGCATCGGGCCGGAGTCGGGGAAGTCCTCCGGGTCGAGCATGTCCAGGTAGCCGTGCACCACGGTCAGCGGCGTGCGCAGTTCGTGCGAGACGTTGGCCACGAAGTCGCGGCGCACCTGTTCCAGGCGCAGCAACTTGCTCACGTCGCGCGCGACCAGCAGCCAGTAGTCGTCCGAATAGGGGATCAGGCGCAGGTTGAGGCGCAAATTGGCATCGACCGGCGAGGGTGCGTCGAGCATCGGTTCGGCATTGCGGCCGGCCGCCAGCCAATGCGCCAGCGGCAGTGGCTGCAGGCGTTCGACCACCGGCGCGCCGAGGTCGCCGGGATGATGCAGGCCGAGCAGGCCGCCAGCGGCCTCGTTGAACCACTGCACGCGCTGGCTGTTGCGGTCCACTACCACGACCGCGTCGGGTAGCGCGGCGGCCGCGGCGCGGTAGGTGCGCAGCATCTCGACCAGGCGGCGCTTGCGCGCGCGCATTTCGTCCTGGCTGCGATAGAGCAGGCGGTCCAGTTCGTTCCAGGCGCCGGTCTCCGGTGCCGGTTCCCAGCGCTGGCGTGCGGTCAGGCGCCGCAGCACCCGCCGCAGCCGCCAGTACGACCAGGCCAGTGCAGCCAGCGCGGCCAGGGCCAGGGCTGCCCAGGCATGGCCAATGAGCACGCCCACTACCAGTGCGCCAAGCAGCCACAGCGTCAGCGAACCCAGGGTCCTGAACCAGGCGGAACGAATGTGCTGGGGCATGGAGGCGGCGACCGGCGGCGCAGGTCGTCAGGTGGCCGCGGAGAAGCGGTAACCCGAGCCACGCACCGTCTGCACCATGTTCTCCAGCCCGAACGGTTCCAGCGTCTTGCGCAGGCGGCGGATGTGCACGTCGATGGTGCGCTCCTCCACGTAGACGCTGCCGCCCCACACGTGGTCCAGCAGCTGGGTGCGGCTGTAGACACGCTCGGGGTGGGTCATGAAGAAATGCAGCAGGCGGTATTCGGTTGGGCCGATCGGCACCGGCGCGTCGCCGGCGAACACGCGGTGCGCGGCGCCGTCGATGCGCAGCTCGCCCACCGCCACGCTGCCGTCCTCGTCGTCATCGCGGGCGCGGCGCATTACCGCGCGGATTCGCGCCAGCAGTTCGCGCGCCGAGAACGGCTTGACCACATAGTCGTCCACGCCGGCTTCCAGGCCGCCGACACGGTCGTTCTCCTCGCCGCGCGCGGTGAGCATGATGATTGGAATCTCGCGGGTCAGCGTGTCCTTGCGCCAGCGCCGGGCCAGGTCCAGGCCGCTGGTGCCCGGGAGCATCCAGTCCAGCAGGATCAGGTCCGGCACGCGGTCGGCGATGGCGGTCTGGGCCTCGCGCGCGTCGCCGGCGTGGATGGGTTCAAACTCGCCCTTGCGCAGGGCGAAGGCCACCATGTCGCGGATCGCGGGTTCGTCGTCAACGATCAGGATGCGTTTCTGCACGCGGCTACCGTAGGAGGGGGATTCCGGATGGACGCCAGTAGACTACGGTTTTATGACGGCGATGTGACGGCCCTCAGCGTGACAATTCGGGGTCGCGGATGCCCTGCCGGCGCAGTTCCAGCACCGACGGGGTGATGGCGGCAATGCGTGCGTCGACCCGGGCCCGGGTCACGTAGTCCAGGTCCTGGCGCTTGAGCGCCTGCAGCTGGATCAGGGCCTGTTCGGCGCGGCCGTTGAGGAAGGCGGCTTCGGCATAGGCCTCGCTGGCGCGGGAGCGGTCGCCGGCCAGTTCGCAGGCGCGGGCATAGGTCTGCTGGAACACCGGGTCCTCGGCCGCGCGCCGGGCAAAGGGCTGCAGGATCTGCTGCGCGCGGCGGCCGGCGTCCGCGGTGGCCTGCTCGTTGAGCAGGCGCGCATAGGTGAGCACGATCGGTCGGCTGTCCGGGTGGTCGCGCAACAGTTGTTCAAAGCGCTGGTTGGCGCGCTCGGCCTGGCCGCCACGGGTCTCGGCCTCGCCCAGGGCCAGCGCGATCCACAGGTTGTCCGGATGCGCCTCAAGCAGGGAGGCCAGCGTGTGCATCACCGCCACCTGGCCATCACTGTTGCGCATGTGCGCCAGCGCCAGGCCGTAGCGCTGTGCATCACTGAGGCCCTTGGGACTGCCGCGGCGCAGATCCTCGTACTCGCGGATGGCCGCGCCCGGCGTATTGGCGCTGAGCACGCGCAGACGCTCGCGGGCCCAGTCGAACTGGCCGCTGCCGCCGCCGGTGCTGGCTTCGTAGGGCACCTGCAAGGTGTAGGGCAGCAGCGGGTTGGTGCTGCGCCCCAGCGGCTCGGACAGGGAAGGGTCGGAAGGATTCACCCGCACCTGCTCGGTCTTGCCCGGCACGCTGGTGACCAGCAGCACGGTGTCCTTCTTCATCTGTTCGGCGCGGGCCTTGGCCTCGACGATGCGCGTGGTGGTGACGGGGTGGGTCTGCAGGTAGTCCGGAACGCTGTAGCCGCCTTCGTTGCCGCGCATCGCCAGCGACATGCGCTCGAAGAAGCCGGCCATTGCATCCACGTCATAGCCGCTGCGGGCCAGGGTACGGATGCCGAGGCGGTCGGCCTCGGACTCGTTGGTGCGGGTGTAGTTGATCTGCCGCTGCGCCATCAGCCCCATGGCGCTGCTGATGCTGGCCATGGTGGCATCGCCGGCGGAATTGCCTCCGGCGCTCTGCGCGGCAATGACCGCGGCGAGCATGCCGAGCAGGATGGGAATCTGGTCACGCTGCGCGCGTTCGGCTCCGCGCAGCACGTGCTGCTGGGTGACGTGGGCGATTTCGTGCGAGAGCACCGCGGCCACCTCGTCTTCGCTCTGCGCGGTGAGCACCAGCCCGGCGTTGACCGCGATGTAACCGCCCAGGGTGGCGAAGGCATTGATCTGCCGTTCGCGCAACATGAAGAAGGTGAAGGGCTGCTGCGGCTGGTCACTGTTGGCCCCCAGGCGCTGGCCCATGGTCTGCAGCCAGTCCTCGATCAAGGGGTCCTGCAGCACGTAGCCGTAATTGCGCAGCTCGGCCAGCATCATCTTGCCGTATTCGGCCTGCCGGGCCGGGGTCAGCAGCTCGCCGGCCGACGAACCAATGTCCGGCAGCCGGCTTTCCTGCGCCTGGCTGACGCCGGCGGCCAGGGCCAGGGTGACGGCGGTGGCGAGCAGCAGATGGCGCAAGGCGGGCTCCGAAAGGCGGGCAGGGCGGGAGGAGACGGCGCATGAACGCGAACCGGTCCACAGTGTTGCGGTCAGCGGCTCGAAATTCCAGCCGGCCATTACCATATTGCAGACCACTGAACCCACGCGGAGTTTCCCGTGAACGACACCGTTTCCCCGGCCCCGGGCGGCACGCCCCGGATCCGGCTGTACTCCACCGCCGTCTGCCCCTACTGCGTGGCGGCCAAGAACTTCCTCAAGAGCAAGGGCCAGCAGTGGGAGGAAATCCGCATCGACCTGGACCCGGCCGAGCGCGAGAAGATGGTGGCCCTGGCCCGGCGCACCAGCGTGCCGCAGATTTTCGTCGGCGACGTCCACGTCGGCGGCTACGACGACATGATGGCGCTGCACCGCGCTGGCGGGCTTGAACCGCTGCTGGCGGGCAAGGCCCCGGAGGGCAAGGAATGAGCGCCGCCGACAACGAGGGCGGCGACCGCGTCCGCGAATTCACCGAGTTCCGCCAGCGCATGAACCAGCGCATCCTGGCCGAGCCCAACCAGGTCGTGCGCCGCTTCTTCGCCCTGGACACGCAGACCTACCAGGCAGGCGCGCTGGACGTGAAGACCAAGGAGCTGCTGGGCCTGGTCGCCTCGATGGTGCTGCGCTGCGATGACTGCATCAGCTACCACGTGGCCCAGTGCAAGGAGGCCGGTGTCAGCCGGGAAGAGTTCTTCGAGACCTTCTCGGTGGGGCTGGTGGTCGGCGGTTCGATCGTGATCCCGCACCTGCGCAGGGCAGTGGACTTCCTCGACCAGCTGGAGGGCGGGGCACCCGCGCCGGCTGAGCACAGCCACGGCTGAAGGGCTTCGACCAAGGTCGGTTTGGGGCCGGCCGGTGCGATCGGGCATAATTCCGCCACTGACATCCCGCGCGCCTGGTGCCCTTCGGCCGCCGGCGCTTCCGTTTTGCAATACGCATCCCCCGTTCGGAATCCCACTTCTATGACGCAGACAATCACGGTCATCCGCGGCGACGGCATCGGCCCGGAGATCATGGACGCCACCTTGCACGTGCTCGACGCCCTGCAGGCCGGCCTGACCTACGAGTTCGCCGACGCCGGCCTGGTCGCACTGGAAAAGCATGGCGACCTGCTGCCGGAGGCCACCCTGGCCTCGATCACCAAGAACAAGGTGGCGCTGAAGAGCCCGCTGACCACGCCGGTGGGCGAGGGCTTCAGCTCGATCAACGTGGCCCTGCGCCGCAAGTTCGATCTGTACGCCAATGTGCGCCCGGCCAAGTCCTTCCCCAACACCAAGTCGCGCTTTGCCGACGGCGTGGACCTGATCACGGTGCGCGAGAACACCGAAGGCGCGTACCTGAGCGAAGGCCAGACCGTATCCGAGGATGGCGAGACCGCGTTCTCCGGCACCCGCGTCACCCGCAAGGGTTCCGAGCGCATCGTGCGCTACGCCTTTGACCTGGCCCGCGCCACTGGCCGCAAGAAGGTCACCGCGGTGCACAAGGCGAACATCATCAAGTCGACCTCCGGCCTGTTCCTGAAGGTCGCGCGTGATGTGGCCGCGCAGTACCCGGAGATCGAGTTCCAGGAAATGATCGTGGACAACACCTGCATGCAGCTGGTGATGCGCCCCGAGCAGTTCGACATCATCGTCACCACCAACCTGTTCGGCGACATCATTTCGGACCTGTGCGCCGGTCTGGTCGGCGGTCTGGGCCTGGCCCCGGGTGCCAACATCGGCACCGATGCGGCGATCTTCGAGGCCGTGCACGGCTCGGCGCCGGACATCGCCGGCCAGGGCAAGGCCAATCCTTGCGCGTTGCTGCTGGGTGCGGCGCAGATGCTCGACCACATCGGCCAGCCGCAGAACGCCGAGCGCCTGCGCAACGCGATCATCGCCACGCTGGAGGCCAAGGATGCGCTGACCCCGGACCTGGGCGGTACCGGCAACACCATGGGCTTTGCCCAGGCGATCGCCAGCCGCCTGTAAGCGGGGCGGTTGTGCTGCAACGAAAAAGGGCGCCTTGCGGCGCCCTTTTTCTGTTCCGGCCGTAGCCGCGGATCAGTTGCGAGACTGCAGCTTCGACAGCAGGCGCAGGAATTCCAGGTACAGCCACACCAGCGTGACCATCAGGCCGAACGCGCCGTACCACTCCATGTACTTCGGTGCGCCCTGCTCGGCGCCGGTCTCGATGAAGTCGAAATCCAGCACCAGGTTGAGCGCGGCAATCACCACCACGAACAGGCTGAAGCCGATGCCGATCAGGCCCGACTCATGGATGAAGGGCACGCGCACGCCGAACAGACCCAGCACCATCGTCGCCAGGTACACCAGCGCGATGCCGCCGGTGGCCGCGAACACGCCGAGCTTGAAGTTCTCGGTGGCCTTGATCCAGCCGCTGCGGTAGGCGAACAGCAGCGCGAACAGCGTGCCGAAGGTCAGCAGCACCGCCTGGAACACGATGCCGTTGAAGCGCGCCTCGAACACCGCCGAGATCGCGCCGAGGAAGAAGCCTTCCAGCAGGGCATACAGCGGCGCGGTGACCGGGGCCCAGTTCATCTTGAAGATGGTGACCATCGCCACGATGAAACCGCCAATCGCACCGCCCAGCATGTAGATCCTGGCAGCCGGCAGCAGCTCGCCGGTGGGGGAGAGGGTCTGGCTCCAGGCGAATGCGGCCGTCAGTACCGCCAACAGCAGCAGGAGGCCGGTCTTGTTGGCGGTGCCACTGACGGTCATTACTTCGCTGTCGCGGCGTACGACGCTGCCGCTGGCCAGGTCGAGGAAGGTGGATTCCTTGAGGGCGGGATTGCCGCTGCGGAACATGGGGAGTCTCCTGGTGGGATGGTTCGCGGCCGTCTTGGCCGAATCCCCTCCAGCATAGCCGATGCGGGCGCCGCGGCTGCTGCGGGGCCGGGCGGCGATTGACACCCGCCGCTGCTTGTCAGGACAATGCCCGATCCCCGCGCCGCCTGGCACTGGGGTTTCGTGTGGCGTCATCGGGGTATAGCGCAGTCTGGTAGCGCGCCTGCTTTGGGAGCAGGATGTCGGGGGTTCGAATCCCTCTACCCCGACCACTCGATCCGACGGGGTGCAACGTCTTCCTCGGCGCCCGTAGCTCAACCGGATAGAGCACCGGCCTTCTAAGCCGGCGGTTACAGGTTCGAGTCCTGTCGGGCGCGCCATCGGCGCACGTGATCCGCGCAGCCCCACTTCGCCATGTCATGCCCCGGTCATCGTGCGCATGCCTAGTGGCCCGACAGGGGCAGGAGGCGAGTGCTGATGAACCAGACTGCTTTTCCCCATTCCGTCGAAAGCCGCACGGTGCTCACGGCGAACTTCCGCAAGTACGGCAACGGGCCCGACTTCTGGGACGCCTACCAGCGCCTGCTGGACGCGACCGCCAGCGACTGCGACATCAAGGTCGAGGCCGCGAACCGGCTGGCGCTGCTCGCCCAGGAGCTGGGGGTCGTGAAAACCGCGCAGCTGCTTTGAACGGGCTGAAAATGCGCGGGGTAGCGGCCGGTTGCCGATGGCCGCCGGGCTGAAAGGCTTGCATTCCGGCGCCGTGTCCTGAAAAATACCGGACTCGCTTCGGTGTGGGCATTGTCCGGGCCAAGCGGTTTCAGTGGTGGCTGTAGCTCAGTTGGTTAGAGTACTGGATTGTGATTCCAGTGGTCGGGGGTTCGAATCCCCTCAGCCACCCCACTGATTCGACCTGCTGCCTCGCAGGGTGTTGCAACGAGGCAAAAGCACATCTACAATGTGCGACCAGTTTCAGGGCCGTTAGCTCAGTTGGTAGAGCAGTTGACTCTTAATCAATAGGTCCAAGGTTCGAATCCTTGACGGCCCACCAAATAAAACAGCCACTTAGCGAGAGCCAAGTGGCTGTTTTTCTATGTGCCGGGAAAATTGCCGGGAAAATTGGGCGTCAACGGCACGCTACTGACGCCTCGTTGGCGGTGGCACGAGGGGCAGATCATGCGCGTACCGATTCGTCATCTCCGGTGTTGCATGGCCAGCGGCGTCCTGCTTGTCGGCGCGGTTGCCGGCGGTATCGGTGATGCCGCGGTGCTTCAGCCCGTGCAGGCCGAACCGCTGATCGGCGGTGATGATGCCGTCGCGGATCGCCATCGTGATCATCCGCTGCCAAGCGCTGTCCAGCGCCGACTTCGTCAAGGGCGTTCCCGCCTGGCTGACCAGTAGTCGGCGCAGCTCCGGCTTCAGAGGCACAGGCACGTGGTGGGCGTCCGTGACCTCCTTTCGGTATGCCACCAGCCATTTCCATGTCGCGCGCAGCTCATCGTTCCAGCGAGTCACATTGTCGCGCGAGCCCTTCCGACGCTCGCTACGGATGCCCGCCTCTTCCGCGTGGGCGTCGGTCAGGTCGGTCACCTCGATGCCGCGCAGGCGCAAGTTATAGGCCAGCGTCATCACCGCGGGCAGGTATGGCGGCACGCTACCGCGCGCATGCGCTTTCCTAGCGCCTCGCTCCTGCGCGAATGCCAGGACAGCCGCGAAGATCTCGGGCGCCGGCATGCGGTGGTCACCCTTTTCCTTGACCTGCCGGACACCCTTGGCCGGATTCTTCTCGCACAGTCCATGGCGGATGCCCCAAGCGAACGTGCGGCGCAGGTAGCGCAGGACGTGGTTCGCCTTGCTCGGGCGTGGCTCCACCGCAGGCTGTAACTTGGTGGCAGTGCGGCCGGCTGCGAGCGTTTCGATCAAACGCTGGACCAGCGGCACCGACATGCGCGCGATCTGCATTTCGCCCAACGGCGAACCGTCCTTGAGGACGTAGGTGCTGGCCACCTCGCCGCACCACCTGTAATCGCGCTTCGAGTCTGCGGACAGCTCGGCGAACTCGGTTGACGCCTCGAATGCCGTGCGAAGGTAGGACAGGGTGCCGCGCACGTTTTGGGACGTGGCGGCCTCCACGATGGCGTGTAGCTCGGAGAGCCGGGCCTCGCCATAGGCGACCGTTCGCTTGCGCGAACGGCCGCCCTCCGGGTGTGGCTCGACCAGGTACCACCGGCCGTCGCCCCAGTAGAGGCCTTTCGGTAGGGACTCCTGGTCGATGTGGGCCGGGATGTCCCTGTTGAACTTGCGCTTTCTGCCGCGTCCCATCAGATCAGCTCCATGGTGTTGCGTGTGTCTTCGACGGCTTGCTGCAGCCCCAAGGCTGCGTTGAGCGCGTCAACCGTCGTCCAGATCCCACCCTGCCCGTCGTACTTGTAGCGGATACCTTGGGCGCGGGCCCACCGCACCACAGTGGCGGGCCGAGGTGTAGGCCCCTCCGGCGAGCAGATGCGGCGCAGTTCCTCGAACGTCAGCACCCCCTGCGTCATGCGCTCACCTCCAACCATTGCCGACGCCGCCTCCATTGCTCGCGCATGTCAGCCAGCAGCTGGTCAGCGGCCTCCTGGCCACGGTTCTTGCGGATCCTTTCCATCAGCATCGCGACCGAAGCCGAGTCGGTGTAGCCCTGGCGCAGATAGTGGCGCGCCTCGCTGGCGCGCCGTTGCAGCTCTGTAGCGTCCTCCATTACCGCCCACTGCCTCCCGTCAAACCCAGTCCCATCTGCACCACGTTGGAATCGGCCGCGATAGGGATCAGTGGCGCCGCTGTGCCGTTCACGCGGACCCACTCGCGCAGGGCCAGGGCATAGCTCGGGTGCTTCTGCGTGCGGCCGCAGGCGCACTCCACGAAGTGCCCGCCGCCGGCGTCGGGCCGGCGGTGATCGAGCATGTGGCGAGCCCTGTGGGCGTTCCTGCAGGGCGGCAGGGGTGTGTCGTGGTCGACCTGGCGTTGGGTCACGTTTGTGCTCCTTGCAGGGACAACTCCCTGCGCAGGACCAGCTCGGCTTCGCGCAGGTGCTGGACGGTGCCCGTATCGATCCGATCGATCGCCTGGGCAACGGTAAATCCCATGTCGGCAAGCCAGTCGTGACGGTTCAACACCAGGGCTGCGGTGAGCGCTTCGCCGGTAGACAGGTAACCCGGCTCGCCCATTCGCGCCGCGGCTCGCGCGACCTCTATCGTGCGCTGCAGGTTCATCGCGGATTCCTCCAGGCAGCGCCCAACCGGCGCCGGGCGTCGGTGATCGTCTGCAGCAACATGCCATGCTTGCGGGCGAAGTCGCGCGCACCGCTCAGGTCGTAGGCAAGGACCAGCATCCCGGCCCTTAGGCGGCGCCGCAGTGCGGCACCCTCGGGGAACCACGGGTCATCGAGGTCGATAAATTCCTTCAGACCATAGGCCTTGAGCATGGCGGCGGCATTGAGCGTCTTCCCGCTCTTCTTGGGGCCGAACATGACTACGGACTTAGCCATGGGCCACCTCCCGACGCACGGCCATGCGGTTGCGCCGGCGCAGGCGCTGCGGCACCTGGCCAACGGCCATGCCGGCGCGGGTCACGCGCGGACGGCGGGTTGACCAGAGACGGTAGGCAAGGGCGCCGCCGGCGGCGGGCCCGACGAACAAAGCGATCAGCTCAACCATGGCCCACCTCACGCGCCGCCTCGGCGATCGATTCGGAGACGGCCACGCTCGGGCGGCGCGGCAGCATGTTGGCCAGCGCGAAGGGGAAATCCAGCCCATCCATGAAGTTCGCCAGCTCGGTGCTGATGCGCTCCTCGTCTGCGGTCCAAAGGCGGGGCCCGTCGACCAGCTTCCAGCCCTGGCCAGCGCCGCGCCGGCGTTCCCAGCGTTGGCTGGCACCGCGGTGCTGCCCCATGTGCAGGACGGCGGCGACCACCACGGTGTCGTGGGTGACGTGCATGGTGATCGTGGCCGAGCACTCACCCAAGGCGCGCTCGTAGGCGGCCACCGCGGGCGTGGTAGCCTCCGCGCCGGGTCCGGTGCCCGGTATCTGCGGACGTGCAGGGGTAGCTGCTTGCAGTTGCTGTTGCATGTGACTCTCCAGTCGCGTGGATGAAGGGCCTAGGGGCGGT
>DASPIU010000050.1:0-7016 GCA_035629025.1 Stenotrophomonas sp.
ATGGGCGAAATCGTCGCCTCGGTGCAGCGCGTGACCGACATCATGGCCGAGATCTCCGCGGCCTCGCAGGAACAGTCGGCCGGTATCGAGCAGGTCAACCAGACCATCACCCAGATGGACGAGACCACCCAGCAGAACGCCGCGCTGGTCGAGGAAGCCACCGCCGCCGCGCGTGCGATGGAAGAACAGGCCGGGCAGCTGTCCGATGCCGTGTCGATCTTCCGGACCACGGCCAGCCCCCCGGCGGCCGCCACGGTACTGCCACTGCGCGCGGCCGCGTCGGCGACGACCCAGGCGCAGCGCGAGCGCCACTCCGGCCAGCGCAAGGCGCCGTACTGAAGACGGCGCCGGGCCAATCGTTCCCATGAACGGTTGGCCCGGCGTGGCGTGGGCCACTCAATTCGGGACAACCAGGGCCGCTATCGACAACAGCAGTCCTAAATGTTCCGAGTCACGCCCATGAAAGCAAATGCCGTCCTCGCCAATGCCATGGCGAACATGCCGCTCAAGCGCAAGTTCCTGCTCCAGACCCTGATGGTCGCGCTGGGCATCATCGCGCTGGCAGTCGTCGCCGCGCGCATCCAGTACCTGGACCTGACCCACACCCGCCAGGCAGCGCTGAAGTCGCAGACCAGCATGGCCCTGGCAGTGGTGGAGTCCTACGCCGAGCGCGCAGGCAAGGGCGAGCTGACCCTGGCCGAGGCCCAGCGCCAGGCGCTGGCAACCTTGGCGACGCTGCAGGCGAACAAGGGCGTGGACTACTTCTATGTCACCGACCAGAAGCCGGTGATGCTGATGCATCCCAGCCGGCCGGACCTGATCGGCAAGCCGCTGAACGACGTGCTCAGCCCCGATGGCAAGCGCATCTTCCCCGAGTTCGTGCGCGTGGCGCAGGCCGGTGGCGGTTATGTCGAATACCAGTGGGCCAAGCCGGGGCAGAAGGACCCGGTCACCAAGACTTCCTACAACACCTTGTTCGCGCCCTGGGGCTGGGTGATCGGCACCGGCGTCTACCTCGACGATACCCAGGCGCAGGCGCTGGCCTTCACCGGCATCATGGCCGTGGCGGGCGGCGTGCTGGTGCTGCTCAACCTGGCCGTGGGCTGGCTGATCGGCAACTCCGTGCTGCGGCCGGTGAGCCGTGCCCTGGCCGTGCTCAAGGGCGTGTCCCAGGGTGACCTGCATGTGCATGTCGGCCATCGCGGCCGCGACGAGGTCGGGCAGATGCTGCAGGCCATGGATGAAATGCAGGTGCGGCTGCGGCGGGTGATCGAGGCCCAGCACGAAATGGGCCGCCAGCACGAGGCTGGCATCATCAGCTATCGCATCCCCAGCGCCGAGTTTGCCGGCGAGTTCGCCACCATGGTCGAGGGCACCAATACACTGGTCGCCAACCATATCGGGGTGAAGATGCGCGTGGTCGAGCTGGCCAAGCGTTATGCCGAAGGCGACCTGTCGCAGGAAATGGAGCCGCTGCCGGGCGAGAAGGCGGTGATCACCGCTGCCATCAACGGCGTGCGCCACAGCCTGCATTCGATCAACGACGAGATCAAGCGCCTGGCCCAGGCCGCGGCGGCCGGCGACTTCTCGGTGCGTGGCGACCAGGCGGCGTTCCGCTTCGACTTCGCCACGATGATCGGCGACCTCAACTCGATGATGGCGGTCAGCGACGCCAACCTCGGCCGGCTCTCCGCCCTGCTCCGCGCCATCGCCCAGGGCGACCTGACCGCGCGCATGCAGGGCGAATTCCATGGCGTGTTCGCGCAGATGCGTGATGATGCCGACGCCACGGTGGCGCAGCTGACCAGCATCGTCAGTCGCATCCAGGCCGCGAGTGACAGCATCAACCTGGCTGCCGGCGAGATTGCCTCGGGCAACAGCGACCTGTCGCGCCGCACCGAGCAGCAGGCCGCCAATCTGGAAGAGACCGCCGCGTCGATGGAGGAACTGACCTCCACCGTCAAGCAGAACGCCGAACACGCCCGCCAGGCCAACCAGCTCGCCATCGGCGCCGCTGCGGTCGCCTCGCAGGGTGGCGAGGTGGTCAGTCAGGTCGTCACCACGATGGGCGATATCGAAGCCTCGTCCAAGCGCATCGCCGAAATCATCTCGGTCATTGACGGCATCGCCTTCCAGACCAACATCCTCGCGCTCAATGCCGCGGTCGAAGCCGCACGTGCCGGCGAACAGGGCCGCGGCTTTGCCGTGGTTGCCTCGGAAGTGCGCACCCTGGCCCAGCGCTCGGCCAATGCGGCCAAGGAGATCAAGGGTCTGATTGACGACTCGGTTGGCCGCGTCGCCGATGGCTCGGCCCTGGTACACAAGGCCGGCGCCACGATGGGCGAAATCGTCGCCTCGGTGCAGCGCGTGACCGACATCATGGCCGAGATCTCGGCGGCCTCGCAGGAACAGTCGGCCGGCATCGAGCAGGTCAACCAAACCGTGACGCAGATGGACGAGACCACTCAGCAGAATGCCGCGCTGGTCGAGGAAGCCACCGCGTCGGCGCGCTCGCTGGAAGAACAGGCCGGCGAATTGCGCGAGGCGGTGTCGCTGTTCCGCCTGGCGCAGGAAGCGCAGGCACCCGCGCTGCGACGGGCGCGCCACGGCCGGGCTGCGGCGTAGGGCCGGCGGCCGCGGGTCCGCACTCGGGGCGGACCCACCTGCGCGCTCACGTCGAGCGATGCCGGAATGCGAACTCCATCACGCACGGAACGCCGTTTACCCTACACTTCCGCGCCGCCCGGCCGATAGGGAGGCAAGGCCGGGGACTGTTTCCGCGGCTGATCGCACGACTGCAACGAAGGGCCCCATGCTCCCAGGCGACATCCGCGACGCGCAGAAACTGCATCCAGAGCCGGAGGAAGGGGACGACCGCTATCTCGTCCGCAACCCGCGCCAGGTGCGGGGGCTGCTGCGGGCATTGATCGACCAGCGTTCGCTGGTCAGTGCCCATATCGGCGGGCGCGATCAGTCCTTCCCCAGCGCGGTGCTGGAAGTGGACGAGGACGAGGGCTGGCTGCTGCTGGACGCCAGCCCCAACGAGACTTCAAACCGGGCTGCCGCGGCAGCCACGCATCTGCTGTGTTTCGCGCAGCTGGAGAAGGTGCGCATCCGCTTCCGGCTGGACAACGTGGAGCGGATCGAGCACGAAGGCCATGCCGCATTCCGGGCCTCGTTGCCAGGCACGATCTACCACCTGCAGCGGCGCGAGTATTACCGGCTGGAAACGCCGATCACCGATTCGCCGACGTGCGTGATCACGCTGGACGCGGATGCGGACGACGCGGCGGCGGAGCAATCGCTGTGCCTGCGCGTCATCGACATCAGCGCGGGTGGGTTGGCGGTGGGCTTGCCGTCCGGTTCGCCGCTGCTGGAGGTCGGGCACGTGTACCGCCGCTGCGAGTTGCGGCTGCCGGAGCAGGCGCCGATCCCGGTGGCACTGGGGATTTGCAGCCAGACGCGGCAGGTGCTGGCGAACGGGGTGGAAAGCCACCGGGTGGGGATACGTTTCGAGGAGTTGCCGCGCGGCGCGGATGAGGCGATCCAGCGCTACATCTTCCGCGTGGACCGCGTGCGCAATGCGCGCAAGAGTGGCGTCTTCTAGAGCGGCCATGATCCTGCCAACTCGCAACCTGCCCCCGTTGTAGGAGCGGCTCTTGTTCGCTCCCATCCCACTAAAGTTCCGCGCCCGCCGGCCGATCTTGGCTAGGTAACCACCGCCACCTGCCGTGCCCGCCCGGAGTCATCGATGAACGACAAGAAACCTGCCGCCGGCCACGGCGGTGAATTCCTCAGCTTCGCCCTGGGCGAAGAACACTACGGGGTGGACATCCTCAAGGTGCAGGAAATCCGCGGCTACGACGCCGTCACCCGCCTGCCCGACGCACCGGACTACATCAAGGGCGTCATCAACCTGCGCGGCACCATCGTGCCGGTGATCGACCTGCGCCTGAAGCTGCGCCTGCGCGAAGCGCGCTACGACGCCTTCACCGTGATGATCGTGCTCAACGTCGAAGACCGCGTCGTCGGCATCGTCGTGGACAGCGTCTCCGACGTGATTCCGCTCAGCGAAGAGCAGATTCGCCCGACCCCGGAATTCGGCGCCGCCGTCGATACCCGCTTCATCTCCGGCATCGGCACGCACGAGGACCGCATGCTGATCCTGCTCGACATCGAAACACTGCTCGACAGCGCCGACCTGGTGTCGCCGGAAAGCCTCACCGAGGAAGCTGCCTGACACGGCTGTCAGGCGCGTCCTGACAGTTGCGACGCCGATCCAAGAAAGTGTGGCGCGATTCTCATCTTGCCGGTTCAAGTTGCCCGTCCGGGCGCCGATAGCTGCCACAAGGCCTGCACGCCGGCACGTCCGGCACCCCCCGCAGGCCACAGTTCCCCATTCCGGAGATATCCCATGAAAGTCCTGTTCACCCTCATCCCCGCCATCGCCCTGGCCACCCTGTCGGCCGACGTTGCGGCCCAGTCCCAGGAAATGATTCCGCCGGAGATGGCGACCCGCTTCGTCGGCAAGGACGGCATGGTCTGCGGCAAGGTCGAGAAGGCCAAGTACGCGCAGAGCTCGGAAGGCGAACCGACCTTCCTGTACATGGGCGGCATGTTCCCGCGCCACACCTTCTCGGCGCGCATCGATGGCGCCAACCGCGGCAAGTTCTCCTTTGCCCCGGAATCGCTGGAAGGCAAGGATGTGTGCGTGATCGGCAAGATCCAGCGCGATGCCTCGCGCGCGGAAATCGAAGTGAGCTCGCCGTCCAGCCTGAAGCTGGCGACCATCAAGTAATACAACGCCCGGAGCCGTGCCGCGCCCTCCGGCGCGGCCCGGCGAAGGCCGCACCGCCGGGCATCGTCACTGGAAGAGGATCGCGTACATGCAGTGGATCAACAAACTCAAACTCATGCCGAAGCTGATGCTGACCTTCGGCATCGTCATCGTCATCATGCTGATCCAGGGCATCATCGCCTACTTCGGCCTGGCCTCGTTGAACAGCGTCACCCGCGACCTGGCCGGCGAGTCGATGTCCAGCGTGCGCGAAGCCGGCGAGCTGCGCGGCATGCTCGGCGAGTACCGCAACTCCGCCTTCCAGTCGCTGGTGCGCGCCAGTGACACGGTCAAGCAGGAGGCGCGCGAACGCGCCACCGGCCTGCAGAAGGACATCGACAAGACGATCAAGGACTACCCGCGCCTGATCCGTACCCCGGAGCAGAAGAAGTACTTCGACCAGTTCGTCAGCGACTGGAAGAAGGCCACCGTCTCCTACGCCAGCGTCAACGAGATGCTGGACCTCAACTTGCCCGACGATGCCGTCGATACCTTCGTCGGCGAGACCCGCAGCCTGCATCGCGCGGCGCAGGCCTCGCTGGGCAAGCTGATCGACGAAGACAACCGCCTCGCCCAGGCAGCCAAGGAGCGCGCCGAAACCGTGCATGCCACCTCGGTCACCCTGACCGTGGTGATGCTGCTGGCCGGCAGCGCCGGCGGCCTGATCCTGGCCTGGCTGTTTGCCCGCGCCCTGGTCGGCAACATGCGCGGCGCGGTGACCGTGGCCAATGACGTGGCCACCGGCAAGCTCGATGGCAGCATCGACGCACGCGGCGCCGACGAAGTGGGCGATCTGATGCGCGCCCTGCAGCGCATGCAGCGCGACCTCAAGGAGCGCATCGAGCGCGACCAGGCCGTGGCCGCCGAGAACCTGCGCATCCGCACCGCGCTGGATGCTTCCTCCACCGGCGTGATCATCACCGACCCGGCGCTGCAGGTGGTCTACACCAACCCTGCCCTGCACCAGGTCATCGAACACCATGCCGACAGTTTCCAGCAGACCCTGCCGGACTTCGACACCCAGGCGCCGCTGGTCGGCCACAACGTCAGCGTGCTCGAACACGGCGGCCAGGTGGACGGCAAGTTCGTCGCCCAGCTGGAAAAGAACGGCACCGCGCGCCGCGAGATGCGCTATGGCCAGGCGCATATCGCGCAGATTGTCTCGCTGATCCGCGACGCCGACGGCCAGACCGTGGGCACCGTGTGCGAGTGGCGCGACCGCAGCGTGGAAGTGCAGGTCGAAGAGGAAGTGGCGCGCATCGTGCAGTCCGCCGCCGCCGGCGACCTGGGCGGGCGCGTGGCGCTGGAAGGCAAGGAAGGCTTCTTCCTGCAGCTGGCGCAGCAGCTCAACGGCTTGCTGGATGCCAACGGCGCGACCATCGAGCAGGTCTCGACCCTGCTGGCTGCCCTGTCGCAGGGCGACCTGACGGTGCGCATCCACGGCGACTTCCAGGGCGTGTTTGCGCGCATGCGTGACGATGCCAATGCCACCGCCGAGCAGCTGACCGAGATTGTCGGCCGCATCAAGCATTCCTCGAACGCGATCAACTCGGCCGCCGGCGAGATTGCCGCCGGCAACAGCGACCTGTCGCGCCGTACCGAGCAGCAGGCCGCCAACCTGGAAGAAACTGCCGCTTCGATGGAGGAACTGACCTCCACCGTCAAGCAGAATGCCGAACACGCGCGCCAGGCCAATCAGCTGGCGCAGGGTGCGGCTTCGGTGGCCTCGCAGGGCGGTGAAGTGGTGAGCAAGGTCGTCACCACGATGGGCGACATCGAGAAGTCCTCGAAGAAGATCGCCGAGATCATCTCGGTGATCGACGGCATTGCCTTCCAGACCAACATCCTCGCACTCAATGCTGCCGTCGAAGCGGCACGTGCCGGTGAACAGGGTCGCGGCTTTGCGGTGGTGGCAAGCGAAGTGCGCACCCTCGCCCAGCGTTCGGCCAATGCGGCCAAGGAAATCAAGGGCCTGATTGACGATTCGGTTGGCCGCGTCGCCGATGGCTCGGCCCTGGTGCACAAGGCCGGCGCCACGATGGGCGAAATCGTCGCCTCGGTGCAGCGCGTGACCGACATCATGGCCGAGATCTCCGCGGCCTCGCAGGAACAGTCGGCCGGTATCGAGCAGGTCAACCAGACCATCACCCAGATGGACGAGACCACCCAGCAGAACGCC
>DASPIU010000051.1:0-75176 GCA_035629025.1 Stenotrophomonas sp.
CTGCCGCAGGTTGCGCTTCCGCTTGGTCGCCTTCTTGGTGAGGATGTGGCTACGGTTGGCGTGGCCAGCCTTGTACTTGCCGGAGGCGGTCTTGCGGAAACGCTTGGCCGCCGCCCGGTTGGTCTTGATCTTGGGCATTGCAATGTCCTTGATGGATTTGTTCACTGACCAGGGCGGTGGCCCGCGCCACGCTTTCCGTCCATGCCCTCGCCTGCTTGTAAGCTCTTGATTCCTGAGGAACAACAGCCTGTCCTGGCGCCGCTCGCGCGGCATCCCGACGAATCGGGCCGGCCATTATGCCAGCCTGCGGAATGCCTTGCAAATCAGCGGGTTCTGCGGGGTCGGCACGGCAGGCCAGACCCATCGGCCGACGGCGAGCGCCGCCGGCCGCATGCTTCAGCTCTTCTTCTTCGGCGCGATCATCATGACCATCTGCCGGCCTTCCAGGCGCGGGCGCGACTCGATGACGATGTCCTCGCCCAGGTCGGCCTCGAGCCGGGCGGCCATCTCGCGGCCCAGCTCCTGGTGGCTCATCTCGCGGCCACGGAAGCGGATGTTGACCTTGATCTTGTCGCCTTCCTCGAGGAAGCCGCGCATCTTGCGCAGTTTGATCTGGTAGTCGCCCTCGTCCGTGACCGGACGGAACTTCACTTCCTTGATCTCGACCTGCTTGGTCTTCTTCTTGGCCTCGTTGGCCTTTTTCTGCATCTCGAACTTGAACTTGCCAAAGTCCATGATCTTGCAGACCGGCGGGTCGGCCTGAGGCTGGATCTCGACCAGGTCGAGCCCTTCCTCTTCTGCCTTCGCCAGCGCTTCGTCGCGCGACAACACGCCAATCATTTCTCCGTCGCTGCCGATCACGCGGACGCGCGGCACCCGGATTTCCTGATTTCTGCGGTTCTGTTTGTTGTCAGGTGTACTGATGTTGCAATCTCCCAGAGGAATCGAACCGGCACTTCCGGAACATCCAGACGGCCGGGGTTGGCTTACGCGGCGTGCTCGGCGCGCAGGCGTTCGGCGAAGGCTTCCACGGACATCGTGCCAAGATCCTCGCCCGAACGGGTGCGTACCGCAACGGCGCCATTTTCCTTCTCGCGATCGCCCACTACCAGCAGGTAGGGGACGCGTTGCAGCGTATGCTCGCGAATCTTATAGCCGATCTTCTCGTTCCGCAAATCGGCCTGGACCCGGAAGCCTTGATTTGCAAGGACTTTCCTTACAGATTCCACGTATTCAGCCTGGGCATCGGTGATATTGGCCACCACCACCTGCACCGGCGCCAGCCAGGCCGGGAAGGCGCCCGCGTGGTGCTCGATGAGGATGCCGATGAAACGCTCCATCGAGCCGACGATGGCCCGGTGCAGCATGACCGGCTGTTTTTTCTGGCTGTTTTCGTCCACGTACTCGGCGCCGAGGCGGCCGGGCATCATGAAATCCACCTGCATCGTACCCAGCTGCCAGGTCCGGCCGATGGCGTCCTTGAGGTGGTACTCGATCTTCGGCCCGTAGAACGCGCCCTCGCCCGGCAGTTCCTGCCACTCCACGCCGCAGTGCGACAGCGCCGCGCGCAGGGCGCCCTCGGCCTTGTCCCAGGTGGCGTCGTCGCCCAGGCGCTTTTCCGGGCGCAGGGCGATCTTGATCTGGATGTCCTCGAAGCCGAACGCCTGGTACACGGCCAGGGCCTGCTGATGGAAGGCGGTGACCTCGGCCTCGATCTGCGCCTCGGTGCAGAAGATGTGGCCATCGTCCTGGGTGAAGCCGCGCACGCGCAGGATGCCGTGCAGCGCGCCGGAGGGCTCGTTGCGGTGGCACGAGCCGAATTCGCCGTAGCGGATCGGCAGGTCGCGGTAGCTGTGCAGGCCCTGGTTGAACACCTGCACGTGGCCCGGGCAGTTCATCGGCTTGACCGCGTAGGTGCGCTTTTCCGACTCGGTGAAGAACATGTTCTCCTGGTAGTTGTCCCAGTGGCCGGACTTCTGCCACAGCGACACGTCGAGGATCTGCGGGCAGCGCACTTCGCCATAGCCGCTGTCGCGATACACCTTGCGCATGTACTGCTCGACGACCTGCCAGATCGACCAGCCCTTCGGGTGCCAGAACACCAGGCCCGGGGCCTCTTCCTGCAGGTGGAACAGGTCCTGCTGCTTGCCGATGCGGCGGTGGTCGCGCATCTCGGCTTCCTCGATGCGCTTGATGTAGGCATCGAGCTGCTTCTTGTCAGCCCAGGCGGTGCCGTAGATGCGCTGCAGCTGCTCGTTCTTGGCATCGCCGCGCCAATACGCGCCGGAGATGCGGGTCAGCTTGAAGGCCTTCAGAAAGCGCGTGTTGGGCACGTGCGGGCCGCGGCACATGTCCACGTACTCCTGGTGGTAGTACATGCCCATGGCCTGGATGTCCTCGGGCATGTCCTCGATCAGGCGCAGCTTGTAGTCCTCGCCGCGGGCCTTGAAGATCTCGACCACTTCCGCGCGCGGGGTCATCTTCTTGATGACGTCGTAGTCCTGGGCGATCAGTTCGCCCATGCGCTGCTCGATGGCGGCCAGGTCTTCCGGGGTGAACGGGCGCTCGGAGTAGATGTCGTAGTAGAAGCCCTCGGCGATGACCGGGCCGATCACCATCTTGACGTCCGGATACAGCTGCTTGACCGCATGGCCGACCAGGTGGGCGCTGGAGTGGCGGATGATCTCGATGCCCTCCTCGTCCTTGGCGGTGATGATGCGCAGGCTCGCGTCATGGTCGATGACGTCGCTGGCATCGACCAGCACGCCGTCCACCGACCCGGCGATGGTGGCCTTGGCCAGGCCGGCGCCGATCGACTGGGCGACCTGCATGACGGAAACGGGCTGTTCAAACTCGCGGCGGCTGCCGTCGGGAAGGGTGATCGTGATCATGGGCTCGGGCTTTCTGGAGCCGGCGGCGGGGCCGCGGGCGGATGACGGAAGGCGAAGGCGGAGGACCGGGGCGGCGGGCCAAAAAAAAGCGCCACCAGGCGCCGTCGATACGGTGGCCGGTCGGAAGTCAGCGTTGGGCGGTGGTAGTGCTCATGTCGCACGCTAGGCCGGCGTTGCCGCGGGCCACCTGGGCTGGTGAAGTCAGGCCCGCATGGTAAACCAATCGCGGCGCGCCTGCGCGGGCGGCGCGGCAGGGCCGGCGCCGCGGGCCGGGGCGGCCATGGCATGATGCGGCAGCCGTTCCCGCTGTGCGATCCGATGACAAGCAAAGGCAAGGCCACTTCCCTGGACATCGCCTATCTGGCGGGCGTCTCGCAGCCAACGGTCTCGCGCGCGCTGCGCGGCAGCCCCATGGTCAACGAGGAAACCCGGCGGCGCATCCTGAACATCGCCCGGGAGCTGAACTACAAGGTCGACAAGAACGCGTCCAGCCTGCGCCTGCGCAACGCGGGCACGCTGGCGCTGCTGTTCTTTGAAGATCCGACGCCGGACGATTCGCTGATCAATCCGTTCTTCCATTCGATGCTGGGCTCGATCACCCGGGCCTGCGCGCTGCGTGGCTACGACCTGCTGGTGTCGTTCCAGCAGCTGTCGACCGATTGGCAGGCCGACTATGAGGACAGCAACAAGGCCGACGGGATCATCCTGCTGGGCTACGGGGACTATCACGAGTCGCGCGAGCGGCTGCAGCGGCTGGTCGAACAGGGCACGCATTTCGTGCGCTGGGGGGCGGCGCTGCCGGACCAGCCGGGGCTGTCGATCGGCAGCGACAATTTCCAGGGCGGGTTCGACATCACGACCCACCTGCTGCAGCAGGGGCGACGGCGGTTTGCGTTCCTGGGGCACGCGTCGAGTCACTACCCGGAGTTCCAGGAGCGCTACCGCGGGCACGTGGAGGCCATGCGCGTGGCCGGCGTCGTGGCCGAGCCCGGGCTGCAGCACGATGCGATCACCACGGAGTTGTCGGGGCATCTGGCGTGCACGGCGCTGCTGGAGCGCGGGGAGCGTTTCGATGCGGTGTGCGCGGCGAGTGATTTGATCGCGATCGGGGCGATGCGGGCGCTGCGCGAGCGCGGCCTGCAGGTGCCGGGGGATGTCGCGGTGGTGGGGTTTGACGATATTCCGTTGGCGGCTTCGGTGTCGCCTTCGTTGTCCACGGTGCAGCAGGATACGAAGCAGGCTGGCGCGCTGCTGGTGGACAGTCTGATTGCGCTGATCCGTGGCGAGGGGGCGGAGGGGCAGACGATCCCTACGCGGTTGGTGTTGCGGGATTCGTCGGCCGGGTGAGGGTCGTGCGGCTGATGGCAGCACTGTAGGAGCGGCTCTTGTGGCCTTCTCGGCCATCAGCCGCGACCGTGGTCTGTCAGATCGCGGCTTCGCTTGTCGGGGCTGAAGCCCCTCCTACAACGGCCATAGCGCGCTCACCTCGTGCCTCTCGCTTGCGCATCCCGCTCGTCACGGGCGCGCTGCTGGGCCATGGCCTGATCCAGCTGCGCGCGCAAGGCAGGCTGCGTGATCGGCGCTTCCAGCACGAAGACGCGGACGCCGTGAGCGGGCACCTCGGCTTCGAGGCTGGCATTGCGAAGAGGCTGCGCCTTCCCATCGAAGGCATCGCGCCAAGGCCCGGGCTGGAGATATCGATCCGCACGCAGAACCGCCGGGGCATCGCCCTTGTTGAGCATCACCAGCGCAGTCTGGGCGCGACCATCATGCTGATACACGCGATAGAAGATGGCCTGGTCGCCCTGCAATCGCAGGTTGACCTGCAAGCCACGCTGCAGTGCCGGCAGCGACTGGCGCAGGTGAGCAATGCGGCGCAGCGGCGCGAAGATCGGGCTTTGCGGCGCGGCGTCCACGCGCTCCTGGCCGAAGTAGGCGCGGTTGCCGGCGTGCTCGGCGCGACCGCGCATGAAGCCGGTTTCCGATCCGTAATAGATCACCGGAATGCCGCGCGCGGTAAAGAGCCAGTTGTGGGCGTCGATGAAACCGGCATCGCTGGCGTCCAGGCGCGCCATGTCGTGGTTGTCGTAGAAGGTCATCAGCGCGTACGGATTGCGGTACGGGCCTTCTCCCAGGAACAGCGCGCCGTCGAGTTTCTCGAAGCCGGCGCCGCTGCGTCCGAACACTTCGGACAGCGCCCCGCGCAGCGGGAAGTCGAGAACGCTGACGCCGGCATTGCGGCTCCAGGTATGGCGGGCAATGGACGCCGGGTCGTAGTCGAAGGCTTCGCCGAACATGAACAAGCCCGGCTTCTGCGCGCGGATGCGGGCGCTGAAGGCGTGCCAGAAGCTATCCGGCAGCCAGGCGATGGTGTCGATGCGGAAGGCGTCGGCACCCTGCCCCAGCCATTGCAGGTAGGCGCCGGCGAGGTAATCGAGCACCGCCGGGTTGTCCTGGTTGAAGTCGGCCAGCTCGGCCAGGTTGCCGTCGAAGATCGAGCCATCCTTGGCATCAACCGCGCCGATGTTGTTGTAGAAGGCGTGCAGCGGGTTGTGCGCGGGATCGAGCTGCTGCGGCGGCAGGTTCTGGTGGTCGGCCAGCAGCTTGCCGTCGCGATCGAATATCTGCCCGAACTTGGCCTGCTTGCGGGTCATGGTGAAGGCCGGCGAGCCGTGATTGCCGACGATGTCCAGCACCACCTTCAACTGCTGTGCATGCAGCGCGCGGGTAAAACCGGCGAAGTCCAGGCCGGGGCTCGGCAGGTGTTCGTCGAGCTGGTAGAAATTCACGCCCCAGTAGCCGTGGTAGCCGGTCTTGCCGTTGTCGCTGAGGGTACTGTCGCAGCTGACCGGCTTGCCGCCGCTGAAAGGTTCATCGGGGTTGTCGACGATCGGGGTGATCCACACCGCGCCAAATCCCAGGTCGCGGATGTAGCTGGCGTTGTCCACCACGCCCTTGAAGTCGCCACCGAGGTAGCCGATGTTGCCGTCGATGCCATCGGGGCAACGCACCGGAATGTCGAAGGTGCGGTGTTCGCCGCCCTGCTCGCGATGGTCGTTGCCCGGGTCGCCATTGACGAAGCGGTCGGTCACCACGAAGTACACCGCATCGGCGGCGAACGGCTCCAGCGTGCCGTAGTAGTCCGGCGAGGCGGCTTGCGCCGGCGCGGCCAGCAACGCGAAGAGAATGCCCAGCGCAACAGACGAACGAACTTGCATCAAACCGGCTCCGATACGGAAGGAACGCGCAGTGCACACAGGCCGGCCAGCAGCAGGCTGCAGCCTCCCAGCACCAGCACGCGCATGGGCTGGCCCTCGAACAGCGTGCGCAGCACAAAGCCGAGCGCGCTGGCCGCGACCAGTTGCGGGATCACGATGAAGAAATTGAAGATGCCCATGTACACGCCCATCTTCGCCGCCGGCACGCTGTCGGACAGCAACGCATAGGGCAGCGACAGGATCGAGGCCCAGGCAAAGCCGACGCCGATCATCGACAGCAGCAGCCAGTGCGGGTCGCGGATGAACATCAGCGAGATCAGGCCCAGCCCGCCCAGCCACAGGTTGACCAGGTGGCTCCAGCGCAGGCCGATCGTGCGCACCATCGGCGGGATCAGCAGCGCGGCCAGTGCGGCAAAGCCGTTGTAGGCACCGAACAGCACGCCGACCCAGTTGGCGCCTTCGTTGTAGGCCGCCGAGCCCGGATCGGTCGCACCGAAGTGGCTGCCGGCCACCGCTGCGGTGGTGTAGATCCACATTGCGAACAGCGCGAACCAGGAGAAGAACTGCACCCAGGCCAGTCGGCGCATCGCCTGCGGCATGGCGCGCAGATCGCCGACGATGGCGGCCAGCATGTGCGTGCCCGGCAGCTTGCGCGCCAGCCACAGCAACAGGCCATAGCCGACGCACAAACCCGCCAGCACGTAGAGCATGCGATCGCCCTGGCGCCAGGCGATCGCAACAGCCAGGCCCACGCCGATCAGCAACCACAGCGCGATCTGCCGCGCCGGCGGCGGACCGGCCGGCGTGCCGTGGGCATGGGCTACCGGCGGCTCGGCATCATCGAAGCTGGCCAGCTGCTGCGGCGAATACTCGCGCGTGCTCAGCACCGTCCAGCTGATCGCCAGCAACAGCACCGCAGCGCCGAAATAGAACGCATAGCGCACGGTGTCGGGCACTTCGCCCGGCCCGGCGGTATTGGCCACGCCAAAGTGCGCCAGCAGGTACGGCAGGAAGCTGGCGACGATGGCGCCCACGCCAATGAAAAAGCTCTGCATCGCATAGCCAGTCGGCCGCTGTGGTGGCGCCAGCTGGTCGCCGACGAAGGCGCGGAACGGTTCCATCGAGATGTTGATCGACGCATCCAGCACCCACAGCGTGCCGGCGGCGATCCACAGCGTCGGCGAGTTCGGCATCACCAGCAGCGCCAGCGTGGTGAACAAGGCACCCAGCATGAAGTACGGGCGACGCCGGCCCCACCGTGTCCAGGTGCGGTCGGACAGATAGCCGATCACCGGCTGCACGAGCAAGCCGGTCAGCGGCGCGGCAATCCACAGACCGGGCACCGCGTCCATCGGCGCGCCCAGAGTCTCGAAGATGCGGCTGGCGTTGGCGTTCTGCAGCGCGAAGCCGAACTGGATGCCCAGGAAGCCGAAGCACATGTTCCATATCTGCCAGAACGACAGCGTGGGCTTGCGCGTCATGGCGCGGCCTCCGCGGCCGTCGGCACGGGCGACAAGTGCAGACCGAGCACGCGGGCGTCGTTGACCACGCCGTCGCGGCCACCCTGCCCGCCCGTGTAATGGGCGAAATGCGCCAGCGCGCTCATGTTGAAACCTTCTTCCAGGGAGATGTGGCAGGCGCCGGGGCCGGCATCGAATTCGACCAGCGTCGAATCCTGCACTCCCACGCTGTGCGGCATCACCACCGGCCGCAGCTGGTCGGCCCGGCCCTCGCAGCTGATGCGCAGTTGCTTCACCGCGGCAGTGACGCCGGTGTTGATCGGCCCGTGCTGGTTCTCGAAGCGCAGCCGTGCGCGCCAGGTGCCGGCGTGCGGGGCGGTCCATTGCCAGTGACTGGAACCGGGCAGGGACTGCTGCGCGCCAATGCAGGTTTCGTCGCTGGGCAGCGATTCCAGTGCACCCGCGCGCCGGGTCAGACGCAAACAGGTAGCCGCGCCCGGGGCGACACTGAGCCGCCGCGTGCCGGCAGGCTGGGCGACGCCATCGCGCCACAGCACGTGGTCGGGCGGCACCTCGATCGTCCAATCCTTGCCGGCAGCCACCGGTTGCGGCGCCGCGGGCGTGGCCGGGGCGAAGCGTTCTGCCGGCTGCGGCGGCGCGCTGGCCCCGCTGCGCGTGGCCGTCAGGTGCACCACGGTTTGCGCAGCGCGGGTGTCGGTCCTGGCAGCGACTAGCAGGTCACCGTCGATGCGCGCCGGGCGCACCAGCACGTAGCGATGGCCGCCATCGTCCAGGGTGATGCGGTCTCGCTCGCCAAACAGCATTGGCACCAATGCGGCTGGCAGTTTCGGCGCGACGCGGCCGTCGGCCTCCACCCCAAACACACCCTCGCGCACCATCGCCAGGTAGCCGGCCACCGACCACAGCTGGCGCTGCGAATTGACCACCGGCCCACTCAGCGCGCCGTCGTCCACGTGCACGGCCTGGCTGAGCATTTCGTAGTTTTCCATGTTCGAGCCGGCCAGCGCCGCGCCGCGCAGGATGGATTCGATCTCCAGCGCAATGCGCGGTGCATCGTCGAGTCGACGCGCCGCACGCAGGGAATAGGCGCTGACGAACGGCCAGATCGCGCGGTTGTGATAGATCGGCTGCGCCGACTCCTGCGGCCACACCACCGGGCTGCCGGCCGCGGTGACCGGATAGTTCGCCAGGGCACGGCGTGCGCGTTCGGCCGGGAATACATCGGCCAGCACGCCGAGCGACAGGCCGAGCAGGTCGTACTTGGCAACCGGCAGCATGGCCACGCCCGTGCCGTGTTGATCGCGCGCACCGGCCGGGCCGAGGTAGCTCATGTACTGCCCGTCCTGCTCGCGCCAGAAGCGCTGGTTGATCTGCTGGCGCAGCGCATCGGCCCACTGACCATATTGCGCCGCACGCGCATCGCCGCGCTGGCGCGCGAGATCTTCGGCCATGCGCAAGGCCTGGTAGTGCAGCACGTTGGTCGACAGTGCGTAGGACTCGCCAATGAAACGCACGTCCTGCGCGGTCCAGCCCGGGTAGGTCTGCTCACGCCAATCAAGGAAGGAAGTCTCGCCGCGGTACAGGCCCACGGCCGGGTCGAAGGCGTACTGCCGGTCTTGCGCCAGGGTGCCCTGCAAGGCCTGCCAGACCTCGTCGGCAAAGGCGGGATCATCGAGCAGGCCGCGCGCGCCCAGGAACCAGACCACGCGGTCGGTACTGATCGGCCAGCTGCCGCCCGAACCGGTGTCCTGCGCGACGAACAGCCCCGGCGTGCGTCCATCGCGCGCCGGGGAGAGCTTGAAGCGCAGCGACTGGCGGGTGCGCACCGGATCGACCCGCGCCAGCGCCAGGTCGGCGGCGAAACTCATGTCGCGTGTCCACACATAGGGCCAGCGCGCGCCGGTCTGGAAGCACGCGCAAGGCACCGGCCGGCCTTCGTCGAACGCGGGATCGACAATGGCCTGCACGCGGTTGGCGTCCAGCTCCTGTTGCGCCAGCGCGAACAACGCGTCGAACAGCACGCTGGCGGTGTCGCTGCGCGATGCGGGCGCGGCGATGCGCACGTCCTGGCCGGGCGCGCGCAGCAGATAGCCGCCATCGGCAGCGGTCTCGGCGCGCGCATGGCGGCCGTCGAATTGCAGATCGTCCGCAGCCACGGCCGATCCTGCCGTCGTCCCGAAGGCGACGGCCAGGCAGATCATCTTCAGCATCGAAGCGGCAAACCGGTTCGCACCGGCCAGCCTCCCTCCCTCTTTGCCCGCGTTGTCAGGATGCACCGGTCCTCTGGCGCAGCTCGCGGCCCCCTCCCAGGCGGCCTGCCCACATGGTAGGCATGGGCATGCGCGGCGCGTCCAGCCTGCATACGTATTCATTGCCGGGCGCGCGGTGCCCGCGCGCCTCGCCGCTATAGTCCGTGCAGATCACGCGGTCGCCTTGGGAGGGGAAATGCCGACGTCGTTCCAATGGTTGCGCGCGGCTGCGTGCCTGCTCGCCGCCCTGGCCTTCGCGCCGCTGCATGCCGAACCTGTCACCGTCGCCACGGTTGAATCGCCGGGCAAGGTCCTGCGCGTGGAATTGCAACTGGACGGCGGCCAGCCGAGCTACCGGGTGTGGCGCCTGGGTGATGCGGTGGTCGGCAGCTCGCGGCTGGGCTTCCAGCTGCGCGATGGCCGCCTGGACCGCGACCTGACGGTGCTGGCGCAAGCCAGTCGCAGTTTCGACGAGACCTGGGAACAGCCCTGGGGCGAACGCCGCTTCATCCGCAACCACTACAACGAGCTCAGCGTGAGCCTGGGCGAGCGCTCCGGCGCGCGCCGGCGCTTCGACGTGGTGTTCCGCGTCTATGACGACGGCCTGGGCTTCCGCTACCGGTTCCCGCAGCAAGCCGGGCTGCGCGAGGCGATCATCGATGACGAACTGACCGAGTTCGACATCGCGCCCGAGTCCACCGCTTGGTGGATCCCGGCCGGCGAACCGATTCACTACGAATACCTGTACCGGCGCACGCCACTGGCCGAAGTGCCGCTGGCGCACACGCCGATCACCTTGCGCAGCCGCGACGGCCTGCATGTGTCCATCCACGAGGCGGCGCTGGTCGACTATGCCGGCATGTGGCTGCGCCGCAGCGAGGGCCAGCGCCTGCGCGCGCAGCTCTCGCCCGCGGCCGAGGGCTGGAAGGTGCGGCGCAGCCTGCCCTTCGATACGCCCTGGCGCACCCTGCAGATCAGCGACAGCGCCGGTGGGCTGGTCGAGTCCAGCCTGATCCTCAACCTCAACGAACCCAACAAGCTTGGTGACGTGGGCTGGGTGCACCCGGCCAAATACATCGGTGTGTGGTGGTCGATGCACCTGAACCAGGAAACCTGGAGCACCGGCCCCAAGCACGCAGCCACCACCGCCAACACCAGGCGCTACATCGACTTTGCCGCCAGGCACGGCTTCCGCGGCGTGCTGGTGGAAGGCTGGAACCCCGGCTGGGACGGCGACTGGGTCGGCAATGGCAACGGCTTCGACTTCACCCGCGCCACGCCGGATTTCGACATCGAGGCGCTGTCGGCCTACGCCGCGCGCAAGGGCGTGCACCTGATCGGCCATCACGAGACCGGCTGCGCGATCGACCACTACGAGGACCAGCTGGGCGCCGCGCTCGACCTGTATGCGCGGCTGGGCGTGGACGTGGTCAAGACCGGCTACGTCTGCGACGACGGCCAGGTCGAACGCCGCAACCCGGCCGGCGGTCCGCCGTGGCGCGAATGGCACGACGGCCAGTTCATGGCCCGCCACCATCTCAACGTGGTCGAGCAGGCGGCACAGCGCCATATCGCCATCAACGCGCATGAGCCGATCAAGGACACCGGCCTGCGCCGCACCTACCCGAACTGGATGTCGCGCGAAGGCGCGCGCGGCATGGAATACAACGCCTGGGGCCAGCCGCCCAATCCGCCCGAGCACGAGGTCAACCTCGTATTCACCCGTCTGCTCGCCGGGCCGATGGACTACACGCCGGGCATCGTCAGCCTGCGCGGCCGCAATGGTCAGGCCATTCCGAGCACGCTGGCGCGGCAGCTCGCGCTGTATGTGACTCTGTACAGCCCGCTGCAGATGGCCGCCGACCTGCCCGAGCACTACGAGCAGCACCGCGATGCGTTCCGCTTCATCGAGGACGTGGCCGTGGACTGGGACGACACCCGCGTGCTGGGCGGCGAGGTCGGCGACTACGTCACCATCGCGCGCAAGGATCGGAACAGTCGCGACTGGTTCCTGGGCAGCATCACCGACGAACACGGCCGCGTGTTGCCGGTATCCCTTTCCTTCCTGGAACCGGGTGTGCGCTATCGCGCGGAGATATACCGCGACGGTGAAGGCGCGGATTTCCGCAGCAATCCGTTTGCCTTCGTGCGCGAGACGCGCGAGGTCGGCAGCGGCGATTCGATAGTGTTGACGCTGGCACCCGGTGGCGGTGAAGCGATTCGGTTTACGCCTTTGTAGTGCAGCCAATGCCGCGGCCGGAACCGATTCCAGCCGCATGAGCTGCATTGAATACGTATGCAGGCCGGTCTATACGGCCGACACACTGCCTACCATTACCCGCAGTCGCGCACCGTCTTGGTTGCGACGCGCCACCCCCCGGGGGGCGACACAAATCGAATGACAACATTGCCTGGGAGGGGAAAATGTTGAACCACAAGCACAGCGCGCTCAGCCTCGCGCTGGCCGCCGCGATGATGCCGATGCTGGCGTCCGCGCAGTCGGCCGATCCGGCTACCGCCGATACCACGCCGCAGCAGAACACCGGCTCGGTCACCGACCTGGATACCGTCGAAGTCACCGGCATCCGCCGCGGCATCGAGAGCGCCATCGCGGTCAAGCGCGACGCCACCTCGGTGGTCGAGGCGATCTCGGCCGAGGACATCGGCAAACTGCCAGACATCTCCATCGCCGAATCGCTGGCACGCCTGCCTGGCCTGTCCGCGCAGCGCGTGGCCGGCCGCGCGCAGGTCATCAGCATCCGCGGCCTGTCGCCGGACTTCGCCACCACCCTGCTCAACGGCCGTGAAGTCGTCAGCACTGGCGACAACCGCAGCGTCGAGTTCGACCAGTACCCGGCCGAGCTGATGAACGGCGTCACCGTGTACAAGACCCCGGATGCGGCACTGGTCGGCCAGGGCCTGTCCGGCACCATCGACATGCAGACCGTGCGCCCGCTCAGCTTCGGCGACCGCGTCATCACCGTCGGCGGCCACTTCCAGAACAATTCGCTGGGCAAGGCGGCCAACGTCGACCCCAACGGCAACCGCTTCAACGCCAGCTACATCGATCAGTTCGCCGACGGCAAGTTCGGCATCTCGATCGGCTATGCGCATACCGACACGCCGATCCAGGAAAACCAGGTGGGCCTGTACGAGCCGTGGAGCACCGAGAACACCGACCAGGGCTTCCGCCCCGGCGTTCCGGCCGGCACCTACTACAGCGACGGCATCAAGGCCCTGCGCCGCACCGGCAACGCCAAGCGCGACGCCGTGATGGCCACCGTGCAGTTCCGCCCGTCCAACGCCTGGACCAGCACGCTCGACGCCTTCCACACCGAAGCCGAGCAGATCGACACCGCCAACCAGTTCGAGGTCAGCCTCGGCAACTACAACGGCGGCTACAGCCCCGGCCTGGCCGTGAGCAACCTGCAGGTCAACGGCAACAACACGATGACCGGCGGCACCGCCAGCGGCGTGTACCCGCTGGTGCGCGGCATGTACAACAAGCGCGAAGACAAGATCGACGCGTATGGCTGGAACAACGAGTTCACCTTCGACTCGGGCGTGCGCATCAGTGCCGACCTGAACTACTCCAAGGCCACCCGCGAGGAGCTGAGCCTGGAGAACAACACCCAGATGGCGCCGATGCCGCAGCTGGATACGGTCAACCTGACCTACCACAGCAACGACTTCTCCCAGCTGGTGCCCGGCCGCGACTATTCCGATCCGAACTCGCTGTACCTGACCAACACCATCTATGGCTCCGGCTACGGCAAGGTGCCGAGCGTGGAAGACCGGCTGAAGGGCGCCCGCCTGCAGGCCAGCTTCCCGATGCCCGAAGCCTTGGGCTGGATCCGCGACCTGGACGTGGGCGTCAACTACGCCGACCGCGAAAAGCACAAGGAACAGCCGGAAGGCAACATCAACCTCGGCGCGCAAGGCGACAGCACCATCGCCAGCGACCTGCAGTACAGCCCGGTCAATCTCGGCTTTGCCGGCATCGGCTTCATCCCGGCCTGGAACGTGCCGGCGGCGGTGGACCGCTACATGACCTTCCAACCGGTGGACGACCTGTCCTACCTGGTCTCCAAGGCGTGGACGGTGAACGAGAAGATCACCACCGCCTGGGTCCGGGCCAACCTGGATGCCGACCTGAGCGACAGCGTGAGCCTGCGCGGCAATTTCGGCGTGCAGCTGCAGCACGCCGACCAGTCGTCCAAGGCCAACTACTGGGACGGCACCCAGCCTGCCGGCAGTGAAGTTCGTCCCTTTGAAGCAGGCAAGGATTACGACGACTGGCTGCCGAGCATGAACCTGGCGTTCCTGTTCCCGCACGACCAGACCGTGCGCTTCGCCCTGGCCAAGCAGGTCGCCCGCCCGCGTGTGGACCAGATGCGCGCTTCGCTGGAGTTCGGCGTGGACTCGTCCACCGGCAAGCCCGGCGCCAGCGGCGGCAACCCGCTGCTCGACCCGTGGCGCGCCAATGCGCTGGATATCTCCTACGAGAAGTACTTCGGCGAGAAGGCGTATGTGGCTGCGGCGTTCTTCTACAAGGACCTGAAGAGCTACATCTACACCCAGAGCCGCGACGACTACGACTTCTCGGCGTTCGTGGCCGACTACGTGCCGCCGCCGGGTGGCGCGCCGGTGCAGACCATCGGCACGTTCACCGCGCCGGAGAACGGCAAGGGTGGCACGCTGCGCGGCCTGGAGCTGACCGCTTCGCTGCCGCTGGACATGCTGTGGTCGCCGCTGCGCGGCTTCGGTGTGCAGGCCAGCGCCACCTTCAACGACAGCGACGTGAAGATCCGCGATCCCGACAGCGCTTCCAGTGTGGGCAGCGGCGCCATTGACCTGCCGGGCCTGTCCGACCGCGTGTACAACTTCACCGCCTACTACGAGAACAAGGGCTTCGAGGCGCGCGTGAGCCAGCGTCGTCGCTCCGACTTCATCGGCGAGATCGGCAACTTCAACGGCAACCGCACGCTGCGCTACGTGGTCGGCGAAAGCGTCACCGACGCGCAGGTCAGCTACAGCTTCGGCGATTCGCTGGAAGGCCTGAGCATCCTGCTGCAGGTGAGCAACCTGACCAACGCGCCGTACCGCACCTATGCCGGCACCAAGGATCGGCCGCTGGAGTACATCGAGTGGGGCCGCACCTACCTGATGGGCGTGACGTACAAGTTCTGACCCCCCCAAGGTGAAGAAGGAAGGGCCCGCTGCCTTGGCAGCGGGCTTTTTCTTTGCGCGCTCAATCGCCCGGTGCCGGCGGGCAGCAGACCACGCGAGCCAGGTATTGGCGCGCGGCTTGTCGGGTTTGCGCGGCCTCGGCCTTGAGCCATTCGCGGAAGCGCACGATCTTGTCCTCCTGGCAGCGCGCCACCTGTGTGGTGAACGAGAACGTGCGGCCGTCGGAGGCGACAAAGTTGTGCGCGGGCACCAGCGCGCCGCTGCGCAGCTCATGCTCGAACAGCAGCGGCGAGCCGATCGCCACGCCCTGCCCGGCTACCGCGGCGGCGATATCCAGATGCTCGGCGGACAGACGCGTGCCGAACTTGCCGGACAGGTCGGCCAACGGATAGCCCCGTGCCCGATACCACAGCCGCCACCAGTCGGGCCGCCCCAGCAGCGGCACATCGAGTGGCTGGGTGGGATCTTCGATCGCGGCTGCGGCGCGGCGCAAGGCGGGCGCACACAGCGGCAGGAACACATTGGGGAATAGTTCGACCGAATGCAGCCCAGGCCAGCGGCCGTGACCGTGGCGAATGGCCGCATCGAAGCGGCCGCTGGTCAGGTCCTGCGCCTGCGCCGACAGATCGAGCTCCACGGTCAGATGCGAGTGCTGCGCACGGAAGCGGCCGAGGCGCGGCGTCAGCCAACCGGTGCCCAGGCTGGGTGGCGTGGTCAGGAAGAGACGCGTCTGCTCGCGCTCTTCGGCGTGGTTGCCGCGCAGCGGTGCAAGCGCGCGGGTCGCTTCCTCCGCCATGCGGCGCCCAACGATGGTCAATTCGACGTATTGCGCGTGACGCATGAACAGCCGCACGCCGATCTGCGTCTCCAGCTGCTGCACGTGATGACTCACCAACGCGGCGCTGGTCTCCAGTTCCTGTGCAGCGCGCGCAAAGCTGCCCAACCGCGCGGCCGCCTCGAAGGCCCGGATCGCGACGAGCGATGGCGTGGGTGGGACCTCGACCTTCAACCTGGCTTGGCCTGGCGAGCGGAACCCGGATGGTAACGCTCGCCGGGCCGGCGCCACCAGTTGTTACACCTTGCGTACCTCGGTGGCGGCAGGGGCCAAGGGTCGTCCGTCCTTCGACGCCGGGGCCATGTAGGGCACGGGCTTGCCGGTCCGCCTGTCCACCAGGACTGAGTGACGTTCGCCGGGCGCGAACAGATGGCGCTCTCCCCACTGGCGCAGCGCCATTACCACCGGGAACAGGCTTTCGCCCTGCGCCGTCAGCACGTACTCCTGATATGCCGTGCCATCGGAAGCCGCCCGCGTTTCGAGAATGCCGGCGTCCACCAGCTTGCGCAGGCGGTCGGCCAGGATGTTGCGAGCCATGCCCAGGCTGCGCTGGAAATCGCTGAAACGGCGCAGGCCATCGAAGGCATCGCGCACGATGAGCAGCGACCAGCGATCGCCCACAACGTCAACGGCGCGCGCTACGGGACAGGGTTCGTCAGTGACGGAGTTGCGAGCTGGCATGGCCTTTCCTGTGGACGAGTGGAGCGGACGCGGTTGCATTTTAAAACCGCTTGCCCTAGCCTCCAACCAGTTTTGTTTTGCAACCGGTACGGGCCATGGTCATTCGCTCCCCTTCCCTCTCGGCACTGCCTGCGCGGCGTTGCCGCATGTCACGCGGCCAGGTGCTGCTGTTTGCCACCGCCAGCGGCCTGAGCGTGGCGAACGTGTATTACGCGCAGCCGCTGCTGGATGCGTTGGCGCTCGACTTCGGCATCCAGCCCGGGCTGGTCGGTGGCGTGGTCACTGCGACCCAGGTGGGCTGTGCGTTGGCCTTGTTGCTGCTGGTGCCGCTGGGCGACCTGGTGGAGCGGCGCCGGTTGATGGCGATGCAATTGCTGGCGCTGGTGGCGGCCCTGCTCGCAGTCGCACTGGCGCATTCCGTGTCCGCGCTGCTGGCCGCCATGTTTGCCGTGGGCCTGCTGGGCACCGCGATGACGCAGGGGCTGATCGCCTATGCGGCCATCGCTGCGCAAGCGCACGAACAAGGCCGGGTGGTCGGTGCCGCGCAAGGCGGCGTCTTCATCGGCCTGTTGCTGGCGCGGGTCTTTGCAGGAGGCATCACCGACCTGGCCGGCTGGCGCGCGGTATACCTTTGCGCCGGATTCCTGATGCTGGCGATGGCATTGCCGCTATGGCGAGGGTTGCCTGTCCTGCCCCCACGCTCGGATGCCATGCGCTACCCGCAGCTGATCGTATCGATGTGGACGATGCTGCGGGAGCGGCTTCTGCAGGTACGCGGCATGCTGGCACTGCTGATGTTCGCTGCCTTCAACATCTTCTGGAGCGCGCTGGTATTGCCGCTGAGTGCCCCACCCTATGGCTTCTCGCACACAAGTATTGGCGCATTCGGGCTGGTGGGCGTGATCGGCGCGCTGGCTGCCACGCGCGCCGGCTATTGGGCCGACCGCGGCTACGGCCAGCGCACCAGCGCGGCGGCGTTGGTACTGCTGCTGTTGGCGTGGTGGCCGCTGTCGATGATGGAGCAGTCGCTATGGGCGTTGGTGGTCGGCATCGTGTTGCTCGACCTGGGCGGCCAAGCATTGCATGTCACCAACCAGAGCCTGATTTTCCGCGTCCGGCCCGAGGCGCACGGCCGGATGGTCGGCCTGTACATGCTGTTCTATTCGGTCGGCAGTGGACTGGGGGCACTCGGCACGACCATCACCTATGCGCGGGGTGGGTGGCAGGGTGTATGCCTGCTGGGCGCGGGGGTCAGCCTGATGGCCCTGCTGTTCTGGTGGGCGACGCGGCGCTGCATTCCGGCCGCGATCGATCACGAATGAAACGGAGGCCCGGGCCTCCGGTTCTGCCCTTGCCAGTGCTCAGCCGCGACGCGCGCAATACATGGCGTGCCCGGGCAAGCGCAGTTCGCCGTTTTCGGCAGAGCCCGCATCCGGCCCCGGTACCGCGACCGATTCCCACGTGCCTTCCGGCAGCAGGGCCGTGATCGGTTCGGCCGACAGGTTGAACGCCAGCAGCAGCACCTCATCACCCAGTTGGCGCTCGAACAGCAGCAGCGGCTCGGCGGTTTCATGGAAGCGGATGTCGCCCTGCAGCAGCACCGGCATCGTCCGGCGCCAGGCCAGGAAGTGGCGGAAGGCATTGAGCACCGAGTCCGGCTGGCGCGTCTGCGCTTCGACCGACAACATCCGGTGGTCTTCCGGGATTGGCAGCCACGGCGTGGTCGAGCTAAAGCCCGCCTGCTGGCCGTCATTCCACGGCAGCGGCGTGCGGCAGCCATCGCGGCCCTTGAAGTTCGGCCAGAAGGTGATGCCGTAGGGGTCCTGCAAGGCCTCGAACGGCACGTCGGCCTCGCCCAGGCCCAGCTCTTCGCCCTGGTACAGGCAGATCGAGCCGCGTAGCGAACACAGCAGCGCGGCCAGCAGCCGCGCCAGACGCGGATTGGCCGGATGCCCGCCCCAGCGCGTCACCGCGCGCTCCACATCGTGATTGGAGATGGCCCAGCACGGCCAGCCTTCGGTCATCACCGCTTCCAGCCGCGACACCGTGTTGCGAATGTAGGCGGCGCTGAAATCCTGCACCAGCAGCTCGAAGCTGTAGCCCATGTGCAGGCGGCCGGAGGTGGTGTATTCGGCGGTGGTGGCCAGCGAATCCTCCGACGAGATCTCGCCCAGGCTCACTGCGCCGGGGTACTGGTCCAGCAGCGCGCGCAAGCGCTCCAGGAAGGCCAGATTCTCCGGCTGCGTATTGTTGTAGTAGTGGTACTGGTAGGCGTACGGGTTGTCCGGGCTGAAACCCCGGCCGACACGCTTGTCCGCCGGCTTGGGCGGGTTGTCGCGCAGCTGCGCGTCGTGGAAGCAGAAGTTGATCGCGTCGAGGCGAAAGCCGTCAACGCCGCGGTCCAGCCAGAAGCGCACGTTATCCAGCGTGGCCTGCTGCACCGCCGGGTTGTGGAAGTTCAAATCCGGCTGGCTGGCGAGGAAGTTGTGCAGGAAGTATTGCTCGCGCCGTGGCTCCCATTGCCAGGCGACGCCGCCAAACAGCGACATCCAGTTGTTCGGTGCGGTGCCGTCTTCGCGCGGGTCTGCCCACACGTACCAGTCGGCCTTGGGATTGTCGCGGCTCTGCCGGCTTTCGCGGAACCACTCGTGCTCGATCGACGTGTGGCTCAGCACCTGGTCGATCATCACCTTCAAGCCCAGGGCGTGCGCCTTGGCGAGCAGACGGTCGAAGTCATCCAGTGTGCCGAACAGCGGATCGACGTCGCGGTAATCGGCGATGTCATAGCCGAAATCGGCCATCGGCGACTTGAAGAACGGCGAGATCCAGATCGCGTCCACGCCGAGCGAGGCGACGTAATCCAGGCGTTCGATAATGCCGGGCAGGTCGCCGACGCCATCACCGTTGGCATCCAGGAAACTGCGCGGGTAAATCTGATAGATGACGGCGCCGCGCCACCATGGAGTCTGCGACATCGAGCCCCCCTCCGGGCCTGGAAGCCCCGAAGAGAAGACGGGACTCGAACGAACCCGGTTAGCTTAGCGTCGGTGTCGCGGCGGGGGGCCGGCCTGCATACGTATTCAAGCCGACACCGGTCGCAGAGCGCACTACAGCGCGGCGTTGGGCGGCAGTGTGATCACGGTGACGCCGTCGATCATCGCCACGACCTTGCCGTCGCCGTCGGAGACCAGCGTGGCAGCGGGTGGGCGATCTGCCGGGCCCGGGCAGCCGACGAGGATGGTGGTGTGGTCGAGGAAGTCTGCGACTGCCGGGGTTTCGCCCAGGCGGCGGCAGGGGTCGCCTGGATTGGGGTAGCCGTCGCCGAAGGGGCGGAGGGTGGCGGGCCAGGTGAAAGATGACGAGCTGTTCGTGGCCGAGTCCTGGGCATTGGCGGTGGAGCTGGTTGAAGTCGCGGCGGTGGGGGCGCCGGTGGCTGCTGCGCCTTGATGGATGTCGCGCTGGCAGGCGCATAGCAAGGTGGCGGCTATCAGTGCGGGGACGGCGAGGCGCGTGTGGATCGCGGAGAGAGGACGCATCGGAGCACTCTGCAGGATGTGGGATGCCGGTGGATTATTCCGCTGGGTACATGGGCTTGGCGTCACGATGGTGTGTCTGCGGATCGCCTAGCCTCGGTGCTTGGAACGTTGTCTTCACCTGGGCGCGGCGTGGTCTTACGGAGTGGATGGTCAGGCTGGTGGTTCCTGGAGCATTGGAGGACCATCATGGCTACTCGCGAAAACCCGCAGCAGGATCAGAGTTCCGGCGTTGGCGAACAGAACCGCGAACCTAAGACGCCGAATGGCGGGCTCAATGAAGAGATTGGGGAGCTGGAGCCGGATGCGGCGGAGGATGAGGATGAGTTGCCGGGGAAGGCTGGGGGTGGATTGGTTGGGGGTTGAGGGTAGTACCTCTCTTCGGCCTGAAGATCGAAACTGAAAAAGCCGGCTCAGGGCTGGCTTAGGTAGCTGGACTTGCACCACCGAGTCAGCGGGTGGCACAAGCGGGTCAGGTGAAGGATGCCAGGAGCGGCTCGTTGTGAACGCGAGCCGCCTGGGTCATGCCAGCGAGCCGGCGCCAGTCGTTGCCCATGCGGCCGCCGGCGGGGGAGGGGAATATTTGGCGCCCGACAAGCTGGCCGAGGCTGTCGCTAAGATCTGCTAATCCTAGCTGGCCCTGTTAAATCTGCACGATTTGGATTAGCGGCTCAGATACTTCTCCTACCGCCTCGACGCCCCACAATGCCTGCATTAGGGACTCCCCAAGATACTCCTTCAGCTGGCCTGACGGCCGCGACCTGCCTATAGCAGCGCCTACTCGTGCAGTCCAATGAACATTCTTTGGATCCAGGACCGAGGAAATCTCGTTTATAACCGCCTTGAGATCAGCGCTTTTCCGATCCCACTCCGGCGCACCTGCCAGGATTCCCGCCTTCTCACCAAAAGCAGGAGACTTTTCCACCAACAGTTCGACTGCTTGTTCCCAAGAAAGGCCAAGGTCGCCAAGAACCTCGTCTGTAATATAGAGGTTCTCAGCCTCACGGCACTCAAGAACAAGATATGGAACGAACGTTTGGGGATATTGCCGACTCGGCCTCGGTGCCACCTTGTCTCCGTCCAGCAAAGCATAGCCACTCGGCGTTCCGTCGTTGTCGCGTATCGCACACATGACACGTTCGAGTGCGCGCTGAAATTTAATCACTTCGTCGCTGCCGTGTGCAGGAACGACAGCGATGCGGACTTGGTGCCGACGCGGAACCTCGCTCCATAGCCGATAGTCATCGTCCCCCTCGACGATAAGGAGTGGAGACCCGAATAGCGCTCCCATTAGCGCATGTCCGCCCAGGCAAGAAGAAATCTCTCTCACATGATGGGTCACTTCAACGGCAGCGAAATCCCGTTGAGACTTGGTCAAATAGATGAGACCGACCTTTTCCGATCCGAACTGTGCAATTGCCGCTAACAGAGCGGTACTGTGGGAGGAGATGACAAGCTGGACGCCATAAATCTCGACCAACTTCACCAAAAAATATGCTAAGCGAACAAGCAGGTCTGGGTGGATATGGGCATCTGGCTCGTCAAGCAATATCACTCGCTTCTCTGCCCCGTTGACCTCCCAGCTGGCAGCTGCAACAAGCATGTCAACGCCCATCCAGAGCAACTGAGCTTCACCACTGCTCAGCTGATCAATGCTGTTAAGTGGCCCTCGCTCTATGTGGACCATCCGTAGAGGATTAAGCGGATGATTGCTTATTGAGACAGAAAATTCGGGCAGCAGCTGAGCGATAAGCTCTTCAATCTGGGCCGGGCTTCCAGCCACCCGTCCGTCGCCACGAGCGTTCCCTCGGAGCATCAGATATCCGTGCACCCTAGCCAACACACGCTGGCGATAGTCTGAAAGAAAGTTCCTATTGTGATACTGATGGCGAGTCTCAACTTCGAGCTCCTGCTGAGACACGTGAGGCGCGAAACTTATCTCCCCAGTTCGCTCGGGAACGACATAGTGGGTCACCAGCGGGTTTGCGTCGCGCCAGGCACGAAGAAGCAGGCTCTTCCCCGCGCCGTTTTTACCGAATATGACAGTTATGTCCTTGAGTTTGGTGAGCCTGATCTGCCCGCCGCCAAGAAACCCCGAACGATCGACATCGATATTTTCCCAGAAAATAGTCACAGACCCCCCCTATATCCCCGGCTTACAAGTCAAGGCTTGATCGAGCTGCGAGCACGCTTCTTGCGAGTGGCACCAGTCAACTTGCGAGTCAGCCCAGCACCTATCCTTCAGGCCAATTGCCGAAACTGACGAGGAGGACGTTATCCGTCCCGTCGTTGTTCCAGAGCCGCGCCAGGTTCCAACTTCGGCAATTACGCCCATAGGAGCGGCAACCGACGAGATGCAATCTTCCTAGCGCAAATACCTTGTCTCAGAAAAATCCGTTGGGATCCTTCCTGAGACGAATAGATGCGACCCATCGGGCGACAGCAAGAGGTTTCCTATGCCGTGACCGACTGCCACCGTCGTTACGGCCTCTTGCAACTCGATCTCAAGTTGCGAGTGGGGCCACGCAAGTATCTCGCTTCTGTTCGTCGCCCCAAACGCTGACGTGTCGAACCGCCGCTCGCCGCTCAGCCAGAGGATCGCACCGCCCCTGTTCTATGCATCAGCCGAACGGACGACGAGACCCATAACCGATGAACCGGCGCAGCGCCCGACGTTGAGAACGACGCTTCCCGTCTCACACTCCGGCAAGCTTACGGAGTGGAATTTCGCTGGAGCTGCAATAGCCATAGTGCCTCCGCAGTGACGGAACTAATGAGTGTATCTAACCCGTTCTGACGACAGCCAATCGCTTGAGACCGCCTTCCGCCACCCACGCCTTCGGATCGTCAACGAGCCCTATCAAACAGCCAAGTCGTAATCGCACCGAGAGCCCCAGCGATAACAACACCCCAAAGAATCTTGCTGCGAAGATCTGCCCTAGCCGCAAACTTCGCCGACTTCTTGCCGATGAAAAAATCGCTGCCTGGATACAGGTATCCAAACAATCGCGAGGGAACTCCCGACATCAAAACAACGAGAAAAACGAAAAAGCCTGCAAATGGCCACGCAAAAACCTCGTCCACCCTCTCCATCCTAGAGCTGATGAGGAAGTTCAGCTTCTCGTTGACATCCTTGCTATTCAAGATGTCCGTGACCGCATGAGACTTCGAGCTGAGCGAGAGCGCAAAATAGCCAAAAGTAGTTGCAGCGACACCGGTCATGAGCACTAGCGGCAATACCCTAAGCGCACCTCCAGATGGCAACCAACGGAAGGTCATCACCTCGTGTTCTACATATGCCTTAATGTCGTTACTTAGCAGGAACACCGCATCGCGGTCGTCGCCTTGTATTCGCAACGCCGCTCCTTCCTTCGCGTCAAACACCAGCCGAAAGTCGAGCTCATCGCCTGTGCTAGCGAAGTCGATGCCAGTGATCTCCGCGGAAGGCCCATTCTCTTCTGCACAAACCTGATCGACATCGGTCGTCGAGTAAGCGAAGGAATCCCTCCGCCTCACGAATATCGTTCTCTCATAGCTCACCGGCACTCGACCCTTCACGATCTCGTTTATCTTGCGAATGTGCTCTTCGAAGAGAACAAATCGCCCGGCGAATTCGTGCTTAACATGAGCCCCCATACCCCCTCCTTGGCGTCTGCCATCAATGAGAACATGACAGAGCCCATGGGTGCCAGCGAATGTCGTTGACGGCAGAACTTTTTTTGCAGGACGGTTGCAGGAAACAAAAAAGCCGACCACTCGGCCGGCTTTTATCCGATCCATCTTTCCCCTGATTCCTCAGGTACTTAGATGGTGGGCGGTACAGGGTTCGAACCTGTGACCCCTACCATGTCAAGGTAGTGCTCTACCGCTGAGCTAACCGCCCGGTATGCCCGGCAACACATTGCGCGTTGCGGGGCGCGCATTCTAGCCCGGCCGCCCAATCCAGGGCAATAGCCCGGCAGCGCCAACGCATCCGCCCTAACCACCTCCCTCACCCATCACCACCACCCGCCCAACCCTCAAGCCAGGCTGGCCGCCTTCAGCTTCTGGATCTGGTCGCGGATATTGGCCGCCTCCTCGAACTCCAGGTCGCGGGCGTGCTGGTACATCTGCTGTTCCAGGGCCTTGATCCGGTTGGCGATCTCGGCCGGGCCCAGCGCGTGGTACTGCGCCGGCTCCTCGGCCACGATGCGGCGGCCCTTGCCTTTGCCCTTGCCGCGGCCGCTGCCGCCCTCGTCGCGCGCGCCTTCCATGATGTCGACGATCGGCCGCGCCACCGACTTGGGCACGATGCCGTGCGCCTCGTTGTACTCGACCTGCTTGGCGCGGCGGCGGTCGGTCTCGTCGATGGCCGCCTTCATCGAGCGGGTCATGTTGTCGGCGTAGAGGATCGCCTTGCCGCGCAGGTTGCGCGCGGCGCGGCCGATGGTCTGGATCAGCGAACCGGTCGAACGCAGGAAGCCCTCCTTGTCCGCGTCCAGGATCGCCACTAGCGACACCTCCGGCATGTCCAGACCCTCGCGCAGCAGGTTGATGCCAACCAGCACGTCGAACTTGCCCAGGCGCAGGTCGCGGATGATCTCCACCCGCTCCACGGTGTCGATATCCGAGTGCAGGTAGCGCACGCGGATGCCGTGCTCGCCGAGGTATTCGGTCAGGTTCTCGGCCATGCGCTTGGTCAGCGTGGTGACCAGCACGCGGTCGCCCATCTTGATGCGCAGGTTGCACTCGCTCATCAGGTCGTCGACCTGGGTGCCGACCGGGCGGATTTCCACCTCCGGGTCGATCAGGCCGGTCGGCCTCACCACCAGCTCGGTGATTTCCTCGCCCGACTCGCGCAGCTCATACGGGCCCGGCGTCGCCGACACATAGATGCTGCGCGGCGAACGCGCCTCCCATTCCTCGAAGCGCAGCGGGCGGTTGTCCAGCGCCGACGGCAGGCGGAAACCGAACTCCACCAGCGTTTCCTTGCGCGAGCGATCGCCCTTGTACATCGCGCCGATCTGCGGAATCGTCACGTGCGACTCGTCCACCACCAGCAGGGCATCGGCTGGCAGGTAGTCGAACAGGGTCGGCGGCGGCTCGCCCGGCGCCTTGCCGGTGAGGTGCCGCGAGTAGTTCTCGATGCCGTTGCAGAAGCCGACCTCGGCCATCATCTCCAGGTCGAACTGGGTGCGCTGCGCCAGGCGCTGCGCTTCGACCAGCTTGTTCTGCGCGTACAGGACCTCCAGGCGCTCCTTCAGCTCTTCCTTGATGGTGTCCACCGCGCTGAGCGTGCGCTCGCGGGTCGTCGCATAGTGGGTCTTCGGGTAGACCGTGTAGCGCTGCAAGTTGCGCAGGGTTTCGCCGGTCAGCGGGTCGAACAGGGTGAGCTTCTCGATGTCGCCGTCGAACAACTCGATGCGCAGGGCCTCGGTGTCCGATTCGGCCGGAAACACATCCACGACCTCGCCGCGCACGCGGAATGCGCCACGGGTCAGCTCGAACTCGTTGCGGGTGTATTGCAGATCGGTGAGATGCCGGATCAGCTGGCGCTGGTCGATGTGCTCGCCCAGCGACAGGATCAGCCGCAGCGACAGGTAGTCTTCCGGCGCGCCCAGGCCGTAGATGGCCGACACGGTCGCCACCACCACCGCGTCCCTGCGCGACAGCAGGGTCTTGGTCGCGGCCAGGCGCATCTGCTCGATGTGTTCGTTGATCGAACTGTCCTTCTCGATGAAGGTGTCCGACGAAGGCACGTAGGCTTCCGGCTGGTAGTAGTCGTAGTAGCTGACGAAGTACTCCACCGCGTTGTGCGGGAAGAACGCCTTGAACTCGCCGTACAGCTGCGCCGCCAGGGTCTTGTTTGGCGCCATCACCAGCGTCGGCTTCTGGATCTGCTGGATGACGTTGGCGATGGTGTAAGTCTTGCCCGAGCCGGTGACGCCAAGCAGTGTCTGCTTGGCCAGGCCGGCCTCGAAATTCGAGGACAGGCGCTCGATGGCCTGCGGCTGGTCGCCGGACGGTGAGTACGGGGAGACGAGCTGGAAGCGGTCGCTCATGAAGCACCTCGGAAACGATCGCTCAGTATAGCGACGCCGCGATGACGGCTGCGCGAGGCGTTTCCCTATGGGCCAGGCCAGAGCCGGCCGATGCCCCGCGCGCCCCGCGCGGGCGAGGCTGGGACGGCCTGTTCACGGACTCCGCCAATGCGCCGCCCTTCCGGTTTCACAGTGCTCGAATTGCTGATCACGCTAGCCATACTTGCGGTCCTGGCGACGTTCGCGGTGCCCGCGTTCCGAACCAGTCTTGAGCGGCAACGCATCAGCGGCGCCCTGTTCCTGATCAGCGCCCAGTTCGCCTCGGCCCGCATGACGGCAATAACCAGCGGCGAGGTAGTCAGCCTGTGCCCTGCACAGGGACAGGATGCCTGCCGCGACGACAGCGACTGGAGCGGCGGCTGGTTGATGTTCAAGGGCCGGCGACGGACAACCCAGCCGCCCGGGCCCGAAGCAGTATTGCGCGTAATGCCGCGGCCAGCCCACCCTTCCCTGCGCGTGTACTCCAGCGCCGGGCGCCGCGCCCTGCATTACCTGCCCGACGGGCGCAGCGCCGGCAGCAACCTGCGGATGCGCCTGTGCCTGGACGGGCGGTTGCGCGGCGAGGTAGTGGTCAACAACCTCGGGCGGGTGCGATCGCGGCGATTGCCGGGGTGGCAGGCATGCGCGTCGGCTGCCGAGCTGAAAGATTCATTGGAACGCCAGGGTCAGTACCCGCAGCGCCTCGCGGGAGCGCCGGTCGCTGAGCGCGCTGTACAGCATCACGTCCTGCGCCGGAATCGGCGGCAGCGACAGGCTCTTCTCCACATCCACGGTGCCAGACGGCGCCGCCCGCCGTGCCAGCACCGCCACGGCCAGACCGGCTGCCGCCGCGGCTCCCAGGATCGCCGCGCCCTTGCCGACAAAGACCTCTTGCCAGTCGATGCCGGCCTTGTCGAGCGCGCGAACCGCCGCAGCGCGAACGCGGCACAACTCGCCCTGCGTGGCCAGTGGCAACGGTTGACCTGCGCGCAGCTCCCAGCCCAGCGCTGCGAACCAGGCAAAGGATTCAGCGAACGCCGCCCTGCCCTGCTTGCGACGATCCTCCGGACGCAGCACCAGCACGGCATCGAGCCGGCCCTGTTCGTGCGCCTGCATCAACTCGCGCGTGCCGGCCACGTGCATCTCGACCAGCAGGTTTGGGTCATGGTCGCGCATCCGTCGCAACAGCGCGGAAAGCTCGCGACCAACCAGCTGATGGCTGATGCCAACGGTGAGCCGGCGCTGTTCGGTATCGAAAGCGGCCGCGGCGCGGTCGTGGCTGGAAATCAGCTCGCGTGCCATTCCCAGAAAGGCCAACCCCTCGGTCGAAAGACGCACCTGTCGCGGCGTGCGCTCCAGCAGGCGCCGTCCAAGTTGCTCCTCCAGCCGGCGCAACTTGAGGCTGATTGCCGATTGCGTCGTACCAAGCACTTCAGCAGCCCGGGTGAAGCTCTGCAGGTCCGCAGCCAGCACAAAGGCCCTGACCGCATCCACATCCATCGCCTTCATCGGAGATACATTCGATTTTCAAATGATAGATATCTCTATAAATCTATTTTCAGCATCATGCAAGCGGCATACGCTCCGCCAGGTTCACCCCATCCGAGGAGCTTGCTATGAATAACTTGAGTGTGATGCTGGCGATGTTCGCCGGGCTGGCGGCACGTGATACCGCCGAAGCGGCCGAGCCATTTTCACTGCAGGGGACATGGAACCTCGTGGCGGCCGACAAGATCCTGCCGGGCGGTACGCAGGTGCGGGACTATGGCGAACAGCCGAAAGGCCGGTTAATCATCGATGCCCAGGGCCGGTACTCGCTGCAGATCTTCAAGTCCGAGCGGCTGCGCTTCGCTGCCGACAACAAGGGCGACGGCAGCACTGGCGAGTTCAAGTCGGCTGTCATGGGCAGCAGTACCCACTATGGAAAGGTCACGATCGACGCCGGGCAGCACCTGCTCGTGTTCTCGATTGAGGGCTCGTCTTTCCCCAACTGGGAAGGGACGGTGCAGAAGCGTGAGTACGAGAGTGATGGACGGACGCTGAGCTATCGGGTGCCGGCGCGGGCGGATGGCAGCATCCCGGTATCGGTGTGGCGCAAGGAGTAACCGCTCTCCTCTATCTGTTCCCCATGACTTGACACAGCACGCAAATTTTCCCGGCTTCAGAGCGCTTGGTTCGACCCAACGACTCCTATCGGCCAGAAGCGGACATTGCTCTCGCCTTAATTCGCCGGCTAGAAATTCTTCCGATAGAAGTCTTCAACTAAGGCATCAGCCTCATATAGAAAGGACGGCGCCGATTCGCTGAGTGCTCCTATGATTCCCAAGCCACTTCCCTGCGATGGAGAAAGGGACCCCGACACGACCGTTCGACACCGCTCCTCCCCATCCCCACACTTACGACAGGCCCCATTGACCGCTTCGGGTCGGAAGCGAGCATTAGCACCGGTTGGCGCCCACCCGATTGCAGGGGTGGCTCACGCGGACATCACCAGCGGTCGGCGCTTCCATCCTCCCCGAACGTCAGCTTTCGGCCAGAAGCGGACGTTTCCACCTAAAGACTTGGCTGGAGGTGTGAGACGACTCCTGCAAGCGCCTGGAACTGCTCTCGTGTGTTCGTTGTGCAGGTGACCACCATTACTGTGCCCCGTGGACTCCCCGTTGGCAGGTATGTGTGCCAGATGCGCGGCTTGTCCCAACCACTGGATGGCGTTCGGAACCAAATGAGGTCGTGCCCGTTGGTACGTGTCGTGCCGGCGTAGCGTAGCCCTTCAGGGTTGTTCGGATTCTCGCCGACGTAAACCTCGAAGAGCTTTACCCCGGTTTTCTTGTGCACATACTTGCAGACGCGAAAGTCGGGGCCGTCCTGTCGACTCACTGTTATCGAACCAACTCCTGGCAGAACTGGACAACCTGCCAAAGTTCCGATGCCGGACTTGGACAGGTCGATGGGTCGCGAAGTTGGCTCGCTACAGGCGGCGAGCAGAAGCAACATGGCAACGATGCTGATACTTCGCATGCAATCTCGCTTCCTCTGAGGGCTACTCGCGCGCCTGCTAATGGCCGCTTTGGGTCGAAATCGGACATTAGCACCGTCCACCGCGGACGTGCCCGTCCGGTCGGCGAGTAGCCTCACAGTCGATCACGCCCCCCCCGGGGAACAGAGCAATTGGGTCGCGCCTTGCGCTACGACTCCATTCCACCCGATGGGATCGAACCAATCAAAGCCCTAAGTCCAACGCCCCCGGCAACCCCTTGCCATGCCTCCCCCCTCACACCAGAGGGAAGCGGAATTTTCCCGGAATTTTCCCGGCGGTAGAAACAAAAAGGCTTGCAGTTGCCTGCAAGCCTTTGCTGTATCTGGCGCCCGAAGTTGGACTCGAACCAACGACCCCCTGATTAACAGTTAGGGCTACTAAGCTGAAAGTTCAATCACTTACGCAACCATGTTTTCCCGAGACCGGGTCTACAAACGGTTGAATGGCTTAGCCGCGAGCGCGAATTTTCCCGGCTGCAGAAAGCTGGCTTGCGACGCAACGACTTCTATCGGTCAGGAGCGGACGCGGGGCTAGCGCGGCGAGCAGTAGCCCTGCCCACAGCCTCATCGCTGCATTTTCCATGAGTGTTTAGCTAATCTTTCACAAATCCCATTGCCGCGAATCGCAGTCCCGCCCATGCCACCAGCACACTGCCGGACGCCTTGAGCAGGATGAGGAACCAGAACCACAGCGGAAAGTCATCGCGCCGGGACACAACTCGCGCACCAGCCCGACTCATGTCGATGGAGCGGCCAGAGATGGCGTCATGGACGGTCCCGGCGAACCAGATCAAGCCGGTCCCGAAGAAAAGTAACCCCACCATGGCGATCGCGATGGGGCGCGCGATCGGAGAGCGGTCCCGCAACTGGTCAATGAGCAACGCCACCGCCAGGGTGACGGCAAAAACCAGATAGTAGAGCGCCAGACTCATCGACTCCTCCATGTCCTCGCAAAGTGTACGCAAGCGGACCACCGGCGTTTGGGTCTGCTTGCCCACCTGAAGCCAGCGAACATGCTTCTCCTCTCAGGTCCGCTATGGGTCGATACCGGGCGCTAGCACAAGCCAAACCCCAGACCCGAGGTGTCAACCTGGAGCAGCCAGTGCGCAATTAGCAGTCAGGGCGACGATCCTTCAAGGCCGGCTATGGCAGCTTTTGAATGACTTGGTGCCGCGTGTGAATCCGCCTGCAGAGCGCGTGGCCGTCACCGGAGCTTCGTGCCGCTACATCCCGTGTCGGCGACGGTCGCGCTCATTTTTTCGCTGCCACGCCTCGAGAACGGTAACTTTTCGCTTCGGCACCAGAATCATGGCAATGCCAACCGAGACGAAGGCGAGAACGCCGAGTGCCGCAGCAATGCATATTAGAGCCAAGAAAAATGGAACGAAGGCCATGCCCATCGATACGAGCATGAAGTCATGGAATTCCTGGCTAGAGGGCTGCGGCAGAAGTTGAGATATCCATAGCACCAATGGGCAAAAGATGACCAACGAAACTGCTGCTCTAGCCAGGTAGCGAGTGGCTTCTTTCATTTGACTAGCCCCCAAATTGGCCACGCAGCGGCGCGGCGTCGGCTTGCGGGCATTCTTGCGCGTGAAGATCGAGCGAGCAAGCGGCCTGTTGCCTCCCAGTGTGGGGGCTAGTAGCCGGGAACGGTCGCTCAGGTCCGCTCCAGGTCGAAAGCGGAAATTACCAGCGGTCGGCGGCTCCGTCGAGCAAACATTGCTCATAGATCCGCAGCGTCCTCAGCGAGTGACCAGTCCTTCATGTCTGAGAACACTCGCACCCTGACAAAGTCGAACACGTCTTCGTAGACGTCGCTGACGATGTTCCACGTACGTGGCGATGCTTGCTTGCTGTCGCTAAAGACTGGATGAAAGTAAACGACTTGATCTGTGATCTCGCCATTTACCACCAACAGCCCCGCAAAGTCGTCGCAGTCCTGCCGACCGGCAAAAACAAAGACTTCGCCACCGCTTACGTCTTCGCGCTGGAAAGCGCGGGACGCGAACGCATAATCAGATGCGTCGGAGAAGAAGTGCCATGGCGTGAGCTTGGTCAAGCCCTGACTAAGAAACCAACGAAGGGCGTTTGGCCAGGCCGGATCAATCTTGCTTCGTTCCATGACGTTGCCTAGCCCGTCTGTCCGCTTCAGGTCGAAAGCAGACTCTAGCACTCGCTATGCGCCGACCTGCCAAGGTCATCATGCCGAAGCCTTGCAAGGCGTCATTCTCGCGTGCAAGGCCTAGAAACAAGCACTTAGGTTTGCTTTTCCCGGTTCCACATCCCTAAGCCCTTGAAGCGCGGCAACCCCCGTCGCTATTTCCCCGGTGGTTCGGCCTACCGGAGCGCTACGTGGCGCGGCCGCGCCACGATCTTCGCCGCCACCTCCGACCTGATGCGATCCTGATTGCGCGCTGCCCACATTGCCACGCCTCGCCGCCCCTGCTCGAAGGTGCTGCAGTCGCGCTTGACGAGCGGAGCGAAGGGCTGGCCAGCGGGCGCCCCTGGCTCGCTCGACGCTCAAGACGGCGCGGCAGCGCCTGATCACTGCGGCAATCGCGGAGGATGTGATCTCAGAAGAGCAGCGCTTCGCGCTGCACGGCTTGAAGCATCGCGGAATCACCGATACGCGAGGGACGTGTGCGCACAAGCAAGACGCGGCTGGCCACGTTACGCCTCAGATGACTAACCGCTACGACCATGAGCTGCAGGGGGTGCAGCCCCCTTCGCTACCGGGCGACGATGATCTGGCTTACGCCGACGCCGGCAGCGATCGATAGTGCCGAATTTTCCCGGCAACTTCCCCGGCAAAAAAAAGGGCTTGCGGATGATCCGCAAGCCCTTGATTTTCTGGCGCCCGAAGTTGGACTCGAACCAACGACCCCCTGATTAACAGTCAAGTGCTCTAACCGGCTGAGCTATTCGGGCGGGGAGCGGCATTGTATAGAACTGGCCATGCCGCTGCAAGCCCCTCACCTACTCGTTCGCCCTACCAGCATTGCTCCGCCGTGCCATCACCGGTGATGCCGCGCACGCCCTTTTCGTCAAGGCTCAACACGCCACAAGTCGTATCCTTTGCCTCCTGCACGCCTTGCGGCGTCGCCAGAACGGTGAAGCTGGACTGGTCCGGGTCACCGTCATAGGAGATCACATAGAACGGGTCGAGCCCGCCGCCGCACTGAGCCGGTGCCGGGGCGCCCTCGTACGACATGTGGGTCGTGTAGTAGCGCTCCAGGAACTGCGCGCGCTCCTGCAGGCAGACCGCAGCCGTCCCGCGCCGCGACTTGATGACATAGCGCTGGTAGGAGGCAAAGGCGATGGCCGCCAGCACCCCCACGATCAGCACCACGATCATGATCTCGATCAGCGTGAAACCGCGCTGCCCGCGACCGCTATTGAATTTGCGCATCAATCATTCCTCAGAAGTTCACGCCAGGACACGCGCCGCATGCTCAGGGCGCTGCTATTGGTGCCGATGCTCACCGTGCTTGCATCGTCCAGCCCGACCTGCATGACGTTGCCCAGGAAGATCGGGTTGTTCGGGCTGCTGCTCAGGCCGATGCCGGAGGCTGGCGCGCCATTGAGCGTGTCGCCGGTGCTCGATCCGCCGCTGCCGTCAAAGTCGAAGAACGACTGCGTCAGGCGACCGCCCGTAAACGGATTGATGGCCATGACGAAGCCCTTGCCGCTCGGACTGCAGACATCGCCCGCGTCCGGGATTCGCGTCGTGCCGATCAGCGCGGTGCCCTGGAAGAAGTTCGATACCACCATGCGCTCGCCCTGCGCCATGTCCGAAGGCGGCAGCAGGTCCATGTACCAGCCATCCGGTCCAGGTGCGCTGACGTTCTCGATCACGCGAGCGGTGAAACCGGACACCTCGCCCTCGGCGATGATGTCGACTCCGACCAGCGTCGAACGATCGGAAGGAATGACCGTGCCGCGGTCAATCAACCCGTACCAGGTCTGCACGTCCTTGTTGGACAGGTCGCCGTCGGACAAGTACTTGCCCGTGCCGAAGAATATCCAGGTCAGGCCGGTTGCCGGATCGCGCGCGGCAGCGGGTGCGGCGGTAATCGGCTGGGCCGTGGAGCCATGAACCGCGCTGAACAGCCGGGTCGAGGTTCCCGAATCGCCGTTCATGTCGAAGCGCCACATGTTGCCCTGCAAGTCGCCGGCGTAAATGCGGTCCACGATGTAGTTGTTGTTCGACGACCACGCCAGGACCGCCGACAACCCATTGTCACCGGTGGCCCCGGTGTCGATGCTGGAGGCTTCGCCGGTCAGCAGATCGATGATGATCAGTTCGGCCGAGCCGCTCGGGCTGTTGGGGCCATTGCCGAGCATGACGTACCAATCGCCATCGGCCAGCTGGCCGATGATCGGCTTGCCGAGATTGTTGCCCAACGCGCCGATATCGGTGGAGGTCTCATCCCACAGCAGTGAGATATTCGCCGGGTCGGTGACATCCAGGGCGAATGCACCCCTGCCGCCGCGTCCCATCGTGCCCACCAGCACCGAACGCCAGGCGCCAGTCGAAGTGTCGAACACGTCCGACACCGTCAACTCGCCGTCCACGAAGTAGCGGTGGTTGTAATCCTTCGACGTGTAGTCGAGCAGATGGTCCATGGCCGCCTTCGGGACAAAGGCGAACGTCTCCGCGCCCGTGGTGGCATTGAAGGCATGCAACATGCCGTCGTTGGCGCCCACGTAGATCATCGGCGTGCGCGCAGCCCTGGACGCAGCGAAGGCGGGGTATATCGAGGCGCCGATAAAGGTCGCGCCGGTGTAGAGCCGCGCGTTCGGCGCACCCACATAGACCGGCTGCGAATTGACGATGTCGCCAAGCACGCCGCTGCGGATTCGCAGCCCGCCCGTCACATCCTTCGCCGATTCCTGGCTGCGATCACCGCGCAGGTAGTCGATCTGAGCCTGCGTGGCACCCGCCAACGGCGTACCGCTGAGATTGCCGTAGGCGAAATTGGTCAGCGAACTTCCGTTGGCGAACTTGATCGCACGGTTGCTCCAATTGGGGAACTGGGTACTTGCGCTCCAGGCCTGGGTCAGCGCACCGGTGGCCGAATTGACGTCGTAGGCCACCAGGTCACCGCGCCAGGTGCCCGCGAAGAACACCGACTGGTAGGTCCTCGCACCGGTTTCCAGCTTGGTGGTATTGCTGGCCAGCGAACCGGCCGAGCCCTTCATCTCATCGATGATCCGCTCAAATGCCTTCTTCAGCGACTCGACCATCTTGGTCGCTTCGTTGGCGACGTAGAAGTTGTCGGCACGCTGGAAATTCGTGTTGTTGTTGACGTACTGCCCATTCGTCCACCACTGGCTCTGTGGCAGCGGCGTTTCATTGGTCGAGGAATCGTAGCCAGCAGGCACGGTGAAACCACCGTACTTGCCTGCGAGCCAGTACTGATTATTGGTCTTGGACTTGTAATCGCCATTCTCGACCACGTCCACCCAGTGCGTGGAAATGGTCTGCATGCCAGGCAGATCCGACCGGATATCGGTCGTGTGCGCATGGTAGGCAAGCGCGGCGATGTAACCCGAGTTGCCGTTGCCGTTGAAGCTGGCGGACGTGGCACGTGACAATGCCGTGGAGGCCGACTGCCCTTCCATCTTCAGGATCTTGGTCAGCAAGCTGACCACGTCCACGGTCTTGTCCGCCTTGACCTCGTCCGGCATCGCTGGCTCGTTGCTCCGGCTGGTGCCGCCGTAGCCGTCATTGCCGGGCAGGTTCTTGTCATTGTGGGTATTGGTGTCACCAATGCCCAGAACAACGTTGGTCTGGCACCAATACGCAATCGGGTCGAGCCGCTTGGTCTTCCAGTTGGTGATGACGGGGAACGCGTCGGCCTGCTGGTAACGGGTGTTGGCATCAGTGCTGGTGAAAGCCGAGTACGCCGGCACATCGCCCTGGTTCTTGAAGTAACGCAACGCGGCGTAATACAACTCGCTGACGTCGTCGTTGCTCTTGATGTTCTTGCCAGTGTTCATCTGGCCGAACTTGTTGAGGTAGTTGATCACGCCGCTGTTGACGATCGGCTTGCTGGCACCCACCAGGGCCGTGGTTGCATCGGCGTCCGTCTTGTCAGGATTGACCACCAGCACACCGGTAGTGGGATTCCACTCCTGATTCGGATTGGCCAATGGGCCCTGCTCCGGCGCATAGGTCTTGGGACCCACGAACTTCTGCCGGGCGCGCATCACGCCGGTGTCAACGGCATTACCGTCGATATTGAGGTAGCCGAAGATGCTGTACTTGATGCGCTGCGAATATTCCTGGATCAGCCCCTCGGGCTTGTAACCCTGGGAATACTGCACGCAGTTGGCTTCCAGACCTGCGGCCGAGTCACAGACCTTGACCCGGACGCTCAGCTCGAAGATCGCATCCACGTCATTCGTCGTGCACTTGCCCTGCTTATTGGTGACGGCACACGAACCATCCAGGGGATGAACCTTGGGGTCATACACCAGCAAGGGGGCCGTCTTGTCGCCAAGGTCGAGGTTCTGGGTAACCCACATCTTGTTGCCCAGGCCATCGATGCGGATCATGACCTTGGACCACTTTGACGCCATCGCCCCCTTCACCGTGCCGCCACCATTGACGGTGCGACGCGGGTAGTTGCCGGTCTGGTTGCGGTCGGCGATAGCCTTTTCCACCACCGTGGTCGTCGGCGTATCAATGACTCTGTAGCCACCGGTCAAAGCCGAGCGGAACGGGTCGATGGTCTGCGTCGCAGCCCAGTTCAGGAAGTTGCCGGACCAGTAGCCATCAGCCGAGCACTGGTAGTTGCTATCGGGCGCCGCAGTGGCCTTGGAGACCGGGTAGAAGTAGCGATTGGTCTCGGTCGCGTCGTAGTTGTACTTGTAGCACTTCGCCGAGTCGAAATAGCCCACGTACTTGCGGCCGACGACATAATCGCCGAGGTTGGCCACGCTGATGGCTGTCGGGTATTCGACCGACGGCACCAGGGCCAGGTTGCCTGGGACGTTGCTGCCGACATAAAGCGGCGACTGCGATACTTCGACTTCCGCGCCCGCCCCGCCCGTCACCGCGATCAGCAGCCCCGCCAGTGCAGCGAGCCACCGGCTCTGACGCACGCTCTTGTTAGTTCGAGTCTTCATGGGCGGGCCCTTACCTGACCGTGACATTCGTTTGCAGGACGACGATCGCGCGACCGCCGGACGCAGAGGGATCGGCACTGCGCGCGATCACCCGGTAATAGTGTTCAAGCGACGTACCGCCGCTGCCGCCGTACTGGTTCTGGTTGATGCTCGAACCCAGGCCAAGCTGGTCCTCGCTGGTGCGCTGGCCGAGATACTCGATGTAGTACTGCGACGGGCCAGCCTGGAGTTCCTGTACAACGTCCGAGTCCACCCAGCATTCCTCGGTGCCCGCGGCACAGCCGGCAGATGCATTGCCGGTATAGGTGTTGGCGGGGATCGCCGCGCACACCGTATTGGGAAGCGAGCAGTTGAACCCGGCGATGTTGCCGCTGCCGGCAGCATCGCGGATCACGGCCTCGGCGTCACGCAGTGCACCCTCCGCCGCCTGGAAGCCAAGGCTGCGGTCGTACATGTTGGAGGACATGCGTTCCTGCAACAGCGTGCCGCGCAACACGACCAGGCCGAGCAAGGTCATGACCAGCAACAGCAGAAGCACGACGATCAGGGAAATGCCCGACTGCCTGGCGGGTGATTGGGTCGTCATGAATTCCGATTCCTGATGCTAACGACGGTGGTAATGCGCCGGCTGATCGGCTGCTTGTCCGTGCCGACCGCCTCAACCGAATTCACTGCCATCTCGACCTTTACCGCGATCACGTTCGCCCAGTTCGGGCCAGCGCTCGCGTCCACGTAGTCGGTGGCGCCGGTGACCAGATACTGGAACTGAAGGTCGGTCACCCCTTCGGTGATCTCGTTGGAGGACGCCACTCCCCCTGGACCCACGACGGTCTGATACAGGGAGGTGCCACCACGGCCGTTGTCGGCCACGTACCAGCGCACCGCGTGCAGCTCGGTCAAAAGCGAATTGATTTCGTAGGTGTAACTGTTGGAACCGGCGACACACACACCGGGCAGGCGCCCCAGTCGCGTGCACGAATTCAGGGCGCCGCTCCCGTAGCTGACGCTGTCGCCCGAGACGGTGTCGGCCTGAACGACCGCGACTTGTTGCCTGTCGCACAGAAGCATGACTGCATTGGAGTGCAGGTCCTCCGCTGCCGCATCCAGGGTCAGCGTCTGCGCGCCCGCATCATGGGCGATCACGGTCGCCCCACCCGGGCTCGCCGACAGCAGCTGAATCGCATCGGTCGCAGCCTTGGAACCAGCCAGGCTGCCGTTGTCGTAACCGCCCACCGGCCTGGCCCAATCGCTCCACCAGTTGGCGGTCGGGTTGGCCAGGACGTTGGCGACCGGCAGATTCACGTCGCAGGCATTGCCGCCGGCTTCGCGGATGTCGCGCGCCATCATCTCGAAGGCAGTGCGGGCGGATTCCTGCAGCCTGCTCATGCCCTCGGTCGTGGTGTAGGTCACCCGGTTCGACAGGAAGATGCCGATGGCAGCGCCCACCACCAGCAGGCCCAGCAGCATCGAGATCATCAACTCGATCAGGTTGAAGCCGGCTTGCCCGGCGCGCGAACCGTGTCGGGAAAAAGTGTTCACAGTTGGGTCACCGTTTCGATCTTCTGCTCCGCAACGCCGCTTCCATCGACTTCCTTGGCGCGGCTATCGTCCCACTGGACTGCGATCGTGCAGTCGCCATCCGCGCAGTCGATCGAACCGCAGGTGCTGTCGGCGTCGGCAATCGTGCTCTTCAGGCTGCCGATCCACAAAGCCTGATCCTTCTCGACCAGGCTGTCGCCGGTGGGAGCCGTGCACATCATGCCGCCGGTGTTGTAGTTGCCCAACAGAGCAGCGTCGCGGTTGGCGCGCATGGCATCCAGAATGGTGTAGGTCTGCATGACCACCTGGCTGCGCGACATCGCACTCTGGTTGTTGCGCAAGGCGGTGGTCTGCATCGCGGCGATGCCGAGCATGCCTACACCGAGAATGAGCACGGAGATCATCACCTCGATGAGGCTGATGCCACGCATGCCGCTGGAAAAGACGACTGGTCGTTTCATGGTCAGCCTCACGCGCCCCCGCAGGCGCCGTTGCCCGACGCGCGGGTAATGGAAATACGGCTACCGCCGGTGATGGAAACCAGGCGGATGTTCTGCTCAGGGTTGCTCACCGGCATGCAGATGCTGACCGTGGCCGCCACCGGCGCGCCGCTGGAGTCCCGCGCAATGCCGTCGGAACCGAAGGTGATGGTGTCTTCCATTCCCTGCAGCGCAGCGTCGCCGGTGATATCCAGGCCGGGGCTGAGGGTCATCGAGCGCAGCACGGTGCCGTCGCGGTCCACGATGGCAACGCTGGTCCACGCGCTGCCCGACGTGCAAGTCGTTCCATCATCGCTGCGGCACAGCGACACCGAGCCGTTGAGCTTGATGGCTTCGGAGCGCGCCGTCTGGAACGCCACAATCAGGTCGTTTGCCGTGCCCGACAGGCGATTGCTGCGCACAAGCCCGGTGAAACTGGGGACAGCCATCGCGCAAAGTATGGCCAGCACTGCAACGGTGACGGCGAGCTCGACGAGGGTGAAACCTCTTTCCCCCGCCACACGCCTGCCCGGATGTCTACACATAACGCCCCCAAGTTTTCCCCGTCAAAAAACTAACGCCACCTCGGCGCCCGCGCCACACCCCCCCGACGGACGGCACCAGCTCTGGTCCGAACGGCTCGGCTGCGAGCGTGGCCGAATACCGGCATCATGTCCGGGTCCCGGAACCGACACGTCCATGGCCGAGGCCTACAGCAACAACCAACTCGAAGCCCTCAAGCAGCCCACCACGATCATCTGGATCGTCATGGCTGGCGAGTGCATAGCCGCGATTCTCGCCCTTGCGCCGGGGACTACTCCTGCCGCCAACCGGTGGGTGTACTTTGGCCTGGCCTCGCTTGGAATCCAGTGGGTGGGATTGCTGACCCTGGCGACACTGCTCATGCTGCGCCGGCCCCTGGCGGGCCGCAGCGCGCTGGTCGTGTCGGCAGCCACCCTCGGCCTGCTCCAGGTTCTGACCTGGGTCACCAGCGGCGTCATTCTGTGGGCTTTCAGCAGCTTCTGGCGGCTGACCACAGGTGAGTGGCTGACGTTGTCGCTGCAGCTGTCCAGCATCGCGCTGCTGGTAGGGCTCATGGGCATGGCAGCGCTCAACAACCATATCCGGGTCCGCCAACTGGCGGTGCGCGCCAAACAGGCCGAGATCGATGCCCTGACCGCCCGGGTCCAGCCACACTTCCTGTTCAACGCCCTCAACGCGGCGACGACCCTGGTTCATCGCGAACCGGAACGAGTGGAACAGATCCTGTTGGACTTGTCTGACCTGTTCCGCGCGGCCCTGGCTGGACCGGCGGAAATCGACATCGCCGACGAAATCCTGCTCGCGCAGCGCTACGTGGACATTGAATCCATCCGCTTCGGCGAGCGGATGACAGTCAACTGGCAACTGCCCTCGCCCCTTCCTGCCCTGCGCCTGCCCCGGCTAAGCCTGCAACCGCTGGTGGAGAACGCGGTCCATCACGGCATAGAAAACTCGACCGCCGCCGGGCAGATCACGGTTTCGCTGACCCAGCAGGCCGGCCAGTGGCAAATCAAGGTGAACAACAGCGTGCCAGCCAGCGCCGAGGCGCTGGCTCGTCGCCGCGGCCACAAGGTGGGCCTGTCTGCCCTGCAGGCGCGACTGGCCGGTTCCGAACGCGTGTCGCTGACAACAGCGGCAACGCCCGGCCAGTTTGAAGCCACCTTGACGTTCAGGCCATGACCCGATAACAGGGCTTGTACTCACCCGAAATCTTCATCCGGCGCTGCTCCACAAACGCACGCAGCAACTCGTCCAGCGCCTGCATCATCGCCGGGTCGCCATTGATCTCGAACGGCCCGTGCTGCTCGATCCGCTGCATGCTCTCTTCCTTGACGTTGCCGGCCACAATGCCCGAGAACGCGCGGCGCAGGTCGGCGGCCAGCGCCGGTGCCGGCCGGCCCTGGTGCAGGTCGAGGGTAGCCATGGTCTCGTGCGTGGGCACGAAGGGACGCTGGTATTCCTCGGGGATGTTGAGCGACCAGTTGAAGTAGAACGAGTCGCGCTGGGCAATGCGGTACTCGCGCACCTGCTTGATGCCGCGAGTCATGCGTCGCGCCACGTCGACCGGGTCGCCGGTGATGATCTCGTAGCGGCTGGCAGCTTCTTCGCCCAGGGTCAGGCGGATAAAACGGTCGATCTGCTCGAAGTACGGCGCGGCGATGGTCGGGCCGGTGAGGATCAGCGGCAACGGCAGATGCGAGTTTTCCTCGCGCAGCAGGATGCCGAGCAGATACAGGATTTCCTCGGCCGTGCCGACGCCGCCAGGGAACACGATGATGCCGTGACCAATGCGGACGAAGGCCTCCAGGCGCTTCTCGATGTCCGGCATGATCACCAGGTGATTGACGATCGGATTGGGCGACTCGGCGGCGATGATGCCCGGCTCGGTCACGCCGATATAGCGGGTGTTGTGGCGGCGCTGCTTGGCATGGGCGATCGTGGCGCCCTTCATCGGGCCCTTCATCGCGCCCGGGCCGCAGCCAGTGCAGATGTCCAGGCCGCGCAGGCCGAGCTCGTAGCCCACCTGCTTGGTATAGAGGTATTCGTCACGCGAGATCGAATGGCCGCCCCAGCACACCACCAGGTTAGGATCGGCCGGGTGCAGGATGCGCGCGTTGCGCAGCAGGCCGAACACCGCGTTGGTAATGCCCTCGCCCGACTCCAGGTCGGCGGCGTACTGCGGGCCCAGCTCGATCGCCATATAGGCCAGGTCGCGGACCACGGCAAACAGCAGCTCGGCCACGCCGCGGATGATTTCGCCATCGACAAAGGCCATGGCCGGCGCCTTCTTCAGGTCGATGCGCACGCCGCGGTCCTGCTGCGCCACCTGGATGTCGAAGTCCGGGTACAGGTCGCGCGCGGCGCGCGGGTCGTCGGAGGCGCTGCCGCTGGTCAGCACCGCCAGCGCGCAGCGGCGCAGCAATTCATGCATGCCGCCGGCGGACGCGTCGCGCAGGCGCGCCACCTCGGCCCGCGACAGCACGTCCAGTCCACCGCGCGGGTAGATCCGCGCGTCCACCACCGGCAGCGCGGACGCCGCCTTGTTGCCGAGTTCCATGAGCTACTCCTTCAATGCAGCCGCGGGACTGTAACCCAGTCCCCCCGACAAAAGAAAACGGCCGGGTCGCCCCGGCCGTTCCTTGTTGTGCCGCAGTTCCGAAGGGATCAGAACTGGTAGCGGAAGCCCAGCTGCATGGACCACTGCGAGACACCGACGTTGAAGCCGTCGGCGTCGGCGTTGGCTACGGTCGGCTTGTCGGCGCTGACGTAGTTGTACACGTACTTGCCCTGGTAGATCCCCTGCAAGGTGGCCACGCGGGCGTCCGCGTAGAAGCCGTAGTCGTAGATCTGGCCCCACTTCTTGTTCAGCAGGTTGCCGACGTTCTGGATATCCAGCCAGATTTCCGACTTGTGACCCTTGAAGAAGCCCGGCAGCTCCTGGCTGATGCGCACGTCGAACGTGTTCACCCAGCCGGCACGGAACTCATTGGCCGGGGCGTAGCTGCCCGCGTACTTGGCCAGCTGCGGGTTGGCGGCGAGCCAGTCGAAGAAGCTCTTCTCCATCGCCGCATTGGCGACGAACTGGCCACCGGTCGTCAGGTTGCCGAACAGCACGTCACCCGGACCCGACGGCACGTAGAACAGGTCGTTGGCGGTACGCGTGTCGCCGTTGGCGTCGTTGACGTAGACGTAGCTGTAGGGACGGCCACTGCGGCCTTCGTAGAACAGGCCGATCTGGGTCTGGTAGTCACCGAAGAACTTGTGATGCCAGTTGAGCTGACCGGTAACGCGGTCCTTGATCTCGTAGCGCGAGGTGTTCTCGGTGTCCGAGTTGGCATTGAACGCGTACTGGTAGCCCCAGCCCGAGCTCGCGGTGGAGCTGGTCAGGCTGCCCACTTCGGTCGCGTCGGTGTAGGTGTAGCCCAGGGTCCAGGACCAGTCGCTGTCCTCGCTGAACGGCTTGGTCAGCGACACGGTGAACTGCGAGGTGCGGCCCTTGTCGGTGTTGTCGATCAGGAAGACGTTGTTGTACGAACTGTTGCGGCCATAGCGCGCATCACCCGACGCCCACGCACGACCGGTCTTGCTCGGGTTCCAGTACAGCTCGCGGCCGTCCGGACCGAGGAACGAGTACTGCGTTTCGCCATCCACCACCGGCCCGATGTTCAGGCTCTGGTAGTACAGCGCGTTCTTGACCTTGGTCACCAGCAGCTCGGCCGAACCGACGATGCCGTACCACGGCAGTTCGTGGTCGAACGCCAGGTTGGCCTTCCAGGTCGACGGCAGCTTGAAGTCATTGCCAACGAAGTTGACGTTCTGCGTCGGCGGCACTGCACTGGCAGACGGCACATTCTGGTTCAGGCCATCCGGGCTGAACGGCACGCCCGGCGTGGTGCCCGGGTTATACAGGGTGTAGGAGTTGTAGTTGTAGCCAGTGGTCGAATAGCTGTTGCTGATCCACACGCTCGGCGCGTCACCCTGGAACAGGCCCACGCCGCCACGCAGCTGGGTCGGGCGCTCGCTGTCGAAGGTGTAGTTGAAGCCGAAGCGCGGCTGGATCAGGAAGTCCTTGGAGAACACTTCGCTGTTGTTGTAGCCGAAGTAGTTCGACGCGGCCGCGTTGTAGGTCGGGTTCGGGCTGGTGTCGGCACGGTCGCCACGCAGGCCCAGGGTCAGGGTCAGGTTGCTGTTGACGTACCAGGTGTCCTGCACGAACAGGCCGATGTTCTTGAGCTTGAAGTCAGCGGCGATCGAGCCTGGGTAGACCTCCGAGCTCAGGTCGTACTGCGCCCAGTTGCCGCTGGCGAAGTTGTCCAGGCCGTAGAAGCGGTACACGCCCCAGGAGTTGGCACCGTAGTAGTTGTAGATCTCGTTGTCGCTGTAGTCGACGCCGAACTTCAGCTCGTGGTCGCCGAGGTTCCAGGTACCCGCACCGTAGTAGTTCCAGGTCTTGGTCTGCAGGACGTTGTTCTGCGAGTTGGTCTCGGTTCCGAGGTACAGCACGTCGCCGCTCGGGCTGGCTTGGCTGCCGCCGAAGTAGATCGCCACGCTCGGCGCGGTGGTCGGGACCACGCGGACGGCCGAGTAATCGCGGTAGGACACCTTGAACTCGGTCGAGAAGGTATCGGTCCAGTCACTGAACACCTGGCCGACGTAGCTCTCGTTGGTCTTCTCGTGCTGGTACCAGTACGAGCTCAGTGAAGCCTGGCTGGAGCTGCTCATACCGTTGATGCGCAGCTTGCTCTGCTCGAGCTTGCTATAGCGCAGGTTGGCGCGGTGCGCGTCGGAAATGTTCCAGTCCAGCTTCAGCGCGTACTCTTCCAGGTCGGTGTTGCCGTCGCTGTCCAGGCCACCGGCGTCAAAGCCCCAGGTGTCCTGCGCGATCTGCTGCGCGCGCGCCACGTCGCCCATGTCGATCACGGCGTTGGCCTTGCCCAGCGCGGAGCTGCCGAGGTCGGCGCCCGGCGCCTTCTGCTCGAACTTCTCGTAGTTGGCGAAGAAGAACAGCTTGTCCTTGACGATCGGGCCGCCCAGGGTCATGCCGTAGGTCTTCTCGCTGTCGAAGCCGTTGAACTTGCTGCCGTCCGGGTTGTCGCCGAACCAGCTGCCGTCACGGTAGGAGCCGTACACCGAGCCGTGGAATTCGTTGGTGCCGGACTTGGTCACCGCGTTGACGGTGGCGCCCGAAGCGGCGGCAATGGAGACGTCATAGTTCGACAGGTTGATGTCGATGGCTTCGATCGCTTCCATCGACACCGGCTGGCGGCGGGTCGGCATGTTGTTGCCTTCCAGGCCGAAGGTGTCGCTGGCCGACACGCCGTCGATGCTGATCGAGTTGAATCGCGGGTTCTGGCCACCGGCCGAGATGGTGCCCGAGGCGCGGTCAACGAAGGCCACGCGCGGGTCCAGGCGCATGTAGTCTTGGATGTTGCCGTTGATCGACGGCATGGCCTCGATCTTCTGCTGGTCGATCGCGGTACCGGCACCCATCTTGGTGGCGCTGAACACTTCCGAGCCACCGGCCACGGCCACCGCGGTCACGGTGTCCAGGGTGGTGAGGTCGCCGGCCAGCTGCGCATTGACGGTGTTGACCTGGTTCAGCGTCAGGTACACGCCGTCCTCGGTCTTGGTGCCCTCGCCCGGCTTGGTGATGGTGATGCTGTACGGGCCACCCACGCGCAGGCCGCGCGCGGTGTAGCGACCGGCCTCGTCAGTGGTGGCGCGGCTGACCGTGCCCGACTCCGAGTGAGTGATGGTCACTTCGGCACCAGCCACCGGCTGGCCGGCGTTGGTGGTGACCACGCCGCCGACACCTGCCGAGGTGCTCTGGGCAAAGGCGGGGGCGGCGGCAAGTGCGACCACGAGACCAAGCGCAAGCTTGGACAGGCGGAGCGGACGGGGGTGAGTCATGGGCGGTAGCCTCGATACGTTTGACGGATGCGGAAGACGGCTCAGCCCATGCCGCTTGATGGCCATGCGCTGCCTGATCTGGGGTTCCCTACCGAAGGCCTGGTTTCGGCCGTAACGGTTAACAACAGGTTAACACGGTAAAGACGAAATGTGACCGGCTCGTGACCAAAAGTCCGTTCGCCAGCACGGCTGCAAACGCTTGCAGCACAGAGACTTGGAGCGAATCAGGGACTTATGTGCAGGTGCAGCATGGCACCCGGCGCAAGGCAACGGTCAGACGTTCCTCACGGGCCCTGCACAGCGGCAGGGAGATGGGATGGCCGAGGTGGCCGACCGGGACGTCTCAGATCGTGGTCGGCAGCTTCAGATAGGTGCCAATGCCGTCGAGGAACATCTGCACCGAGATCGCCACCAGCAGCATGCCCATCAACCGCTCCAACGCCGACAGGGCGCGATGGCCGAGCAGCTTGTACAGCAGCGGCGAGCAGAACAGGATCGCCGAGGTCGCGCCCCAGGCGATCATCAGGGCCAGGCTGAAGTCCGGCAGGCGGTGCGGCTCGCCGCTGCCCATCAGCATCACCGCGGCCATGCCAGAAGGGCCGGCGACCAAGGGGATAGCCAGCGGCACGATGAAGGGCTCGCCATCGGGAATCTCGCCCATCAGGCCCTCGGGGCGAGGGAAGATCATGCGGATACCGATCAGGAACAGGACGATGCCACCGGCGATCGACACCGACTCCTGGCGCAGGTGCATCAACTCCAACGCGTACTTGCCGCCCCACAGGAAGCCCATCAGCACGCCCAGGGCGATCAGCAGCTCGCGGGCCAGGACGATGCGCTGGCGCGCCGGCGGCAGCGGCTTGAGCACACTGAGGAAGACCGGGATGTTGCCCAGCGGGTCGAGGATCAGGAACAGCAGCAGGGCGGCGGAGAGGATGGTCATCGGGAAAACCTGGGGAAGACGGTGCGGCGGATGCGGTTGCGGCGCTCAGAGCGCGGCAGCGGGCGCCTGCCAGATGTGGCCGCGGTGGACCGCGCCGGCCGGCGCCAGCAGGGTCACGCAGGCCTCGGCATAGGCCTGCGGCGCGATCGCCTCGCGGTCGTCGTCGTGCAGGAAGGCGCGCGCACGCAACGCGGTGCGCATCGGCCTTGGCTGCAGCGCCGACACCCGGACCGGTCCGGCGCTGGTTTCGCCATGCAGGCTCGCGAGCAGGCCACGCTGGGCGTGCTGGGCCGCGCCATAGCCGCCCCAGTAGGCGTGGCCGACGCGCGCCGGGTCATCGAGCACGAACACCAGCGCGGCATCTTCGGCACGACGCAGCAGCGGCAGACAGGCCTGCGAAAGCCAGGCACGAGCGGTGAGGTTGACGTGCAGCACGCGCGCCAGCACTGCCGGGTCGGTCAGTTCCAGCGGCGTCAGGCCGGGGAAATCGGCCGCACAGTGCAGCACGCCGTCGAGGCGGCCGAGTTCTTCGTCGATGCGCTGCGCCAGCGTGGCATGGTCGTCCGCACTGGCGCCGGCCAGGTCGAAGGGGTAGATCAGCGGTTCGGGGCCGAGCGCGGCGATGCGGTCATACAGGCGTTCGAGTTTGGCCGGCTTGCGCCCGAGCAGCACGACGGTGGCGCCTGCTGCCGCCGCGGCCTGCGCCGCGACCGCGCCCAGCCCGCCGGCCGCGCCGGTCACCAGGATCACGCGCCCGTCGAGCGCGCCAGGCGCGCCACTCATCTGCACCTCGCTCACGAAGCGTAGGCCTCGGCGACGATGCGCTTGAGTTCGCCGGATTCAAACAGTTCCAGGGTGATGTCACAGCCGCCGATCAGTTCGCCATGGATGAACAACTGCGGGAACGTCGGCCAGTTGGAATAACGCGGCAGGTTGGCACGGATCTCCGGCTCTTCGAGCACGTTGACCGTGTGCAGGCGCTCGGCACCGGCCGCCAGCAGGGCCTGCACGGCGCGGCTGGAAAAGCCGCACATCGGGAAGCGCGGCGTCCCCTTCATGAACAACACGATCGGGTGCCCTTCGACTTCCGCCTGGATGCGCTCCATCACCGGCATGGGGATTCTCCTGTGGTGGCGGCAGTGTCGACCTTCAGGTCGGATAGACTGCCCCCTGGTCCGTCATTGTAAGCACAGGCCGCGACCCACGTGGCCCCCACCCTCGCCCATGCCGATCGAACTTTCTCCCCTGCCCTACGACCGCGCGGCGTTGGCGCCGCACCTGTCGGCCGAAACGCTGGATTTCCACCACGGCAAGCACCAGCGCGCCTATGTCGAGCGGCTCAACGAATTGATTGCCGGCACCGAATTCGCCGACCTGACACTGGAAGACATCGTGCGCCGCGCGCAGGGCAGCGTGTTCAACCAGGCCGCGCAGGTGTGGAACCACGAGTTCTACTGGCAGTGCCTGCGCCCGCGCGGCGGCGCCGAGCCCGGCGGCACGTTGGGCGAGAAGATCGCGCAGGCCTTCGGTGATTTCGCCCACTTTCGTGACGAGTTCAACCGCCGCGCGCTGGCGACCTTCGGCTCGGGCTGGACCTGGCTGGTGCAGCGCAGTGACGGCGGGCTGGCGGTGGTCAGCACCAGCAATGCGTCCACGCCGCTGACCGGCGAGGACACGCCGCTGCTGGCCTGCGACCTGTGGGAGCACGCCTATTACATCGATTACCGCAACGGCCGCGCGCAATACCTGGAAGCGTTCTGGAAGCTGGTGAACTGGGATTTCGTGGCGTCGCGGTTGCGCTGAGCCGCGCGCGTTTGCCTGCTCCCATCTGGCATGCAGGGACGCGGCTGGGGCCGTTGTGGGAGGGGCTTCAGCCCCGACGAACGGAGATGCCATCTGTTAGATCACGGTCGCGGCTGAAGCCGCTCCCACAGTGCACCCATCCAGCATTCCGGCGACGCTCCTGCAGCGATCAGCCAACGCTGCCAGCGGCCTCTTCCAACCGCGCCACCACCGGCGCCACCTGATCCTGCCGCCCCAGCAACTTCCCGGCCTGACGCAGCGCCTGCGCCAGCGCCGCCGGGCTGTCGGCACGCAACGTCGCATGGCCCACCTTGCGGCCCGCTCGCGGCGTCTTGCCGTAGTCGTGCCAGTGCCCGCCGGGCACCTGCAGGAACGCGGCCGCATCGGGCATGCCGCCCAGCCAGTTGAGCATGCAGGCATGGCCACGCGCGGTGGTGTCACCGAGCGGCAACCCCAACAGCGCGCGCAGGTGATTCTCGAACTGCGAGGTCTCGGCGCCTTCGATGGTCCAGTGCCCGGAGTTGTGCACCCGCGGCGCCATCTCGTTGGCAAGCAGTTCGCCGTCGCGGCAGAACAGCTCCAGCGCGAACACGCCCACGTAGTCCAGGCGCGCGGCCAGGCGCTGCGCGTAATCGGCGGCGGTCGCCTGCAACGCAGCATCGACGCGCGCCGGTGCGAGGCTGGCGGAAAGCACACCGTCGACGTGCCAGTTCTCGGTCAGCGGCCAGGCGCGGAACTCGCCATCGCGGCCGCGCACGGCGACCACGCTGACTTCGCGCTGGAACGGCACGAAGGCTTCGACGATCAGGCCCACGGTGCCCGCCTGCGCGCCCAGCGCGTCCCACGCGGCTGCGGCGTCGGCGGGTGACTTGATCCGGAACTGGCCCTTGCCGTCGTAGCCGAGGCGGCGGGTCTTCAGAATGCACGGCGTGCCGATGCGCGCGAGCGCGTCATCAAGCTCGGCGCGGTCGGAAACCGCGGCAAATTCCGGCACCGGAATGCCTAACTCGCGGAACAGCGACTTCTCGCTCAGGCGATCCTGCGCCACCGCCAGCGCCTGCGGGCCGGGAAACACCGGGGCGTGGCCGAGCAGCCACTGCGTGCTGTCGGCAGGCACGTTCTCGAAATCGAAAGTCACCACATCCACGCCATCGACAAAGCGCGCCAGCGCCTGGCGGTCGTCGAACGCGCCCGGCTCCAGCGGTGCCAGCTGCGCGGCGCAGGCCTCGCTGGCGGGGTCGAGCAGCTTGAAGCGCAGGCCGAGCGGAGCGCCGGCCAGAATCATCATGCGGGCGAGCTGGCCGCCACCCAGGATGCCAACCGTGGTCATTGGCGCGGGTCGTCGCTGGCCATGACCTCATCGGTCTGGCGCTGGCGGAAACCGGCCAGGGCCTGGCCAATGGCCGGCTGCTCCGGCGCCAGCATGGCCGCTGCAAACAGCGCCGCGTTCGCTGCGCCGGCATTGCCGATCGCGAAGGTCGCCACCGGAATGCCCGCCGGCATCTGCACGATCGACAGCAGCGAATCCATGCCGTTGAGCGCCTTGGATTGCACCGGCACGCCCAGCACTGGCACCGCGGTCTTGGCCGCGAGCATGCCCGGCAGGTGCGCCGCGCCGCCGGCGCCGGCGATGATCGCGCGCAGGCCGCGCGCATCGGCCTGCTCGGCGTAGTCGAACAACACGTCCGGCGTGCGATGCGCGGACACCACTTTCACTTCGTATGCAACGCCGAGCGCGTCGAGCTTCTGCGCGGCATGCTGCATGGTCTCCCAATCCGAACGGGAGCCCATCACGATGCCGACCAGCGGCGCGGAATGGTTGGAAGTCATGGCCCTACCCTGCCTCAAAGACGTATTCTAGCCGCCTTCCGGCAAGACCAAGAACCGACCCAGGCCATGGACCGCAAACTGCTCGACCTGCTCTGCTCGCCCGATACCCGCCAGCCGCTGTCGTTGCTGGACAGCGCCGGGCTGGAAGCGCTGAACCGGGCGATCGCCGCCGGCGGCGTGCTCAAGGCCGATGGCAGCGCGCTGACCCAGCCACTGCGCGAGGCGCTGGTCAGCCGCGATCGCAAGCAGGTCTTCCGCGTCGAGGACGGCATTCCGGTGCTGCTGGCCGAAGAAGCCATCGACAGCAGCCAGCTTGCCGATTTCCCCGGCCGCTGAGTCACGCGCCATGAACTCGTTGCTGCCCGCCGTCACCCTGCCGGCGTGGCTGACACAGGTGCAGGTGCAGGCTGATGCCGAGCGCGCCCTGGCCGAGGACATCGGCAGCGGCGATGTCACCGCCGCGTTGCTGCCCGACCGCTCCGATATTGCCTATCTGCTGTGCAAGCAGGATGCGGTGATCGCGGGCCGGCCCTGGTTCGATGCCTGCCACCGTGCGCTCGACCCACAGGTGCGCATCGACTGGCGCGTGGCCGAAGGCGACCACGTCGCCGCTGGCACCGTGCTGGCCACCCTGGCCGGACGCAGCCGCAGCCTGGTCAGCGCTGAGCGCACCTCGCTCAACTTCCTGCAGACCCTCTCCGGCACCGCCACCACCACGGCGCGCCATGTCGCCGCAGTGGCCGGCACCGGCACGCGCATCCTCGACACCCGCAAGACCCTGCCCGGCCTGCGCCTGGCGCAGAAGTACGCGGTGCTGTGCGGCGGCGGCGAGAACCACCGCATCGGCCTGTTCGATACGGTGATGCTCAAGGAGAACCACATCCGCGCCGCCGGCTCGCTGCGTGCGGCGGTGGCGGCCGCGCGCCAGCAGCAGCCCACGTTGCCGCTGGTGGTGGAGGTCGAGGACCTGGAGCAGCTGCGCGAGGCCATGGCTGCCGGCTGCGAGCGCATCCTGATCGACGACTTCGACCCGGCACTGCGGCGCGAGGCCGTGCGTATCGCCGCCAGCGTGCCCGCGCATGCGCGCATTCCGCTGGAAGTGTCTGGCAGCGTCGGCCTTGAGGGCCTGCGCGCCATAGCCGAAGACGGCGTCGACTACATCTCGATCGGCGCCCTGACCAAGCACGTCAGCGCCATCGACCTGTCGCTCAAGCTCGGTCCACCGCCCCATCACGCCACTTGAACGACGCTCTGGCAGTGTGCCGTCAGCCCCCGACGTTCGCTGCCGATGAAGCCAAATCCCCTGCTCCGATCCTGCGCCCTGCTGTTGCTGCTGGCCTGCGGCCGCGCTGGCGCCGCTGAAATCTGCGACCTGCCGCCGCGCTTTGGCCTCAGTGCCGCGGCCATCGCCATCACCCGCACCGCCTGCAATGAGCATCGTGCCTGGCACCAGCCTTTCATCGATACCCAGGGCCGCATTGCCAGCCTGAGCCTGACCGAAGCCGAACGCGGCGCGCTGGACTATGAAGGCCCGCCGGCCTGGTCGCGCGTGGCCGCGTACTGGCGCGAGAGCGGGCTGCTCGATTCGCTGGGAGATCGCCCCGGCGCGCGCAGTTGCATGGCGCCGGACGGTTCGCGCTGGAGCGAGGTCGACTGCCGCGCGTTCCTGATCGACACCCCGTGGTCGGCGGCCTTCGTGTCCTGGGTGATGACCCGCGCCGGCGTCGCCGGTTTTCCCTCGTCGGCCCGCCATCTGGACTACATCCGCGCCGCCTTCCGTGCCCAGGATGGCGCTCCTTACGTTTTCAGCGACCCGGAAAACTCCAAGCCCGAGCCCGGCGACCTGCTGTGCATGTTGCGCGGCCGCGACGATGTCATCGGCTACGCCGGCCTCAGCGCCGCGTTGTCGAGTACCGGCGCCGTCGGCTGGCCTTCGCATTGCGACATCGTCATCGCCGCCAACGTCGGCGGCGACCGCACCCTGTACCTGATCGGCGGCAATGTCTTCAACACGGTGATGATGCGCAAGCTGCCACTGGACCGCAGCGGTCGCCTGGTCCTGCCCAAGCCCCTGGCCACCGGCAACGGCAGCGAAGATGGCACCGGCATCGCCGTGGACTGCTCCCCGGCCCGCGAAAGCCAATGCGACCTCAACCGCCGCGACTGGGCTGCGTTGTTGAAGCTGCGACCGGGGGCACTACTGGTGGTGCCGCCACCGCGCGCGCTGCCGACGATTACACCCAGCCCGACGACCACGCCCATGCCGCCTGGGTTTCCGCGCGTGGTGCCGCCGCGCCCGGTGCAGCAGCCACAGCCGGTGCCGGTGCCGGTGCGGCCGACAAACGGCCAGGACCCCTGATACCGCACGGTCGCGGCTGAAGCCGCTCCTACAACGACCCCACAAAGAAAAAGCGGGCCGAAGCCCGCTTTTTCACAAGAACAAGAGATACCGGGCGATTACTCGCCAGCACCCTCTTCCTCAACCGCCTTGATCGACAAGCGGATACGGCCCTGCTTGTCGACTTCCAGCACCTTGACCTTGACCACGTCGCCTTCCTTCAGCTTGTCGCTGACCTTCTCCACGCGTTCGCTGGAGATCTGCGACACGTGCACCAGGCCGTCCTTGCCCGGCAGGATGGTCACGAACGCACCGAAGTCCATGATCTTGGCAACCTTGCCCTCGTAGATCCGGCCCGGTTCCACGTCCGAGGTGATCTGCTCGATGCGCGCCTTCGCCGCCTGCGCCGCGATCGCGTTCACCGAAGCGATGACGATCGTGCCGTCGTCCTGGATGTCGATCTGGGTGCCGGTTTCCTTGGTGATCGCCTGGATCGTCGAGCCACCCTTGCCGATCACTTCGCGGATCTTGTCCGGGTGGATCTTGATCGTCAGCAGGCGCGGCGCGTAGTCCGACAGCTCCGAACGCGGCGTGGTCAGCGCCTTCGACATCTCGCCGAGGATGTGCAGACGGCCGGCCTTGGCCTGCTCCAGCGCCTGCTTCATGATCTCTTCGGTGATGCCTTCGATCTTGATGTCCATCTGCAGCGCCGACACGCCCTCGGCGGTACCGGCCACCTTGAAGTCCATGTCGCCCAGGTGATCTTCATCACCCAGGATGTCCGACAGCACCACGAAGCGGTTGTCTTCCTTCACCAGGCCCATGGCGATACCGGCCACCGGCGCCTTCACCGGCACGCCCGCGTCCATCAGCGCCAGCGACGAACCACAGACCGAGGCCATCGACGAGGAGCCGTTCGACTCGGTGATTTCGGACACCACGCGAATGGTGTACGGGAACTCTTCCATCGTCGGCATCACCGCCAGCACGCCGCGCTTGGCAAGGCGGCCGTGGCCGATCTCGCGACGCTTCGGCGCGCCGAAGCGGCCGCACTCACCCACCGAGTACGGAGGGAAGTTGTAATGGAACAGGAAGTTTTCCTTGTACTCGCCGCCAACCGCATCGATCACCTGGCCGTCGCGGGCGGTGCCCAGCGTGGTCACCACGATCGCCTGCGTCTCACCACGGGTGAACAGCGCCGAGCCGTGGGTACGCGGCAGCACGCCAGCCTTCACCGTGATCGGGCGCACCGTGTCCAGCGCGCGGCCGTCGATGCGGATCTTGGTGTCGAGCACCGAGTCACGCATGGTGCGGTACTCCAGCTCGCCGAATTCCTTCGACAGCTCGGCCGGGTTCCAGCCTTCGGCGGCCACGCGGCCAGCCAGCGACTCGACCACGTCCTTCTTGATCGCCGAGATGGCGTCGCGGCGCTGCAGCTTGTCGCGCACCTGGAACGCCTCGACCAGACGGTTGCCCACCGCTTCCTTCAGCGCCGAGATCAGCGCGTGGTTCTTGGCCGGGGCCACCCAGTCGCTCGGCTTGGTGCCGGCTTCGACGGTCAGCTCGTTGATCGCGTTGATCACCACCTGCATCTGGCGGTGGCCGAAGGTGACCGCGCCCAGCATCACTTCCTCGGACAGCAGCTCGGCTTCGGACTCGACCATCAGCACGGCGTTGGACGTACCGGCGACGACCAGCTCCAGCTTCGATTCCTTCAGCTCGCTGGCGGTCGGGTTGAGGATGTACTCGCCGTTCTTGTAGCCGACCTTGGCCGCGCCGATCGGGCCCATGAACGGGGTGCCGGCCAGGGCCAGCGCCGCCGAGGCGCCGATCAGCGCCGGGATGTCGCCGTCCACTTCCGGGTTCAGCGACATCAGCGTGGCGATGATCTGCACTTCGTTCTTGTAGTCCTCCGGGAACAGAGGACGGATCGGCCGGTCGATCAGGCGCGAAATCAGCGTTTCCTTTTCGGTCGCGCGGCCTTCGCGCTTGAAGAAGCCACCCGGGATACGGCCGCCGGCGTAGAACTTCTCCTGGTAATCGACCGTCAGCGGGAAGAAGTCCTGGCCTTCGCGCGCGCTCTTGGCGGCGACGGCGGTGACCAGCAGTACGGTGTCGTCCATCTTGACGATGACGGCGCCGCCGGCCTGGCGGGCGATCTCGCCCGTTTCAAGCGTGACGGTGTGCTTGCCGTACTGGAAGGTTTTGGTGATTTTTGCCACGGGGGTTTCCTTGGGATGAAGCTCTTCGGATGGACCGCCTTCGACCCTTGCCGGAGACGGGTGGCCGTGCGGATCGGCCGGGGAATCGGTAAGACCAAAACAAAGCCGCGGCGCATTGCTGCGCCGCGGCGGAGTTCAATTAACGGCGCAGGCCGAGTTTCTCGATGAGGGACTTGTAGCGCTCGTTGTCCTTCTTCTTCAGGTAGTCCAGCAGGCTGCGGCGGCGGTTGACCATCTGCAGCAGGCCGCGGCGGCTATGGTGGTCCTTCTTGTGGGTCTTGAAGTGGCCGGTCAGCTGCTCGATGCGCGCGGTCAGCAGGGCAACCTGCACTTCCGGCGAGCCGGTGTCGGCGGCGCTGCGCTTGTTGTCTTCAATGACCTTCTGGGTGTCGATCGACATGATGTTTTCTCTGTGATGCGGGGTCGGCAGGAACGCGCTGGGCGCACCACCTGACTCGCCGTTTGCTGGAAGGATGCGCGCTTGGCGCGAGATGCCCGAAAAGGCCGCGGAATTGTACCGGCCGCGGCCGCCGCGAACAAGGTCGCGGGCCGGCCCTGGCTGTCCCAGCTCAGCTCAGGTCAGGCCAGGTCCGGTCGGGTCAGGGGTTGAACAGGCGCTGCGGCGCCAGCAGGCCGTCGTCGTCCACCCGGCCCAGGCCCGAGGGCAGCCCGTCCGGGCCGAATACGGCGACCTCGCCGGCCGGGAAGGCCGGGTCGCGCAGGCGCTGGCCCATGCGGAAGCGCCGCGCCGGCTCCTCCTCCAGGTCCACGCGCGGGAAGCCCGCCAGGCCCGCTGCCAGCGGCAGCAACAGCGATTCGGCCGCCTCGTCCGCGGCAACCCGCGCTTCGAGCGCCTCCAGGGTGAGCATGGCCGGTTCCCGGAACGGGTCGACCCACAGGCGCCGCAGTCCGGCGATATGCGCACCGCAGCCCAGCGCCTCGCCAAGGTCGCGGGCCAGGCTGCGGATGTAGGTGCCCGAGCCGCAGGTCACCCGCAGCCGCAGCCGCGGCGGCGCCAACTCCAGGATCTGGATGTCCTGAACGTGCACCTCGCGCTCCGGCGCCTCGATCGACTCGCCGCGCCGGGCCTTGGCGTACAAGGGTTCACCGCCCTGCTTGAGCGCCGAATAGATCGGTGCGCGCTGGCGGATGTGGCCAGTCAGCGGCTGCAGGGCGGCGGCAATCGCGGCGTGGTCCAGCGCCGGCACCGGGCGCTCGCGCAGCGGCACGCCATCGGCGTCGTTGGTGTCGGTGGTGATGCCGAGCACGATGTCCGCGTCATAGGCCTTGGCCGAGCCCAGCAGCAGCCCGGCGATCTTGGTCGCCTCGCCAAAGCACAGCGGCAGCAAGCCGGTCGCCAGCGGGTCCAGTGCGCCGGTATGCCCGCCCTTCTCGGCGCGCAACAGGCGCCGGGCCGCCTGCAGCGCCTGGTTGGAGCTCAGGCCGGCGGGCTTGTCCAGCAGCAGGATGCCGTCGAGGCGACGAAAAGGAATTCGGGACATGGGATGACCACAGGACGCGGTTGTAGCGTATCTGCAGGAACGCTGTAGGAGCGGCTGCAGGAGCGGCTTCAGCCGCGACAGACAGGCATCACGCGAGCGTTGGTCGCGGCTGAAGCCGCTCCTGCAGCCGGCCCTACAGCGCCGCCCTCAGGATTCGGCGTCGTCGTCCGGCGTCGCCGGCGGCAAATCGCGCAGCAGGTTGTCGATGCGTTCGCCGCGATCAACCGAGTCGTCGTAATGGAAATGCAGTTCCGGCACGTGGCGCAGCTTCATCGCGCGCGCCAGCTGCATGCGCAGCTCGCGCGCCAGCTCTTTGAGCCCCTTCATCGCCTCGACCGCGCGTTCCTGTTGCAGCGCGGTGACGAACACCTTGGCGTGCGCCAGGTCGCGAGTGACCTCGACATCGGACACGCTGACCGACGGCAGCCCATGCTCGCGCACGGCGACATGCACCAGGGTGCCCAACTCCCGACGGAGCTGGGCGGAAACGCGATCGGTGCGATGAAAAGATTTGGTTGGCACGTGGGTCCGTAATTCGTGATTGGTGATTCGTGATTCGGAGAGCGTGATTCGTGACTCGGAAGGCCATCGTGACCGGGACCCGCCTTTCGCTTTTACGAATCACGAATCCCGAATCACGAATCCCAGCCTCAAAGCGTGCGAGCAACCTCGATGCGCTCGAAGCACTCGATCTGGTCGCCGACCTTGACGTCGTTGTAGGCCTTCACGCCGATACCGCATTCGGTACCGTTGCGAACCTCGTCGACGTTCTCCTTGAAGCGGCGCAGCGATTCCAGCTCGCCCTCGAACACCACGGTGTTGTCGCGCAGCACGCGGATCGGCTTGGAGCGCTTGACCACACCCTCGATGACCATGCAGCCGGCCACCGCGCCGAACTTGGAACTGCGGAACACGTCGCGCACCTGGGCGACACCGATGATCTCTTCGCGGATTTCCACGCCCAGCAGGCCAGAGGCCACCTGCTTCACCTGGTCGATCACGTCATAGATGATCGAGAAGTAGCGCAGGTCCACGCCGTTGGCTTCGATGATCTTGCGCGCCGAGGCGTCGGCACGCACGTTGAAGCCGATGACCGTGGCCTTGGAGGCGACCGCCGAGTTGGCGTCCGACTCGGTGATGCCGCCCACGCCGGAGTGGATCACATTGATGCGGATGTCTTCGTTCGACAGCGCGACCAGGGCCTGGCTCAGCGCCTGCACCGAGCCCTGGACGTCGGCCTTGATCACCAGGTTCAGCACCTGCTGGCCTTCGCCCTTGCCCATCTGCGCCAGGATGTCTTCCATGCGGTTGCCCGCCGAAGCGACCAGGCGCGATTCACGGCGCTTGGCTTCGCGCTGCTGCGCGACATCCTTGGCCAGGCGCTCGTCCTCGACCACGACGAAGTCGTCGCCGGCATCGGGCACGCCCGACAGGCCCAGCACCTGCACCGGGATCGACGGACCGGCCGAATCCGGCTGGCCGCCCACCTCGTCGAACAGTGCGCGCACGCGCCCGTATTGCACGCCGCAGACCAGATAGTCGCCCTTCTTCAGCTGGCCCTGCTGCACCAGCACCGTGGCCACCGGGCCGCGACCCTTGTCCAGCGAGGACTCGATGACCGTACCGCTGGCGCGGCCATCGGGCACGGCACGCAGTTCGAGCACTTCGGCCTGCAGCGAGATCGCGTCCAGCAGCGTGTCCACGCCCATGCCGGTCTTGGCCGACACCTCGACGAACTGGGTGTCGCCGCCGAATTCCTCGGCGACCACGTCCTGCGCCAGCAGCTCGTTCTTCACGCGCAGCGGATCGGCGTCGGACTTGTCCATCTTGTTGACGGCCACGATCAGCGGCACACCGGCAGCCTTGGCGTGCTGCACGGCTTCCTTGGTCTGCGGCATCACGCCGTCGTCGGCGGCCACGACCAGCACCACGATGTCGGTCAGCTTGGCGCCGCGCGCGCGCATCGAGGTGAAGGCGGCATGGCCCGGGGTGTCGAGGAAGCTGATGACGCCCTTCGGGGTTTCGACGTGATAGGCGCCGATGTGCTGGGTGATGCCGCCAGCCTCGCCCGAGGCGATCTTGGTGCGGCGGATGTAGTCCAGCAGCGACGTCTTGCCGTGATCGACGTGGCCCATGATGGTGACCACCGGCGGACGCGGACGCGACTCGCCCTGCTGTTCCTCGGCATGCGCCAGCAGCGCGTCCTCGAAGTCGTTGCTGCCCGCGCGCACGGCCTTGTGGCCGAGCTCTTCGGTGATCAGTACCGCGGTGTCATGGTCGATGCTCTGGGTGATGGTCGCCATCACGCCCATCTTGAACAGCGCCTTCACCACGTCACCGCCCTTGAGCGCGAGCTTCTGCGCCAGGTCGGCCACGGTGATGGTGTCGCCAATGGCGACCTCGCGCACGACCGGTGCGGTCGGGCGCTCGAAGCCATGCGCGCCACCGCCGCCACCGCCACGCTGCATTTCGCCGCCACGACGGTTGCCACCCGGACGCGGCTTGCCGCGCACGTTGGAACGACGGGCGCGGTCGGCAGCGGACAGGTGCAACTGGCCGGCGAAACGCTTGGTCGCATCGTCGTCCTCGACGCCGGCCACCATCGCGTGGGAACCACGGGTCTTGTGACGCGGCGCATTGCGATCATCGGCGCGCGGCGCGGCCGGGCGGGCCGGAGCGGCCGGGGCCGGGCGCACCGTGCGGGCCGGGGTCGCAGCACGCGTTTCAGCGGCGGCGGCGACCGGCGCAGGCGGTGCGGCGGCGGCTTCGGCGGCCTTGCGTTCGGCCTCGATGCGGTCGCGCTCGGCCTGCTCTTCCTTGCGTTTGCGGTCCAGCTCGTCGGCACGCGCGCGGTCCACTTCGGCCAGGCGCTGCTGTTCGGCCAGGTTGCGCTGGCGCGATTCTTCCAGCTTGCGCAGGATCTCGGCGCGCTCGTCGTCCACCGGACCGGCCGGGGTCGCGGCGGCGCGGGGCGCGGCCGGCGCGTCGGCCTCGGCGGCCTTCACGTAGGTACGCTTCTGCCGCACTTCCACATTCACCGTGGTCTTGCTGCGGCCCGCGCTGACGGTCACTTCCTGCAGCTTGCGCCGATTGAGCGTGATCTTCTTCGGCGCCTCGCCCACCGACTCGGCCGGCAGTTCGGTCTTGCCATGGGTGCGCCGCAGGAAGCCGAGCAGCTTCATCTTCTCGGTGCTGGTCACGACCTGGTCCGGGCCGCTGAACTTCATGCCGGCCGTGGCCAGTTGTTCCAGCAGTTTTTCGACCGGCGTGTTGACCAGTTCGGCAAGCTTGCGGATGGTGGTTTGCTGCGACATTCGGATCCTATGATCTGGTTGGCGCCCCCTCGCCCAGAGCAAGGGAAGCGCAGATTCTAAGCCCTGAGCGGCTCAGAGGGGGGGTCATTGCCGGCTCATTCGCCGCGCTCCAAGCGGGCGATCTCCTCGGCGCGGGCAGCCAGGATCAGCGCGGCAGCGCGCTCGGCCGTCATGCCCTCGATGCCGAAATCGACGATCTCATCGGCGGCCAGGTCGGACAGGTCCTCGCTGGTGCGGATGCCGTTGGCGGCCAGGGCGTAGGCGGTGGCCTCGTCCATGCCGTCCACGGCCAGCAGGTCGTCGGCCGGCTGGTGTTCGTCGAGCACTTCTTCCTCGGCCAGGGCCGCGTTGAGCAGTGCGTCGCGGGCGCGGGCGCGCAGTTCCTCGACGATGTCCTCGTCAAAGCCCTCCACCGCCAGCAGCTCGCCCACCGGCACGTAGGCGATTTCCTCGACCGTGCTGAAGCCTTCGGCGACCAGGATGCCGGCGATTTCCTCATCCACTTCCAGCTTGTCCATGAACAGCTGGCGGGCGGCGGCCTGCTCGGCCTCGCTCTTGGCCTGAACCTGGTCGGCGGTCATCACGTTGAGCTGCCAGCCGGTCAGGCGGCTGGCCAGGCGCACGTTCTGGCCGCCCTTGCCGATGGCCTGGGCAAGGCGATCCTCAGCCACGGCCAGGTCCATCGAATGCTTCTCTTCATCGACGATGATCGACTGCACCTCGGCCGGCGCCATCGCATTGATGACGAAGTTGGCCGGGTTCTCGTTCCACAGCACGATGTCCACGCGCTCGCCGTTGAGCTCGTTGGACACCGCCTGCACGCGCGAACCGCGCATGCCGATACAGGCGCCGATCGGATCGGTGCGGCTGTCGTGGGCGATCACCGCGATCTTGGCGCGGTCGCCCGGATCGCGGGCACAGCCCTTGATCTCGACCAGGCCCTGGCCCACTTCCGGCACTTCGAGCTTGAACAGCTCGATCATGAATTCAGGAGCGGCGCGGCTGATGAACAGCTGCGGGCCGCGCGGCTCGGAGCGCACCTCGGCCAGGTAGCCGCGCACGCGGTCGCCGGCGCGCAGCACGTCGCGCGGGATGCCCTTGTCCTTGGGGATGAAGCCTTCGGCATTGCCGCCGAGGTCAACAAAGATGTTGCCGCGCTCGGCGCGCTTGACCACACCGGTGATCAGCTCGCCCACGCGGTCCTTCCACGCATCGACCACCTGCTGGCGCTCGGCCTCGCGCACGCGCTGCACGATCACCTGCTTGGCGGCCTGTGCGGCGATGCGGCCGAAGTCCGGGTTCTCGATCTGCTCTTCGATGAAGTCGCCGACCTCCACGCCGTCGGCCTCGTCGACCGCGTCCATCAGGCGGATCTGGCGGTCCGGCGACTCCATCACCACGTCGTCGGCCACCACTTCCCAGCGGCGGAAGGTCTCGTAGCTGCCATCCTTGTGGTCGATCGACACGCGGGCCAGCACGTCCTGGTCGGGGTAGCGCTTCTTCGCCGCCGAAGCCAGGGCGGCCTCGATCGCGTCGAAGATCACTTCACGCGGCACGCCCTTCTCGTTGGCCACCGCGTCCACTACCAGCAAAAGTTCCTTGCTCATTTGGTCACTCCGCGCCCGGCTTCTTCGCCGGCGACTGGTTGGATGGTTTCTTGTTGCCCTGGCCCGTCTTCTTCGGGCCCGGCTTGTTCGGTTTCTGCGGGGCCAGCCCCAGGGCGGCCCAGTCCGGCAGAATGCGTGCCTTGTCGATGTTGTCGAAGTCCACGGCGAACTCGGCGCCGTCCACGTCGAACACCACCTGCCCGGCCGCCGCGTCCACCCGCACGATCGCGCCCTGCAGGCGGCGGCGGTTGTGCTGCGGCAGCTTCAGCCCGACCTTGGCCGACTCGCCGACATGGCGGGCGAACTGGTCCAGGGTGAACAGCGGGCGGTCCACGCCCGGCGAGGACACTTCCAGGGTGTAGTTGCCGCTGATCGGGTCCTCGACGTCGAGCTGGGCCGAGACCTCGCGGCTGACGCGCTCGCAATCGTCAATGTTGACGATGCGCTCGGGCTGCTCGGCCAGCGGCACATCGATGTACAGCCGCAGCGTTGCTCCGCCGGGAGCCGGGAGGTACTCGGCGCCCAGCAGTTCGAGCCCCAGCGCCTCCACGGTGGGTGCCAGCAGTTCGGCGATTTCAGTAGCCTTGTCGCTCACAGCTGCCCTCGGTAAATGGGTACGGGCCCGGCAAAATCCAGCCCCGGGAAACAACAAGGGGCCCAACGGGCCCCTTGCGAGTGTGCCCGGCCTCTGGGGCCGGCGTGGCGGCGGGAACATGGCTGCCACGACTTCGGATCCAGCGACCCTGCCCTCTCGGGCCGGTCGGGGTCCGCCAACGGAAGCTGGGTCCCGGCCGCCGCCCATGGCGTTGGCCCTGAAACGCTTTCCGCAAGAGCCGGCTATGTTACGTCCTGCCCCTGCCACTGGCAACCCTGCGACCCGGCGCGCCGGGTCGGGCCACCGCTGCGGCCTCACAGTCCGGACGGGAATGTGTCGGGCATCCCGCCTGCCGCCGGGGCGCCTGCCACGTCCGCGGCCACCGCGCCGGTATGGTCGAACCAGACGTAGGCGTCGAACTGCCCGGCCAGGCGTACCTGGGCGTAATGGCTGTGCAGTTCACTGTGCGCCAGGTACAGCACGCCGATGAAACGCTGCAGCCGTTCCTCGGACAAGGCCTGGCGCAACGCTTCAGGCGCGCGATCGCGCAGGTCCAGCAGAAACTGCGGCACGCCCGTAGCGTGGCACAGGTGTTCGACGCTGCCCGGCCGCGACGGGCGCACCGCCTTGACCTCCATCGGCCCGTCCCAGCGGCTGGCAGCGGCGACGAAGCCGTCATGCGTACCGAAGCCGACCAGCGCTGCGGCCTTCCCCAGTTGCTGCCGGCACAGCTGGCCGATGTTCAGCTCGCCGCTGGCCCAGCCCATCTCGGTGGCGCGCGCATCGCCGATATGCGAGTTGTGCGCCCACACCACCCCGCGCGACTGCGGGCCGTGCGCCTCGAGCAGCGCCATCAGCGTGTCGAACATGTGGGTGTCGCGCAGGTTCCAGCTTTCCGCGCCGCCGTAGTACATGGTGCGGTAGTAGCGCTCCGCGGCGGCGACCAGGCGCGCGTTCTGCGCCGCGTCGAGAAAGGCCTCGCCCTGGCCGGGGCCGCCCTGCACGTAGGCCAGCTGTTGCGCCAGCAGGTCGCGGCACTGCTGCACCACGGCATGCTCGCACTTGCCGTACGCCGATTCCAGCACCGCCTGGCCGTAGTCGGCGGGCGCCGACTGCCACGGGCTCAGGCAACCGTAGCGCTGGCGTGCAATGGCGGCGGCCTGCGGGTCTACCTGATCCAGGTAGGCCAGCACCGCCCGCATCGAGCGCCCGAGGCTGTACAGGTCCAGGCCGTAGAAGCCGAGACCCCGGCCTCCCGTGCGTGCCGCGTTGTGCGCGCGCATCCACTCGGCCAGCGCCTGCACCTCGGTGTTGCGCCACATCCATTGCGGGAAGCGCTCGAAGGCGCCATCGGCCACGGGCTCGGCCTGCTGGCCCTGGGCATAGCGATGCAGGGACGCCGCATCCGGCCAGTCGGCCTCCACAGCGATGAAGTCAAAGTCGTGACGCTCGACCAGACGCCGCGTGATCGCCGCCCGCGCGCGGTAGAACTCGCGCGTGCCATGGGTGGATTCGCCCAGCAGCACGACGCGGCAGTCGGCAAAACGGTCGAAAGCCGCGGCGAAAGCGGCGTCGTCCAGGCACGGTAGCGGCTCCAACGCGTCGGTCAGCAGCGGCAGCGGGTCGATCGCGGCCATCAGCAGCTCACCGCCGCATCCGCCTCAGGCCACCCCTGCTCGCCGATCAGCGGTACGAACACGACGCCGCCGAGATTCTCGGCCACGCAGACACCATCGCTGCGGGTGAACCGACACAGGCACTGCAGCGCGGCCTGCGCGCCGATCGGGATCACCGCGCGGCCACCCGGCGCCAGCTGTTCGCACAAGGCCGGCGGCAGGGCCGGCGCCGCGGCGGCCACCAGCACCGCGTCGTAGGGCGCGTTTGCGGGCCAGCCGATGCTGCCGTCGCCATGGTGGACCTGCACATGGCGATAGCCGAGGGCGACGAGCCGCTCGGCCGCGCCCTGGGCCAGCACCGCATGGCGCTCGACCGTATCGACGCGCCGTGCCAGCTCGGCCAGCACTGCGGCTGCATAGCCGGACCCGGTGCCCACTTCCAGGACCCGGTCTTCGGGACCGATCATCGCCGCCTGGGCCATCAACGCGACGATGTAAGGCTGCGAGATCGTCTGCCCGGCGCCGATCGGCAGCGGATGGTCCGCATAGGCCTCGGCCTCGTTGCCGGCTTCGACGAAGGCCTCGCGCGGCACCCGCGCCATGGCCTGCAACACGCGCGCATCGTGGATGTCGCGGCCACGCAGGTGCTGCGCGAGCATCTGCTCACGTGCGGCGTCGCGCGGCGGCATCGCGGCCATCGCGCGCCCTAGTGCGGGGTGGCCACGCCCTGCGCCATCACTGCCCCGGCAGAGGTGTCGGAATGGACCATGTTGGCGAGCGAGACCATGCCGACCAGGCGCTTGTGCGCATCCACCACCGGCAGGCGCCGCAATTCCAGGCTGGCCATGTTGCGGGCGATGGCCTGCACGTCGTCACTGGCGTAGCAATACTTGACCGCCGGTGACATGACATCGGCCACGTTGCGGGTATCGATGTCGCCTTCGGCCACGGCGCGCACCACGATGTCGCGGTCGGTGAGCATGCCGACGAGGCGGTCGTTGTCACGCACCGGCAGGCTGCCGATGTTGAGCTTGCGCATGGCCTCCGCTGCCTCGCGCAGCGACTGGTCCGGGCGCACGGTGTGCACATCGCGGCTCATGATGCTTTCGATGATCATCGCGGGTTCTCCTGCAACGGGAGACCGCAGCGTGCAGCGGCATGGATTTGCCGCCGATGAGCCCGGTGTGAGCGTGGCGCACACAACGTTGAAGATTTCAGTGAGGTGATCGCGATGCCAAGCCGCACATACGAAAACGGCGAATCCGTTTCCGGATTCGCCGCTTCGTTTTTTTCTACTGCGAACCCATCGCGAACGACGGGATGCTTATGTGGTAGCGGGGGCAGGATTTGAACCTGCGACCTTCGGGTTATGAGCCCGACGAGCTGCCAGACTGCTCCACCCCGCAGCAGAGGAACGAGAGTATGACGATACAGGTGAACTATTGCAAGCCCTGTATTCGTCTTCCCGGTGAATAATCAGGACAGATGCACGAAGGCGCGCTGGCACCACACCATGATCGGGTTCCAGGCCAGGCCGAGCGCCAGCAGCGCCACGGAGTTCACGCCCAGCACCACGCCAAGCACGCGGTCGTTGTTGGCCGGCAACGGCTCGCCCACGGGTTCGTCGAAGTACATGACCTTGATGACGCGCAGGTAATAGTACGCACCGATCACCGCGCAGATCACGCCGAGAATCGCCAGCCACAGCATGTGCCCGTGCACCGCCGCGCCAAGCACGGCCAGCTTGGTCCAGAAGCCCAGGAACGGCGGGATGCCCGCGAGCGAGGCCATGATGAACAGCACCAGGCCAGCCATCCACGGGTTGCGCGCGTTCAGACCCTTGAAGTCGTCGATGTTCTCGGCTTCAAAGCCGCTGCGCGAAAGCGCGATGATCGCGCCGAACGAAGCGGTGGACATGATCGCGTAGCTCACCGCGTAGAACATCGCCGCCGCATAGCCCTGCTCGTCGCCGCCGGCCACACCCATCAGCAGGAAGCCGATGTGCGAGACGGTCGAATACGCCAGCATGCGCTTGAGGTTGCTCTGCGCGATCGCCATCAGGTTGCCGATCACCAGCGACACCGCGGCCAGCGCGCCGATCAGCAGGCTCCACTGCTGCGACAACGGGCCAACGCCCATCTCCAGCAGGCGGTAGGCCATGCCGAACGCGGCCAGCTTCGGCGCCGAGCTGATGAACAGCGCGATCGGTGCCGGGGCACCCTGGTACACGTCGGGCAGCCACATGTGGAACGGCGCGGCACCCAGCTTGAAGGCGACGCCGGCGATCATGAAGATCGTGCCGGTCAGCAGCAGCAGGCGCTCAGGCGACCCGTCGATGGCGCCATGGATGCCGGTCAGGCTCAAGGTGCCGGTAGCACCGTAGATAAGCGACATGCCGTACAGCAGCAGGCCGGAGGCCAGCGAGCCGAGCACGATGTACTTCATCGCCGCCTCGGTGGCCAGGCCGCTGTCGCGGTTGGAAGCCACCAGCGCGTACGAACACAGCGCTAGCAGTTCCAGGCCGAGGTAGACCATCACCAGGCTGCCAGCCGAGACCAGGATCATCATCCCGGAGGTCGCGAACAGCACCAGCACCGGGATTTCGCCCTGGAACAGTTTGCGCTCGCGCAGGTAGCTCCAGCCATAGACCAGGGTCAGCGCGCTGACCAGCACGATCACCGTCTTCATCACGTCCGCGGCGGTATCGCGCACGAACATGCCGTTGAAGAATTCGCCCTGGCCACCGACGCCGGTGGCGAGCATCGCCAGCACGACGGCAAGGATCGCCACCGAGATCAGGTGGGTCCAGACCTTGTGCCGCTGGCTGACGAACAGGTCGATCATCAGCAGGGCAAAGGCGCCGCCCAGCAGCACCAGCTCGGGGGCGAGCGGTGCCAGGTCAGCGGTGGTCAACGACATGGGCGTTGGCGTGGTCATCATCATTCCTGGTTCAATTCTTGGCGGCCCGCTGTCACAGCTTGCTCACAGCGATCTGCGTCGCCAGCTTGGCGATCGACGGTTCCATCAGGTCGGTCAGCGGCTTGGGATAGATGCCCAAGGCCAGCACACCGGCGGCGAACACGCCCAGCACGAAAGCCTCGCGGCCGTTGATGTCCTTCAGTTCGGCCACGTGGGCATTGGCCACCTCGCCGAAGAACACGCGCTTGTAGAGCCACAAAGTATAGGCGGCGGTGATCACCAAAGTGGTGGCCGCGCCGAAAGCGATGAACGGATGCTTCTGGAAGCTGGCCATGATCACCATGAATTCGCCCACGAAGCCGCTGGTGCCTGGAAGGCCGGCATTGGCCATGTAGAACAGCATGGCAAAGGTGGCAAACCACGGCATCACGTTGACCACGCCGCCGTAGTCGGAAATGCGGCGGGTGTGCATGCGGTCGTACAGCACGCCGATACAGGTAAACATGGCGCCGGAGACGAAGCCGTGCGACACCATCTGCACCATCGCACCCTGCAGGCCGAGGCGGGCGGCATCGACGCTGCCGTAGTCGCGCACCAGCGTAAAGGCAATGAAGGTGCCGAGGGTGACGAAGCCCATGTGCGCAATCGACGAATAGGCGACCAGCTTCTTCATGTCGTCCTGCACCAGCGCCACCAGGCCGACGTAGATCACCGCGATCAGCGACAGTGCAATGACCACCCAGGCGAAATGATGGCTGGCGTCAGGCACGATCGGCAGGTTGAAGCGCAGGAAGCCGTAACCACCGATCTTCAGCGCGATGGCGGCCAGGATCACCGAACCGGCGGTCGGCGCTTCGACGTGCGCGTCCGGCAGCCAGGTGTGGACCGGGAACATCGGCACCTTGACCGCGAAGGCGATCAGGAAGGCGAAGAAGATCCAGGTCTGCTCCTTGGCGGTGAGCTGCATCGCGTACAGGTCGGCCAGCTGGAAGCTGCCGCCCTTCAGGTACAGGTAGATCAGCGCCACCAGCATCAGCACCGAGCCGAGGAAGGTGTACAGGAAGAACTTGATCGCGGCGTAGATGCGGCGCGGGCCGCCCCAGACACCGATGATCAGGAACATCGGGATCAGCATCGCCTCGAAGAACACGTAGAACAGCATCGCGTCGGTGGCGGCGAAGATGCCGACGGTGACGCCTTCCAGGATCAGGAAGGCGGCCACGTACTGGTTCACGCGCTTGTCGATCACGCCCCAGGCGCCGACCAGGGCCAGCACCGTGACCAGCGTGGTCAGCACGATCAGCGCGATGGCGATGCCGTCCACGCCGAGGTTGTAGCCGATGCTGTAGGCCGGGATCCACGCATGCTGTTCAACGAACTGCAACGCATCGTTGCTGGTGTCGTACCCGCTGAGCAGCGGCAGGCTGAGCAGCAGGGTCAACACCGCAACCAGCAGGGACGCCCAGCGGGCGGCCTGGAAGTTGCGCAGGGCGAGGATCAGGGCTCCGCCGATGATCGGCAGCCAGATCAGGACACTCAATAGGGGCCAGTTCGACACGTCTTCTTATCCGTACAGGTCAACGCCACACAAACATCACGACCATCAGCAGGGCGATGAGCCCGATGATCATGGCGAAGGCGTAGTGGTAGAGGAAACCGGACTGCGTGCGACGCAGCAGGTGGGCGGCCAGGTCGACCACGCGGGCCGAACCATTGACCACCGCGCCATCGACGACATGCGTGTCGATCGCGCGGGACACCTTGCCCAGGCGAACACCGCCGCCAGCGAAGCCGTTGATCCAGAGCTTGTCGAAACCGTACTTCTCTTCGAGGATCCGCACCGGCAGCGCAAAGGCCTTGCGCGCCCTTGCCGCCAGGTCCGGCTTCCACAGGTACATCAGCGCCGCCAGCAGGAAGCCGGCCAGGGTCAGCCAGAACGGCCAGGCGCTCATGCCATGGGTCGCGTATTCGACCGGGCCGTGCCAGAACTCCTCGCCCACCTCGGCCACGGTATCGCGGGCCGGGGTGTAGAAGTCGATGGCGCCGGTGAAGAACGTCGTCTCCTGGCCCTGCACGGTTTCCGCGGCGCGGTGCCCCATCCAGTCGGTGCCGAACAGCATCGGCCCGGAAGTGATGAAGCCGATGGCGATCGACGGAATGGCCAGCAGGATCAGCGGCAGGGTCACCACCCAGGGCGACTCGCGCGGCTCGTGCGCGCCATGGCCGTGGTCATGGCCGTGGTCGTCCTTGTGCGCGTGGTCGTCGTGCGCATGCTGCTGCGCTTCGGCGTCGGTGTGGTCGGCATCGCCGTGGCCGTGCTCGTCATGGCCGTGCGCATGCGCGTCGCGGAAGCGTTCCTTGCCATGGAAGGTCATGAACAGCAGGCGGAAGCTGTAGAAGCTGGTCACCAGCACGCCGCCCAGCACCGCCCAGTAGCCGTAGGTGGCAACCCAGTTGTTGGCGTGCTGCGCGTGGATCTCGGCGGCCTCGATGATTGTGTCCTTCGAGTAGAAGCCGGAGAAGAACGGCGTGCCGATCAGCGCCAGGGTGCCGACGACGCTGGTCCAGTAGGTGATCGGCATGTACTTGCGCAGGCCGCCCATCTTGCGCATGTCCTGCTCGTGGTGCATGCCGATGATGACCGAGCCGGCGGCCAGGAACAGTAGCGCCTTGAAGAAGGCATGGGTCATCAGGTGGAACACCGCGGCCGAGTACGCCGACACGCCGAGAGCAACGGTCATGTAGCCCAGCTGCGACAGCGTGGAGTACGCCACGACGCGCTTGATGTCGTTTTGCACGATACCGATCAGGCCGGTGAAGAACGCCGTGGTCGCGCCGACAAACAGCACGAAGTTCAGCGCCGTCTCCGACAGCTCGAACAGCGGCGACATGCGCGCCACCATGAAGATGCCGGCGGTCACCATGGTCGCGGCGTGGATCAGCGCCGAGATCGGGGTCGGGCCTTCCATCGAGTCCGGCAGCCACACATGCAGCGGCACCTGGGCGGACTTGCCCATGGCGCCAATGAACAGGCAGATGCAGATCAGCGTGGCCACCGACCACACCATCGGCTGGCTGAGCAGGGTGAAGTGCTGGCCGAACAGGTCCAGCGAGCCATCCCACAGCTGGATCACCGCGCGCGGGTCGCCGAGCACGCCGGCGTTGGCGAACACGACCGAGTAGTCCAGCGTGCCGAACACCCACAGCACCCCGGCGATGCCGAGGATGAAGCCGAAGTCGCCGACGCGGTTGACCAGGAACGCCTTCATGTTCGCGAACACCGCGGTCGGGCGCTTGAACCAGAAGCCGATCAGCAGGTACGAGACCAGGCCCACCGCTTCCCAGCCGAAGAACAGCTGCAGGAAGTTGTTGCTCATCACCAGGGTGAGCATGGAGAAGGTGAACAGCGAGATGTAGCTGAAGAAGCGCTGGTAGCCCGGATCATCGGCCATGTAGCCGATGGTGTAGACGTGGACCAGCAGCGAGACGAAGGTGACCACCACCATCATCATCGCGGTCAGCTTGTCGACCATGAAGCCGACATGCGCCGAGTAGTGGCCGACCTCGAAGAACGTATAGAGGTTCTGGTTGAACGGCGCGGCGCCCTGCCCGACCAGTTGGTACAGCGTCCAGCACGACAGCGCGCAGCTGACCGCCACGCCGAGAATGGTCGCGTACTGGGCGCCCTTGCGGCCGACCTGCCGGCCGAACAGCCCGGCGATGATGCTGCCGACCAGCGGTGCGAGCACCACGGCGATGAGCAGGCCCTTGGAGAGTGTGATTTCCATCTTCGGGTCAGCCCTTCAACGAATCGACTTCGGCCACGTTGATCGTGTGGCGGGTACGGAACAGGGTCACCAGGATCGCCAGGCCGATCGCGGCTTCGGCGGCGGCCACGGTGAGGATGAAGAACACGAACAGCTGGCCGGCCGGATCACCCATCTGCCGCGAGAAGGCGACGAAGTTGATGTTGACCGAAAGCAGCAGCAGCTCGATCGACATCAGCAGCACGATGACGTTCTTGCGGTTGAGGAAGATGCCGGCGAGGCTGATGCAGAACAGCACCGCGCCCAGGCCCAGCAGGTGGCCAAGGGTGATCACGATTTTGCCTCCTGGGTGTTGCCGGGCACGCCAGGCTCGGCCGGAACCGGTGCAACCGGCTTTTCGACGGCCATCTTGACGATGCGCAGGCGGTCACGCGACTTGACGCGGGTCTGCGCCGAAGGATCCTGGGTCTTGATGCCGGTGCGCTTGCGCAGGGTCAGCATCACCGCGGCGATCACCGCCACGGTCAGGATGACGGCGGCGAACTCGAACGGCAGCAGGAAATCGGTGAACAGCGTGTGCGCCAGCCAGGTCAGGTTGGAGGTGTCGGCGGCCTGCGCGGCGGCGTTGTCGGCCGGCAGCGGCGTGGCGGTGCGCGACTTCACCCCGACCAGGGTGACGATCTGCACCAGCATGACCAGCGCAAAGCCAATGCCCACCGGCAGGTAGCGCACCCAGCCCTCGCGCAGGCGGCTGGTGTCGATGTCCAGCATCATCACCACGAACAGGAACAGCACCATCACCGCGCCGACGTACACCAGCACCAGGGTGACGCCGAGGAACTCGGCGCCGACCAGCAGCCACACGCAGGCGATGGAGAAGAACGTCAGGATCAGGCACAGCACGGCGTACACCGGGTTGCGCACGCTGATCACCGCGCCCGCCGCGATGACGGCGACGGCGGAGAAGGCCCAAAAAGCAATATTGACCCAGTCCATCATGACCTCAGCGGAAGGCGGCGTCGGCGGCACGGCGCTCGGCGATCTCGGATTCGAGACGGTCGCCCAGGGCCAGCAGCTGCTGCTTGTTGACGATGTTCTCGCCACGTTTCTCGAAGTGGTACTCGAGGATATGGGTCTCGACGATCGAATCGACCGGGCAGCTCTCTTCGCAGAAGCCGCAGAAGATGCACTTGAACAGGTCGATGTCGTAGCGCGTGGTGCGGCGGGTGCCGTCCTCGCGCTTGGCCGAGTCAATGGTGATGGCCAGCGCCGGGCACACTGCCTCGCACAGCTTGCAGGCAATGCAGCGCTCTTCCCCGTTGGGATAGCGGCGCAGCGCATGCAGGCCACGGAAGCGCGGCGACTGCGGGAACTTCTCCATCGGGTACAGCACGGTGTACTTCGGCTTGAAGGTGTACTTCAGCGTCAGCCACAGGCCGCCAAGCAGCTCGAGGAGCAGCAGGCTCTTGAAGTAGTGGGTGATCTTGTTCATCGATTACACGCCCTTCTGGATCACGCCGTAGAACACCATCAACGCAGTCACCGCGATCCACAGGATCGTCAGCGGAATGAACACCTTCCAGCCCAGCCGCATGATCTGGTCATAGCGGTAGCGCGGGAACGAAGCGCGGAACCAGATGTAGGCGCTGGCGAAGAACAGCACCTTCAGCAGCAGCCACGGCCAGCCGCCGGTCCACAGCCAGTTGATCCACGGCGAGACGTCAGCGGTGACCCAGCCCTGGATCGGGCTCAGCCAGCCACCCAGGAAGAAGATCGAGATCAGGAAGCTGACCAGGATCATGTTGGCGTACTCGGCCAGGAAGAACAGCGCGAACGCGCCGCCGGAGTACTCCACCATGTGGCCGGCGACGATTTCCGACTCGCCTTCCACCACGTCGAACGGAGCGCGGTTGGTCTCGGCCACGCCGGACACCCAGTACACGATGAACAACGGGAACAGCGGCAGCACGAACCAGTCCAGGAAGCCGGAGTTGCCGGCCTGGGCCAGCACGATCTGGCTCAGGTTGACGCTCTGCGCGGCGATCATCACGCCGACCAGGGCAAAGCCCATCGCGATTTCGTAGCTGACCACCTGCGCGGCCGAACGCATCGCGCCAAGGAAGGCGTACTTCGAGTTCGAGGCCCAGCCGGCGAGGATGATGCCGTACACGCCAAGCGAGGTCATCGCCAGCAGGTACAGCAGGCCGACGTTGGCATTGGACAGCACCAGCCTGGCGTCGAACGGCACCACCGACCAGGCGGCAAACGCCGGTGCCAGGGTCAGCAGCGGCGCGATGACGAACAGCGCCTTGTGCGTGTTGGTCGGCTGCACGATCTCCTTGAACAGGAGTTTGAACACGTCGGCGAAGGCCTGGAAGATGCCCATGCCGACGTACATCGGCCCGTGGCGCACGTGCATCCAGCCGATCAGCTTGCGCTCCCACACCACGTAGAAGGCCACGGCAATGATCACCGGCACCGCGATCACCAGGATCTTGGCGATGATCCACAGGACCACACCGATGTCGCCCAGCCCGATGAACCACTGGTGCAGCGGATCGACCAAGTTCAACAGCATCTCGTTCATGCAGCCACCACCGTTACGCGACCAGCGCCGAGCGGCGCGGTTGCGCCATGGCCGGATTCGATCCAGACCGTGCCCGCGGCGACCCGCTTGTCCAGGACCACCGGCAGCGTCGCCTTACCGGCGGCGGTGCCGACCTTGACCATCTGCCCTTCGGCGACCTGCAACTGCGCGGCCTGCTCCGGGCTCATCGTGACGCTGGGCGCCAGGTTGAGCGGATGCGCCTGCAACGCCGAGGCGCGGCGCACGACGGCGTCGGTGCGGTAGATCGCGGCGGTGGCCGCCACCTCCAGCCCTTCGCTGGCGACCGCCGGCTGTGCCGAGGTGGACGGGGTCAGCGTGCGGCCCTGCATGCCGGCGCGCAGGCCGGCCAGGTCGATGAACTCGAAACCGGGCAGGCCCAGCTCGCCACCCAGCGCACGCAGCACGCGCCAGCCTTCGCGAGCTTCGACCGGCAGCTTGCCGCCGGCCTTGGCGACCTGCACGCGGCCGTCGAGGTTGGTCAACGAGCCTTCGATTTCCGGCAGCGCGCCGATCGGCAGGATCACGTCGGCCACATCGCGGGTCGAGGCACAGGCGAACTGGCTGAAGGCCACGACCTTGGCACCATGCAGCGCGGCGCGCGCGGCGGCCGCATCGGCGAAGTCCAGGCCCGGCTCGATGCCGTAGATCACATAGGCTGAACGCGGCTGGGCCAGCATCGCCGCCGCGTCGCGCGCGGTCGGCAGCACACCCTGCGTAGCCAGGCCGACGGCGTTGGCGCCCTGCGGGATGCGGCACAGCGCCGCGCCGGTGGCCGTCGCGAAGTCACGCGCGGCGGCGCGCAGCGTGGCGGCCTGCGGATGGTTCTCCACCAGCCCGCCGACGATAACCACCGCACGCGAGGCACCCTTGACGGCGTCGCGCAGCGTGGCGTCGCCCAGCGCGGTGGCGATCTGCGACGGCGCGACCAGCTGCTTGCCGGCCAGCGCGAAGGCGAAGTCGAAGTCGACCGGGTTGATCGCGTGGATGCGCATGCCGTTGCGCACCTGCGCCTTGCGCAGGCGCGCATGCAGCAGCGGCAGCTCATGGCGCACGTTGCTGCCGACGATCACCACCACGTCAGCCTGCTCGATCTCGGCCAGCGGCAGCGCGAACGGCTCGGCCACGGCGGCGTCGGAGAAGTCGCGGTTGAAGATGCGGTGATCGAGGTTGCCACTGCCCAGGCCCGAGGCCAGGCGCGCCAGCAGCTCGCCCTCCTCGTTGGAGGTCGCCGGGTGCACCAGCACGCCGAGCTCGTCGCCCGACTGCGCCTTGAGGATCTCGCTTGCCGCGGCCAGGCCTTCAGCCCAGCTCACTTCGGTCCACTCGCCGTTGACCTTCTTCAGCGGCTTCACTGCGCGGTCGGCGCTGTACAGGCCCTGGTGCGAATAGCGGTCACGGTCGGACAGCCAGCATTCGTTGACCGCCTCGTTCTCGCGCGGCACCACGCGCAGCACTTCGCCGCGGCGCACATGCAGGAACAGGTTGGAACCCATCGCGTCGTGGTAGCCCAGCGACTCGCGCGCGGCCAGTTCCCACGGACGGGCGCGGAACTGGAACACCTTGTTGGTCAGCGCGCCCACCGGGCACACGTCGATGACGTTGCCGGAGATTTCGGTGGTCAGCGGCTTGCCGTCGTAGGTGCCGATCTGCAGATTCTCGCCGCGGTACATGCCACCCAGCTCATAGGTGCCGGCGACTTCCGCAGTGAAGCGCACGCAACGCGTGCACTGGATGCAGCGGGTCATTTCGGTGGCGACCAGCGGGCCGATGTCCTCGTCGGGCACCACGCGCTTGCGCTCGTTGAAGCGGCTCACCGAACGGCCATAGCCGAGGGACACGTCCTGCAGTTCGCACTCGCCGCCCTGGTCGCAGATCGGGCAGTCCAGCGGGTGGTTGATCAGCAGGAACTCCATCACGCTGCGCTGGTACTTCAGCGCCTTCTCGCTGCGCGTGGCAACCTTCATGCCGTCCATCACCGGCGTGGCGCAGGCCGGAGTCGGCTTGGGCGCCTTTTCCACGTCGACCAGGCACATGCGGCAGTTGGCCGCGATCGGCAGTTTCTCGTGGTAGCAGAAACGCGGGATCGGAATGCCGGCCTTGTCGGCGGCCTGGATGATCATCGAACCCTTCGGCACGACCAGGCTCTGGCCGTCGATCTCGACGGTGACGTGGTCGGGCGGAACGTTCGGATTGACAGGCTGTGCGCTCACGCAGCCACTCCCATTTGCTCGTCGACGATCGAACGGCCGTTGACGATGTAGTACTCGAATTCATCCCAGAACTGGCGCAGGAAACCCTGGATCGGCCAAGCCGCGGCTTCACCGAACGCGCAGATGGTATGGCCCTCGATCTGCCCGGCCACTGCCTTCAGCTGGTGCAGGTCTTCCATGGTCGCCTTGCCGGCGACGATGCGCTCCAGCACGCGGTGCATCCAGCCGGTGCCTTCGCGGCACGGGGTGCACTGGCCGCAGGACTCCTTGTGGAAGAACTGCGAGATGCGGCAGGCAAAGCGCACGCAGCAGACGCTGTCATCCAGCACCACGATGGCGCCCGAACCCAGGCCGGTGCCGAGATTGCGCAGGGTGTCGTAGTCCATCTGCAGGCCGGCCAGCTCCTCGGCCTTGAGCACCGGCATCGACACGCCACCCGGCACCGCCGCCTTGAGCTTGCGCCCCGGGCGCAGGCCGCCGGCCATTTCCAGCAGTTCGTCGAAGGTGGTGCCCAGCGGCACCTCAAAGTTGCCGCCGTTCTGCACGCAGCCGGAGACCGAGAAGATCTTCGGACCGCCGTTGGCGGTCTTGCTCAGGCCCTTGAACCACTCCGGACCGTTGCGGATGATCGCCGGCACCGAGGCATAGGTCTCGGTGTTGTTGATCGTCGAAGGCTTGCCGTACAGGCCGAAGTTGGCCGGGAACGGCGGCTTGTAGCGCGGCTGGCCCTTCTTGCCTTCCAGCGATTCCATCAGCGCGGTTTCTTCGCCGCAGATGTAGGCGCCGGCGCCCAGCGCGCCATAGATGTCGATGTCCACGCCGCTGCCCAGCACGTTCTTGCCGAGCCAGCCGTTGGCGTAGGCATCAGCCAGGGCCTGCTCGAAATGCTCGAACGGCTCGTGGTGGAACTCGCCGCGCAGGTAGTTGTAGCCCACGGTCGAGCCGGTGGCGTAGCAAGCAATAGCCATGCCCTCCACCACCGAATGCGGGTTGTAGCGCAGGATGTCGCGGTCCTTGCAGGTGCCCGGCTCGGACTCGTCCGAGTTGCAGAGGATGTACTTCTGCATGTCGCCCTTGGGCATGAAGGACCACTTCAGGCCGGTCGGGAAGCCCGCGCCGCC
>DASPIU010000052.1:0-3406 GCA_035629025.1 Stenotrophomonas sp.
GGAGGAACTGACCTCCACCGTCAAGCAGAACGCCGAACACGCCCGCCAGGCCAACCAGCTCGCCATCGGTGCCGCTTCGGTGGCCTCGCAGGGTGGCGAGGTGGTCAGCCAGGTCGTCACGACCATGGGTGATATCGAGACCTCGTCGAAGAAGATCGCCGAGATCATCTCGGTCATCGACGGCATCGCCTTCCAGACCAACATCCTCGCGCTCAATGCCGCGGTCGAAGCCGCACGTGCCGGCGAACAGGGCCGCGGCTTTGCGGTCGTGGCAAGCGAAGTCCGCACCCTGGCCCAGCGTTCGGCCAATGCGGCCAAGGAGATCAAGGGCCTGATCGACGACTCGGTTGGCCGCGTCGCCGATGGCTCGGCCCTGGTACACAAGGCCGGCGCCACGATGGGCGAAATCGTCGCCTCGGTGCAGCGCGTGACCGACATCATGGCCGAGATTTCCGCGGCCTCGCAGGAACAGTCGGCCGGCATCGAGCAGGTCAACCAGACCGTGACGCAGATGGACGAGACCACCCAGCAGAACGCCGCGCTGGTCGAGGAAGCCACCGCCGCCGCGCGTGCGATGGAAGAACAGGCCGGGCAGCTGTCCGATGCGGTCTCGATCTTCAAGACCGGGCAGAGCGCGCCAGTGTCGGCCGCGGTGGTCCCGCTGCGGATGGCCGTCAAGCCGGCGGCCAGCGCGCCGCGCGCGCCTGCCGCGCGCAAGCCGGTTGCCTTCGCCGCTGCCGTCGCCAACGAGTCGGACTGGCAGGAGTTCTGATGCCACCGGGTGCCGGTCTTTGCCGGCACCCTTCCCCACCGCGAGGCATGGAGGCTTTCGCGCAACGAGCTTTCGGAACCCTCATCCATGAAAACCCTTTCGCGCCTGTCAATCGGCCTGCGCCTTTCGCTCCTGGTCACCCTGGCGGTGGCCTTCGTGCTTTCCGTCCTGACCTGGCGTGTCTACCAGCAGTCCGCTGCTGCATACGAGACCAAAAGCAGCCAGGGTCTGGCCACGGCAACCCACGTCATGCAGGACACCATTGCCCTGTATGACCGTGCGCTCACCGAAGATACCGAACGGCTGAGCGGCAGCTTCCTGGCCGTGCTGCCCGCGGGCGATGTGGGCCACGCACGCGGCAAACCGCTCAAGCGTGGTCAATTCCAGGTGCCCAACCTGAGCTTCGGCGGCAAGCCGCTGCCGGCCAACGATGCCCTCGTTGACCGCTTCACCCACCACACCGGCGCGGTGGCCTCGATCTTCTCGCGCGTCGGCGACGACTTCGTGCGCATCTCCACCTCGGTCACCAATGACAAGGGCGAGCGCGTTGTCGGCACCGCGCTGGATCACAAGAACGCGGCCTATGCGCTGATGCTGGAAGGCAAGCCCTACACCGGCCGTGCCAAGCTGTTCGGCAGCGACTACATGACCCAGTACGTGCCGCTGCTGGATCGCGACGGCAAGGTCGTCGGCATTTCCTTCGTCGGCGTCAACTACAGCGATGGCCTGGCCGGGCTGAAGGAGCGGATGCGTCAGCTGAAGATCGGGCAGGACGGTTACTTCTTCGTCGTTGACGCCGCCGAGGGCGACGCCCACGGCAAGCTGGTGGTGCACCCGGCCAGCGAAGGCGGCGATGCGGCCGCCCTGATTGCCGAGGCCGACCGCCCCGCTTTCGCGCAGTTGCTGGCAGATGGCGCCAACGAGCGCACGGCGATCCTGCGCGTAGCCCCCGGCGTGGGAGCCGAAGCGATGCCCGCCACACTCAGCGTCGAGCATTTCGCGCCGTGGAAGTGGACGCTGGTTGGCGTGGAGCCGCGCACCGCACTGGCCGCCACGCTGCGCAAGATGATGACGGCGATGATCGTGCTGTCGGCCCTGGCCATCGTGCTGCTTGGCGTGCTGGTGTTCGTCGCGGTCCGGCGCATGGTCAGCCGCCCGCTGGCCAGCGCCTGCGGCATTGCCCAGGACATCGCGGCCGGCAAGCTCGATGGGCACATCGCGGTGGAACGCCAGGACGAGGTGGGCGCCTTGATGGGCGCGATGCTGCGCATGCAGGGCGACCTGCGCGCGCGCATCGAGCGCGACGAAGCCATCGCCGCGGAGAACCTGCGCGTGCGCATTGCGCTGGACAGCGCCTCCACCGGCACGCTGATCACCGATCCGGACTTGAACGTCATCTACGCCAGCCCGGCGCTGCGCGACCTGCTCAATGGCTATGCCGCGCAGATCACCACCGCGCTGCCGGGCATCGATGCCGACCGCCCCCTGGTCGGCCAGCACGTCTCGGTGCTGGAGCAGCGTGGCCAGGACACGGGTGAGCTGGTCGCGCAGTTGCAGCGCGAGGGCAGCCTGCGCCGCCAGGTGCATTTTGGCGAGGTCTGCTTCGACCAGAACATTTCCTTGGTGCGCGATGCGAACGGCCAGATGCTGGGCACCGTGTACGAATGGCGCGACCGCACCACCGAGGCCAAGGTCGAGGCCGAAGTGGCGCGCATCGTGCAGGCCGCGGTGGACGGCGACCTGTCCGGGCGCGTGCAGACCGAAGGCCGGCAGGGCTTCTATCTGCTGCTGGCACGGCAGCTCAATGGCTTGCTCGACGCCAATGCCAGCAGCATCCAGCAGATTTCCGGCGTGCTCAATGCGCTGGCCCAGGGCGACCTGACCGCGCGCATGGATGGCGAATTCCACGGCGTGTTCGCGCAGATGCGCGATGACGCCAATGCCACCGTGGCGCAGCTGACCGATATCGTCGGCCGCATCCAGGCCGCCAGCGGCAGCATCAACCTGGCTGCTGGCGAGATTGCTTCGGGCAACAGCGACCTGTCGCGCCGTACCGAGCAGCAGGCCGCCAACCTGGAAGAGACCGCCGCGTCGATGGAGGAACTGACCTCTACCGTCAAGCAGAATGCCGAACACGCTCGCCAGGCCAATCAGCTGGCGCAGGGCGCGGCTTCGGTGGCCTCGCAGGGCGGTGAAGTGGTGAGCCAGGTCGTCACCACGATGGGCGATATCGAGAAGTCCTCGAAGAAGATCGCCGAGATCATCGCGGTGATCGACGGCATTGCCTTCCAGACCAATATTCTTGCGCTCAATGCCGCGGTCGAGGCGGCGCGTGCCGGCGAACAGGGCCGCGGCTTTGCGGTGGTGGCAAGCGAAGTGCGCACCCTGGCCCAGCGTTCGGCCAATGCGGCCAAGGAAATCAAGGGCCTGATTGACGATTCGGTTGGCCGCGTCGCCGATGGCTCCGCACTGGTCCACAAGGCCGGCGCCACCATGGGCGAAATCGTCGCCTCGGTGCAGCGCGTGACCGACATCATGGCCGAGATCTCCGCGGCCTCGCAGGAACAGTCGGCCGGTATCGAGCAGGTCAACCAGACCATCACCCAGATGGACGAGACCACCCAGCAGAACGCC
>DASPIU010000053.1:0-31154 GCA_035629025.1 Stenotrophomonas sp.
CCACGTTCGGTGACTGAGTACAGGACGTACGCCGGAACCGAGACGCCTACCCCCGCCGGGTCGGGGCCCGCACCGCAAGGCAATCCACCAACCGCCCGCACCGCAAGCCAGCCAACCGACCAACCGCACCACCCCGCACAACACCCACAGACCGCGCCCAGCCCCACCCCCCACCTTTGCTAGGATCGGCACGACGCGATCACACGCAAGGGGATGGCATGGCCGTGCAGGTGCGGGTGCTGAAGGAAGACGCCGCCGGCGAACGCCGCGTGGCGGCCACGCCGGAAACAGTGAAGAAGCTTGTCGCCCTCGGCGCCCAGGTCGCCATCGAACCCGGCGCCGGCAGCGCCGCCGGCTTCAGCGACGACAGCTACCTGCAGGCCGGCGCCACCCTGGCCGCCGCCGGCGGCCTGCCCGAGGCCGCATTGATCCTGTGCGTGCAAGCCCCGGATGTATCGCGCCTGCGCCAGATCGCCACCGGTGCCGCGCTCGTCGGCCTGCTCCAGCCCGAGGCCGACCCACTGCGCGCCGAAGCCCTGCGCAGCACCGAGCGCTACGTTTTTCCGCTGGAGCGGCTGCCGCGCACCACTCGCGCCCAGGCCATGGACGTGTTGAGTTCGCAGGCTGGCATGGCCGGCTACAAGGCCGCCTTGATTGCCGCCGAACTGGCCCCGCGCTTCTTCCCGATGTTGACCACCGCTGCCGGCACCATCCGCCCGTCGAAGGTGCTCGTGGTCGGTGCCGGTGTGGCCGGGCTGCAGGCGATCGCCACGGCGCGGCGCCTGGGTGCACAGGTCGAAGGCTTCGACGTGCGGCCGGAGACGCGCGAACAGATCGAATCGCTCGGCGCGCGCTTCCTCGACCTCGGCGTCAGCGCCGCCGGCGAAGGCGGCTATGCGCGCGCGCTGACCGACGAAGAACGTGCCGAACAGCAGCGGCGCCTTGGCGACCACCTGCGCGGCGTCGATGTGGTGATCTGCACGGCCGCCGTGCCAGGGCGCCCGGCGCCGAAGATCGTCAGCGCCGCGATGGTTGCCGGCATGCGACCGGGCAGCGTGATCGTCGACCTCGCCGCGGAGACCGGCGGCAACTGCGAGCTGACCCGGCCTGGCGAAACCATTGCCGACCACGGCGTGACCGTCGCCGGCCCGCTCAACCTGGCCAGTCTCGGCGCGGTCCATGCCAGCGAGATGTTTGCGCGCAACGTGCTGAACTTCGTCACCCTGTTCGTACGCGATGGGCAGCTGGTGTTTGACTGGGACGACGAGTTGCTGGCGAAGACGCGCTGGAGCTAGCTGCGTTCGATTGGTTGAGGCTGTTGCAGGAGGGGCATCAGCGCCGACGAGCGTAGTTGCGATGTGGCAGATCGCGGTCGCGGCTGAAGCCGCTCCTGCGGCTCATTACCGATCGCGATCATTTCCGTCGTCGTGCGTGCGCACCCAGTCCTGGCGCTGCGCCGGGGTCATCTTCTGCCAGCGCTCGCGCAGCGCCTGGCGCTGTGCCGGATCGAGCTTGCGCATCTGCGCGAACAAGACCTTGGCTTCGCGTCGCTGCTGCGGCGACATGTGCTCGAAGCGGCGCATGCCATCGGCGGCCTGGCGCCGCTGCTCGGGGGTCATCGCCTGCCAGCGCTCGGCGTGGCGCAGCATGCGCGCGCGCTGTTCGGGCGCATCGTTCCAGCGCTGCCGCAGCGAGTTGATCATCAACTCGCGTTGCTGGGCGTTGAGGTGGTCCCAGTCGGGCAGGGCGGGCGGCGCAGTGCCCTGAGGCGCGGCCGGCGGTGCCGGCGGACGCGGGCCGGATTGCGCCGCGGCGGTGCCGGCGCCGAGAGCGAGCAGCACGAGCAACAAGAAGCGGGAGGAGGTCTTCATCGAGTCTGCTCCATGGCCAGGGCGTTGTCCGAGCCCAGCCAGACATAGAGGTCGGGGTTCTGGTCCAGCACTTCGTCGGCATCGAGGCTGGCCACCAGCGCCGGTGCGGTGGCCGCCGGCATCTGCGTTTGCTGCTCCAGGTGCACGCCCACGCCCAGGGCCAGCAGTGCCGAGCAGGCGGTGGCCAGCCACAGGCCGCGGCGGCGGCCAGGCGCGCTGGCCTGCGTGGCCTCGTGGCGCGCCGCGCGCAGGCGCGCCAGCGTGGCCGGGTCGATGCTGTGCAGCGCGGCCTGGTGCAGTTGCCGGGCCTGCGCGTCGAATTGTGCGGTGTTGCGGTCCGTGGTGTTCACCGGAAATCCTCGAGTTGTTTCTGCAGGGCCTCGCGGGCCCGCGACAGATGCGTTTTCACCGATCCTTCCGAGCAGCCCATCGCCTTGGCGGTGGTGGCCACGTCCAGTTCTTCCAGCACGCGCAGGGTGAAGGCTTCGCGCTGGCGGGCCGGCAAGGTGCGCAGCGCCTGCACCAGCCGGGTGTAGCGCTCGCGCTGGTCCTGGGTCTGCGCCGGGCCCGCGCCGCTGTCGGCCCAGTCGATGCTGCCTTCGCCATCGGCCTCGGCAGCCGGTGCCCAGAACTTCAGGCGGAAACCGCGGCGGCGCTGCATGTCGACGATGCGGCTGCGCAGGATGCTCCAGAACAGCGGCGTCCATTCCTGCGCCGGCCGGTCGCGATAGGCGAGCAGCTTGACCATGGCGTCCTGCACCGCGTCCATCGCGTCCTCGCGGTGGCGCAGGCCGGCCTCGGCAAAGCGGAACGCGCGCGGACCCACCCCGGCCAGGAAGGCATCGAGCGAGGCCGGCGGTGCCGGGACCTGGGTTTGCGGATCGAGCGGGGTACCCACCAGCACAGCGTAGCTTCCCTAGGGGAACACCCGGTCAACGCGCGGCGGGGAGATCGGTTGACACGGGTCAGGGCATCCCACCTCCGGTTCCGCGGGGAAGGCCCCGCGCGCCGGCCCGCGGTTATGATGCGGTCATCCGGACAACGGGGTGGATGGACAATGGGCGACGGGTTCGTGGCGCTGTACATCTTCATGCTGGCGGCAATTGCCGGGCACGTGATCATTTCGCGGGTGCCGGTGATATTGCACACGCCGCTGATGTCGGGATCGAACTTCATCCACGGCATCGTGCTGATCGGTGCCATCGTCGTGCTCGGGCATGCGGACACGCTGCTGGAAAAGACGATCGGTTTTGTCGCCGTGCTGTTGGGCGCCGGCAACGCGGCCGGCGGCTACGTGGTGACCGAGCGCATGCTGGAGATGTTCAAGCCCAGCGCACGCGCCGGGCAGGCGGCCAGGCCGGGGGATCGCGCTTGAACGTGACCACGGTTGAACTGCTCGACTGGCTGGTCAAGACCAGCTACCTCATCGCCGCCACCTTGTTCCTGCTGGGCCTGCAACGCATGGCCTCGCCGCTGACCGCGCGCAGCGGCATCCGCTGGGCCGGGCTGGGCATGCTGATCGCCACGGTGGCGACGTTCTTCCTGCCGGAGCTGCGCAACATCCCGTTGATCCTGGCCGCGGTGGCGATTGGCACCGGCGCTGCGTGGTGGTCGGCGCGCAGGGTGGCCATCACCGACATGCCGCAAATGGTGGCGCTGTACAACGGCATGGGCGGCGGCTCGGCGGCGGCGATCGGCGCGGTCGAATTGCTGCGCTTTTCGTTCCTGGCGCGGCGCGACACCAGCCACTGGAGCGACAGCGCCATTGCCGACCTGGCCGCGCGCCAGCCCGGCGCGACGATGCTGACGCTGGCCGTGGTGGGCGCGGCAATCGGCGCGGTGTCGCTGTCGGGCTCGGTGATTGCTTGGGCCAAGCTCGATGGACGCCTGGACCGGCGCGTGACCTTCCCCGCGCAGCAGGCCTTCGACCTGGCCGTGGCCTTGCTGGTGGTGGTGCTCGGGGCGTGGGCGGCGATGTCGCTGCAGCCGCTGGCGATCATCGCGTTCTTCGTCTGCGCGCTGGCGCTGGGTGTGTTGATGACGCTGCCGATCGGCGGCGCGGACATGCCGGTGGTGATCTCGCTGTACAACGCGTTCACCGGCCTGGCGGTGTCGTTTGAAGGCTACGTGTTGGGCAATGAAGCGTTGATCATCGCCGGCATGATGGTCGGCGCGGCGGGCATCCTGTTGACGCGGCTGATGGCCAAGGCGATGAACCGGCCGATCAGCGGCGTGTTGTTCTCGAACTTCGGTGGCGGCGGGCAGGGCCAGGCGATCGAGGGCGCGCAGAAGCCGATCGAGGCCGCGGACGTGGCAGCGATGATGGCCTTTGCCGAGCGGGTGGTGATCGTGCCGGGCTACGGCATGGCCGTGGCGCAGGCCCAGCACAAGATCTGGGAGCTGGCGCAGCGCTTGATCGCGCGCGGGGTGAAGGTGAAGTTCGCGATCCATCCGGTGGCCGGGCGCATGCCGGGGCACATGAACGTGCTGCTGGCCGAGGCCGGCGTGCCCTATGACTTGATCGCCGACATGGACGACATCAACCCGGAATTCGCGAACACGGATGTGGCGCTGGTGATCGGCGCCAACGACGTGGTCAACCCGGTGGCGAAGACCGACCCGACCAGCCCGATCTACGGCATGCCGATCCTGGACGTGGTGGATGCGCGCAACGTGGTGGTGATCAAGCGCGGCAAGGGCACAGGCTTTGCGGGCATCGAGAATGCGCTGTTCTATGCGGACAACACGCGGATGCTGTACGGGGACGGCGCCGAAGCGGCGGGGGCCTTGGTCAGTGAGCTGAAGGCGCTCGAAGGCGGACACTGACAGGGTTTGCTGGCCGCTGCCGGAGTTGCGAGCTGTCAGATGGCGGTCGCGGCTGATGGCCCAAGGCCACAAGAGCCGCTCCTACAACGCGCCCAATCATCGACAGATCGCGCTAGTCGACCTCACAGGCGCACCTGCAGGCCGGCAATCCGCTTGATCTCCTCAGCGCCGACGCCCGCGGTCGCGGCGAACTGCGGCCACGACGCCACCGCGGCGGCCACATCCTCGATCGCGTCCCTGGCGCCGGGGATCGAGAACCGGGCAGCCACCGCCATCAGGTCCTTGCGGGTGATCGCGTCGAACTTTCCGTCGACCGACATCAGATGATTGGCGAGCCAGACGTTGGCGCTGTCGAATGCGAAGGTGACGTCGTACGCCGGTGCCAGTTCCCAGCGGCCTCCCTCCGTCAGCATGAAGGCGAAATTCTTGGTGTGGTCGTCGCGATTGGACGCCGCCACGTTGAAAGCCATGCGCCGAAACAGTTGGGTCATGGCAGCGTCACCGAGCTGCAGCTGCGCGGCGGTCAGGAACAGGGTCTCGTAGGCGTGCGTAAGCCGCAGGTTGTAGTCCAGGTGACGCATGGCGCACAGCGACTGCACGTGGACCTTGGTGTTGCCGCGGCGATCGAAGCGTTTGGTAAAGAAGTGGGCGCGGCCGTTTTCCTCCAGCAGACGACAGGCGTTCATCTGGACACCGGCAGCGCCGGCCATCAGCGAATAGGCGTATTCGATCCGGCCATATTGCTGGCTCGGACCGAGGGCACTATCCACGCCCATGCCGTCGAACTTGAGCAGCCAGTGCTCGAAGCCATCGGGCAAGTCGAATTGACCGGACACCAGTTCGTGGGTGTCGGGATTCCAGCCGAGCACAGCCTTCGCCCGCGCCCCGCCGGCCGAGGTGCCGACCGAGATGATCTTGTTCAGCGCCGCCTCGGAGGTTGCATCGTCGTCCAGCGTTCCCTGCACCGCGCGGCGGGCCGCTTCCACCAGCATCCCCATCTCGACCGGCGCCATCGAAGCGCGCTGGCCGCCGCGGCTGGGCCGGAATTCCAGCGCGCCCATGCTGCGCTTGCCCATGTACGCCAGGCGATCCAGCGTAGTGACCTGGTCGGCGGAGTAGCCGTGCTGGGCCATCCATGCGTCAATCAACTGGTTGCCGAAGCGATCCGGCAGGGCATCGGACAGCAGGCCCGGTAGACCCATGTACGTCTCACGTGCCAGTCCCGGAAATACGAACACGGGCGATCGGCTGCTCACCGGCATCATGAAGGGTGCCAGATCGATGTCGCGAGCCAGCCACCTGGGGTCGTACTCGAAAACGTAGGCGCCCACTGCCGGATCTGCGGCGACGGCGCCGACGCGACGGCCCCAGATCAGGACCTCGATCAGGTCAACGTGCTTGAAGCTCGCCATCAACGCACCCCGCGCTTGGGGGTGGCGGAGGTGCTGGCACGCGCCATCGCCATCGGGCTTACCCGTGGCACCGGCACCAGGGCGGCGATGTTTTCTTCCAGGCCCAGTGCCTTGAGCACGCGTACCAAGGTTTCCAGCGACGATCCGCGGCCCGCTTCAAGGTCCACAATCGCCCGCCGCGATACCCCGGCCTTATCAGCGAGGGTCACCTGCTTGAACCCGTCAGCGAGCCGGCGCTGCTTGAGACGATCGCCGAGCTCGGCAATGACTTCGTCGGGCGCTCGGAAGGGAATATTCTCCATGGGTGCAATTTTCCGCGCGTAAGACCGGGCGATGGCCGATAGGTGCAGTTATACGCCCTTAGAAACGCTTGTGCATTAGGCACGTTAAAGCGCGCATAAATCCATTTTTGGCATGATGTGCGCAATGTTCTGTACTTATTGATGGGCTTCCAGTGGCTTCGGCGCAACCGCCGCAAACCTTACCGCGCCGCCCACCACGCGACCCCCAACCCCAACACCCAGCCCGCCAGGTCCAGCCCGCTGTTGGCCAGCCCGGTCAGCTGCCAGGCCAGACGCGGCCCCATGCGGATGGCCGAGGCCAGCACGTCCAGACCCATCACCGCGCCGATCTGCGCCGAGGCAATGGCCCACTGCGCGGCAATGATCACCAGCGCTGTCGCCACGACCGCGATCAGGGCACGGCGCGCCCCGCCTGGCATGCCGGCCAGCCGCAACATGAACGCTGATTCGAGAGCGACCAGGATCGCCATCCAGCCGGTCTGCTGGCCCAGGGCCAGGGCCAGGATCAGCCAGGCGATCAGGGCGGTGACGCATCCCAGCAGCAGGAGCAGGGGCCAGAGCCAGTGCGAGGTTCTGGCAGACGCGGGCGTGGGGGGCATCGGGTTTTCCTGAGGTCGCCCTACAGGATACGGCCTGGCGGCGGGCCTGCCATCCCGCCGCCAGCCCTCGGCCGCACTGCGTCCACTGGCGCGACAGCGCTTTCCGGCCGACGCGGTGTGCGCAGGAGAAATAGACCCTAAAATGTACGACTTGCCCGACGCGGCCCCGGCCCCATCTTCCTTGCATGTATTCCCGCAGCAGCGAACCCGTCCAATTCGAGCGTGACTGTGCCGCCGTCATGGTGCCGCAGGGCGACGCCGTGACCCTGCCGGCTGGCAGCTATGGCTACATCACCCAGGCCCTGGGTGGCAGCTATACCGTGTTTGTCGAAGGCAATCTGTTCCGCATCGCCGGCAAGGATGGCGACGCCATCGGCAAGGAGCCGCCGCCGGGGCTGGAGCTGCCCGACAACGCCAGCGACGATGAAGTCGAAACCATGGTGTGGCAGCAGCTGCGCACCTGCTTCGACCCCGAAATCCCGTTCAACATCGTCGATCTGGGCCTGGTCTACGAGGTCGCGCTGCAGCACCGCGACGACGGCCAGCGCCTGGTCGAGGTCAAGATGACGCTCACCGCGCCCGGTTGCGGCATGGGCGAAATCCTGGTCGATGACGTGCGCAGCAAGCTGGAACTGATCCCCACCGTGGCCGAGGCCGACGTGGACCTGGTGTTCGATCCGCCATGGGGCCGGCATATGATGTCCGAGGCCGCCCGGCTCGAAACCGGGATGCTCTGAGGATCCGCGCCGCCGCGGATCCGGGCGCCGCCCCCGCCGGCGCGTTCCTCGTCTTCCGCTAAACCGCAAGGAATCCCACTGGTGTCCGCCTCCGTTTCCCCGCCGTCCACGGCTTTCCGCGTTGCCCGTTCCCCGTCCCCCCGCACCGCGCAGCAGCGCGAGGCCATCCTCGCCGCGCCGGGCTTCGGCCACCACTTCACCGACCACATGGTCGCGATCGAATACGACAGGGAGCACGGCTGGCACAACGCCGAAGTGCGTCCCTATGGGCCGTTGCAGCTGGATCCGGCCGCTGCCGTCCTGCACTACGGCCAGGAAATCTTTGAAGGCATCAAGGCCTACCGCCACGCCGACGGTTCGATCTGGACCTTCCGCCCGGAAGCCAACGGCGCGCGCCTGCAGCGTTCGGCACGACGCCTGGCCATGCCGGAGCTGCCGGTGGAGCTGTTTGTCGAGTCGCTGCGCCAGCTGGTGGCCGTGGACGCCGACTGGGTTTCCGGCGTCGGCGAAAACAGCCTGTATTTCCGTCCCTTCATGATCGCCAACGAGGCCTTCCTCGGTGTGCGCGCCGCGCAGAAGGCGGCGTATTACGTCATCGCCAGTCCGGCGGGCCCGTATTTCGCCAAGGGCGTGGCGCCGGTATCGATCTGGCTGTCCACCGATTACGCGCGCGCGGCCAAGGGCGGCACCGGTGCGGCCAAGTGCGGCGGCAACTACGCCGCGTCGCTGCTGCCGCAGCAGCAGGCTCATGCCCAGGGCTGCTCGCAGGTGCTGTTCCTGGACCCGGTCGAAGGCAAGTACATCGAAGAACTGGGCGGCATGAACGTGTTCCTGGTCTATCGCAATGGCACGCTGGTGACGCCGGCGCTGTCGGGCAGCATCCTCGAAGGCATCACCCGCGAGAGCATCCTGCAGCTGGCTCGCGATCGCGGCATGCCGGTGGAAGAGCGCAAGGTCAGCATCGACGAGTGGAAGCAGGGCGTGGCCTCGGGCGAGATCAGCGAAGTGTTCGCCTGCGGCACCGCGGCGGTGGTCACGCCGATCGGCGAACTGAAGGGCGAAGGTTTCGCGGTGGGCGATATCCATGCGCCCGCCGGCGAGGTCACCATGTCGCTGCGCAAGGAGCTGACCGACATCCAGTACGGGCGCCTGCCGGACCGCCACGGCTGGCTGGTGCGCCTGCGCTGAGCGCGGCACGGCGCTGACCTCGGCCAATCCGCTCTCCCGCAGCCGGGAGAGCAAGTGGGGAAAGCGCGGGTTTCGAGCATGCATGCGCCGCGGTTACATGGGCGGACAACTCGTCGCCATCGCGTACGTGCGCGCTATATGGCTGGTCATCGACCTTCGCTAGCTTGCTGCGTGGACGACCTACAGGGGCGTCGTCCACGTGCTCCGGCTGGAACCAGCGCGGTGTCTTGCGCTGGCCTTCGGGCGGAGTCTCTGCCGCCAATGGCGGCATTGCAGACCTGCAAAGGAAACCCCGATGTCCACGTGCACAATCCGCGCCCAGTCGCGCGCTTGCATCGTATCGCGCGGTAGCGCAATCGCTTCGTTGTTGTTGGCCTTGCCGGTGTTCGCCGGCGAAGTCCATCTCGACGGCCTTGCCTCCGCGCCCACCCACCAACGTTTCATCGTCACCTACCGGGAAGGCGGCAACGCTACCTCCAGCGCCGCGGCGCTGAATCGATCACTGGCTGCGGCGGCCGCCGCCACGCCGCCCAAACGCGGCACTCGCCCCGCGCTGACACCAATACGCCGTCTGGCGGTCGGTCCGGAGCTGGTCAGCGCCGACCGGCCACTGGACCGCGCCGAAGCCGAAAGCCTGATGCGCAGCCTGGCCGCCGACCCCGAAGTGCTGAGTGTCGAGGTCGACCGGCTGATGCGGCCGTTGCTGACCCCGAACGATCCGCGCCTGCCCGAACAATGGGCCTTCGGCACCAGCAACAGCGCCATCAACGTACGACCGGCCTGGGACCAGACCACCGGCAGCGGCGTGGTGGTGGCTGTGGTCGATACCGGCATTACCCGGCATCCCGATCTCAACGCCAACCTCCTGCCCGGCTACGATTTCGTCAGCAGTACCTTCATCTCGCGCGACAACGATGGCCGCGACCCCAATCCCAACGACGAAGGCGACTGGAATGCTGTCGCCAACGAGTGCTACCCCGGCTCGCGGGTGGGCAATTCCAGTTGGCACGGCACCCATGTGACCGGCACCATCGCGGCGCTAGGCAACAACGCAATCGGGGTAGCCGGCACGGCCTTCAATGCGCGGGTGCTGCCAGTGCGGGCAATGGGCCGCTGTGGGGGTTTCACCTCCGACATCTCGGATGCGATGGTGTGGGCGGCCGGCGGCGCGGTGGCGGGTGTGCCCGCAAACCCCCATCCGGCCGAAGTGATCAACCTGTCGTTGGGCAGCGCAGGCACCTGCTCGCAGACCGAACAGCGTTCGGTTGACGCTGCGGTGGCGCGCGGGGCCACGGTCGTGGCAGCTGCGGGTAACGGGGCGACGGACATGTCAGGCACTTCGCCAGCGAACTGCGCCAACGTGGTGGCGGTGGCGGCCACCACACAGGCCGGCGCCAGGGCGGGCTTTTCGAACTTTGGCGAGGGGATCGATGTGTCCGCGCCCGGCGAGTTCATTCTGTCCACGCTCAACACCGGCACGACCACGCCGGGGGCGCCAAGGTACACGTCTTCCTCCGGGACCTCGATGGCAGCGCCGCACGTGGCAGGCGTGGTGGCGTTGATGCAGTCGGTAGCGCCGTCGGCATTGACGCCGGCGCAGGTCGAGGCAGTGCTGAAGCGCACAGCGAGGGCGTTGCCAGGCGCATGCACCGGCGGATGTGGCGCCGGCATCATTGACGCCAATGCGGCGGTCACCGCAGCGCGGCAGGCGCAACCCGGCGTCCGGGTGGCGGAGATGGCCGTCGATTGAGTGCGGGACCGGTTAAACCCATCCATCCCCGCAGGGCGGGGGTGGATGGCAGAGGCGCAATGGCTCGGCTTTGTCCTCATGTGTCTGAATCATGACGCCCCGCGTCACAGAACGAGACATTGGTTGCCCGCGAAACCGGTTTCGGTGCTGTCGCGGCCTTCAGCGCTGATTTAGGGTCCCTTCAGGGCAGCGGACAGGGGGCGCGCCCAGGCGCTCCGGCCGAGCGGCTTCAAGTTCCAGGCCCCGGCCGGGGTCATCGCCGCATGACGCGGCACTGCAGAACCTGAAGGTAACCACCCAATGTCCAAGGACCAACCCCGCGTGCGTCGGCACGCATGGATCGTGTCGGGAGGTTGTGCGCTGACTTCCCTGTTGTTGGCAATGCCGGCTTTTGCCGGTCAGGCATACCTGGATGGACTGGCCTCCGCGCCGACCCACCAGCGCTTCATCGTCACCTATCGCGACGGCAGCAGCGAACTGGCCAGCCCCAATGTGCTGGGCACTGCGTTGCGCGCCGCTGCCGCATCGGTACCGGCCAAGGGCGGCACCGCGCTGACCTTGAACTCGGTGCGGCGCCTGGCGGTGGGCCCGCAGCTGGTCAAGGCGGACCGGCCGCTGGACCGGGCCGAAGCTGAAACCCTGATGCGTCGGTTGGCCGCCGACCCGAATGTGGTCAGTGTCGAAGTGGACCAGCTGTTGCGGCCCACGCTCACGCCGAATGATCCGCGCCTGTCCGAACAGTGGGGCTTTGGCACCACCAGCGCCGGCATCAACGTGCGCCCGGCCTGGGACCAGGCCACCGGCACTGGCGTGGTCGTGGCGGTGATCGATACCGGCATCACCAACCACCCTGATCTCAACGCCAATATCCTGCCTGGCTACGACTTCATCAGTGACACCTTCGTCTCGCGCGACAACGACGGCCGCGACGCCAACCCCAACGACGAGGGCGACTGGAACCCGGTCGCCAACGAGTGCTACAGCGGCTCGCCGGTGACCAACTCCAGCTGGCACGGCACCCATGTCGCCGGCACCGTCGCTGCGGTCACCAACAACGCGACCGGCGTGGCCGGTACCGCGTTCAACGCCAAGGTCGTGCCGGTGCGCGTGCTGGGCCGTTGCGGCGGCTACACCTCGGACATCGCCGACGCGATCGTCTGGGCGTCGGGCGGCACGGTCAGCGGCGTGCCCGCCAACGCCAATCCGGCCGAGGTGATCAACATGTCGCTGGGCGGCAGCGGCAGCTGCTCGACCACCTACCAGAACGCGATCAGCGGTGCGGTATCGCGTGGCACCACGGTAGTGGTGGCGGCCGGCAATTCGGCGACCAACGTGTCCGGCTCGGTGCCGGCGAACTGCGCGAACGTCGTCGCGGTGGCGGCCACCACGTCGGCCGGCGCCAAGGCCAGCTTCTCCAACTACGGCACGGGCATCGACGTGTCGGCGCCCGGGCAGAGCATCCTGTCCACGCTCAACACCGGCACCACCACACCGGGCAGCGCCACTTACGCTTCGTACAACGGCACCTCGATGGCCTCGCCGCACGTGGCCGGCGTGGTCGCGCTGATGCAATCGGTGGCGCCCAGCGCGCTGTCGCCGGCCACGGTGGAGGCCACGCTCAAGAGCACGGCCAACCCGCTGCCGGGCAGCTGCAGTGGCGGTTGTGGCGCGGGCATCGTCAACGCCAACGCTGCGGTAACCGCGGCCAAGGGCGGTGGCGGCGGTGGCGGCGGCAGCACACTGACCAGCGGGGTACCGGTCAGTGGCCTGTCGGCGAGCAGCGGCAGTGCACTGAACTACACCATTGCCGTGCCGGCCGGGCGCAGCACGCTGACGGTGAAGATTGCCGGCGGCAGTGGCGATGCCGATCTGTACGTGCGCTTCGGCAGCGCACCGACCGACACCACCTACGCGTGCCGGCCGTACCTGAGCGGCAACAACGAGACCTGCACGATCAATGCGCCGTCCACCGGGACGTACTACATCCGGGTCAAGGCGTATTCGGCGTTCTCGGGTGTGACCCTGACCGCGACGTACTGAGCGACGGGCGGGGCCGCGCAAGCGGCCCCGCTACCTGGACATTTCCCGCAGACCCGATGCCCACTTGTAGGAGCGGCTCTTGTGGCCTTCTCGGCCATCAGCCGCGACCGCTACAGCTATTGCTGCACCGTCAACGCCACCGCCTGCGCACCCAGCACCCGCACTGCCTCCCGCGGCTCCAGCTCCAGCAACAGACCCCGCTGTCCGGCATTGATGAAAACGCTGGTGGCCTGCAGCGCATCCACCTCGATCAGCACCGGCACCGGACGCTGCTGTCCGAACGGACTGATGCCGCCGACGTTGTAGCCGCTGCGGCGCTCGGCCTCGGCCACTTCCATCATCCTGGCGGACTTGCCGTGGCAGGCCGCGGCCAGCCGCTTCATCTGCAACTGGCAGTCGGAAGGAATCACCGCGCACACCGCGCGCTCGTCCACCCAGGCCAGCAACGTCTTCAGCACGCGGCCGGGTGGTACGCCCAGCGATTGCGCGGCATGCAGGCCCTTGCCAGCGGCCGCTTCGGCATCGAAGTCGTAGGCATGCAGGCGATAGGCCACGCCCGCGGCGTCGAGCTGCCGGGTGGCACGCGTGGCCCGCGACACGGGCGGACTCAGGCCGCTTCGAAGCGGTTGGCGGCCACGTTCTTGCGCACCAGCTCCGGGTTCCAGATGCGGCCGTTCATGGCGATGTACACGCCGGGCGGCAGGATCTGCACCGCGCCGACCGCGCAGCCGATGTTGAACTCGGCATCCGAGCCGCGGAAACGCGCCGGATTCAAGGCGCCGGTCAGCACGATGGTCTTGTCCGGGATCGACTTCAGCACCAGGCTGGTCTGCACCATGCTGTCGGTGCCGTGGGTGATCAGCACATGCCGTGCCGGCTGCGCGGCAATGGTGGCGCGGATCAGTTCGCGATCGGCGTCGTTGATGTGCAGCGAGTCCTTGCGGATGATCGGGATGACGCTGAAGCGGAACGCCACGCCCAACTCCTTGAGGATCTGGCCGATCTGCGGATCGCCGATCTGGTAGTCCGACTTGTCGTCGAAGTAGATCTTGTCGATCGTGCCACCGGTGGTGACGATCAGGAGCTCTTCCATTGCGATTGCCTGTGCACGGGAACCAAAGCGGGCCGCCATGATACCCGCCGGCCGCCTCGCTCAGCCCTGGCGGCGCGCGGCGCGGGCCGCCCAGCGTGCGCGCAGGCCCGGCGCGCTGGCCGCGGCGATCACCGCCAGCGCGAGCAGGATTTCCAGCAGCGCCAGCGGCCCGGCGTAGGCGCCAGTCCAGGCCACCATCACCCCGTGGCTGAACCAGAACAGCGCCAGCACCCCGGCCCAGAAAGCCGCGCGCGTGCCACCACGCAGGTGGGCCAGCGCCAGCACCAGCGGCGGCAGCGCGAACACCAGCCAGGCCGCGGTGCGGTGGCGGTCGTCATGAAAGGCGAACAGGTACAGCGCGGCCAGCGCCAGCAGCGCGGTGCCCAGCGGCCAGCGCGGCAGCGCGCGGCTCATGGCGCCGCCAGCTTGCGGGCGATGCCGGCCAGGCGCCGCCCAAGCGCGCGCGCCAGCTGCACCTCGTCCTCGCTGGGCTGCGGGTCGTCATTGGCACCGGACACGTGGCTGGCGCCATAAGGCGTGCCGCCACTGCGGGTATGGCTCAGCGCCGGCTCGGTATAGGGAATGCCCACGATCACGCAGCCATGGTGCAGCAGCGGTACCTGCATCGACAGCAGGGTGGACTCCTGGCCGCCGTGCATCGTCGCGGTCGAGGTGAACACCGCCGCCGGCTTGCCGACCAGCGTGCCGCTGGCCCATTCGGCGCCCAGGCCATCGAGGAAGTGCTTGACCGGCGCGGCCATGTTGCCGAAGCGGGTAGGGCTGCCCAGGGCCAGGCCACTGCACTCGGCCAGGTCGGCCAACTCGACGTAGGGCGCGCCTTCCTCCGGTACCGCGGGCGCCAGCGGCTGGGTCAGCGCCGACACCGGCGGCACCGTGCGCAGGCGCGCGGCCATGCCCGGCACCTCGCCGATGCCGCGGGCGATCTGGCGCGCCAGCCGTGCCACCGAACCGCCACGGCTGTAGTACAGCACCAGGATCTCGCTCATCGCCTCGGGTCGCCTGCCTGCGGAAAGGCCGCAGTATCGACCATGCCGAGGGCATCGCGCATCGGGTACGCTTGCGCGATGGCACCAAGGGACACGTTGAACCAGTGGAGGGAACGCCTGCGCGACCGCGCCCGCGCGGTGAGCTTCGGCCAGTTCCTGTGGCGCCGGTTCCTGGATGACCGCCTGTTCCAGGCCGCGGCCTCGCTGGCCTACACCACGGTGTTCGCGCTGGTGCCGGCGGCCATCGTCGTGTTTGGCGTGCTGTCCGCCTTTCCGGTGTTCGGAGAATGGCGCGATGGCCTCAGCAAGTACGTCTTCGACCACTTCGTGCCCAGCGCCGCCAACGCGGTGCAGGGCTACCTGCTGCAGGCTGCGGGAGCGGCAGGGCAGCTCACCGCTGCTGGCGTCATCGCCTTGGTGGTGTCGCTGCTGATCACGCTGCATAGCGTGGAGCAGATCTTCAACCAGATCTGGCGGGTGGCCTCGTCGCGGCCCAAGCTCGCGCGCCTCCTCGTGTACTGGACGGTGCTGACCCTGGGCGCGATGGTGGCGGCGGCTAGCCTGGCCGTGTCGGTGCGGTTCTTCTCGCTGCCGCTGTTCCAGACCGTGGAGGGCCGCGCGCTGGCCGCCAGCCTGCTCGCGCTGGCGCCGGTAGCGATCGAGTTCGTCGCCATCGTGCTGATCTACCGGCTGGTGCCGCACCATCCGGTGCGCATGCGCCATGCCGTGCCCGGCGCGCTGCTGGCGGTGCTGATGCTGGAGCTGGTGCGCTGGGGCCTGAGCGCCTACCTGGGCGGGTTCCAGTCATACGAACGCATCTATGGCAGCGCCGTGGCGTTCCTGCCGATCTTCCTGCTGTGGATCTACCTGTGCTGGGTGTCGGTGCTGCTGGGGGCGTCGCTGTCGTCCTCGATCGCCGCCTTCCGCTATCAGCCGCAATGGATGCGTCTGCCCCCCGGTTACGAGATCTACGGCCTGCTGCGCCTGCTCGGACGCTTCCAGGCCGCACGTCGCGACGGCCGCGGCCTGGACGAGGATCAGATGCTGGCGCTGGAGCCGATGCTGACCGATTCGCTGCTGCAACAGATGCTGTGCGAATTGGAACGCATCCGCCTGGCGCGGCGCGACGAATTCGGCCACTGGCTGCTGGCGCGCGACCTCGACGACGTGCCGCTGCTGGAGCTGTACGAGCGCTGCCAGCTGCGCATTCCCGTTGACGATCCCACGCTGCCCAGCCGCGACGACGCGCTCGGCGAGGTGGCCGCGCGCGCGCTGGACGAGCTGCGTCAGCCGCTGCGTGCGATGCTCAAGCGCCGCGTCGGCGATCTATATCGAACCCTTCCCGGAGAAGCCACATGACTTGCCGAGTCCTCCTTGCCGCCGCACTGCTGCTGAGCGTGGCTGCCTGCCAGCGCCAACCCGAGCCGGCCGCCACGCCGGCGGCAGGGCCCGCTGCCACTGCACCGGCGACGCCGGCCGACGCCCCTGCCAGCCCGACTCAACCGGTGCCGCCGGCGCGTGAAATCACCGCCGAGCAGCCGACCCTGAAATTGCCCACGGTGGACGGGCAGACCTACGACCTGGCCGCGCACCGCGGCAAGTGGGTGGTGGTGAATTTCTGGGCAACCTGGTGTGCGCCCTGCCTGAAGGAAATGCCCGAGTTGTCGGCGCTGCACGCCATGCGCGACAACATCGAGGTGGTCGGCCTGGCCTACGAGGACATCGAGCCGGCGGAAATGCTCACCTTCCTCAAGGCGCACCCGGTGGCCTATCCGATTGCCATCATCGATACCTACCAGCCGCCGGCCGACTTCGCGGTGCCGCGCGGCCTGCCGATGACCTACCTGATTGGCCCGGACGGCAAGGTGGCCAAGCAGTTCGTGGGCCCGGTGGAGGCGCGCGACATCGAGGCGGCGATCAGCGCGGCCGGCGGCAAGGCCAGCTGATCGCAGCCTGCCCAGGCACGGCGGCTGGCCGCGAATGTTGACCGGCTGAGCGCTTTGCGCGGCCCGCGCGCAAGCTTCGGCGTTCCAGGCCGATAACCCGGCATCGATTTGTGACAGGAGTGGGGCGATGACGGCAATTGGGCAGAGGCGAAGGCGCGAGCACCGCCGCGCGCGCGCGTTCTGGGTCCTGCTGGCGCTGGCCCTGGCCGGGCTGGGGACCATGATCGCCAGCGGCCAGCCAACCGACCGCCTGCTGATGGTCGCTGGCGTGGCGGCGGTGCTGCTGTTGCTGGCGGCCTGGCGCGCGCAGTGGGCACGCATGCATTTCAGCCCGGTCTTCGGCGTGGACATGATGAGTCTGGTGGCGCTGGGCGCCGGCGCGATGGACGAAGCCGGGCCGGACGAGCGCCTGCCTGATCCACTGCGCCTGGACCCGGACGACGCCGAGCGCCGGCCGTGGCGCGACCTGGATGCGGCGCAGGTGCTGCGTCGTCTGGAACAGCAGCGCGAGGCCTGGCGCCAGGCGGAACAGCGGCACTTGCAGCAGCAACAGCGCCAGCGCGTGCTGGGGCTGGCATTGGCGCTGGTCGATCACGGCGTGCCGCTGCGCGACGGCAGCGACGCGCTGCCGGACATTGCGGCGTTGCGTGCGGAAGCCTTGCTGCTGCAGGCGGACCCGGGGCCGCTGGTGCTGGACGAAGTGCCGGCGCTGCATGCGCGGCGTTATGCGCTGGCGATCGCGGGCAGCAGTGCCGGTGAGCGTGAGGTGCTGTTGTCGCACTGGCAGTTGTTGCGGGCGTTGCGGCCGCTGGTGCCGGGGATGGTGCATCTGCGCGAGCGCGGCTGGCGGATCGCGCGGCTGGCGTGGAACCCGCAGGCGGATCTGGACCAGATCGATGTGGCTTACGCGCTGGCTGCGGACTATCGGCAGTTGTTGCGTGACTGGCTGGTGCGGGCGGGCACGGTGCGGCTGGAGGACGGGATGACGCTGGAGGCGTTTCTGTTGGCGCGGTGTCCGAATCTGCGGCGCGATGGGGGCGATGACATCCTGCAGGTGGAGGCCGCGCAGCCGTTGTGGCCGGCGGTTGTACAGTTGCTGGTGACGGCGTTGCGGGCGTTGGAGACGGCGGCTGTGGAGCGTGAGGCTGTGGGGGCCAATGCGGCTGGGTCTTGAGCGGCTGGATGGGGCTACTGAGCGGCGCGCGGGGGCAGGCCCTGCCAGGACACGTCGTGAATCCATCCCTGGAGACTCCTAGGCAACATCCATGTTGCCTAGGGTCCTGGCAGGGCCTGCCCCCGCACGCCCGACGGGTCGGCGCGGGCGGATGGGAGAGCGGAGCGCGCTAGCGCTTCATTCGTCCGGGTAGTCGGCGATGGGCTTCAGGACGCCGAATTTTTCCTTGTGGAGTTTGCCCTCGAGGGGTGGCAGCGGGCTGGTTTCTTCGGGCAGGTGAACGTCGGGGAGACGGTCGAGCAGGTTGCGGATCAGGGTCAGGCGGCCGCGCTTCTGGTCGTTGAAGTCCACCAGCGTCCACGGCGCCCATTCGCTGTGGGTGGCCTGCAGCATGGCTTCGCGGGCGCGGGTGTAGTCGGCGTAGGCGCTGCGCGACTGCAGGTCCACGGGAGAGAGCTTCCAGCCCTTGAGCGGGTCTTCGTGGCGTTCGGCAAAGCGCGCTTCCTGTTCCTTCTGGTCCACGGTGAGCCAGTACTTGAACAGCAGGATGCCGTCTTCCACCAGCAGGTGTTCGAAGCGCGGTGCCTGCTGCAGGAAGGCCAGGTATTGGGCCTCGGTGCAGAAGCCCATGACGTGTTCGACGCCGGCGCGGTTGTACCAGCTGCGGTCCATCAGCACGAGTTCGCCAGCCGCGGGCAGGTGCGCGACGTAGCGCTGGAAATACCACTGCGTGCTTTCGCGGTCGCTCGGCTTGGGCAGGGCGACGACGCGGCATTGGCGCGGGTTGAGGTGTTGGGAGATGGCCTGGATCACGCCGCCCTTGCCGGCAGTATCGCGGCCTTCCAGCAGCACCAGGGCGCGTTGGCCGGTGTGTTGCAGCCAGCGCGCCATCGAGACCAGTTCCAGTTGCAGCGGCTTGAGCAGCTGTTCGTACTGCTTGCGCTTGAGCGACATCGCGCGTCCTCGGGTGGGAAGGGCGCAGGTTACTCGTGCAGGCGTGGGCGCAGCGTCGCCAGGTTGCAGGGGCGGGTGCGGGCGTCGAGTTGCTCGCGGATGATGCGCTCCCAGCCGGTGCGGCAGGCCGATGACGAACCGGGCAGGGCGAACAGGAACGTGCCGTTGGCCAGGCCGGCAAACGCGCGCGACTGCAATGAGGCCGTGCCGATCTCCTCGAAGGAAATGGCGCGGAACAGTTCGCCAAAGCCGGGCATGGTCTTGTCCAGCAGTGGCAGCAGGGCTTCGGGGGTGCTGTCGCGGCCGGTGAAGCCGGTGCCGCCGGTGACCAGGATGCCGTCCACGGCGGGGTCGGCGATCCATGCCGAGACGATGGCGCGCAGGCGGTAGCGATCATCCGGCGCCAGCATGCGCTCGTGCAGCTGGTGCCCGGCTGCGGTCAGCGCCTGCGCCAGGTAGGCGCCGGAGGTGTCTTCGTCCAGGCTGCGGCTGTCGGAGACGGTCAGCACGCACAGGCGCAGCGGGATCAGTTCGGAATGGGCGGTCATGCGTCCAAGCCTAGCGGTGCCGGCGCACCGCGTACAGGCAGGGTGCGCAGGCGTGCATCGGCGCGCGTCAATCCGGCTGCCAGCCGTGGCGGCCGGCGACTTCCGCGGCCAGCGCGGCGAAGTCGGCGGCAAAGCCGTGCATGTCGAACAAGCCGCTGGCCGTGCGCCGCGCCGCCAGTTGCTCGCGCAAGGCACGCAGCTGCGCAGGGGCGTTGCCGAGTTCGATTGCCCGCGCGACAAAGGCCGCATCGTCGCTCAGGTTCATGGCGTCCATGCTCAGGTGGTGGTTGAGGCTGCCGGCCACGCGCGCGGCAAACGTGCGCCCCGGCGTGGTCAGCACCGGGCAACCGGCCCACAGCGCATCGGAGGCCGTGGTGTGCGCGTTGTAGGGATCGGTGTCCAGGAACAGGTCGGCATGCCGATAGCGCGCCAGGTACAGCGGATGCGGCAGCTTGGGCATGAACACCAGCCGCGCCGGCGCCACGCCGCCAGCCTGGGCAGCGGCGCGCAGGCGCGCATCGGCCTGGCCGGGGCCCGACAGCAGCCACAGCACGCTGCCGGGCACGCCGCGCAACACCGCGAGCAGGCGCTCGAAACTGCGCGGGTTGAGTTTGTAGCTGTTGTTGAAGCAGCAGAACACCACGCCCTCGGCGGGCAGGCCGCAGGCTTCGCGCGAAGGCGGCATGTCCACGCTGCGGGTGGTATCCGATGGCTGGAACGCGCGCGGCAGGCGCAGCACGTGCTCGCTGTAGTGCGGCGCCAGCCAGTCCGGCAACGCGAAGGCATCGCCGATGACGTGGTCGATCCACGGTGCGCCGGAAGTGCCGGGATAGGCGAGCCAGTTGATCTGCACCGGTGCCGGTCGCAGCGCCAGCACTTCCGGCGCGCCGCCGCCGCCCCAGCCGCGCAGGTCGAACAGCAGGTCGATGCCGGCGTCGCGGATGGCCTGGGCTACGTCCTGATGCGCGCGGCCGGCCTGCGCATGCAAGGTCGTGGCCGCCGCGAGGCGGCGGCGAATCTCGCTGCCGTCGTCACGATTGAGCGCGAACAGGTGGGCCTGTACCGATGGCTGCGCGCGCAGCGCTTCAAACAGCGCCACGGTGAGCAGCCCGGTGGGATGGGCGCCGAAGCCATTGGACAGGAAGCCCAGACGCAGCGGCCCACGTGTGCGCACGCGCGCCGGTGGCAGCGGACGCACGCCGGCGAAGGCGGCCGCGCGCAGGCGCGCGCAGGCCAGTTGCTCCTGCGCGCTGCTGTCCTCGCTGAGAAAGGCAAAGGGTTCGACGCCGGGCTGGCCTTGCGCGACGGCGCGGCGCACCTGCGAGGACAGCACGTCCAGCTGCTGCCAGTCGCACAGCCGCCGCTGCCAGTTCAGGCATTGCGCGGCGATGTAAGGTTCGTCCGGCAGCAGGCGATGGGCGAGGGCATAGGCCTGCGCCGCCGGCTCGGCTTGGTCGGCATCTTCGAGTGCGTGGCCCAGCCACAGCGCGATGCCCGGATGTTGCGGGGCCAGCGCCGCGGCCTGGCGCAGCAGGGCGATGGCCTGCGGGTAGCGCCCCTGCATCCAGTGCAGCCGCCCTTGCCGGGCCAGCGTTTCCGGATGCGCGCCGCGCAATGCCTGCGCGTGTTGCAGGGCCAGCGCGGCGGCATCGAGCGCGCCGGCGCCCATCTCGGCATCGGCCAGCATCAGCCAGGCAATGAAGTCCTGCGGCTGCCGCCGCACCGCCTCGCGCAGTTGCTGGCGTTCCTGCTCGGGCGAAGAGGCGCTCACCCCGCGCCCAGGCGCGCCAGCTCGTCCACCTGGTGTTCGTGCTGCAGGCGGCCGATGAGATCATCCAGGCTGCCCTCGATGATGTTGGGCAGGTCGTACAGGGTCAGGCCTTCGACACGGTGGTCGGTGATCCGGCCCTGCGGAAAGTTGTAGGTGCGGATGCGCTGGCTGCGATCGCCGCTGCCGACCTGCAGACGCCGGCTCTCGGCTTGCGCCGCGGCCTGCTTGCTGCGTTCAGCATCCAGCAACTGCGCCTTCAGTCGCTTCATCGCCTTGTCGCGGTTGGCGTGCTGGCTGCGCTCGGTCTGGCATTCGACCACTACGCCACTGGGCAAGTGGGTGATGCGGATGGCCGACTCGGTCTTGTTGACGTGCTGGCCGCCGGCGCCGGAGGAGCGAAACGTGTCCACTTTCAGGTCGGCGGGGTTGATCTCGATTTCCTCCACGTCATCGGCCTCCGGGATGATCGCCACGGTGGCGGCCGAGGTATGGATGCGGCCCTGCGATTCGGTCGCCGGCACGCGCTGCACACGGTGCGTGCCGGACTCGAACTTCAGCCGCGAGTAGGCGCCGCGGCCGACGATGCGGGCGACGATTTCCTTGTAGCCGCCATGCTCGCCGGGATTGTCCGATTCGACCTCGACCTTCCAGCCCTGGCGTTCGGCATAGCGCGCGTACATGCGGAACAGGTCGCCGGCAAAGATCGCCGCCTCGTCACCGCCGGTGCCGGCGCGCACTTCCAGGAACAGGTTGCCTTCGTCGCGCGGGTCGCGCGGCACCAGCAGCAGGGCGAGCTGTTCGTCGAGCGCGGCCAGGCGCGCTTGGGCCAGGGCGATTTCCTCTTCGGCCATTTCGCGCAATTCGGGATCGGCGCGCATGGCTTCGGCTGCGGCCAGGTCGGCCTTGGCGCGGGCCTCGTCGGCCAGGGCCACGGTGACCGGCTCCAGCTGCGAGAACTCGCGCGAATAGGCGCGAAAGCGCTCGTTGTCGCCGAGCACGCCGGGGTCGGACAGCAGGCGTTCGAGTTCTTCGCGGCGTTCGGCCAGCGCTTCGAGCTTACGGCGCAGGGTCGGCGTCATTCGGACTCACGATGGGCGGGCTCACGACAGGGTGGGAGTAGCCCGGCTTTTCCGGGAACAGGCGGTCGGCGGCGCGGGCCAGTTCGGCATCGCCGCTGAGCGCGGCCTCGCGCAACGCCGCGGTCGGCGGATGCAGCAGGCGGTTGGTGAGGCCGTGGGCGAGCTGTTCGAGCACTTCCTCGGCCGAGCGGCCATTGGCCAGCTGCGCGCGCGCCTTGCCGAGCAATTCGTCGCGGGTGCTGTCGCCAAAGGCACGCAGGCGCTTGAGCGGGGCATGGTGGGCGCTGGCCTGCTGGCTTTCCAGGTAGCGCGCGACCTGCAGCTCGATGATTGCCTCGGCCGCGGCGGCGGCCTCGCGGCGGCCGCGACGGTTGTCTTCAACGGCGCGTTCGAGGTCATCCACCGTATAGAGGTAGGCGTCGTCCAGTTCGGCCACGCTGGCTTCGATGTCACGCGGCACCGCCAGGTCGAACAGCAGCACCGGCTTGCGCCGGCGCGCGCGCAGCGCCTCTTCGACCATGCGCCGGACGACCACCGGCTCGCGCGCGGCGGTGGCCGAGAACACCACGTCGGCCTCGGCCAGGTGACGCGGCAGTTCATCCAGCGGCAGCGCGTAGCCGCCGTGCTGGCTGGCCAGCGCCTGGGCATGGGCAAGGGTGCGGTTGGCGATCAGCAGGCGCTTGACCTTGCCTTCGCTCAGGTGGCGCGCGGCCAGCTCGATGGTTTCGCCGGCGCCGATCAGGAGTACGGTCGATTCATCCAGGCGGGTGAACGATTCCTGCGCCAGGCGCACGGCGGTGGAGGCCACCGAGACCGGGTTGACCCCGATGCGGGTGTCAGTGCGCGCGCGCTTGGCCACCGAGAAGGTCTGCTGGAACAGGCGATCCAGGCGGTTGCCCAGCGCGCCCTGCAGGCGCGCCGCGGCCCAGGCGTCCTTCACCTGGCCGAGGATCTGCGGTTCGCCAAGCACCATCGAATCCAGGCCGGTGGCGACGCGGAACAGGTGGCGCACGGCGTCGCCGTCCTGGTGCTGATACAGATAGGCCTGCAGGCCGGGCGCGTGCAGCTCCAGCCAGGCCGCCAGTTCGGCGGCGTCCTCGGCCACGGCGTAGAGCTCGGTGCGGTTGCAGGTGGACAGCAGCGCGGCTTCGGACACCTGCGGCAGCGCGCGCAGCGAATCGAGCGCGCGCGGCAGCGCCTCGCCGTCGAAAGCCGCGCGTTCGCGCAGCTCCACCGGCGCGGTCTGGTGGTTCAAACCAAGCACCCACAAACTCATCTTTTGGTCGCTTGCGATAAGCTGCTGGCCATTCAGGGCCCCCATTTTACGGCCCGGCAGCCCACGATGCCCGCTTTCTTCAGAGTCCTCAGTGTTCTCCTGATGCTGTCTGCCTCGTTGTTGCCAGTGGCCGCGACCGCCGCAAGCCGGGCGCCAGCACCTGACGCGGCCCAGGACAACCTGGAGCCGGTGCTCGCCGGCGAGTTCGCACTGCAATCCGGCGACCTTGCCGAAGCCACGCGCTGGTACCTGCAGGCAGCACAACAAACCCCCGGAGATGCGGGCCTGGCCGAGCGCGCCGCGCGCATCGCCATGCTTGCCGACGACGATGCCAGTGCGGCCAAGGCCCTGGCCCTGTGGCGCCAGCGCGCTCCGCAGTCGCTGGCGATGCGCGGCGCGGAGGCCACGCTGGCCTTGCGCAAGGGCCAGCGCGGTCCGGCCAAGCGGCAGTTGCAGGCGCTGCTGCGCGATCCCGACCCGCACGGCTGGCGCTTTGCCCTGATCGCGCTGGCCGGTGCTTCACGCGAGCCTGACACCGCGGCTGACGTGCTCGGCGCCCTGGTCTCGGCAGGGGCCATCCCGAACCAGATCGAAGCGTGGCAGGAATTTGGCCGCCTGGCCCTGCGCATGGAGCGCCCGGCGCTGGCCAAGCAGATCGTCGACGAAGTGGTGAAGCGCTTCCCGCGCGAGCCGCGCGTGGCCCTGCTGCACGCCAACCAGTTGTGGCAGGCCGGCAAGGGCGAGGAGGCCAAGGCCCTGCTGCGCGGTGTCGAACCACAGGCCGCCAGCGACGCCGAACTGCGCGCCGCCCTGGCCTTCAGCTACGACAGCATGGGCGACCCGGCCGCCGCCGCGCGCGTGCTTGCCGCCGGCCCGCAGGACACCAATACCTACGGCCTGCGCGCCTCGATGCTGGCCAAGCAGCATGACAACGCCGCGCTGACCGCGCTGTATGACGAACTCAAGACCAATGCCGCCGCGCCCGATCCGCAGCGCCGCCTGCTGCTGGGCAAGATGGCCGAATACCTGGAGCGCTATTCCGAGGCCGTGGACTGGTACCACGGAGTTCCCGGTGGCCCGCAGCGCAGCGAGGCGCGCCTGCGCACCGCCAATGTGCTGTTCAAGCTCGGCCGCAAGGCCGAGGCCTATGCCGCCGTGCAGGCGCTGCAGGGCGACGCCGACGCCGATAGCGACGCCCGCCGCGACGCTTACGTGCTGGAAGCCGAGCTGCGTCAGCAGGAGGGCGACGCAGCTGGCGAACTGGACGCCTTTGCGCGCGGCCTGGCCGCCTACCCGGACGACAACGCGCTGCTTTATGCCCGCGGCCTGGCCTGGGAGCGCCGTGACGACATTCCGCGTGCCGAGGCCGACCTGCGCAAGATCCTGGTTACCGAGCCGGAAAGCGTCGCCGCGCTCAACGCGCTCGGCTACACGCTGGCCGACCGCACCACGCGCTACAAGGAAGCGCTGGCCCTGATCGAGCGCGCGCGTACCGCCGACCCGGACAACCCCGCGATCGTCGACAGCTATGGCTGGGTGCTCTACCGCCTCGGTCGCAACCGCGACGCCCTGGTGCAACTGCGCCGCGCCTGGACGCTGGCCAAGGACGCCGAGATCGGCGCCCACCTGGCCGAAGTGCTGTGGGTCAGCGGCCAGCGCGACGAAGCCCGCCGCTTCTATGAGGAAGCGCGCAAGATCGACCCGGAAAACCGGGCCCTGCAGCGGATGAAGGAGAAGTACGGTCTATGAATTCCAGTTGTCGGGTGCTGCTGCTGTTGGCAGCGGCACTGTTGTCGGCCTGCGCCTCGACCGGGCCGCGCCCCGCCGCCCCCGCCGCCGCGCTGCCGGTCAGCGCGCAGGCGCGCCAGATCGAGGCCGAGCGCCAGGCATGGCTGCGCGCGCACCCTGACTGGTCATTCCAGGGGCGCGCGGCGATCAGCAAGGGTCGTAACGGCGGCAGCGGCCGGGTCGATTGGCGCCAGACCGGCCGCGAGTACCGCATCCAGCTGAGCGCCCCGGTCACCCGCCAGAGCTGGGTGCTCAGCGGTGATGGCGCGACCGGCCAGGCCCGCCTGGAAGGCGTGGATGGCGGCCCGCGCGCCGGCAACGACGCGCAGGAAGTGCTGTACCAGGCGACCGGCTGGCAGATTCCGGTCGAAGGCCTGCCGGCCTGGGTGCGCGGCCTGGTCGACGATGGCCAGCCCGGCGTGCTGCTCGATGGCGAAGGCCGCCCGGCCGCGCTGGAGCAGGACGGCTGGCAGGTGCAGTACCAGGAATGGTTCCCGCCGCAGGACGGGCGCCCGGCGCTGCCGAAGCGGATCGAGGCCCGCAATGGCGATGCCAAGGTGCGCCTGCTGCTCGACGCCTGGAGCGCGGACGCGCCATGAGCGGGGTGGAGACGGACGGCGCGGCGGGCTGGACCGCCTGGCCGGCGCCGGCCAAGTTGAACCTGTTCCTGCACATCGTCGGGCGCCGGCCCGATGGCTACCACGAGCTGCAGACCGTGTTTCGCCTGCTGGATTGGGGCGACACGGTCCACCTGCGGCCGCGGGCGGCTGGCCCGATTCGCCGCATCGGCCCCGGCGCGGCGGGCGTGGCCGAAGCGGATGATCTTGTTGTGCGCGCGGCAGAATTGCTTCGATTATCGGCGAACGTATCGCTTTCTGCCGACATTCGCGTCGAAAAGCTTATTCCGTCCGGCGGCGGCTTTGGTGGCGGCTCCTCCGATGCAGCCACGACGCTGGTGGCGCTCAATGCGCTGTGGGGCCTGGGCCTGCCCGTTGATACACTGGCCGAGCTCGGCTGCCGGCTGGGTGCCGACGTGCCGGTGTTCGTCCGTGGCCACAATGCCTGGGCCGAGGGAGTGGGGGAGCGCCTCACTCCGATCAGCCTGGCGCCGGCCTGGTACCTGTTGGCCGACCCTGGCGTCCACACCCCCACCCCTGAACTTTTTCGCGCTCCGGATTTGACGCGCGATGCCGCGCCCGTGAAAATAGCGGACTTCGCTTCCGGAACCCTGCTTGGCAATGCGTTCGAGCCGGTGCTGCGCCGCCGAGAGCCCGCCGTCGAAGCGGTGTTCCAGGCCCTGGCGCGGGTCGGTTCGCCGCGTTTGACCGGGTCGGGATGCGGCTGCTTCGTCGAGTTCCAGACGCGCCGTGCCGCCGAGCATGCGCTGACCGAACTGCCGCCGGGGTTGCGCGCATGGGTGGTCGGCGGGGCCGAACGGTCCCCGTTGCTCGATGCACTGGCGGCGATGAAGTTTTGATGCAGGGGCGTCGCCAAGAGGCCCAAGGCACCAGGTTTTGATCCTGGCATTCGTAGGTTCGAATCCTACCGCCCCTGCCATTCGCGGCCGCGCGCCCGCCAGCGCGCCGCGAACCGATGCACCGCCCGCATTCCCGCCGCCGCCCGAGCTCTCCGCATGCAAGACGAACGCAACCTGCTGGTCTTTTCCGGCAATGCCAACAAACCGCTGGCGCTGAGCATCTGCAAGGAGCTGGGCGTGCGCATGGGCAAGGCGCTGGTGTCCACGTTCTCCGACGGCGAAGTCCAGGTCGAGATCGAGGAGAGCGTGCGCCGCCAGGAAGTGTTCGTGGTGCAGCCGACCTGCGCGCCCAGCGCCGAGAACCTGATGGAGCTGCTGGTCCTGGTCGATGCGCTCAAGCGCGCCAGCGCCGCGTCGGTCACCGCGGTGATCCCGTACTTCGGCTATTCGCGGCAGGACCGCCGCATGCGCTCCTCGCGCGTGCCGATCACCGCCAAGGTCGCCGCCAAGATGGTCAGCGCCATCGGCGCCGACCGCGTGCTCACTGTGGACCTGCATGCCGACCAGATCCAGGGCTTCTTCGATGTCCCGGTCGACAACGTCTACGCCTCGCCGCTGCTGCTGGCCGACATCTGGCGCGCCTACGGCACCGACAACCTGATCGTGGTCTCGCCGGACGTCGGCGGCGTGGTGCGCGCCCGCGCGGTCGCCAAGCGCCTGGACGACGCCGACCTGGCCATCATCGACAAGCGCCGCCCGCGCGCCAACGTCGCCACCGTGATGAACATCATCGGCGACGTGCAGGGCAAGACCTGCGTGCTGGTGGACGACCTGGTCGATACCGCCGGCACGCTGTGCGCCGCCGCCGCCGCGCTCAAGCAGCGAGGCGCGGTGAAAGTGGTGGCCTACTGCACGCACCCGGTGTTCTCCGGGCCGGCGGTGGACAACATCAACAATTCGCAGCTGGACGAAATCGTCGTTACCGACACCATCCCGCTGTCCGATGCTGCGCGCATGTGCAGCAAGATTCGCCAGCTGAGCGTGGCCGAACTGCTGGCCGAGACCATCCGGCGCATCGCCTTCGGCGAATCGGTCAGCTCGCTGTACGTGGATTGAGCCGGCGTCGCCGGCTTTCATCGAGCCGGCAGCCGCCGGCTCTCATTGGCTCCCCTGGTCGCGGGGGAGTCGCAAGATCGCCGCGAGGCGGTTTATTCAACCTAGGTAGTAAACGAAATGGCCAAGACTCATGAAATCAAGGTGCAGCGTCGCGAGGACGAGGGTAAGGGTGCGAGCCGCCGCCTGCGTCACGCCGGCGTGATCCCTGCGATCGTCTACGGTGGCGATCTCAAGCCGGTCAGCATCCAGCTCGACCACGAAGAAGTTTGGCTGGCCCAGCAGAACGAGTGGTTCTACTCGTCGATCCTGGACCTGAGCCTCAACGGCGAAGTGCAGAAGGTGCTGCTGCGTGACATGCAGCGCCACCCGTTCAAGCAGCTGATCATGCACATCGACTTCCAGCGCGTGAACGAGAACGAAAAGCTCAACGCCTCGGTGCCGCTGCACTTCATCAACGAAGAGAAGTCGCCGGCTGGCAAGTCCGCCGACGTCGTGGTCACCCACGAGCTCAACGAAGTGCAGATCACCTGCCTGCCGAAGGACCTGCCGGAGTTCATCGAGGTCGACCTGTCGGCCCTGGAAGTGGGCAACGTCATCCACCTGTCGGACATCAAGCTGCCGGCCGGCGTGGAAATTCCGGAGCTGAAGCAGGGCAAGGAGCACGACGTCGCCATCGTGATCGCCAAGCATGGTCGCGAAGACGCCGAAGCCCCGGCCGCCGAGGCGGGCAAGGACGAGGCCAAGTAATCGCCGTGTCTCCCCCGCGCCCCGCGCGCGGGGGAGGATCGCGATGACGCCTGCATGTCTGCACTGCGATTGATCGTCGGACTCGGCAACCCCGGTCCGGAACACGCGCAAACCCGGCACAACGCCGGGTTTCGTTTCGTCGAGGCGCTGGCTGAAGCGTCCGGCGCGCGCTGGAACCTGGAATCCAAGCTGTTTGGCGAGGTGGCGCGTGCCGACATCGCCGGTCAGCCGGTGTGGCTGCTCAAGCCGGCCACCTTCATGAACCTCAGTGGCAAATCGATCACCGCGGCCCTGCGCTTCTGGAAGATCGAACCCGAGCAGATGCTCGTGGCCCATGACGAACTCGACCTGCCGCCCGGCGTGGCGCGGCTCAAGTTCGATGGCGGCCACGGTGGCCAGAACGGCCTGCGCGATACCATGCGCCTGCTGGGGCATGGCAAGTTCCAGCGCCTGCGCATCGGCATCGGCCATCCCGGGCACAAGGACAAGGTGGTGCCGTGGGTGCTCAGCCGCGCCAACCGCGACGACGACGTGCTGATCGGGCGCGCCATCGACGAGGCCATCGCGGTGCTGCCATTGGCCATGGCGGGCGATTTCAACGAGGCCACCAAACGCCTGAACACCCGCAAGGAATAGGGGCAGGGAATGGGGAATGGGGAATGGAACGGCAGTTATGCTTTCCGATTCCCCATTCCCGATTCTCCATTCCCGGATCATTACCATGGGCATCAAATGCGGCATCGTCGGCCTGCCTAACGTCGGCAAGTCGACCCTGTTCAACGCGCTGACCAAGGCGGGCATCGCCGCGGCCAATTTCCCGTTCTGCACCATCGAGCCGAACGTGGGCATCGTGCCGGTGCCGGACCCGCGGCTGAACCAGCTCGCCGAGATCGTCAAGCCGCAGAAGCTGGTGCCGACCGCGGTCGAGTTCGTCGACATCGCCGGCCTGGTCGCAGGCGCCGCCAGCGGCGAAGGCCTGGGCAACAAGTTCCTCGCCCATATCCGCGAGGTCGACGCGATCACCCATGTCGTGCGCTGTTTCGAGCACGGCGACATCGTGCATGTGGCCGGCAAGGTCGACCCGCTGTCGGACATCGAGACCATCGACACCGAGCTGGCTCTGGCCGACCTGGACAGCGTCGAAAAGGCCCTCAATCGCGCCGAGCGCGCGGCCAAGGGTGGCGACAAGGAGGCAGCGGCGCGCAAGCCGGTGCTGGCCAAGCTGCAGGCCGCCCTGGCCGAGGGCAAGCCGGGCCGTGCCGCCGGCCTGGATGAGGAAGAGAAGGCGCTGGTCCGCGATCTGTTCCTTCTCACGCTCAAGCCGGTGATGTACATCGCCAACGTGCTCGAGGACGGTTTCGAGAACAACCCGCACCTGGATGCGGTGCGCAAGCACGCCCTGGCCGAGGGCGCGGAAGTGGTGCCGGTCTCTGCCGCCATCGAGGAAGAGCTGGCGCAGCTGGACGACGCCGATCGTGACGCGTTCCTGGCCGACCTGGGCCTGGACGAGCCGGGCTTGAACCGGGTGATCCGCGCCGCCTACAAGCTGCTCGGGCTGCAGACCTACTTCACCGCCGGGGTCAAGGAAGTGCGCGCGTGGACGGTCAAGTCCGGCGCGACCGCGCCGCAGGCCGCGGCGGTCATCCACACCGATTTCGAGCGCGGCTTCATCCGCGCCGAGACGATCGCCTACGACGATTTCATCAAATACCGGGGCGAAGCCGGGGCCAAGGAAGCTGGTCGCCTGCGTCTGGAAGGCAAGGAATACCGCGTGCAGGAAGGCGACGTGCTGCACTTCCGCTTCAACGTCTGAGGCCGGGCGCCGCAGCTCCGCCATTTTTGCAATTTATTGTTGACAAGGCCCGGAGCTCCGACCAAAATTGCGGGCTCTTCACAGCGTCATCAACGGCTCCGGCCGGTCTGGCGCGGTGGGAAAAAACTGGAGGGATACCCAAGCGGCCAACGGGGGCAGACTGTAAATCTGCTGGCTTACGCCTTCGGTGGTTCGAATCCACCTCCCTCCACCAGTTTCATGTTGTGGCAGTTTCATCCCCGGCGCGGGAGTAGTTCAACGGTAGAACCTCAGCCTTCCAAGCTGATGGTGCGGGTTCGATTCCCGTCTCCCGCTCCATTGAACGGAAAACATGTCACAATGGAAAACTCGCTCACGTAGCTCAGTCGGTAGAGCACCTCCTTGGTAAGGAGGAGGTCGAAGGTTCGATTCCTTTCGTGAGCACCATCTGCAAAGACGCCATACCTTTCAACGAGCACACCGAGAAGAAGCAGCCATGTCCAAGGGTAAGTTCGAACGTACCAAGCCGCACGTCAACGTCGGCACCATCGGCCACGTCGACCATGGCAAGACCACGCTGACCGCAGCGCTGACCAAGATCGGTGCGGAGCGTTTCGGTGGCGAGTTCAAGGCCTATGACGCGATCGACGCGGCGCCGGAA
>DASPIU010000054.1:0-26366 GCA_035629025.1 Stenotrophomonas sp.
GCCCGCCGCCAGCACGGCGTCGGCCGGCAGCGCCGGCACACTTTCATAACCGCCGCTGGCGCGGGCGCGCAGCCGCACCTGGACCGGACCGGGCAACGGATTCTCGACCCAGGCCACATAGCCGCCGCTGGCAGCCACCAACCGCAGCCATGACGCCGTCCCGGGCGCGGCCGCGCCCGGCGGCACGGCCACGGGGCCGTTCCAGTGCAACAGGCGTTGAGCAACGGCACCAACTGGCAGCCCCAGCACAAGGACCCCAACCAGCGACAGCAAACATGAGCGCATCGCCAGATTATGCCGGGCCGCGGGGCTTTCCCGCTGACCCCCCCATTCCCCATTCCCCATTCCCCATTCCCCATTCCCCATTCCCGTCACCAACCGTTACATCCGAATCCATCTCTCCATCCGCATAAAGCGATTGACACCCCGGCCAGCGACTGGCATCGTGTGCGCACCATCGAGACCGGCGGAGGGACAGGCCCTTTGATGCCGGGGCAGCCAGCAGGCGCGCAAGCGCCGGCGTAGGTGCCAAATCCTGCGGGGACCACCGCGTCCGCCGAAAGATGGTTCGATCTGTGCCTGCGCACGTCGAACGCGAGCTCCGCGAAGCTCGATGGCTGTTTTTCCAGGGTCCCCAGGAAACCGCCATGAGTCTCGTCAACGCCGCCAGTCGCTTTGTTTCGCTTGATCCCGCGGCTACTTCCGCCGGTGATCCCATCGTTTCGTTCGTGCCCACCGACGGCCGTGTCGCCGTGCGCGGCGAATGCATGGTCACCCTGCAGATGCGCCATGCCGGGGCGCGCCAGCTCAGGCTGCGCTACGAACTGGTCGGCGCTGCCGATGCGCCGGTGGTGCTGGTGGCCGGCGGCATTTCCGCCCATCGCCACCTGGCGGCCAACGAGGATTTCCCCGAGAAGGGCTGGGTCGATGGCCTGGTCGGTGCTGGCCGCGCGCTGGACCCTTCGCGTCGCCGCCTGCTGGCCTTTGACTTCCTCGGCGCCGACGGCAAGCTCGATGCGCCGATCGACACCGCCGACCAGGCCGACGCCGGCGCCGCGCTGTTGCAGGTGCTGGGTATCGAGCGCCTGCATGGTTTCGTGGGCTATTCCTACGGCGCGCTGGTCGGCCTGCAATTCGCCATCCGCCATGCCGCACGCCTGGATCGCCTGGTTGCGGTCAGCGGCGCGCATCGCGCCCATCCGTATGCCGCCGCGTGGCGCGCGCTGCAGCGTCGCGCCGTCGCCCTGGGCCAGCTGCAGTGTGCCGAGGACCATGGCCTGGCGCTGGCCCGGCAGTTCGCAATGCTCAGCTACCGCACCCCGGAAGAATTCGGCGAACGCTTCGATGCCGCGCCGGAAGTGATCAATGGCCGCGTGCGCGTGGCCGCCGAGGATTATCTCGATGCCGCCGGCGCGCAGTACGTCTCGCGCACGCCGGTCGATGCCTACCTGCGCCTGTCCGAATCGATCGACCTGCACCGTATCGACCCGGCCGCCGTGGCCGTGCCCACCGTGGTCGTCGCCGTCGAAGGCGACCGCCTGGTGCCGCTGGCCGACCTGGTCGGCCTGGTCGAGGGGTTGGGTCCGCGCGGCAGCCTGCGCGTGCTGCGCTCGCCCTACGGCCATGACGCCTTCCTCAAGGAAACCGATCGCATCGACGCGATCCTCGCTACCGCCCTGCGCACCACCGGAGAAACCGCATGAGCCTGCACGACACCGCAGATATTTCCTGTAACACGACCACCGCGGCGGTGCGAGCCGGCATTGACCGCGACACTGCGTTTGGCGCGGTGACGCCGCCGCTGGTGCTGTCCTCGAATTTCTCCTTCGATGGTTTCGGCAACAAGCGCCAGTACGACTACACGCGCAGCGGCAACCCGACCCGCGACCTGCTCGGCGAAGCGCTGGCCGAGCTGGAAGGCGGCGTCGGCGGCGTGATCACCGCCACCGGCATGGGCGCGATCACCCTGGTGCTGCACGCGCTGTTGCAGCCAGGCGACAAGCTGGTGGTGCCGCACGATGCCTACGGCGGCAGCTGGCGCCTGTTCAACGCGCTGGCCGGCAAGGGCCACTTCGAGCTGATCACCGCCGACCTCACCGACCCGCGCTCGCTGGCCGATGCGCTGGCGCAGTCGCCACGGCTGGTGCTGGTGGAGACCCCGTCCAACCCGTTGCTGCGCATCACCGACCTGCGCTTTGTCATCGATGCCGCGCACCGGGCTGGCGCGCTGGCAGTGGTGGACAACACCTTCCTGTCGCCGGCGCTGCAGCGCCCGATCGAGTTCGGCGCCGACCTGGTGCTGCATTCGACCACCAAGTACGTCAACGGCCATAGCGATGTGGTCGGTGGCGCGGTGATCGCGCGCGATGCCGAAGTCCATCAGCAGCTGGTGTGGTGGGCCAACGCGCTCGGCCTGACCGGTTCGCCATTCGACGCCTTCCTGACGCTGCGTGGCCTGCGCACGCTGGACGCGCGCCTGCGCGTGCATCAGGAAAATGCGCAGGCCATCGCTGCGCTGCTGCAGCGGCACGACGCCGTGGCCCAGGTCTATTACCCCGGCCTGGCCTCGCACCCGGGCCACGCGGTGGCGGCGCGCCAGCAGAAGGGCTTCGGCGCGATGATCAGCTTTGAGCTCGGCGGGGCCACGGCGCTGGCGCAGGAAGCGGCGGTGCGCGCGTTTGTCGACGGCCTGCGCTACTTCACCCTGGCCGAGTCGCTGGGTGGCGTGGAAAGCCTGATCGCGCACCCGGCTTCGATGACGCACGCGGCAATGACGCCCGAGGCGCGCGCCAAGGCCGGCATCAGTGATGGCTTGCTGCGGTTGTCGGTCGGCATCGAGGCCAGTGATGACCTCGTCGCTGATCTGGCCGCCGCCCTGGAGCGCGCCGACCGCGCCGCGACTGAAGCCGCGCGCAAACAGGCCGACGCGTGAGCCGGCTCGCATCCCTGGCACCGCGTCGCGCCAGCGCTCCCGCGACGCCCACGGCGCGCCTGGCCCTGCTGGGCACGGGCGTGGTCGGCAGCGCTTTCGTGGCGCGCTATCAATCCCTGCAGCAGCGCCAATTGCGTCTGCCGCGTTTTGAATGGCTGGCCAATTCGCGCGTGGCCCGCGACTGTGCTCCCGGCATTGCCCAGGCCTTGCACGAAGCGCGGCACGCACCGCGTGATCGCGACGCCACCTTGCAGCCCTGGGCCGAGACCGCGGCCCTGCGCGCCGGCGACGTACTGGTGGATGCCACCGCCAGCGACGCAGTCGCCGGCTGGCATGCGGACTGGCTCGCGCGCGGCGTGCATGTGGTCACCGCCAACAAGCTCGGGCGGGGCAGCCACTGGGAGCGCGCGCAGGCGATCGGCGCGGCCCGCCACAGCGGCGACGCGCATTACGGCGACAGCGCCACCGTGGGCGCCGGCCTGCCGCTGCTGAGCAGTGTGCGTGCGCTGGTGGCCGGAGGCGATCACATTCACGCCATCGAAGGCGTGCTGTCCGGGTCGCTGGCCTGGCTGTTTCATCACTTCGACGGCTCCGCGCCGTTTTCCGAATGCGTGCGTGCCGCCGCTGCGGCCGGCTATACGGAGCCGGACCCGCGCATCGACCTGTCCGGCGAGGATGTGCGGCGCAAGCTGCTGATCCTGGCGCGTGCCGCGGGCATTGCGCTGCAGGCCGAGCAGGTCAGCGTGGCATCGCTGGTGCCCGAAGCGCTGGCAGCGGCGACTGCAGCCGAATTTGCGGCACGCCTGCCCGAGCTGGATGCGGCGCTGGCCGCGCGCTGGCGGCAGGCCGCCGACGCGGGCAAGGTGCTGCGCTTTGTCGGCCGCTTTGATGCGCAGGGCGCCAGTGTCGGTCTGCGCGAACTGCCTGCCAGCCATCCGCTGGCCGGAGGCGGCGGCACCGACAATCGCGTGGCCATCCACAGCGACCGCTATCGCGAGCAGCCCTTGCTGATCCAGGGCCCGGGCGCCGGGGCCGAAGTCACCGCGGCGGCGCTGCTGGATGACGTGCTGCGGATCGCGGTGGCCTGACGTCCGCAGGAATGCCTGCAAGAGCGTGCATGCAAGAACGCATGCAGTGCGGAGAGGACACTGCATGCGGAAGGAGGGCGGGCCATGGCCCGCCCTCGAACACGGTCGGACGGGCGCCTACTTCAGTCCTTCGCCCATCGTGCGCAGCAGCTCGCCCTGGTAGTCGCCGCTGAACTCCCAGAAGAACGCGCCACCGAGGCCCTGCACCTTGACGTAGTTCATCTTCTCGGTGACCAGTGCCGGGTTGTCGTAGCTCCAGAACGTGTTGCCGTCGTACTTCCAGTGCGCGCGCGCCTGCGCATCGACGTAGCTGGTGCCGGCGCGGTTGCGCAGGACCTTGTAGTCCTCGTTGCCGGCCTCGTAGGTACCCGGCGCCGCGCTGCCGTTCTGGTACAGCCCGTTGTTGGCGCTGCCCACGCCGGTCCAGCCGCGGCCGTAGAAGCCGATGCCGACATTGAGCTTGGACGCTGGCACACCGCGGTCGAGGAACGCCTGGATTGCGTCGTTGGTGTTGTAGTAGCGCTGATCACCGGTGGACGGATCGGCCGGCGAACTGAACAGTGCCGAGTGGTGATTGGTCTTCGCATCCCAGGTGCCGTGGAAGTCGTAGGTCATCACGTTGATGTAGTCCAGCGACGCCGCGTACAGGTTGGGATCGGTGACGCGCACCTTGTCCACCCCTGCGCCCACCGCCACGGTGAGCAGCAGACCCGACCGCACCGCATCGAGCTGGCGGCGGAACTCGGCCAGCAGCGCGGTGTAGTTCTGCCGTTCCTCGGCGGTGCCGCAGCTCAGGCCGCAGGCGGCCGGGTATTCCCAGTCGATGTCGATGCCGTCAAACACGCCCGCCGCCGCGGCCGTGCCGCCCGCGCCATCGGTCACCGGCAGGTTGCCGCGGATGTAGGCATCCACGCAGGAGGCGACAAAGGCCTGGCGGTTTTCCGGACGCGCCGCGCTGGCAAATCCGCGCGACCAGGTCCAGCCGCCGAGCGAGATCAGCACCTTCAGGCCGGGGTGCTTGGCCTTGAGCTTCTTGAGCTGGTTCCAGTTGCCGCGCAGCGGCTGGTCCCAGGTATCGCCCACCCCGTCCACGCTCTGCGCGGCGGCAAAGGACTTGGTGTAGTCGGCAAACGCGTCGCCGCCTTCGCCCGTGGCTTCATTGGAGGGAAGGGTGACGCCCACTTCGCAGCGGTTGTTGCGCACATTGCCGAAGGCGTAGTTGATGTGGGTCAGGTAGCCGGCCGAGCCGCTGGCCTCGATGTCCTTGACCTGATAGTTGCGGCCATAGATGCCCCACTGCGCGAAGTAGCCGATCACCCGCTTGTTGCCGCCATTGCCGGTACCGGGGCTGGTGCGCGCGCTGATCTGCGCGCTGGCCGCGGAGGTGTTGCCGGCGTTGTCACGCGCGCGCACCGTGTAGGTGTACGCGGTGTCGGGCTGCAGGGCCGAGTCCGTGTACGAAGTGGTGCTGGGCGAGCCCACAAGCGTGCCGTTGCGGTAGACGTGGTAGCCGGCCAGGCCGCTGCCGCCGGTATCGCTGGCCGCGTTCCAGCCCAGGGTGATGCTCGCGCTGGTCTGCGCGGTGGCCGCCAGTCCAGTGGGCACGCTGGGCGCGGTGGTATCGGTGCTGGTGGCGTTGACGCTGATGTTGACCGTGGCCGAGGTGGTCGTGGCCCCGGCGTTGTCGGTGGCCTTGGCGCTCAGCGCATAGCTGCCGGCGGCCGCGCCGCTCCAGCTGACGCTGTAGGGCGCGCTGGTGTCGCTGCCCAGCGAGGTGCTGCCGCGGAAGAACTCCACCTTGGTGATGTTGCCGTCGCTGTCGCTGGCGTTCGCCGATAAGGTAATGGTGGCCCCGGCAGTGAAGGTGGTGCCGGCCGCTGGAGCGGTCAACGCGACGCTGGGCGGCTGGTTGCCGCCGGTGCCGCTGCAGGTGCCCAGCTCTTGGTACCAGCCGCAGCTGGTGCAATAGGTGGGCGTCGCGTTCCAGATCTGGGTGGTGGCCTGGTACAGCTTGCCCTGGTAGGTCAGCTTGTCGCCGGCCTGGTAGATCGCCGCTGCATTCCACGCGGGAATGCCACTGCAGGAAACGGACTGCGCCTGGGCCTGGGTGGCCAGGACCAGGCTGGTGCAAGCGCACAACAGCCAAACTAAGGCGTGTTTCACGTTCACGGTGAGATCTCCTGTCCGGTAGATGGAATGTCCCTGTCCCGGCGTTGCGCCGGGTCTTCCCCCTGTAGGCAACGAACTGCGGTGATCGTGATGCGACCGGCCTGCGCGGCTGGCGGATAGACCTTCCGTTGGTGGTGATAACGTTGTCAACAGACGGTCATAAGGATGCTTGGAAGTGTGACTTCCAGCCGATGACATCGTTTCCAGGGCGCGCCGTTTGTTGCGGCGCCGCACAAAGCCGCGCGCCGTGCCGGACAAACATGGGGCGGGCGGCGGTCATGCGGTCAACCCGGCCCCTGTAGGAGGCGGCTTCAGCCGCGACCGTCATCTGACAGATCGCGACTACGCTCGTCGGGGCTCAAGCCCCTCCTACAACGGGCAATGGCCGTCCCTTTGCCGGGGGCGTCCGCAGCGCGCTTAATCAGCCAGCGCCTGCAGCAATGCGGCGTTGAATCGCGCCGGCGCCTGCACCGGCGGCGAATGACCAAGATCGGCGAATTCGACCAGGGTCGCGCCGGGAATGGCCGCGGCCGCGCGCTTGCCGAGCCGCGGATAATCGCCAATGCGTGCGCGAACATCGGGCGGAGCGGCATCGCGGCCGATCGCGGTGCGGTCCTTCAAGCCAATGAACAGCGTCGTCGGCACGCGCAGCTTCGGCAGTTCGTACACGACAGGCTGGTTGAACACCATGTCCGAGGTCAAAGCCTGGCTCCAGGCCACCGCCTGCTTGCCGGGCCCGGCGTACATGCCGGCCTGCATGCGTGCCCATTGCTCGTACTCCGGCTTCCAGTCGCCGCTGTAGTAGACCTCGCGCTGGTAGCGTTGGATGCTGTCGAAACTGGTCTTCAGCTCGCCGGCATACCAGGCATCCACGCTGCGCCACGGCACGCCTTCGGCCTTCCAGTCCTCCAGTCCGATCGGGTTGACCAGCAGCAGGCGCTCGGTGGCCGCCGGGAACATCAGCGCATAGCGGATGGCGAGCATGCCGCCCATTGAATGGCCGACCACGCTGGCCCGCGCGATACCCAGGTGCTGCAACAGCGCCTGCGTATTGGCCGCCAGCTGCGCCAGCGAATACTGGTAGGCCGCAGGCTTGCTGGATTTGCAGAACCCCACCTGGTCAGGCGCGATCACCCGGTAGCCAGCCTGGCTGAGCGCGGCAATGGCGTCGCGCCAGGTCGCGGCGCAGAAGTTCTTGCCGTGCAACAGCAGCGCAGTGCGGCCATTCGGCGGGCCGCTGGGCGCGACATCGAGGTAAGCCATTTCCAGCGGCTGCTGTTGCGAGGTCAGTGCGAACGTGTGCACCGGGTAGGGGTAGGTGAAGCCTTCCAGGCGTGGGCCGTAGGTGTCGGCGGCCAGAGCGGGCGTGGCGAACAGGGCCGCCAGGACAAGCGCCAGGCCGCGTGTGCGAAGAGGAATGTGCCGATGCGTCATCGAGGCGCGCCTTGTATGGGGGAAAGACGAATGTAGGCCATTGCGCAGGGCGTAAGGAACCGCCCCTGTCCAGGCGATGTCGGCACGCGCTAGCATCGCTGACGCAGTCCCTTGGTCGCAGAGATCACGTTGATGCCCGTCGCCGAAGCCCCGCTGCATATTGCCCTGCTGGAAGACGACCCGCTGCTGCGCGACCACGTGCTGCTGCCCGGGCTGCGCAACTTCGGGTTCGTTGCGAGCGGGATGCAGACCGTCGCCGAGTTGCAGGTGCAGTTGCTGGAGACGCACTTCGACCTGGTCGTGCTCGATGTCGGCCTGCCTGATGGCGATGGTTTCGAGCTGACCCGGCAGTTGCGCCAGGCGCGTCCGGCACTGGGCATCGTCATGCTCACTGCGCGCGGGGCCCTGGCCGACCGCGTGCGCGGCCTCAGCGAAGGCGCCGATGCCTACCTGCCCAAACCGGTCGAGATCGACCTGCTCGCGGCCACGCTCTACAGCGTGGCGCGGCGCCTGGCACACAGTGCCGACGAGCCGGCGGGCTGGCGCACGGCCAGCAATGGCTGGAGCCTGCAGACGCCGGCGGGGGTGCGGGTGCCATTGACCAAGAGCGAGCGGCGGCTGCTACGGCGACTGTTCGAGCAGCCCGACAGTGTTGTGCCGCGTGATGCGCTGATCGAACTGATGGCGGGCGACACGCACGACTTCGACCCGCACCGGCTGGATTCGATGATCCACCGCCTGCGCCGCAAGGTCCTCGGCCTGGCCGGCACGGCGTTGCCGCTGAACGCGGTGCACGGCGAAGGTTACGTGCTCGCCGTCAGCAACGCCTGAGGGACGGATGCGGCGCTGCTGGGCAGGCGCAATCGAAACACCGTACCCACGCCGGGGCTGCTCTCCACATCGATCTCGCCGCCGACCGCGCGCACCAGATCGTGCACGATGGCCAGCCCGAGGCCCGCGCCGCGGTTGTCGCTGCGGGTGGTGAAGAACGCTTCAAAGACCCGCGCGCGGACGGCATCGTCCATGCCCAGGCCGTCATCGCGCAGTGCCAGTTCGACCATGTCACCGGCCGCGCGCGCAGTGATCTCGAAGGTTCCGCCGTCCGGCATGGCCTCGCGCGCATTGGCTGCGATGTTGAGGATCATCAGTTCCAGCTCGCCCAGATCCAGGTACAGGTGCAGGTCTTCGGCCGCCGGCGGCATCCGCAGCCGCACATTGGGCGGCAGCATCTGCCGCAACAGCGGCTGGATCTCCGCCAGCGCGGTGTTCAGCGCAAAGCGCTGCGGCCGCAGCGGTGCGTCGCGGGCGAAGCCGAGCAGCTTGCGGGTGAGGCTGGTGCCGCGCAGGGCGGCAGCTTCCACGCCTTCAAGCGAGCGTGCCAGCCGTGCCGCGGCGGCGCGTGCGTCGCCTTCGTCCAGTGCCTCGTGCCGTTGCCGGGCAAAGCCGAGGATGATGTCGAGCAGATGGTTGAAGTCATGCGCGACGCCGCCGGCCAGCTTGCCTGCCGCATCCAGCTTCTGCGCATGGAACAGCCGCGCCTGGGTCAGCTCGCGCGCCTGCATCTCGCGCTGCAACTCCTGGCCGCGGCGGGTGGATTCGGCCAGGCTTTCGCGCAATGCGGCCACGGTGCGGTCCAGGACCAGAGACACGATCGCATAGCTGAGCAGTGCCGAGGGCAGGTTGGCGAAAGCGCGCAACGGATCCACGCCCGGCGGCAGATGGCGTACGTCGACGATGCAGCCGGCCAGCGAAATCAGCGCCAGCGCGGCGAAGGTCAGCCAGATCGCGCGCCGCCCCAACACCAGGCCGGCGACGATCAATGCGGTGAACTGGTCTGCCTGACCCAGGCTCATCAGGTCGAAGCCTGAGTCGAGGTGGGTGACCAGCAGCGTCAGCAGCAGCGTGGCCAGATAGGCGCGGATTGCCCGCTGGAAATGCCCGCGGCGAATCCACGCAACCCCGGCCATGGTGACGCCGGCGGTGACCAGCGCGCAGCCCATTGCCAGCATGCCGCCACGCGGGATGCCGAAGCGCAGCGTCTGGTAGCCCCACAGCAGCGGGATCGACACGCTCAGGAACAGGAACAGCAGCTGCATCACCGGCGCGTTGCGGCGATCGACCGGATCGTCCACCGGCACGCGCTCCAGCCACCGCCAGAGGCGCTGCCACCAGGCGGCCGCGATGCGGGAGGGCGGAGTCATGCAGAGGGCCTTGGTGAGATTTGGTGAGTATCCGGAGAGATCGCGTGCGTGACAATTGTCACCGCAACGGCGAGGTTGCTTGACATCCGGCGGCGCGGTCCATCGCGTCCACCGCCACCGGGCAAGGGGTCCAAACAGGCAAACGTGCAGCGACGCCACAGGCGCCGTGCGGGCAGCGCTTTGCCTGTACTCATCAACTTCGAGGGCAGTGGAATGAATCGCATCTTTCGCAAGCTGTGGTGTGGCCGCCGCGGCGTGGTCGTGGTGTCGGAACTGGGCAAGCGCCGCGGTGTGGGCCTGGCCGGCGCCGCTTCGTGCGTACTTCTGGTCATGACGGCGGGTGCAGGCATTGCCGGTGCGCAGTCGCTGGCCGTGGGCGGAACCGATCCCGGCTGCGTACTCGATGGCACCGGCACAGCCGACCTGAGCGACGCGACGACAGGGGAATGCGCAGTCGTGGCCGATGCGCTCGCCGCTGGCGCCGGCGCGGTTGCGATCGGTCCCAGTGCCTATGCCGGCGGCGACAATGCCAGTGCCCTGGGCTTTCTCAGCGTCGCGCAAGGCGTGGATGCCAGCAGCGTCGGTGCGATGAGCGCGGCCTTGTCTGACTATGCGACCGCGGTGGGTGCCAGCAGCTTTGCCCTGGGCACGGGCGCGCTGGCCCTGGGCGCGGCCAGCACCGCCGCCGGTGATTACGCGATGTCCGCGGGCTATGGCAGCGTGGCCTCGGGCATTGGCGCGGTCGCCATCGGCGGGCCCGACCAGGATCCGGAAGGCAACCTGCTGACCACCTCGGCGGCCGGTGACCGCTCGGTGGCGCTGGGCGCCGGCGCGCAGGCGCTGGAAGTGCAGGCGCTGGCGCTGGGCAATGCCGCGGTGGCTGCCGGCAGCAGTTCAGTGGCCGTCGGCAACTTTGCCCAGGCCAATGGCGCCTTGTCCGCCGCGCTCGGTGCTTCGGCGGTGGCCGACGCGCCGTTTTCGGTGGCCATCGGTCCGCTGGCCGCCGCCGAAGGCTGGCAGGCGACGGCGGTTGGTTTCGGTGCGCTGGCAGCCGGTTTCAACTCGTCCGCCTTCGGCGCGGGCGCGCAGGCGGGCGGCAGCGATGTGGCGATCGGTTCGGGCGCGACCACGGTCACCTATGTGACCGACCCGGATACCGGCCAGACCTCCGCCTATTCGCAGGGCGGCACCGCGGTGGGCTTCAATGCCAATGCCACCGGCAGTTCCGCCACCGCCGTGGGCGGCACCTCGATGGGGTCATGGTCCTCGGCCACGGCCACCGGCAGCTCCAGCGTGGCGATTGGCGCAGGCGCGCTGGCTGGCGCGGACTACTACAGCACCACCCATGGTGACTACACCACCGCCGTGGGCACCGAAGCCTGGGCCGTGGCCGACAACGCGGTGACCCTGGGTTACAACAGCTATGCCACTGCCACCGGCTCCACCGTGCTCGGCACTGGCGCACGCAGCCTGGTGGATGCGACCAACAGCGTCGCGCTCGGTGCCGGCTCGGTGGCCGAGCGCGCCAACAGCGTGTCGGTGGGTGCGGCGCGCGAATGGACCGATGAGGCTGGCAACGTGCATGCGGCGTTTGATCGCCAGATCACCAACGTGGCCGCAGGAACCAGCGCCACCGACGCGGTGAACAAGAGCCAGCTCGACCAGGCCGTCGCCAACGCCGGGGCCGGTCTTGCCGACCTCGGCAACACCCTGGCCGGTTACGACGAAGTGCTGGCCAGCCTCGACGGCCGCATCGGCGTGCTGGAAGCGGCGCCCGGCGCTGGCGTGGGCGCAGGCGGCGGCTCCGGTGCGGGAACCGCGATCGGGCCGGGCAGCGTGGCCGCCGACGCCAGTGATACCGCTGTGGGGCAGAACGCCATCGTCGGCGCGGAGGCAGGCACGGCGGTCGGCAGCAACGCGCATATCTCCGCGCAGGCCAGCCAGGCGGTGGCGGTGGGCGCCGACGCCGCGGTGACCGCCGCGGGTGGCACCGCGATCGGGCAGGGCGCAACGGTGACGGCGGCCAACGCAGTGGCCATCGGCCAGGGCTCGGTCGCTGATCAGGCCAATACCGTGTCGGTCGGCAGCGCCGGCAACGAGCGCCGCGTGACCCACGTGGCGCAGGCGGTCGATGCCAGCGATGCGGTGAACCTGAGCCAGATGCAGGCCGGCGACCGCCAGGCCGTGGCTACCGCGCAGGCGTACACCGATTCGCGACTGCAGGCCATTGACGACCAGTTCGTCGATCTCGATCGCCGCTTCAGCCGTCAGGACCGGCGCATGGACCGCCAGGGCGCAATGAACGCGGCCATGATGAACATGGCCATCAATGCGGCGGGCAGCCGCTCGGTGCGCGGCCGCATCGCCGTTGGCGCCGGCTGGCAGAACGGCGAGCAGGCGTTGTCGATCGGCTACGGCAAGCAGATCGGTGAGCGCGCCTCGATCAGCCTCGGCGGTGCCTTCAGCAGCGACGACCGCTCCGCTGGCGTCGGCTTCGGCCTCGACCTGTAACGCCCCTACTTCTTCCGTCTTCCAAGGAATGCCATGAACGCCATGATTTCCCGCGGCAAGGCCGCGCTCGCCCTGGGTATTGCCCTGGCCCTGTCCGCCGTGACCGATGCCGATGCCGCCACGCCCAAGGCTGTCGTGCGCCTGCCCGCAGCCAGCGCGAAGGTGCTGGCGCAGGCACCGGTGGATCGCTTCATCGTCAAGTACCGCGAGGGCAGCAGCCAGCGTCGCGATTCCACGCTGGCGCTGGACAGCATGCGCGTGGCGCTGCACGGCGCTGGCCTCAGTGGCGCGGGCACGCGCAGCACCGGCCCGCAGTTGCAGCGCGTGCGCCGCCTCGCCCAGGGCGCGGAGCTGGTGCGCACCACGCGCGCATTGAGCCGTACTGAGGCCGATCGCTTCCTCGCCCAGCTGCGCACCGATCCGCAGGTGCAGTACGCGCAGGTTGACGCGCGCATGTACGCCAACGCCGCGGCACCGAACGATCCGCAGTTCACGCCGCTGCAATGGGATTTCACCGACGCCACCGGTGGCGTCAACGCGCTGCCGGCCTGGGACACCAGCCGCGGCGAAGGCGTGGTGGTGGCGGTGCTGGACACCGGCTATACCGACCATCCCGATCTGGCCGACAACCTTCTGCCCGGCTATGACTTCGTGTCGTACTACGGCCAGGACATCGATGGCGAACTGGCCCCGGACGTGGCCGGCGACGGTGACGGCCGCGACCCCGATGCACATGACCCCGGTGACTGGGTGGACGCCAGCATGTCCGGCTGGTGCCCGGCCGCGCCCAACCACAGCAGCTGGCATGGCACGCATGTCGCAGGGACGGTGGCGGCGGTGGCCAACAACGGCCGCGACATCGCCGGCCTGGCACCCGGCACCAAAGTGCAGCCGGTGCGCGTGCTCGGCCACTGTGGCGGCTCCACCTCGGACATCGCCGATGCGATCACCTGGGCTTCCGGCGGTCATGTCGACGGCGTGCCGGACAACCCCACGCCGGCCGAGGTACTCAACCTCAGCCTGGGTGGCTACAACCCCTGCGAATACGACTATGTGACGCAAGAGGCCATCGACGGCGCCATTGCCCGTGGCAGCACCGTGGTGGTCGCGGCGGGCAACGATGCCGGCAACGTGGCCGACTACAGCCCGGCCGGCTGCAAGGGCGTCATCACCGTGGGCGCCACTGGCGTGGATGGCGCGCGCTCGTACTTCTCCAACTACGGCACCGGCGTGGCCATCGCCGCGCCTGGCGGCAACGCCACCTCGGGTAGCGACCCGGCCAATCGCTGGATCTGGTCGTTGGGCAACGCGGGCGCCACGGTGCCGGGTACCGCGGTGCTCATGGGCATGATCGGAACCTCGCAGGCTTCGCCGCACGTCGCCGCGATCGCCGCGATGATGCAGGCCGCGGCCGTCGGTGCCGGCCAGCCGGCGTTGACGCCGCAACAGCTGCGCCTGGTGCTGCAGCGCACGGCACGCGCGTTTCCGGTCGCGCCCGCGGCGGCCACGCCGATCGGCGTGGGCATTGTCGATGCCGCCGCGGCGGTGCAGGCGGCGACCCAGTCGCAAACCAGCGATGTCACCACCGCGCTGGGCAACCGCGCCGCCTGGGTCGAGCCGAGCATCTTTGCTGGCGACAGCAAGCTGTACACCATCAACGTGCCGGCCGGTGCGGCGAGCCTGAGCCTGCGGACCTATGGCGGCACTGGCAATGTGTCGCTGTACGTGGCGCGCGAGCGCGTGCCTACGGCTGCCAGTGCGGACTACCGGTCCGCCAGGACCGGCAATACCGAAACGGTGCAGGTGATCAGGCCCGCGGCCGGCATCTGGTACCTGCGCGTGCAGGGCGAGATGACTTCAAGCAACGTTTCGGTGATGGCGGCCTTCTGAGTCACCCAGCCCCGGCGGCGAACACCGCCGGGGCTGGCCTCAGCATTCGATGACGTTCACCGCCAGCCCGCCGCGGCTGGTTTCCTTGTACTTGTCCTGCATGTCGCGGCCGGTGTCGCGCATGGTCTTGATGACCTTGTCCAGCGAGACCTTGTGCTTGCCGTCGCCACGCATGGCCATGCGCGCGGCGTTGATCGCCTTCACCGCGCCCATGGCGTTGCGCTCGATGCAGGGAATCTGCACCAGTCCGCCGATCGGGTCGCAGGTCAGGCCGAGGTTGTGCTCCATGCCGATCTCGGCGGCGTTCTCGATCTGCCCGGGGTTGCCGCCCAAGGCCGCAACGAGGCCGCCGGCGGCCATCGAACAGGCCACGCCCACCTCGCCCTGGCAGCCGACCTCCGCGCCGGAAATCGACGCGTTCTCCTTGTACAGGATGCCGATGGCCGCGGCGGTGAGCAGGAAGTCGAACACGCGTTGTTCGCTGCTGCCCGGGCAGAAGCGGTCGAAGTAGTGCAGCACCGCCGGAATGATGCCGGCCGCGCCATTGGTCGGCGCGGTCACCACGCGGCCACCGGCGGCGTTTTCCTCGTTCACCGCCAGCGCGTAGAGGTTGACCCAGTCCAGCGTGGTCAGCGGGTCGCGCATGTTGGCCTCCGGGTTGGAGGACAGTTCGCGGTACAGGGTCGGCGCGCGGCGCGACACATGCAGTCCGCCGGGCAGCGTGCCTTCTTCGCGGATGCCGCGCTGCACGCAGCTCTGCATCGCCAGCCACAGCTCGCGCAGGCCATTGCGGATTTCGCTCTCGCTGCGCCAGGACTTTTCGTTCTCGAACATCAGCTCGGCGATGCTCAGGCCGCTGCGCGCGCACTGCGCCAGCAGTTCGTCGCCGCTGTTGAACGGGTAGGGCAGGGGCGTTTCGTCGGCGACGATGCGATCGTCGGCCGCATCGTCCTGGTTGACGACAAAGCCGCCACCGACCGAGTAGTAGTCGCGCGTGGCAATGACCTCGTCGCGCGCGTCGTACGCGGTGAAGCGCATGCCGTTGGTATGGAAGGGCAGCTTCTGCCGCTTGTTCATCGGCAGGTCGCGCTTCTCGTCGAAGGCGATCTCGTGCTGCCCCATCAGGTTGATGCGCTTGCCGGCGCGGATGCGCTCCAGCGTGGCCGGAATGATGTCCGGATCGATCAGGTTGGGGCGGTGCCCTTCCAGTCCGAGCAGCACGGCCTTGTCGGTGCCATGGCCGCGGCCGGTCAGTGCCAGCGAGCCGAAGACCTCGGCACGAATCCGCGCCACGTCACCCAGGCGCCCGGCATCGAGCAGCCAGCGGTGGACGAAACGCTCGGCCGCGCGCATCGGGCCCACGGTGTGGGAAGAGCTCGGGCCAATGCCGATCTTGAACAGGTCAAACGTGCTGACTGCCATGGCGGGGAACAGAAGAAAGGTCGAATATTCTAAGCCCCCGGCCGCGCGCGGCCTGAACGCAGTGCAGCAATCGCGGAGCATGCATGGCCCTGACGCTGTATCAACGTGACGAGTGCCACCTTTGTGACCTGGCCGTCGAGGCCCTGGCCGCGGCCCGGGCGGGCGAGTTTGCCAGTGTCTTCATCGACGATGACCCGCAGCTGGAGCTGCGCTACGGGGCGCGCGTGCCGGTGTTGCGCGATGCCAGCGGGCGCGAGCTGGACTGGCCGTTCAGCGCGCAGACCCTGAGCGGATGGCTGCGCGCCGGCTGATGTCCCTGCCGGCGCGGCCTGTGCTCACTTCGCCTTGAACACGACCTTGGTGCTGATGGCCGTCTCGTTGGGGATGGTCTTGGTGTCAGCCCAGTCGCCGCCGCCGACGCCGAAGTCCAGGCGCTTGACCGTCGCCTTGCCCGCCAGCACCGGCTGCGCGCCGGGCGTCCAGGTGAAGGTGAGGGTGACCGGCTTGCTCACGCCGCGCAGTTCCAGCGTGCCATCGGCGGCGTACTGGTTGCCGCCCAGGGCGCGGAACTTGTCGGCGCGGTAGTGCGCGGTGGCGAACTTGGAGACGTTGAAGAAGTCCTCGCCCTGCAGCGTGGAGTCGCGGTCCGGATTGCCGCTCTTGGCGCCGGCCAGCGGGATGGCGACATCGAGCTTGGCCGTGGCGAGGTTGGCCGGGTCGAAACTGAACTTCGTATCGAAACCTGGGAAGCTGCCGGTGAACACTTCGCCCTCATATTTGCTGGCAAATACCAGGGTGGAGCCGGGCGCCTGCACGTAATCGGCGGCGAGCGCGGGCACGCTCGCCAGCAGGGCGACGAGCGAGGCGGCCACGGCGGCCGGGGATGCGAATTTGGAGGACATCGGGGGTTTTCCTCAGGTCTTGGGAGAAAGCCAGCTGCGCGGCAGCATGCGGGCCAGGGTGGCATCACGCTGGAACAGGTGGTGATAGAAAGCGGCGCCGGCATGTGCCAGGACCACGGCAATCAGCAGCCAGAAACCCCATTCGTGGAAGAAGTGGGCAACCGCACGAATGTCTTCGTCCGGTCCGCTGAGCTTGGGGACCTCGGCCAGGCCAAACCAGCGCAGCGGGCGCAGGCCGCTGGCCGAGTCGTACAGCCAGCCCGATAGCGGCACCACCAGAATCAGCGCGTACAGCAGCCAGTGCGTGGCGGCGGCGACCTTCTCCTGCCAGCCAGGCGTGCCGGGCACCGGCGTGGGCGCGCCGGCGTAAAGCCGCCAGCCAATGCGCGCGATCACCAAGGCCAGCACGCTCAGGCCCAGCGACTTGTGCGCGGTGTAGACCCAGAAGTACTTCGGTGTCTTCGGCAGTTCGTCCATGAGCAGGCCGACCACGCCGATCAGCAGGATCAGCACGGCAATCAGCCAGTGCAGGAGCTGGCTCACGCCGCCCCAGCGCTCGGGGGTGTTGCGCAGGGTCATGGCGTGCCTCCGTCAGCGGGCGGGGTGGCGGGATCGGGATCGGATGGAGTGGCCGGGGCAGCCGGCGTTGCATCGTCGGCCTTGCCCTGGCGTACGGCCTCGGCCTCGATGCGCAGCTGCACCTCGTCGCCGATCACGCTCTTCCAGGCATCGATGCCAAACGCTGCGCGGCTCAAGGTGGCGGTGGCCGAGAAGCCCGCGGTGCGATGGAATGGCGGCAAGGGGTGGCGCTTGAGCTGGTTGAAGGTGACATCGAGCGCGATCTCCTGGCTCACGCCGCGCAAGGTCAGCGTGCCGAAGACGCGCGCATGGTGTTCATCGACCGGCTCCACCCGCGTGGAGACGAAATGCGCCTGCGGGTAGCGCTCGCCATCGAGCAGGTTGCGCGCCAGCACTGACTGGTTCCATTTCGCATCGCCCAGGTCCAGCCGCGTCAGCGGCACGGTCACCTCGAGCTGCGCGCTGCTCCAGTCCTGCGGATCGAAACGCAGGCTGCCCTCGCTGCCCGACACCGTGCCCAGCGACTTGGAAAAGCCGGCATGGTCGATGGCGAACAGCACGCGGGTATGTACCGGGTCGAGCGCGTATTGCGCCGGCGCGGCAAGGGCCGGGGCGGAAAGCGCCAGCGGGGCGAACAGCAGCAGGGCGAGGGTGCGCGTCATGGGGGCGATTCTAGGCACAACCACGCGTGTCCTGCTTGCCGTTGCGGCCGCAACGGTCCGTTGCGAGCATGGAGGCAGCATGGGGCAGGACAGGGAAGAAGGCGATGCGGGTGCATGCCGGGTGGGGTGCATCGGCGCAGGCGCGGGTGCAGGTGAGAATGCGGGTTTGGGGATTGGCGGGGATATTCGCCGGTTTGCTGGCAGGCATCATGGGCGGCATGCCCGGCGTGGGGATGGCGATCGCGCAGGCAGCGGTCCCGCAGCAGCCGCGCTTTGGCCTGGTCGACGGCGACGACGGCCTGCCCTCGACGGAAATCTCGGGTATTGCAGAGGACCGCGAAGGCTATCTCTGGCTCGCCACCGCCGATGGCCTGGCCCGCTATGACGGCACCGGCTTCACCGTGTGGCGGCATGACCCGCGCGATGTGGGTTCGCTGCCGGACAACGCCGTGCAGGCGCTGCATGTGGATGCGGACGACCGCATCTGGGTAGCCACCAGGGAGGGCGGCATCAGCGTGCTCGATGCCGCACGCCAGCGCTTCGTGCACTACCGCGGCGGCGGCTATCCGCAGCCGCCGGGCGAAGTGGTGCGGGTCATCGCCGGGCAGGGGCGCGAGGTGTGGCTGGGTACCAACCATGGCCGGGTGTATCGCATCGATGGCGAGGGCCACGTGCGCCGGCTTGAGCTGTCGAGCGTGCTGGCGGACGCCGATGCCCAGGTCATGGCGATGGTGGCCGCCAGCGACGGCACGCTGTGGATCGGCACCACCGCGGGATTGCTGTACCACGACGGCCGACGCCTGCGCCGCGAGCCCATGCCGGTGGCAGCGGCCATCCATGCACTGGCCTGGATCGACGGCCGCCTCTGGGTGAGCAGCGCGGCTGGTGTCATGCAACGCGATGGCGCCGGGTACTGGCAACAGCCGGCGTGGTCGCAAAGATTCGGCAGTGCGTCCGGCAACATCGTCTGGTCCATGGCCAGCGCCGGTGATGGCGAGTACTGGCTGGGCAGCGAACGCGGCCTGTGGCGCACGCAGGGCGAAGCCGGCCTGCTGCCCATGCTCGACGCGCAGGTGCCGCTGAGCCGGCGCCGCCACGTCATGACCTTGCTGCGCGGCAGCGATGGCGGCCTGTGGGTACCGCTGCACGGGCGCGGCCTGGCTTATTTGCGTGCGGACTGGAAACGCACGGCGGTGCTGGCGATGCCGGCTGAGCTTGGCGATGGCGTGCGCTGTCCGTTGGTGCAGGCCGTCGGTGGCGGGCTGTGGCAACGGGACCCGGACGGACAACTCTCGCGCCTGGATACGCGCAGCGGTCGCCGCGTGCCGCTGCCATTCGCGCTTCCCGCCCTGCGCGGCATGCCGGTCAGTGCCGGCGTGGAGGACCGCCGCGGCCGCCTGTGGCTGGGCAATCCTCTCACTGGCCTGACCCGCGTCGACCTGCGCAACGGCCGGCATTGGAGCGGGCTCGGCACGGCCGAAGCGCCGGCGCGATACGTCGCGCCCGACACGATCATCGAGGATGCGCAGGGCGACATCTGGGTACGCGTGTTGAACACCTTGCAACGCCGCGACGGCGATACCGGCAAGGTATTGACCACGCGCGTGTTCGGACGTGACCCGCAACTGCCCGGCGACCGGGCCGGCTATCTGGGCACCGGGCCAGGCGCACAGGTGTGGGTGGCCGGCGAGCGTGGCCTGCGCGCCTGGGACAGCGGTAGTGCTGCATTCGTCGCCGTGCCCGGCCTGCCGCCGCGCCCGGTGCAGGCGTTTGCTCTGGCGCCGGATGGAACGCTATGGACCTACCGGCCCGGGATATTGGAAGAATGGCGGCAGGTCAGCGGCCGCTGGTTGGCGGGTCAGCGCCTGGACAGCGCGGCGGGCGTGCCAGCGATAGAGGCGATGGACCTGCGCGTGGACGAGCAGGGCCGGGTCTGGCTGGCCACGCGTCGCGGCCTGTGGCGGATCGAACCCGTAGCGCCGGGGCGGCCGTCGGCGGTACGCAGGTTCGGCCCGCGCGATGGCCTGAGCAGCGCCGAGTTCATTGCCGGCTGCCTGCGCCTGGACCGCGAGGGCGTGCTCGCCGGCGCGACCGTCGATGGCAACCTGCTGCTGCTGGACACGCGCCTGCCCGATGAACTGGCGTCCACGCCGCGGTTGCGCATCGAAGAGATCAGCGTGGTGCGCAAGGGCCAGCGCATCGCCCTGCCACCGGCGCAGACGCTGCACCTGCGCGCTACCGATCGTCAGTTGCGGGTGGGTGCGCGATTGCTTTCCTTTGGCGATGCACGCGGCATCGTGTATCGCTGGCGCATGCTCGGCCTGGAGGAGGGCTGGAGCGAGCGCGATGCGCTGGCCCAGCGCGAATTCTCGGCGTTGCCGCCGGGGACTTACACCTTGCAGATCGAGGGCGCCGATGCGCTGGGCAACGCCTCGCAAGTGCACCAGCTGCATATCGACATGCCGCCGCCGTGGTGGCGCACCGGTGCCGGCCAGCTGCTGTTTGGCGGGCTGGGCGTGCTCGCGGTGTGGGCCGGCGCGGCACTGTATCAGCGGCGCCTGCGCGCGCGGCATGCCTGGCAGCTGGCGCAGCACAAGCGCGAACTCGCCGAGCAGGCATCACTGGCCAAGAGCCACTTCCTGGCCACGCTCGGGCACGAGGTGCGCACGCCGATGACCGGCGTGCTCGGCATGACCGAACTGCTGCTGCAGACGCCGCTTGACCCGCGCCAGCACGGCTATGCCAGCGCGATCGACAGTGCCGGTCGCCATCTGTTGCGGCTGGTCAACGATGCGCTGGACCTGGCGCGCATCGAGGCCGGCAAGCTCGCGCTTGAGCGTCGCGATTTCGCCTTGCATGCGCTGTTGCGCCAGGTCGTGGCGCTGGCGCGGCCGCTGGCCGAACGCAAGCGTCTGGTGTTCCGCTGCCAGATCGATCCGGCGGTGCCGCCGGGGTTGCGCGGTGATCCCAATCGCGTGCAGCAGATTCTGCTCAACCTGCTGACCAACGCCATCAAGTTCACCGATCACGGCGAGGTTGGCCTGTGCGTGCGGCCCGGGCGCGGCGGTCACGGCGTGATCTTCGAGGTAAGCGACTCCGGGCCCGGCCTGAGTGCCGAACAACAGGCCGGGCTGTTCCGTCGCTTCGAGCAGGGCAGCGCCGAGCGCGGCCGCGCGCAGCGGCGCGGCAGCGGTCTGGGGCTGGCGATCTGCCGCGAGCTGGCCACGGCGATGGGCGGCCATATCGGCGTGGACAGCACACCGGGGCAGGGCGCGCGCTTTCGCGTGGAGCTGCCGCTGCCGCGCGCCGAACACGGTGGGGCCAATACCGGGTCCGCGCTGGCCAGTCCTGCCATCGCCTTGCCGCCGCTGCGCCTGCTGCTGGTCGAGGACGACGACACCGTGGCCGAGGTGGTTGGCGCACTGCTGCAGTCCCGTGGCCACCATGTCGTGCGTACCGCTCATGCCCTGGCGGCGCTGGCCGAGCTGCAATTGCAGAGCTTCGACGTGGGTCTGTTCGATCTCGACCTGCCCGGTATCGATGGCCTGGCCCTGGTGCGGCAGGTGCGCGCAATGGGGCTGGCCTTGCCGGTGCTGGCGCTTACCGCGCGCTCGGACCCGGCCGCCGAACCGCAGGCACGCGCCGTGGGCTGCGCGGGCTTCCTGCGCAAGCCGGTGACCGGCGACGCCCTGGTCCAGGCCCTGGCCGCGCTGCGCCCGCACCCGGGCACGGCCGTGCCTGCCGGAGCCGCGGGGGCGGTGCAGCGGTGACTTGCCAGCCGTGGCCGCGGCCACGCAGGATGCGGGCGGGGAGAGCGGATGACCATGACGGCGGCACGGCAAATCACACGACAGGCGGGATGGCGGGTGCGGACACTCGGGGTGGCCGCTGGCCTGGCCGTGCTGTGCCTGTGCGCGCTGGGCATCGTCGGCGAGGCCCGCGCGACGGTGCCGGCCACGCCGCAGCCGCGCCAGCTCACCGTGGCCGATGGCCTGCCTTCCAACACCATCAATGGCTTTGCCGAAGATGCCTTCGGTTACCTGTGGCTGGCCAGCGGCGATGGCCTGGCGCGCTATGACGGCCGCGGCTACCGCATCTGGCGCATCGAGGATGGCCTGCGCGACAACATGATCTGGGCGGTCCACGTGGACGCGCGCAATCGCGTGTGGGTGGGCACGGAAAACGCCGGGCTGGTGATGCTCAGCGCCGACCGCCGGCGCTTCCACTACTACGACCACCACGGCTACCCGCAGATGCTGGGCAACACCGTGTGGTGCGTGGAATCCACGCCGGACGGCAGCATCTGGTTCGGCACCTCGACCGGCGGCCTGTATCGCATCACTCCGGCCGGCAAGATGGAGCGCTACCTGCCGCTGCCGGGCGACGACAACAGCGTGCCGGCTGCGTCGGTGAACTTCCTCAAGGTCGGTCCCGACGGCACCCTGTGGGTGGCCGCCAAGAACGGCGTCGCGCGCTGGAACGGGCAGCGCTTTGAACGCCTGCAACTGCCGGGCAACAAGGTGCGCTTCATCAATGGCCTGGCGGTGGAGCCGGACGGCAGCCTGTGGATCGCCGATTCCAACGGCAGCCCCTTGCTGCGCCGCCCTGACGGCAGCTGGGACCCGGCGCCGTGGCGGCATGTGCGCGGCGAGTCCGTGCTGAGCGTGCTGTTGCGCGACAGCGGCGGCGGCTACTGGCTGGACACGCTGTCGGGCCTGGGCCGCGAAAAGAATGGTGAATTGCGCAACGTGCCGCTGTACAGCAGTTCGGCGCACGGCCTGGTCAAGCCGAACTGGTCGGCGGCCTATGAAGACCACGAAGGCGGCATCTGGTTTGCCAGTCCCAATACCGGCCTGTGGCATCTGCCGGCGAACTGGCGGCAGTTCGCGGTGCTCGCCAATCGCCAGGAGGACCCGGCGACCATCGCCAATCCTTACGTGCTTGCAGCCGCGCGCAGCGGCGACGGCCGCTTCTGGCTGGTCGGCACGCGCGGGGTCCTGGACCGGCTGGACCCGGCGACTGGCGCGGTCGAGCACCACCTGGAGAAGATCGATGGCCTGAAGTGGCCGCAGTCGGTGCTCGAAGATCAGCAGGGGCGGGTGTGGATAGGCCTGTACAAGGCCCTGGTGCGCTACGACCCGGCCACGGCGCAGGTGCAGCGCTGGCACGATACCGACGCGCGCGATGCCGCCATGCATGGCGAGGCCGAGATGATCGCGCAGACGCCCGATGGCCGCTTGTGGCTGTATTCCGACGTCGATGGCATGCAGCTGCGCGATCCGGATGGCCACGTGCTGCGCAGGCTCCCGCATGATGCCAACGGCCTGACCCGCGAACTGGCGGTCAACGAAATGCGGGTCGGTCCGGACGGCGAGCTGTGGCTGGCCAGCAGCCGTGGCCTGTTGCGCTGGAATGCCGCCGCCGACGCCTTCGTCGCGGTGCCCGGTGCACCGGCGCAGGCGGTGTATGCAACCGCGGCCACCGACGCCGGCATCGTCTGGCTTGCTGGCATGGGCCAGCTGCAACAGTACTTCTGGGATGGGCGGAAGTTGCAACTGCTCAATGCCATCGGCGTGCGTGAGGATTTTCCCGCGCTGGAGCCGGGCGGGCTGGTGGTGGATCCGGCCGGTGTGGCCTGGGTGTCGAGCATGCGCGGCCTGATCCGCATCGACCCGGCCAATCGCGCGGTGCGCATCTACGGTGTCCACGACGGCCTGCCGAACCAGCAGTTCCGGCCGCGCACGCTGCTGCAGTCGCGCCTGGGCCAGGTGGTGGCGGCCACGCCCGACGGACTGGTGCTGTTCGATCCGGCGCAGGTGCGGCCTTCCACGAGGCAACCGCCGTTGATGATCGAGCGTGTCGGCCTGCGTCGCGGCGAAAGCGGGCTGGACCTGACCCATGTCGAGCCACTGGTGATCGCCGACGGTGACCGCGACCTGCATATCGTCGCGCGCATGCTGTCCTTCAGCGATTCGGACGCCAACAGCTATCGCTTCAAGCTCAGCGGCTACGACCCGGACTGGATCGATGTCGGGCCCAGCGGCGAGCGCCTGTTCTCGCGCCTGCCGGCCGGCGAGTACACGCTGGAAGTGCAGGGCAAGACGGTGGATGGCGTGTGGTCGAAGGTACGCACGGTGGCCTTCCGCGTGCTGCCGCCGTGGTGGCGCAGCCATTGGGGCATGGCCGCGCTGGCCGGCGTGGGCGTGCTGTTGCTGCTGATGGCCGTGCTCGCCTATCGCCGCCGCCTGCGCCGTCTGCATGCGTGGCAGCTGGCCATCCACAAGCAGGAGCTGGCCGAGCAGGCGTCGCTGGCCAAGACCCGCTTCCTGGCCACGCTGGGCCACGAAGTGCGCACACCGATGACCGGGGTGATGGGCATGAGCGAACTGTTGCTCAACACCCAACTGGATACCCGCCAGCGCGGCTATACCGAGGCGATTCGTCGAGCTGGCGCGCACCTGCTGCGGCTGGTCAACGATGCGCTGGACCTGGCGCGGATCGAATCGGGCAAGCTCGAACTGGACCTGCAGCCATTCTCGGTCAACCAGCTGGTGGAAGAAGTGGCCGCGATGACCGCGCCGCTGGCTGAGTCGCGCGGCCTGCGCTTCGAGCTCGACAACGCCTTGCCCGGCGAGCTGGCCGCCAATGGCGATGTGACCCGCGTGCGGCAGATCCTGCTCAACCTGCTCAACAACGCGGTGAAATTCACCGAGCGCGGCAGCGTGACCTTGCGCGTATCGGCGCTGGGGCAGGGGCAGGGCTTGCGCTTCGAGGTCATCGATACCGGTCCGGGCATCAGTGCCGAACAGCAGCAGCGCCTGTTCCGCCGCTTTGAACAGGGCGAAGGCCCGCGCACCGCCGCGCGCTACGGCGGCAGCGGCCTGGGCCTGGCGATCTGCCAGGAACTGGCGGTGGCGATGAGCGGGCGCATCGACATTGTCAGCAAGCTGGGCGCCGGTACGCGCTTCAGTGTGGAGTTGCCGTTGCGCTGGGTGGTATCAGGTGCCGAACGCAATGCAACGCCGGCGGCCGCGCCCTCGCTCGACGCCGGCCTGCAGATCCTGCTGGTGGAAGACGACGCCACCATTGCCGAAGTCATAGCCGGCCTGCTCACCGCGCGCGGCCATCGCGTGGTGCATGCCGCGCATGGCCTGGCGGCGCTGACCGAGGTGGCCGAGCAGGCATTCGATGTCGCTTTGCTGGACCTGGACCTGCCCGGTCTGGATGGATTTGCCCTGGCCCGGCAGCTGCGCGTGTTCGGCCACGCCATGCCGCTGATTGCCGTCACCGCGCGCGCCGATGCCGAAGCCGAGCCCGCCGCGCGCGCGGCCGGATTTGACGGCTTCCTGCGCAAGCCGGTGACGGGAGAAATCCTGTCCGAGGCAATAGCACAAGTCCTACGCAACTGAGTGCAGATTCGCGACAGACCCGCTTTGCCTCCGCCGTTATATTCGTTGGCACAACCACGGAGGTGACTGGCATGTCTGGATACACGGGATTTGCGACTTACAAGAAGGAAGCCGACAAGCTGTTCGGCACGCGCGAACTTGCGCGTGAGACCACGGCGAAGATTCTCCACGCGCTGGCTACCGGTGCGAAGAGCTTCGAGGTCAATGGCATGATCGTCTATACGGAGAAGCCGGAACAAGAGTAGCGGTCAGCCGAGATCAGAGGCAGGCCGGCGATGGGTCTGAGCTTGTCGGTTGTAGTGGCGATCTGCCTGCTGTTGCCAGGTGTGGCTTTCATTTTCGGCCTGACGCGGCTTCATAACCCTAATGCGCCCGGCAGCTCGCTCGATCAACACTTGAGTCTCAGCCTCGCGCTGATGGTGGCCTCCGCGCTGCTCTTTCAGGGGCTGTGGCTGTTGGTGCGGCGGTTGATTGCCGGCAGTGCGGGTTGGCCGCTGCCCGATGCCGGCCAGGCTATCGCGCTGCTGGGTGGGGACCTGGATTCGCCCGCGGCCGGACGTGCTCTGGCAAGCCTGGAACATTACCCCGCCAGGATCGGGGCGTACTTCACCATGCTACCGGCGCTGGTGTGGGCCCTTGGCCGATGGGCGAACGGCGAGCTCAAGCGGCGTCCCGCCGCCAACTGGCTGGATTTACTTGGACCCGCCGATGTGCTGTTTGTGTGGATGACGGCAGATCTGCACCTGGAAGGTCGCTGTTACTTGTACTCGGGGCCGGTGAAAGAGTTCAGCGTATCGAAGGCGGGCGATCTTGAACGGGTGGTGCTTGGCTACGCATCGCGCCGGCCATTGGACAGTGCAGCAGTGCAACCATGCGCAGACGATGCCCATCGCGCAGTGATTGCGAGTGCTCCAGACGGTGTGGCGGTGCTGGTGCTGGCAGACGTGCGAATCGTCAGCCTGAACTACTTCTATGGAAGTAACGCGAGCCGCACAGGCACGCAACGTCACGTCATGGCGCGTACACCTACTCCGCCACTTCCTCAACCTGCCTGGGTTCCGGTCGCGTATCAGCCAACTGCCAGAAGATCAGCGTGGAGGTCAGGGTGATCGCGCCGACACAGACGAAGGTCGCGTGCAGCGCCGCGGTGGCATCGTGGTAATCGGC
>DASPIU010000055.1:0-26192 GCA_035629025.1 Stenotrophomonas sp.
TGTGAAGGCAATGCTCTACCGCTGAGCTAACCGCCCGGGATGTCGCGAGCCGCCCATTATAGGCGGCGGCGGCAGGGCGTCAAGACAGCACCCACCTCGTAGTTACATCGTGTGCGTGGGCTTGTCCGAATTGAGCAGGCCCGCCAGCAGGGTTTCGATGCGGTTGCGCACCGCCTCGCCTTCCGGGCCATCGGCCAGCTGCACGCCGATGCCGGCGGCGCGGTTGCCCTGGGCACCGGCGGGGGTGGCCCAGATCACCTTGCCGGCGACTGGCAGGCGCTCGCTGGACTCGGGCAGCGTGAGCAGCAGGAACACCTCGTCGCCAAGGAAATAGCGCTTGGGCGTCGGCACGAAGATGCCGCCGTTCTTCACGAACGGCATGTAGGCGCTGTACAGCGCCATCTTGTCCTTGACCGCCAGCGACAGGATGCCCTGGCGCGCATTTGTTGCACTCATCGTGTTTCCCCTTTTTGCCCCGGCGCCCTTTTCGGACTTTCCCCATCGCGCCAGGCCAGCAATAGTTCGGCCACCGCCAGGTCGGCACGCACCGTGGTCCGCAGCAGGTCGCGGGTACGGTTGGCGGCATCGAACCAAGTCGCCAGCTTGTGCAATCGCGCCGGCTCGGTCAAGCCGAGAGCCGCGCGCGCCAGCACCAGGTCGGCGGCGTGGCGCAGGCGCGCATCGGCATGTTCGTCACCGGTCCAGCGCGTGGCCAGCTCGACCGCACCGGCGCGGCCGGCCGCAAGCTGCTCCATGTCCGCGGCGACTTGCCGGCGCAGCGCCAGGCCATCGTCGCGCAGCCACTGCGCGGCCAGGTCCGGGTGGCCGCGCGCGGCGTCCAGTGCTTCGGTTGCGCTCGCCGCGTCGAAGCCTTGCGTGCGCAGCCAGTCCAGTGCTTCCTGGCGCGGCGGCAGTTTCAGTTCCAGGCGCTGGCAGCGGCTGCGAATGGTCGCCGGCAGGCGCGCCGGCTCGGCGCTGATCAGCCACAGGTAGCGGCCCGGCGCCGGCTCTTCCAGCGTCTTCAGCAAGGCATTGCAGGCCGCGCGATTGACTGCGTCGGCCGGGTCGATCACCACCACCTGGGCCACACCGTATTGCGGCGTCAGCGCCAACTTCTGCGACACCTCCCGGACCTGTTCGATCACGATCTCGGTGCGCAGCTTGTCGCCGGTGCGGTTGGGAATGAAGGACACCAGATGCAGGTCCGGATGCGTGCCGGCGGCGATGAGTTGCGCACTGCGCGTGCGCGCCGCCGCATCGCTGCCCTGCCCGAGCACGTGCGCGGCCAGGCGCAGGGCCAGGTCGCGCTTGCCCAGGCCGGCGGGCCCGCAGACCAGCAGGCCGTGGCCGAGGCGACCGGCATCCAGCGCCGCCACGGTCTGGTCGTAGGCGCGCTGCTGCCAGGGCGCGAAGTCCGTGCTCATGCTTCCGCGTCCCCGATGAACACTGCGACGGTGCGCGCGACATCGGCGGCGACCGCCATTGGCGGCTGGTTCGCATCGATGACGCGGATGCGCTGCGGTTGCGCCTGCGCGCGTGCACGGAAGCCGGCACGCACGCGCTCGAAGAAGTCATCCTGCTCGCGCTCGATGCGGTCCGGCCACAGGTCGCGCCCGCTCATGCGCGCACGGCCGATGCCGACATCCAGGTCGAGCAGCAGGGTCAGGCCCGGTTGCAGGCCCACGGCGCGCCGCTCCAGGTCGGCGATCCACGCCGGGTCCAGGCCGCGGCCGTCGCCCTGATAGGCGTAGCTGGAATCGGTGAAGCGGTCGCTGACGACGAAGGCGCCGCGCTGCAAGGCCGGGCGGATCACCTCGCGCACATGCTGCGCGCGTGCGGCGAATACCAGCAGCAGTTCGGCCTCGGCGGTCAGCGGCTCGGTCACCGCCGATGCCGGCGTGTGGTTGAGCACCATCTCACGGATGCGTTCGGCCAGCGGCGTGCCGCCGGGCTCGCGGGTCAGCACCACTTCGTGGCCATGCGCCTGCAGGCAGTCGCGAATGGCACTGATCGCGGTGCTCTTGCCCGCGCCCTCGCCGCCTTCCAGGCTGATGAAGCGCGGGTGCTGCAACAGGGCCGGGCTCATGGCGTGGTCACCGGTTCGGCTTCGGCTGGCTGGCGGCGGCGTTGCAGGTAGCGGCTGACGGCCGCGCTGTGTTCGGCGTAGTCGGCGGAGAACACGTGCGCGCCGCTGCCATCGCCCACCGCGACGAAATACAGCGCCTGCCCCGGCGCCGGCCGCACCGCGGCGTCCAGCGCGGCGCGCCCGGGCATGGCGATGGGCGTGGGCGTCAGGCCGGTGCGCGTATAGGTGTTGTACGGCGTATCGGTTTCCAGGTCACGGCGGCGGATGTTGCCGTCGTAGGCGCTGCCCAGTCCGTAGATCACGGTCGGGTCGGTCTGCAGCTTCATGCCCAGTTGCAGGCGGCGCACGAACACGCCGGCGATCTGCGCGCGCTCGGCCGGCAGCGCGGTTTCCTTCTCGACAATCGAGGCCAGGATCAGGGCTTCCTCCGCATTGCGCAGCGGCAGGTCATCGGCGCGCCGCGACCAGGCCTCGGCCAACGCGGTTTCCATCGCCTTGTGCGCGCGCGCCAACACGTCCAGGTCGGTATCGCCGCGCTGGTACAGATAGGTCTCTGGCAGGAAGCGGCCTTCGGGGTGCTGACCGGGGAAGCCAAGCCGGGTCATCAAGGTGGCATCGTCGAGTTCCTGGGTCACGTGCCGCAGCGGCGAGGCGCTGTTGAGCGCGGCGCGCAACTGGCGGATGTTCCAGCCTTCGACCAGGGTGAAGCGGTACTGGATGACACGGCCATCGCGCATGCGTTCGAGCAGCTGCTGCGGGCTGAGGGCAGGCTGCAGTGCATATTCGCCGACCTTGATATGGCCGGCCGCGCCAACCTGGCGCGCCAGCAGCAGCCAGTTCCAGTCATGGCCCGTGTCCACGCCGGCCTCGCGCAGCTTGCGCAGCATGCCGCGGACCGAATCGCCGGGTGCCACGACCACGCTGGGCGCCTGCGCGCTCATCGGCGTGGCGGCAAAGCGCGCATGGTCGTACCACAGCCAGGCAGCCGCGCCGCCGACCAGCAGCACCAGTGCCAGCAACGCTGTCATCACGCCCAGACATCCACGTTTCGCCCGTGCCACATTCACCTCACTGCTTGCCCAGGGGCGCAGGATACCGCGCACGACGCGCCGGCCCCAGCTGCCGCGGCGCCACGCCGATCAGCCGCCATCCAGCGCGCGCAGCAGGCCACGCGCCTTGGCCCGGGTTTCGTCGAGTTCGCGCTCGGGCAGCGAATCGACCACGATGCCGGCACCGGTGCGGAAACGTGCCTGCGCACCAGCCACTTCGGCGGTGCGGATCAGGATGTTGAGGTCCATGTCGCCATCACTGCCCAGCCAGCCGAACGCGCCGGTATAGGCACCCCGCGCCTCGCCTTCGAGCTCGGCGATGATCTGCATGCAACGCACCTTCGGGCAGCCGGTGATGGTGCCGCCGGGAAACACCGCGGCGATCACCGCGCCCGGGCTCACACCCTCGCGCAGCAGGCCGCGCACATTGCTGACGATGTGGTGGACGTGGGCGTAGCTTTCCACGCTCATCAGTTCGTCGACCTCGACCGTGCCGGGGCGGCACACGCGGCCCAGGTCGTTGCGCTCCAGGTCGATCAGCATCACGTGCTCGGCGCGCTCCTTGGGGTGGCCGACCAGTTCACGGATGCGCGCTGCGTCATCATCACCGGCAAAGCGCGGGCGGGTGCCGGCGATCGGGCGCGTTTCCACGCGCTGCCCGCGCACCGACACCAGGCGCTCGGGCGAGGAACTGACCACCGCGCGTCCCGCGGCGACGAACAGCCCGGCAAATGGCGCCGGGTTGGCCTGGCGCAGGCGCTGGAACAATGCGGCCGGGTCCAGTTCCGTATCGAAACCGGCGCTCCATGCGCGCGAGATGTTGGCCTGGAATACGTCGCCGGCGCGCAGGTAGTCGAGCACGCGCTCGACGCTAGCGGTGAAGCGTTCCGGCGCGTCCTCGCGCAGTGACGACGGCGCCTGCCAGGCCGGTAGCGGCGCCAGCGCGGCCGCGGCCGCCACGTCGGCGGCAATTGTCTGCAGCAGCGCTTCGTGCCCGGCCTCGGCCACGGCGATGCAACGGCCATCATGGCGATCGCGCAGGACCGCGGCCGGGCAGCGCAGCGCCAGCGCGACGGGCCGGCCATCGTCGCGCATTGGCAGCGCCAGCACCGGTTCGATCTGCGCGGCCAGCTCGTAGTCCAGCAGCAGCGCCCAGCCGCCATCGAAGGGCAAATCTGGCTCGCTGCGCGGCGCCTGCCGTGTACCGGCCCAGGCTGCGTCCAGCAGCGCCAGGAACTCACCTTGCAGTGGCTGGCCCTGTGCGTCACGGGTGATGCCGTCGCTGCCCAGCTGGAGTTGCTCGCCAGCGGCCATCAACAACAGGTCCCAGCGACCGTGGACGGTGCCGTGGGCGGTGGATTCAAACAACGCCGGATAGCGCGCCGGGGCCAGGCGATGCAGGGCCAGCAGGTCGGTTGCAGCGGCCAGCGGCAGGGTCGGCATTGTCGGGCACTCGGGCGGGCGGTCCCGGAAGCGGGCCGCCATGGGATCAGGCCGCGCGCTCAGGCGCGGAACGCGCGCACCCGCTGCGGGTGCGCGCGGCGGAGCATCAGAGGCGGCGGAACAACAGCGTGCCGTTGGTGCCGCCGAAGCCGAAGCCGTTGGACATGGCCACGTCGATCTTCTTCTCGCGCGCCACGTTCGGCACGTAGTCCAGATCGCAGCCCTCGCCCGGCTCGTCCAGGTTGATCGTCGGCGGGATGATGCCGGTGTGGATCGCCATCACCGAGAAGATCGCTTCCACGCCGCCGGCGGCACCGAGCAGATGGCCGGTCATCGACTTGGTCGAGCTGACCATTGCCTTGTAGGCGTGGTCGCCCAGCGCGCGCTTCATCGCCAGCGTTTCGGCCAGGTCGCCGAGCGGGGTCGAAGTGCCGTGGGCGTTGAGATAGTCCACTTCCTCGGGGTTGATCTTGGCGTCGCGAATGGCCGCCAGCATGCTGCGCGCGGCGCCCTCGCCGTCCTCGCTCGGCGCGGTCATGTGGAAGGCGTCGGAGCTGGCGCCAAAACCGATCAGCTCGGCATAGATGCGCGCGCCGCGGGCCTTGGCGTGTTCGTATTCCTCCAGCACCAGCACGCCGGCGCCGTCACCGAGCACGAAGCCGTCGCGTTCCTTGTCCCACGGGCGCGATGCCCGGGCCGGATCGTCGTTGCGGGTCGACATCGCCTTCATCGAGCAGAAGCCGCCGATGGAGGTGGGCGAGGAACCGCGCTCGGCGCCGCCGGCCAGCATCACGTCGGCGTCGCCGTGCTGGATCATGCGCAGCGCCGTGCCGATGGAATGGTTGGAGGTGGCGCAGGCCGAGACCGCCGAGAACGTCGGGCCCTTGATGCCCTTGATCAGGCTGACCTGGCCAGGAAGCATGTTGATGATGGTGCTGGGCACGTAGAACGGCGAGATCTTGCGCGCGCCGCCCTCGTGGAACTTGATGGTCTGTTCCTCGATGCCGTACAGGCCACCAATGCCCGAGCCGAGGATCGCGCCGATGCGCTCGGCATTGGCCTCGGTGACTTCCAGCCCGGCATCGTCCATGGCCATGAACGAGGCGCCGATGCCGTAGTGGATGAAGGTGTCCATCTTCTTCACGTCCTTGGCGGACGCGTAGAGGGTGGGATCAAAATCGCGGATTTCGCCGGCGATGCGGGTGGTGAACTGCGACGCATCGATGTGGGTGATCGGGCCAATGCCGGAACGGCCATTGACGATCCCGTCCCAGCTGCTGGCCAGGTCATTGCCCAGCGGCGACACCATGCCCATGCCGGTCACGACAACACGACGACTCATTGTGGATCTCCTGCCCGATACCTGATGGCGCTTGAAAGACGGGCCGCCGCAGCGGCGTTCAACTGCTTCACATGGGGGCGCATTCGGCGCCGCGCAACCGCTGCGGCGGGCACCGCATTGCCCCTGCGCGGGCCGCTCGCGGCGCCGCTGACTCGTTCACGCGGCCGCTGTGGCGGCAACGCTTCAACGCTGCACGGGGCCGCAACAGCGGCACCGCTCCAGCAATGCACGGGGCCACGAACGCGGCACCGCCTACTAATGCACGGGGCCGCGAACGCGGCACCGCTTACTAATGCACGGGGCCGCGAACGCGGCCCCATGGTAGTTCTGACGCGCGGGGCAGACGAGCGCCGCGGCCAGCAACAGCATCAGCTCTTGACGTGAGCCTTGACGTAGTCGATCGCCTGCTGCACCGAGGTGATCTTCTCGGCTTCTTCGTCCGGGATTTCGCACTCGAACTCTTCTTCGAGCGCCATCACCAGTTCGACGGTGTCCAGCGAGTCCGCACCCAGGTCATCGACGAACGATGCGCTGTTGGTGACTTCCTCTTCCTTGACGCCAAGCTGTTCGACGACGATTTTCTTGACGCGTTCTTCGATGGTGCTCATGGGATATCGCTCCAGATGGAGTAGTGGTGGTTCAAAAAAACGCCATCGGGTGCGATGGCCGCGTTGGATAGTGTAGTGGAAAGCGCCGGAGCCTTGCATTGCAACACAAACCCCGGCCATTCAACCACTTAGCGCCTCCCTGCGCCACACGCATCAGGGCATGTACATGCCGCCGTTGACGTGCAGGGTCTCGCCGGTGATGTAGCTGGCCGAAGGACCGGCCAAAAACGCCACCGCACGTGCGATATCGGCCGGCTCGCCGAGGCGGCCGAGCGCGATCTGGTCCAGTAGCGCGGTGCGTTGTTCCTCGGGCAGCGCGCGGGTCATGTCGGTATCAATGAAGCCCGGCGCGACGACATTCACGGTGACGCCGCGCGAGCCGATTTCCTTGGCCAGCGACTTGGAAAACCCGATGATGCCGGCCTTGGCCGCGGCGTAGTTGGCCTGCCCGGCGTTGCCGGTCACGCCGATCACCGAAGCGATGTTGATGATGCGGCCCTTGCGCGCCTTCATCATGCCGCGCATCACCGCCTTGCTGGTGCGGAACACGCTGCTCAGGTTGGTGTCGAGGATGGCCTGCCAGTCCTCGTCTTTCATCCGCATCAGCAGATTGTCGCGGGTGATGCCGGCGTTGTTGACCAGAATCGAGACCGCGCCGAATTCCTTGGCGATGGCGTCGATCAACGCCTCCACCGCGCCCGCGTCGGTGACGTTGAGTTCGCGGCCGTGACCACCGCTGGCGGCCAGGCGCTCGCCGATCGCCTGCGCGCCGGAGGCCGAGGTCGCGGTACCGATCACGGTGGCGCCCTGGGCGGCCAGCTCGTCGGCGATCGCCGCACCGATGCCACGGCTGGCGCCGGTGACCAGCGCGATTTCTCCCTGCAGGGGCTTGCTCATCTTGTTGTCCTTAAGTGGAGGCGGCCATGGAGGCGGAAGGCGGACACGAGGCCGCCACGAGCATGCGCGCCGCGGCGCGCACGCGATGTGCTTATGCTGCCCAGTCGGACAGGGCAGCGTCGAAATCGGCCGGCGTCGCCAGCGGGCGCGCATCCAGCGACTTGTCGATGCGCTTGGCCAGGCCGCTCAGCACCTTGCCGGGGCCGCATTCGGCCACGCGACTGACGCCGCGCGCGGCCAGCGCCTGCACGCAGGAGGTCCACTGCACCGGCAGGTAGAGCTGCTGCACCAACGCCTGGCGAATCGCCTCGACGCCCTCGTGCACGCGCGCGTCCACGTTCTGCACGACCGGCAGTTGCGGCGCGCGCCAGGCCAGCCCGGCCATGGCTTCGGCCAGGCGATTGGCGGCCTCGCGCATCAGCGGGGTGTGCGAGGGCACGCTGACCGCCAGCTTCACCGCCTTGCGCACGCCGCGCTCGGCCAGCAGCGCGATGGCGCGATCCACGGCCGCGGCATCGCCGCCGATGACGATCTGCCCCGGCGAATTGAAGTTGGCCGGCACCACGACCTGGCTGCCGGCGGCCTGCGCGCAGACTTCGGCCACTACCGCGTCTTCGGCGCCAAGCACCGCCGCCATCGCGCCGACGCCTGCCGGGGCGGCGTCCTGCATCAGCTGCCCGCGCAGGCGCACCAGGTGCGCGCCCTCGCGCAGGCTCAGCGCACCGGCAGCCACGAGCGCGGTGTACTCGCCCAGGCTATGGCCGGTCAGCACCGCCGGCTGCGCGCCCTGGCGGGCATGCCACAGCCGCCACAACGCAACGCCGGCGGCCAGCAAGGCCGGCTGGGTGTATTCGGTACGGTTGAGCATTTCCTCGGGGCCACCCTGCGACAGCGCCCACAGGTCCACGCCAGCGCCGTCGGAAGCCTCGGCGAAGGTGTCGCGGATCTGCCGCTGCGGGTCGGCCAGCTCGGCCAGTTCGGCCAACATGCCCAGCGACTGGGAACCCTGGCCAGGGAAGACGAAAGCGAGGGAATTTTCGGTCACGCGCGCTGAGGGGGTCTGCGAAAACGAGCGGCGATCATACGGGTGAAATCGCCCCAGCGTCTGTACTGGCGCGTATGCAAAGGTACGGATGCACCTTTGCCAGAGGGGCAGCGCGGGCGCCGTGCGCCCGCGTCGATCAGTAGCGCAGCAGCGCCGAGCCCCAGGTGAAACCGCCGCCGAAGGCTTCCAGCAGCACCAGCTGGCCGCGCTGCACGCGGCCGGAGCGCACGGCTTCGTCCAGTGCCAGCGGCACCGAGCCGGCCGAGGTGTTGCCGTGCTTGTCCACGGTCACCACGACCTGGTCCATCGACATGTCCAGGCGCTTGGCGGTGGCTTCGATGATGCGCAGGTTCGCCTGGTGCGGGATCAGCCAGTCCAGGTCGTGCTTGTCCAGGCCGTTGGCCTCGAGGGTTTCATCGACGACCGAGTCCAGCGCCTTGACGGCGTACTTGAACACGTCGTTGCCCTTCATCAGGATCTTGCCGCCCTTGCCGTCCTCACCGGCAAAGCCGGTGGACACGCCGACCGGATCCCACAGCAGCTCCTTCTTGCTGCCATCGGCATGCAGGTGGGTGCTGAGGATGCCGGTTTCCTCGTCGGCCTTGAGGATCACCGCGCCGGCGCCGTCGCCGAACAGCACGCAGGTGGTGCGGTCGGTCCAGTCGACGATGCGGGTCAGGGTTTCGGCGCCGATCACCAGCACGGTGCGCGCATCGCCACAGCGGATGAACTTGTCAGCCACGCTCAAGGCATAGATGAAGCCCGAGCAGGCGGCGTTGACGTCCATCGCGCCACAGCCGGTGGCGCCCAGCCGTGCCTGCAGCAGGCAGGCGGTGGACGGGAAGATCAGGTCGGGCGTGGTGGTGCCGACGACGATCAGGTCGATATCCGCGGCCTGCACGCCGGCCGCTTCCATCGCACGGGTCGCGGCGAAGTAAGCCAGGTCCGACGTGGTCTGGTCGTCGGCGGCGATGTGCCGTTCGACGATGCCGGTACGGCTGCGGATCCACTCGTCGCTGGTCTCGACGATCCGGGTGAGGTCGTCGTTGGTCAGCACCTTCTCGGGCAAATAACTGCCCGTGCCCGCGATTCTGGAGTAGATCCGCTTGCTCATACGGTTTCCTGTTGCGAAAAGGCCGCGCAAGACCGCGCGGCCCCGGAAGAAGACGCGTCGCCCACCGTCAGGCGGCAGGCCTCACGCATCAATCTTCGTCAACCGCCGAGGTCTTGGTGGCGATGACCTTCTTGCCGCGGTAGTAGCCGTCGGCGGTCACGTGGTGACGCAGGTGGATCTCGCCGCTGGTCGGGTCGGTGGACAGCTGCTTGGCGGTCAAGGCGTCGTGCGAACGGCGCTGGCCGCGGCGGGACGGGGTAACACGGGATTTCTGCACAGCCATGGGATTGCTCCAAACTCGGTTCGTTTACTCGATGTTTCGTCGCACAGGCTGCGTGCCCGCACCGACTTTCTGTTCCCGCCGACCAGCGACGGTTATTGCTTCTTCAACCCGGCCAGCGCCGCGAACGGGTTGGCCTTGTCCAATTCTTCGGTGCTCGCCGGCCAGTCCGCCTGGACCGCCTCGCTGCCCGGCGCCATCGGCACCACGGGCACCGCCAGCACCAGCTCGTCCTCAACCAGGTCGGCCGGTCGCAGAATGCCGTCTTCGGGCACCAGCAAGGCCTCGTAACCCGGCGGCAGCGCGTCCTCTTCGTCCTCGCTGCGGATCAGGCCCAGCCGCTGCGTGACCTCGACCGGTTGCAGGAAACGCTGCAGGCTGCGCTGGCAAACCAGCGGCAGCGCCGTTTCGACGTGCAATTCGACGTAAGGTACCCGCAGCAGATCGTCCTGACCGAACTCCAGCGAAAACTTTGCCTCGCCTTCGGTATCGACCAGACTGCCACCGAGCCGGGACAGGGCCGATAGCGGCAGGCTGCCTTCAAAGCGCCTGCGCGCCGCGACCATCCGCCAAGCATCCAGCTGTTCGGGAACGTTTGCGGACATAAGCCGCAGAATGTTAAGGACGCGCGTGGCCGCTGTCAATCGATGAGCTTGCCCGCGGCCGGCACCGGCGCCAGACTCGGCACCCGCCTGAACGGAACCGCCCATGCCCCGTCTGATCCTGGCCTCGACCTCGCCCTACCGTCACGCCCTGCTGTCCCGCCTCGGCCTGGCTTTCGCGCAGGCGCGGCCGGAGGTGGACGAGTCGCCGGCGCCTGGCGAGGCCCCGGCCGCGCTGGCGATGCGCCTGGCCCGGGCCAAGGCCGAAGCACTGGCGGCGGCCGATGCCTGGGTGATTGGATCGGACCAGGTCGCCGAGCTCGACGGCGCCCCGCTTGGCAAACCCGCGACCCTGGACGCGGCACGGGCGCAATTGTCGTCGATGTCCGGGCGCGTGGTGCGCTTCCATACCGCGGTGTGCCTGGCCGGCCCGGGATCGCGCCAGGCCGCGGCCGATGTCACTGAAGTGCACTTCCGCAGCCTGTCCGGCGCGGAGATCGAGCGCTACCTGCAGGCCGAGTCGCCGCTGGACTGTGCCGGCAGCTTCAAGTGCGAAGGTCTGGGCATCAGCCTGTTCGAGGCGATCGACTCGCGCGACCCGACCGCCCTGGTCGGCCTGCCGCTGATCGCTACCGCGCGCCTGCTGCGCGAGGCCGGTTTCGCCGTGCCCTGACGCCCTTGCTAGCTCGCCGCAGTACGCTCAACCCGCCGGCAGCAATCGGCACCATTGGTAAGGATGATCGTCTCCGCCGATATGGGCCGGCAGGCGCTGGCAACTGGCTTCGTCGAGGGTCCAACCCAGCGCGGCAAGCTGGACCGAGGCCGCGGCGCGCGTGGCTGCGTCAGCGGCGGCGATATCCAGGGCCGCACCCGCGCGGGGCTTGAGTACGCAGCGTCCGGGCTGGCTCTCGTCCAGGTCCGCGCGCAGGCGCTTGCCGGCCAGCCGGCGCAGGCTGCTGCAACCGGGCTGGGTGTCCCAGCCCAGGCGCTGTGCCCATTGGTTCAGGCGTTCGACGCGCTCGGCGCCGCGATCAACCGTGGCGTGCAGCATCGCGTAACGCGCGGTGCGTTCGGCAAGCACCGCCTGCACGCGCTGCGCATAGGCCGGCGACGCCGGGAAATTGGAGCCCAGGGACAGATACATGGCCTGCGGTGGCAGGAACGGCACACGCCAGGCCTGCGGCTCGCCACCGATGAGCAGCACTGCACTGTCCGCGGGCTCGGGCATGGCGGGCGCCGCCACCGCGAACGCAGGCTGGCGCCAGGCGGCATGACCCCAGTCGCGCGCGGCCACCACCACGTGCAAGGCCAGCAGCACCAGCAGCGGCACGCGCCAGCGCAGCGTGGCGGCCGGCAGCAGGCGCGGCCACGCCCACCACAACAGCAGCGGCAACAACACTTCGATGGCGACCAGATAGCGGTGGACGCTGAAAATCAGTTGCCACAGCACATAGGCCACGAGGAAGAAGACCAGCAGCACGCGCGCGGCCGGCGTCGCCGCACTGCGCTCGGCCGGGTCGCGACGCAACAGCCTCCATGCAGCGCCCAGCACCGCCAGCAGGTACAGCGCCGCCCAGCCGAACTGCGGCAGCGCCAGGTCGCCCACGCGCTGCGGCCGCAGCGAGAACAGCACGGGCCAGACCAGGCCCTCGCCCCAGTTTTTCGGCAGCCAGCGCGTGTCGGCCACCGACTGCGGCAGCGCCAACGGCGCGCGGAACCAGGCATTGAATTGCGGGAACAGCGGATTGCCGAAGACCTGCCACACGCGCACGAACCACGGCCCACCCACCGCGGCGAATACCAGCAGCGCGGCCAGCGTCATCCACGCCGCACCAGCAACGCGATCGCGCGGGCGTCCGCCAGCGGCCAGCGCCGCCAGCCCCAGTGCCACCGCATACAGCGCATTGGTGAGCTTGAGTGCCACGGCCAGACCCAGCAGCACGCCCGCCAGCAGCCATTGCCAGCGCGCGCCCTGCCCCGCCCGTGCACGCGCCTGCGCCGACAGCACCAGCAGCAGTGCGGCGAGCACGGGCACGGCGGTGCTGTTGTCGGCCATGCTGTTGCCGAGCTCGGAAAAGAACGCAGCGGTGAACAGCCCCGCCAACGCAAGCAGCGGCACGCGCGTGGCACGGCGCGGATCGTCGGCCAGTACGCGCCAGGCGATGGCCGCGACCAGGGCGAACACCAGCCCATGCCAGGCCCCTAGCAGGAAGCCGGCCAATATGGCTGGCAAGCCGGTCATCAGCGCGTAGTGCACGACATCCAGCACCGGATGGAAATAGCTCTGCAGCTGCGCCGGCGCCAGATCCAGGCCGAGGCGGCCGTGCAGCGCGGCGTAGCCGTTGTAGAGATGGTAGTTGCGCAGGTCCCAGTTGCTGTCCTGCCCGCGCAGCAGCGCCCACAGGCCGCACAGCAGGCAGGCGGCAACACAGGCAAACACCATGTTGGCGCGCGTATCGAAGGCGAGGCGCGCGCGCAGCGCTGCGCGCAGGCGCGAGGTGATGCCGCGCATCAGCGGCGCACGCCGCTGCGTGGCACGGCCAGGTAGGCCAGGTGCTTGGCTTCGATGCGACCGCGCGTCACCGTGTCCAGGATCAAGCCGCAGGCCAGCAGCAGGAAGCCGAGCAGCATCAGCGCCACGCACAGGATCGCGGTGGGAAAGCGCGGCACCAGCCCGGTCTGCAGGTAGGTCTCGACGATCGGGATGGCCAGGCCGATGGAGGCGGCCGCGCAGGCGACAAAACCCACCGAGAAGAACAGCAGCGGGCGCTCAGCCTTGAACAGCTTGAGGATGGTCATCAGGATGCGCCAACCATCGCGCCAGGTATTGAGCTTGCTCTGCGAGCCCTCCGGGCGCGCGCCGTAGGCGGTGGCGACCTCGGCCACGGGCATGCGCAACTGCAGCGCGTGCACCGCCAGTTCGGTCTCGGTCTCGAAGCCCTGCGCATGCGCGGCGAAGGACTTGACGTAGCGGCGCGAGAACACGCGGTAGCCGGAGAGCATGTCCTCGAAGCTGCGCCCGAACAGCAGGCCGGCGCAGCGCGTGAGCAGCACGTTGCCGAAACGATGGCCAGGGCGATAGGCCGCCTCGGCCTGGCCGCGCCGCGCGCCGACCACCATGTCCAGGCCTTCGTCGAGCAGGCGCGCCACCAGTGCCGGCGCAGCCGTGGCGTCGTAGGTATCGTCACCGTCGACCAGCACGTAGACGTCCGCTTCGATATCGGCGAAGGCGCGGCGGATCACATTGCCCTTGCCCTGCAGCGTCACCGCGCGCAACTGCGCGCCGGCGGCGCGGGCGCGGGCCGCGGTGTCGTCGGCGGAATTGTTGTCGAACACATGCACGCTGGCACTGGGCAAGGCGGCGCGGAAATCGCCCACCACCTTGGCGATCGTCGCCGCCTCGTCATGGCACGGCACGATGACGGCGATGCGCAAGGGATCAGGCGACAGGGTGGTGAACGGGTCGAGCAGGGGCGTGGCGGTCGGCGCGGGGTCGGCAGTCATGCCGGCATTGTCGTTGAAAGCGTCAGCGTTGGGGGATGTCGAAGGGTTGCTCCCACCAATCTTCCACGCTGCCGTCGTGGCCATGCAGGCGCAAACCCAGCCAATGCCGGCCCGGAGCCAGCGCGCGCGTGTCGACCTGGGCGTTGAAGGCCACGCGCGGATGCTGCGGGTCGTTGCTCTGCGGCCAGGTCGGGCGCACGTCGAGCACGCCGCCGTAGCTGGCGGTGGCGGCGACGCGGCCGTCGATCAGGATTTCCACCGCACGCAGGCCGACGCCATCCTTGAACGCCCAGCCGCGCACTTCCATGCCCTGCGCGATGTCCGCGCCCGGCAGCGGCGCATCAACCCAGGCCATCGCCGGGGTCACGCAGGGGCCGGGTGCGCGCGCGGCGGGCAGGTGGAACAGCAGGAAGCGCTGGTAGCCATGGTCGGTGCTGACCTGGCGCAGCGGCGGCGGCAGCGGCCCGACCTGCGCGCAGATCTCGTGGTAGCGCTGCAGCAGGTCGCGGTAGCGCTGGTCGCTGGGCGAGAGCACCAGCAGGCGCGGGCCGCTGCGCTCGGGCGGCGCGATCAGGCCCCATTGCGCCAGCTGCGCACTGCGGCCGTGCTTCTCGTTCAAGGGCGCGGGCAATACTTCGATGTCGGCATCGTCCAGGGCGAAACCGAGTTCGGCGCCGACCTTGAAGTTGCCGGCGAGCACGCGGCTGCCGGGCGGCATCTTCGCCAGCTCCTCGCGCACCGCGTGCGCCAGCGGGCCCCAGCCGGCGAAATTGCGCGGGTAGAACTTCTGCCCGGCCGCCTGTTCGCGCAGCGCCGGCACCGACACCGCCAAGTAGTAGCCATAGGCACCGAGCATGCCGATGACCGCCATGGCCCAGGTCGCCCGGCGCCAGCCGCGCGACCAGCGCAGCAGGATCACTGGCACTGCCACCAGCAGCGCCAGGTAACCCGGCAGCGGCCAGTGGAAGCTGATGCGCTCGGCGTCGCTGAAAAAGCCCAGGGCGAAGATCGCCACGGTGGACACGCCGCCGACCAGGCCGAAGTAGCGCCACTGCGCGCGCACGCCACCGCCGGTACGGGTGCCGGCCATCGCCACGCGCAGCATCGCCACGGCCAGCAGCGGGGTGACCATCAGCGTCTGCACCAGCAGGAACTGGAAGCCGGTCCACTGGAACGACCAGGGGTGGCGGTCGATCAACTGGAAGCGCAGCCCGGCCTCGTCGTGGTCGGTGTTCCACAGCAGCAGCGGCAGCCAGGCCAGCAGGCCGGCACTCAACGCGATCCAGATGCGCGGGTCGCGCAGGATGCCGCGGCCCTGCGGCAGCACGGCCAGGGCGATGAAACCCACGCCGATCACGCCGGCAAAGCGATAGTGGCTCAGCGCGCCGATCACCAGCCCGCAGGCCAGCTGCAGCGCGCTGCCGGCCTCGATCTCGCGCAGCAGGCGCGCGCCGGCATCCAGGCACAGCACCGCGGCCAGCGCCAGCGGCACATCGGGCACGGCGAGAATGCCCAGCGTGGCCGACAGCGGCATCAGCAAGGTCAGGCTGCCGGCCTGCCAGCCACAGGTACCGCCAAACCAGCGCCGCGCGGTATGCGCGATCAGCCATGGCAGCAGCGAGGCGATGAGCAGGAACGGCAGGCGCAGGGCCAGCGGATGCGAACCGCCGATCGCCACCCCCAGCCGCGCCAGCCAGGCGGTCATCCCCGGCAGGTCGGAATAGGCCGCCGCCAGGTGCTGGCCCTCCTGCCAATAGAAGGCTTCGTCCACGAACAGAGGCAGGCGGGCGGCGATGACCACCTTGACGGCGGTCAGCAGTGTCCACAGGATCACGAAGTTGCGATGCGCGCGCTGTTCTCCCTGCATTGCCTCAGCACTCAATCCTTCAACGATCCGGGAAAGTGATGTCGATACCGCCACATGCCACGGAAATGCTAACCGATGCACTGCGTCAGGCGCTGCGCCAGGCTCAGCAGCAGGTCAATTCGCTGCTGCTGGGCAAGTCGCACGAGGTGCGCCTGGCCTTCGTGGCCTTGCTTTCCGGCGGCCACCTGTTGATCGAGGACCTGCCCGGGCTGGGCAAGACCACACTGGCGCACGCGCTGGCTTCCAGTCTGGGGCTGGGCTTCCAGCGCGTCCAGTTCACCTCCGACCTGCTGCCTGCCGATGTGCTCGGCGTCTCGGTCTACGATGCCCAAGCGCGCAGTTTCCAATTCCATCCCGGCCCGGTCTTCACCCAGGTGCTGCTGGCCGATGAGATCAACCGCGCGCCGCCACGCACGCAGAGCGCGCTGCTGGAAGCGATGGCCGAGCACCAGGTGACCATCGACGGCAGTACCCATCCGCTGCCCGAGCCGTTTTTCGTGATCGCCACCCAGAACCCGGTGGACCTGTCTGGCACTTTCCCGTTGCCTGACTCGCAGCTCGACCGCTTCCTGCTGCGGCTCACCCTCGGCTATCCGAATGCCGAATCCGAGCGTGCCCTGCTCAGCGGCAGCGATCGCCGCGACCTGATTGCCCAGGCCAGCCCGAGCCTCAGCGACCAGGAGGTGCTCACGTTGCGCCGTGCAGTGGAACAGGTGCACGCCAGCGATGCCCTGGTTCATTACGTGCAGACCCTGCTCGCGCGCAGCCGCCAGTACGCCGGCGTGCGCGTGGGGCTGTCGCCGCGCGCGGGCATCGCGCTGCTGCGCGCGGCCAAGGCCTATGCGCTGCTGCTGGGGCGCGCGCACGTGCTGCCCGAGGACATCCAGGCGCTGTTTGAAGCCGTGGCCGGGCATCGGCTGGTGGCCGAGGCGGAAACCGAGTCCGGCCCGGCACTGGCCAAGAAGATCCTGCACAGCGTGCCGGTCGATTGATGCCGCGACCACTGCGCGAGCGCATCCCCGCTGCGCCATCAACGCGCCTGTCCGTGGGCTCGCTGCGCAGGCTCGCGCTGCTGGCGCGGCCACGCAGCCCCGAAGCGCTGCCCGTGCGCCTGGACCGGCGGCGCATCTATGTGCTGCCCACGCGCTTTGGCGGCTTCATCGGCGTGCTGCTCGCGGTCATGCTGCTCGGCGCGCTGAACTACAACAACAACCCGGCCTTGCTGCTGGCACTGCTGCTGGGGGCGGCGGCGATGGCCAGCGCGATCATGGCGCACCTGCAGCTGTCCGGGCTGCAATTGACCGCGCTGGCCGCCGACCCGGTGCCGGCCGGCACGCCACTGCGCCTGCGCCTGGTATTTGAAGCCCGCGATGCGCGCACGCGTGCCGGGCTCAGCCTGCAACATCCCGATGACCAGACCTGGTGCGCGCTCGGCCACGCTGACGATCGCGCGCCCGAGCTGCTGTTGCACACGCAGCGGCGCGGCTGGCTCGACATCGGCCGCCTGCGCCTGTCCACCACGCATCCACTGGGTCTGGTACGGGCCTGGTCGTGGCTGTGGCCGGACGTGCCGCTGCTGGTGTATCCCGCGCCCGAAACCGATGGCCCGCCTCTGCCCGCCGGCGATGGCGATCCCAACCGCACGCGCCTGCACGTGCAAGGCGAGGAACTGCACCAGCTGCGTCCGTACCGCGTCGGCGACGCGCGCCGCGCGATTGCCTGGAAGCACTCGGCGCGCCGCGACAGCCTGCTGGTGCGCGAATACGAACAGCCGGTCGGCGTGGACGTGCGCCTCGACTGGCGCGCCTTGGCCGGCCTGCCCTACGAGCGCCGCGTCGCGCGCCTGGCGCGCTGGGTCGACGAAGCCGAGCGCGAAGGGCGGCGTTATCGCCTGAGCCTGCCGGGCATGGCGCCGCTGGGCCCGGCGCGCGGCGCGCAGCATCGCCACGAATGCCTGCGCGCGCTGGCGCTGTTGCCGCATGCGTGAGTCCCCTGCCCTCTCCGCGCGCAGCCGCGCCTGGCTGGCGGCAACCACCGCGCTGTGCCTGCTGCCGCTGCTGCTGCAATTGCCGGCGATGCTGGCCGTGGTTTTTGCTGTCTCGGCCTTGCTGACCATCGGCCTGGCCTGGCGCCAGCTGACCCCACCGCCGCTGCGCCTGATATTGCTGCTGGCGATGCTCGCCGCGGTGTATTGGCAGTCGGGCATGCGCCTGGGCCGTGACACCGGCTGTGCGCTGCTGGCGGCGATGCTGGCGATCAAGTCGAGCGAGCTGCGCAACCTGCGCGATGGCCGCAGCCTGCTTGGCTTCGCGCTGTTCGCGCCGTTCTCGGCCTTTCTGCTTGACCAGGGGCCGTTGACCACCGCGCTGTCGCTGCTGGCCGTGCTGGCCGCGGTGTTGTGCATGGCGCAGCTGGCCGATGCCGAATCGCATGTGGATGCGCCCTCGTGGCGCGCGCAATGGCGGGTGATGCGGCGCCTGACCGTGCTCGGCTTGCCGCTGGCGCTGGCTGCGTTCTGGCTGTTCCCGCGGCTGGGCTCGCCGCTGTGGGGCATTCCCGAACGCACGATGTCGCGGCCGGGCCTGTCCGACCACATGTCGCCGGGCGAGTGGATCGACCTGATGGCCGATGACACGCCGGCGCTGCGCGCACAGTTCTTCGGCGCGGTACCGCCACCGGAGCAGCGTTATTGGCGTGGCCCGGTGTTGTGGGACTTCGATGGCCGCGACTGGACCTCACCGCAGTGGCATGCCGCCTCGGCGATGCCCGCGGTGCAACCGGGCGCGGCGCGCTGGGATTACCAGATCGACTACGAGGCTACCGACGACGGCCGCCTGGTCGCGCTCGACCTGCCGTTGCAGGCGCCCAGTGGTGCGCGGCTATCTCCCGATTACGAACTGATGAGCCAGCGCCCGCTCACCGGCATGACCCGCTGGCGCCTGCAGTCCGCGCCGCCGCAGGCATTTGAAGCGAGCTTGCCGGCTTCGTTGCGGCGGGCCGCGCTGCGTCTGCCACAGGGCTACAACCCACGCACGCTCACGCTGGGCCGGCAATGGCGCAGCGAGGCCGGCTCCGACGACGCGGCCATCGTGCGCCGCGCGATGCAGTGGATCCATGCCGAGTTCGCCTACACCCTGGAAACGCCGCTACCCGGCCGTGACGGCGTGGACGACTTCCTGTTCGGCTACAAGGCCGGATTCTGTGAACACTTCAGTTCGGCCTTCGTGGTGTTGATGCGCGCGGCCGGCGTGCCGGCGCGCGTGGTCACCGGTTACGTCGGCGGCGTGCGCAACCCCATCGGGGGTTACTACGTGGTGCGGCGCATGGATGCGCACGCCTGGGCCGAGGTGTGGATGGCCGGGCGCGGCTGGGTACGCGTGGACCCCACCGCGGCGGTAGCGCCCGAACGCGTCTACGACACGCTGGAAAATCGTCTTGCGCAGCAGGATGGCGGACAACCGCAGGCCAACCTGCGCTGGGCCGGCAACGTGGGCGACTGGCTGCGCCGCGGCTGGAACGACCTGGTGCTGTCATTCAATGCCGAACGCCAGCAGCGCCTGCTGCGGCCGCTGGGCTTCGGCGAGCTGAACGCTTCGCAATTGATCGCCCTGTTCGTCTGCGCCGCGCTGCTGGCCCTGGGCTGGATGGCCTGGCTGCTGGCGCGCGGCGAACGCGAGCGCGACCCGTTGCTGCGCGCCTGGCACCGGCTGGGCCGCCGCTACGCCCGGCATGGCCTGGCCCGCGAACCGCATGAGCCGGCCGGCGCGTGGGCGACGCGGGTGGATGGGGAACTTGGCGACCCGAAGCTGGTCATACTCAGCCAACGTTTCGCCGAAGCGCGCTACGCTGCCGCAGTCGCCGACAGCGCACGCCGGCAATTGCTCAAAGACCTGCAACAACATCGCCCGAACACCGGAGCTTCGCCATGAACATCCGCTTGTTGCTTCCCCTTGCCGCCGTGCTCGCGCTGAGCGCTTGCGCCACCGCACCCAAGCCCCTGCAGGGCCAGTTCAATCCCGTCGCACCGCGCGAGGCCAGCGCGCAGCCCGGCGCACTGGTGCGCTGGGGCGGCACGATCATCGAAACCCGTCCCGGCCAGGACCAGACCTGCTTCCAGATGCTGGCGCGGCCGCTGGCAGCCACCGGCCGCCCGGCCGGCGGCAGCAATGCCGACGCCAACGACGGCCGCTTCATCGCCTGCCGCAGCGGCTTCTACGACCCGGCCGTGTTCCAGCCGGGCCGTGAAGTGACCTTCATCGGCACGGTCAGCGGGTTCGAGAACGCACGCATCGGCGAGTTCGACTACCGACTGCCGCGCGTGGATGCCAACGTCGTGTACCTGTGGCCGATCGTGCGCGAGGTGCAGGTCATCGATCCGTGGGGCCCGCGCTGGGGTGGCCCATGGGGTCCGTGGGGTCCGAGCCCGTGGTGGGGCCCGCACTGGGGCTGGTAATTGCCCGCTGCCGCAGTAGACACAGAACGCCGCCTTCGGGCGGCGTTCCTGCGTCTGTCAGGCAGAAACGCCGAAACGGCCCAGTGGCGCACCGGCCAGCAGGTGCAGGTGGATATGGAACACCGTCTGCCCGGCATGGCCGCGGCAGTTCATGACGATGCGGTAGCCGTCTTCGGCCAGGCCCTCGCGGCGCGCGTATTCGGCCGCGGCCAGGGCCAGCTTGCCAATCAGCGGCCCCTGCTCGGGGGTTACGTCGTCCAGCGTACGGATCGCTGCATTCTTGGGAATGAAGAGCACGTGCACCGGCGCCTGCGGGGCGATGTCCTTGAAGCCGAGTACGTCCTCGTCCTCATAGACGATGGTGGCCGGGATTTCGCGGCGGATGATCTTGCCGAAGAGGGTGTCGGACATGGCGGCGGGCCGGAATGGGGAATGGGAGGAGCTTAGCGCTTCAGGATTTCCTGCCGCTGGTTATTCGGGCATTTCGCTGCGGCTGCCGAAGGCATAGGAAAGCGTGCCGCGATCGACGTACTCCAGCTCGCCGCCCAGCGGCATGCCCTGGGTCAGGCGGCTGGGGCGCACCTGGTGCTGGCGCGCCAGCTGCCCCAGGTAATGCGCCGTGGCCTCGCCTTCGACGGTGGCGTTGGTGGCAATGATCAGCTCTTCTACCTCGCCCTGCGCCATGCGTTCACCGAGGCGATCCAGGCCCAGTTCGCGCGGGCCGATGCCGTCAAGCGGCGACAGCCGCCCCTGCAACACGTAGTACAGGCCGCGGTAACCGGTGGCGTGTTCGATCGCGAGGCGATCGGCCGGCGACTCGACCACGCACAGCTGCTGCCGGTCGCGGCTGCCGCTGGCGCAGATCGCGCACAGCGGCTGCTCGCTGAAATCCCGACACAGGCTGCAGTGGCCGATGCGCTGCATCGCCTCGCCGAGCACCTCTGACAGGCGCTGGCCGCCTTCGCGCTCGCGCTCCAGCAAGTGGTAGGCCATGCGCTGCGCGCTCTTCTGCCCCACGCCGGGCAACACGCGCAGGGCATCGATGAGTTGTTCGAGCAAGGACAGGCTCATGGCATCAGCCGTGGCGATGTCGCTGCCACGGCGGCAATCAGAACGGCAGCTTCATGCCCGGCGGCAGCTGCATGCCGGCGGTGGCCGAACCCATGCGCGCCTTGGACTCGGCGTCGATCTTGTTGGAAGCGTCGTTGAACGCGGCGGCGATCAGGTCTTCGGCCATTTCCGGGTCCGACAGCACGCTGGGGTCGATGCGCACCTTGCGGCATTCCTTGCTGCCGGTAAGGGTCACGGTGACCATGCCGCCGCCGGCGGTGCCGGTGACTTCAAGCCGGGCCAGTTCTTCCTGGGCGCGCTGCAGGTTCTCCTGCATCTTCTGCGCCTGCTGCATGAGTTGGGCGATATTGCCGCGCATGGGATTTCACTCTTCGTAAGGACGGATGGAATCAGGCACGACGCGGGCGCCGTGCTGCTGGATGAGACGCTGCACGTTGGGATCGGCCATGAACGCCGCTTCGGCGGCATCCTGGCGTTCGCTCTTCTGCCGGTGCGTGCGCTCGTGCAGGGTTTCGGCAGCGGCACCGCCGGTGTCGATGACGATCTTCGGCAACTGCCCGAGCGCCGGCAGCAGCGCCTGCGCCAGCTCGCCCAGCGAGCGCTCCGAACGCAGGTACTCGAAGCCGGCATCCAGGGCCAGGCGCAGCACGCCATCGTGGTGCGACAGGAAAGCGGAATGCGCGGCCAGCTGCCGCGAAGGACCGGTCAGTTGCGCGCGCGCGACCAGGTCCAGCCACTGCTCGGCGTCGGCAATGCGGCCATCGACAGGAGCGGGGGCGGGAGCGGCCGGCGCGGCAGCGGCAGATGCTTCGACGGCGCGCGGCGGCGGCGCCATCGCCATTTCCGGCATGACCGGCGCGGCAGGTGCGGCACGCACGGGCGCATCGTCCACGGCCCACGGCGGTGGGTCGTCATGCGCGGAACGCGCGGCGGTGGGCGGCCGGCTGGCCGGCGGTTGTGCGACCACCGGCGCGGCGATCACCGGAGCACTCGGCATCGGCGGACTCGCTATCGGAGCAGCCGCCACCGGTGCGGCGCCGACGCTGGCCGCGCCCGCGGTCGAGCCATTGCTGGCGTTACCCTGCCCTGCCTGCGCGCCACCACCGGCAGCGCTGCCCGTGCCTGGCGCCACCGCGGCCGCCGGACGGAACGCCAGCATGCGCAGTACCGCCATCTCGAAACCAGCGCGCGGGCTCGGCGCGAGGTACAGGTCGCGGCGACCGTTGAGCGCCATCTGGTACCAGAGCTGCACCACTTCCGGGCGCAACTGCGCCGCGAAATCCTGCGGGTCTACGCCGTCGCCCGGCAATGCCGCGCCCGGCACCAGCTGCCGCACCTGGATACGGTGCAGCGCTTCAGCCAGCGCTTCGAGCACACCGCTCCAGTCCGGCGAGAACTCGGCCAGCGCCGCCACTACTTGCAGCAGGCGCGCGCCATCGCCTTCGGCCAGCGCGGCGAGCATCGCCCCGACCTGGGTGCGGTCGACGGTGCCCAGCATGGTGCGCACGACATCCTCACGCAGCGCGCCGCCGGCATAGGCGATGGCCTGGTCGAGCAGCGACAGGCCATCGCGCAGGCTGCCGTCAGCCGCCTTGGCCAGTTGCACGATGGCGCTGGCGTCGGCTTCGATCTGCTCGGCGGCCAGGATGCGCGTCATCTGCCCCTGGATCTGTTCTTCGTCCAGGCGCTTGAGGTTGAACTGCAGGCAGCGCGACAGCACCGTCACCGGCAGCTTCTGCGGGTCGGTGGTGGCGAGCAGGAACTTCACGTGCTCCGGCGGTTCTTCCAGCGTCTTCAGCAGCGCGTTGAACGCTGCCTTGGACAGCATGTGCACTTCGTCAATCAGGTAGACCTTGTACTTGCCGCGCGACGGCATGTACTGCGCGTTCTCGATGACCTCGCGCACGTCGTCCACGCCGGTGTTGGAGGCGGCGTCGATTTCCAGCAGGTCGATATAGCGGCCCGAATCGATATCCAGGCAGGCCGGGCACTGGCCGCAGGGATCGGCGCTGGTGCCCTGTTCACAGTTCAGCGACTTGGCGAAGATACGCGCGATGGTGGTCTTGCCTACGCCGCGCGTGCCGGTGAACAGGAAGGCATGGTGCACGCGGCCGCTGTCCAGCGCGTTGCTGAGCGCGCGGACCACATGCTCCTGGCCCACCAGCTCGGCAAAACGCTTGGGGCGCCACTTGCGGGCGAGTACGAGATAGGACATCGGGCGGCCGTCTTGTTCTGAACCTTCATTGTGCCACGCCCGTCAACCACGGCCGCGACCCCGTCAGCCGCCGCTTGTGGCCGCAGCCCCCGACAGCTAGAATCTGCGCCCCTGTGGTGGATCACCGCAGGCCCGGAGAGGTGTCCGAGTGGTTGAAGGAGCACGCCTGGAAAGTGTGTAAGCGTCTAAACCGCGCTTCGGGGGTTCGAATCCCCCTCTCTCCGCCAGATATGCGTCGATGAAGAGCCGCCTCTCGGGCGGCTCTTTGTTTTGCAGCCTCGGCTACCAATCGGTGAACGCCAGGATGCTCGGCAGCCGGACCAGTTCAATGGGCCGCCCCAGCAGCTCAGTCCAGAAGCCGGCCCGGGTCTGCGCATCGCCCGCGCCCTCCCACTCCACCACCCGGATTTCCGCACGCGCCTGCGCACGCAAGAGCGCATTGAGATGCCGGTCGCAGCCCGAATAACCGACCAGCACGACGCCCACCGACTCGGCCAGCGCCTTGCCCAGATACTCCCAATAGCAACTCAGCAGCGGAGAGGCGGCAATCACCGTCTCCTTGTGTTTCACATGGGTCAGCACGATGTGCGAGCCGAGGACATCGTCATCCTCCCCGAGTTCGGCCTGGCGCAGCTTGGTGATGCACTCGTCGCGGTCCACGAACAGGGGCAAGCCATGCAGATGCATGTAATAGCCGAAAGACCGATCGTATTTCCGATGCAGGTTTTCTTCCGAGAATCCTCGTGGCAGCAGCCCATCCACCAGCGCGCCCGCATAGCCATCCAACACCTTGGCCTCGATCATCGGTTGATAGAGCAGGTTGTCGTAATTCAACGTCGCGATATGCGATCTAGTCGCGTGTACGAACTCCGCCAGCGGCGCGGTGAATTCAAGCGGCAAGGCTATGTCCCGCCGGTGGAAATACAGCGCTGTTCGATAGAGAAACTTGCGCACGGCACTGGGAAAACGAAGTCCATGCTCACTCAACCAATGGATATCGCTGGCCGTCCTGGAAAGAAACTCACAGGCGGACACCACCAGCTGGAGATTATCCAGGTCCTCCTCGCCATGCGGCCTGTCCGTATTCCCATCCGCGACGAGACAGTGCCGGACCAGCGCCTTGGTCGCCTCGTCGAGCGCCACCTCGCCTTCCCAGACCGAACCGATGGCGCTGTCCAGCGCGAAACGCTCGGGATCCAGCGCCATGCCCAGCCCGTTGCCGAAAATCAGCGTCGTCCTGCTCAAAACCACTCCTGACCGTCCACGAACCTACACTCTTCGTCAGCTTTCGACCTCGCGCAGCCACTCTTGAGAGCAAAAGCGCTGATCTGTGACGCAATCCGAAGCACCGCCGCCAGCAGCGCAGCGTTCAGCAGGTAAATGAACCGTCCGTGGACCCATTCCCCACAGCGCCCACGGACTGGCGGCTACACAGCCCAGCCGCTACAATGCGCGTCGGTCGCCGGCAGCGAACCCTGCCCGTCAGGACGCCGCCCCGCGCAGACCACACCAAGGCCGCGCCCAGGCGCGGCTTCGTCTCTATGGTGGCCCCGTCGGCCCCTCGCGACGCTAGGTCGAAAATCCCGCCAGGGCCGGAAGGCAGCAACGGTATCGATCGACGCGGGCGCCGAGGTCAGCCGGCGGGGCCATCGCCTTTTTCCAGCGGATGCAACCACCCCGCATCCCCCTCCAGATAGCGCTCGCGCTTCCAGATCGGCACCCGCGACTTGATCTCGTCGATCACGTAACGGCAGGCCGCAAACGCCGCATCGCGATGCGCCGCCGTCACCCCGACCCACACCGCCAGATCGCCGACCGCCAGCTCGCCGACCCGATGCGCACAGCGCACCTCGATCACGTCGAACCGCGCCCGCGCCTCCGCGACTACTTTCGCCCCTTCGGCTTGCGCCAGCGCCGCATACGCCTCGTAGAACAAACCCGCGACCGCGCGGTCCTGGTGATGGTTGCGTACCCAGCCCTCGAAACTCGCGTAAGCCCCGGCGCGCTCATGCGCCAGCGGCACCCGCAGCGCGGCCACGTCCAGCGGCGTGTCATGCAGGCTGAAACCCGCAGCTTCGTACTGCATCACTCAGCCTCCCGACACCGGCGGAATGAACACCACCTCGCTGCCTTCGCGCAGTGGCTGCCGCCAATCCGCAAACGCACCATCCACCGCCACCCGCAACTGCGCCCGTGGCCAGCCCAGCGCATGCTGGGCGTCGAGCTCTTCGTACAGTCCCGCAAGATCAGCCGCCGCACTGCGCCAAACCTCCTGCGCCACGCCCGCGCGCTCGCGCAGGCTGGCGAAATAGAGCACCGTGACCGTCACGCTCACGGCGCGCGACCCACGTCGCGGCGGCCACCGCGCTTGCCGAGCAGCCGCGTGGGACCAATCGTCATTCGGTGCGACAGCGCCTTGCACATGTCATAGATCGTCAGCGCCGCCACGCTCGCCCCCGTCAGCGCTTCCATTTCCACTCCGGTGCGGTGCGTGCTGCGCACCGTGCATTCGATATGCAACACCTGCTCGCCGGCCCAGGCAATCACGATGCGGCAGCCGTCGATCGGCAGCGGATGGCAGAACGGAATCAACTCGTGCGTGCGCTTGACCGCCAT
>DASPIU010000056.1:0-8243 GCA_035629025.1 Stenotrophomonas sp.
CGCTCCTACAAGGAAGCGCGTGTGCCGCATCAACCCTGCGCGCGCGCCCGCCAACTGGCCACCAGCACCGCCGTGGCACTAGCCACGTTGAGGCTTTCCACCGCGCCGGTACCCGGAATCGACAGACGCAAGTCGCAGGCCTGCGCCAGGCCACGGTCCATGCCCTCGCCTTCGGCGCCCATTACATAGACCAGGCGCGACGGCAGGCGCGTGGCGAACAAGTCATCGCCGCCTTCCACCAGCGTCGCCGCAAGCACGAAGCCCGCTTCATGCAATAGCTCATCGGCCAGCGCGGCCTTGGGCAGGCGCACCAGCGGCACCGCCTCGGCACCGCCTTCGGCCACGCGCGCGGCCGCACCGGACAGGGCCAACGGCGAATGTTCCGGCAACAGGATCGCGGCGACGCCGAAATGCGCCGCCGAGCGCAGAATCGCGCCGAAGTTGTGCGGGTTGCCCACGCCATCCAGCCACAACAGCAACGCCGGCCCGCGTTTGAGCGAGGGCAGCCAGTCCACCAGCGCGGGCACCGGCTCGCGTTGCATGTCGGCCACCGCACCTTCGTGATGCTGACTGGCGGCGAGCTTGTCCAGGTCGGCCGTCTCCACGACGCGATAGCCCACGCGATGGGCCACGCACCATTTCAGCAGCGGCTGCAGCCTGGGAATCATCGCCTCGGCGAGATATAGCTTGCGCAGCGCCGAAGGGCGCCGTTGAAATGCGGCGAGTACCGCATTGCGGCCGTACAGCCGCAGCTCTTCGCCGCGCGTGCCGCCACCTCCGCCACCGGCACCGCCTGGTTCACGTGGTACGGCAGCGGGACGCGGGGGACGCGCATCGGCGGGGCGCGGCGGGCGCCTGGATTTCCAGGGATCGTTCAATGCGTGTTCCTGAGTGCGGCGGGACGGCAGCCGCTTTGACCGCCGCCATGATGCCGCCCATTGCCGCGCGCGTCATCTGCGCCGGCCAGTAGCACGACGCGGCGCCGATCCCGGCTCGTGCCGGGATCGCGCCTCATGCAGGCAAGGACCGCCTCAGCCCTTCGGCCGCCGCCACAGGTCGGCATTCTTGATGCCCAGCGCGTCAGGGTCGAACACCGGGTCCAACCCCTGCTTCTTCTGCCGCTCGTAGTCACGCAAGGCCAGCAGCGCCGGCTTGCGCAGGATGAGGATGGCGATGATGTTGAGCCAGGCCATCAGGCCCACGCCAATGTCGCCCAGCCCCCACGCCTGCCCCGAACTGTTGAATGCGCCGAAGATCACCATGGCGATGATGCCCAGCCGCAGCGCCAGCACCATCAGCGGGCGCGGGCGGTTGTGGTTGACGTAGCTGAGGTTGGTCTCGGCCATGTAGTAATAGGCCATGATCGTGGTGAAGGCGAAGAAGAACAGCGCGATCGCCACGAAGCCCGCACCCCAGCCCGGCAGCACCGACTCTACCGCCGCCTGCGCGAAACCCGGCCCTTCCTGCACCCCGGGCACGCCGGCAAACAGCGGTGCGCCACCGTCTGGCGCATGCACGTTGTACATGCCGGTAGTCAGCACCAGGAACGCGGTGGAGGTGCACACCAGCATCGTGTCCACATAGATGGCGAAAGCCTGCACGTAGCCCTGCTTGGCCGGGTGCGAGACCTCGGCCGCGGCCGCCGCGTGCGGACCCGTGCCCTGCCCCGCCTCGTTGGCGTAGATACCGCGCTTGACGCCCCATTCCACCGCCAGGCCCAGCAAGGCGCCGAATGCGGCATGGCTGCCGAAGGCACTGCTGAAGATGACGCTGAACATTTCCGGCACGCGCTCGACGTTGAGCACCATCACGGTGACCGCCATCAGGATGAAGCCGCCGGCCATGAACGGCACCACGACCTCGGCGAAACTGGCAATGCGCTTGACCCCGCCGAAGATTATCACTCCCAGCAGCAGCGCCACCACGATGCCCAGCCCGAGCTTGAACGCATCGCGTGCCGGCAGCCCCAGCCACTGTCCGTCCAGGCTGCCGCACAGCGCGGTGCCGGTGCAGGCATTGGCCGCGCTGTCGGCAATGGCATTGGCCTGCACGCCTGGCATCAGGAAGCCGGCGGCAACGATCGTGGCCACGGCAAACGCCATCGCATACCACTTCAGCCCCATCGCCCGCTCGATGTAGTACGCCGGGCCGCCGCGATAGCGGCCGTCAGCATCCTTGACCTTGTAGATCTGCGCCAGCGTCGATTCCACGTAGGAAGTTGCCGCGCCCAGGAAACCCATCACCCACATCCAGAAAATCGCCCCGGGCCCACCAAAGGCAATCGCCGTGGCCACGCCGGCGATATTGCCGATGCCGATGCGCCCGGCCATCGACATCGCCAGCGCCTGGAACGAGGACACGCCTGCCTCCGACTTCTGCCCGCGTGCCGTCAGCCGCAGCATCTCGACGAAGCCCCGCACCTGCATGAATCGCGTCGCCACGCTGAAATACAGGCCTGCCGCCAGGCACATGAAGATCAGCGCCTTGCTCCAGATGATGCCGTTGATTGCCTCAATGATTGATTCCACGCGCTGCCGTCCCCCATCAGATTGATTGGATTGCCCGATTCTGCACAAACACGATGCCTTATGTGGCGGCTGGATGACATCGGCGAAGCACGGATGTGTGACACCCTGCTGTCGCGGCTGAAGCCGCTCCTGCACCGACAGATCTTCAGGCGTGCCCGCCAACCGAAGGCGTCCGCGCCTCCAATGCCTCCAGCTCCCGCGCCAGCGCCTCGGGCGAGCGCGTGAACGGCGCAATCAGCGAATAGAACGCCGGCACCACATACAGCGACAACAGCGTCGACAACGACACGCCGAAAATCACCACCACGCCGATCGTCGCCCGGCTCGCCGAACCCGGCCCCCCCGCCAGCACCAGCGGTATCGCCCCCACCACCGTCGCGATCGAGGTCATCAGGATTGGCCGCAAGCGCACCGACGCCGACTCCACGATCGCCTCATGCACGCTGCGCCCCTCATCGCGCAACTGATTGGCGAACTCCACGATCAGGATGCCATTCTTGGCCGCCAGCCCGACCAGCATCACGATGCCGATCTGGCTGAAAAGATTCAGCGTGCCGTTCGTCACCCACAGCCCGACCAGCGCCCCCAGCACCGCCAGCGGCACCGTCAGCATGATCACCAGCGGATGCGCGAAGCTCTCGAACTGCGCGGCCAGCACCAGGTACACGACCAGCAGCGCCATCGCGAAGGTCAGCAACACCGCGCTGCCCGACTTCTGGTACTCGCGCGACTCGCCCTTCCAGTCGACCTGCGCGTATTCCGGCAGTTCCTCGTCGGCCACCCGCTGCGTCCAGGCGATCGCCTCGCCCAGGCTGTAGCCCGGCGCCAGGCTCGCACTGAGCGTCACCGAGCGCAGCCGGTTGAAGCGGTTGAGCGTGCCGGCCTCGGCCACCTCGCTCAGCGTGACCAGGTTGGACAGCGGAATCAGTTCGCCGCTGGCCGCGCGCACGCGGATCGCCGCCAGGTCTTCCGGCGACATCCGGCCCTGGCGCCCGGACTGCAGCATCACGTCGTATTCCTCGCCGTTGTCGACGAAGGTGGTGACGCGGCGCGAGCCCATCATCGTTTCCAGCGCGCCGCCGATTTCGGTCACCGGCACGCCCAGGTCGGCCGCACGCAGGCGGTCGATGTTGACCCGCATCTGCGGCCGGGTTTCCTTGTAGTCCGAGTCCACGCCGACCAGGCCGGGGTTCTGTTCCATCCGCTGCAGCATGCGGTCACGCCACTGCGCCAGTTCCTCGTAGTCCGGGCCGCCGAGCACCATCTGGAACGGCTGCCCGCGGCTGCGCACCAGCCCGCCGCTGACCTGGGTGCGCGCACGCACGCCGGTGAGCACCGCCAGCTTCTTCTGGATTTCATCGGCCAGCGCCACGGTCGGCTGCTCGCGCTTGTGCCAGTCCTGCAGGAACACGCTGACCCGGCCGGTATGCATTTCCTCGCTGCTGCCAAAGCCGCCGGGCACGCGCGGATTGGCGCGCACGATGGCGTTGTCCGGCCCGATGTACGGCGCCAGGATCGCCTCGACCTGATGCATCTGCCCCACGGTGTAATCGAAACCGGCGCCTTCCGGGCCGTCGATCATGATCTGGAAGTTGCCGCGGTCCTCGGCCGGCGCCAGTTCCGACGGAATGCGCGTGGCCAGCCAGGCACTGAGCACGAACGCCAGCAGCATCACCGCGCCGAAGACCCAGCTGCGGTCCACGCTGCGCTCCAGCGAGCGCCGGTAGCCCAGGCTCAGCCGCTCCATGCGGCCATTGAACCAGTGGTGGAAGCGGTTCGGGCGCATCTTGTCGTGCGCCTTGAGCAGCTTGGACGACATCATCGGCGTCAGGGTCAGCGCGACGAAGGCGGAAATGGCGACCGCGGCCGCCAACGCCACCGCCAGCTCGCGGAACAGCCGCCCGGTGTTGCCCTCCAGGAAGCCCACCGGCAGGAACACCGCCACCAGTACCGCGGTGGTCGCGATCACCGCGAAGGCCACCTGCGCGGTACCGCGCCGCGCCGCGACCAGGGGCGGTTCGCCCAGGTCGATGCGGCGCTGAATGTTCTCCACCACGACGATGGCATCGTCCACCACCAGGCCGATACACAGCACCAGCGCCAGCAGGGTCAGCAGGTTGATCGAGAAATCGAAGGCGTATAGCGCGATGAACGCGGCCACCAGGCACACGGGCACCGTCACCGCCGGAATCAGCGCGGCGCGGGCGCTGCCGAGGAACAGCCAGATCACCACCAGCACCAGCACCACCGCCTCGACCAGCGTGTGGTACACGCGCTCGACCGCGGCGTCGATGAAGGTGGTCGAGTCGAAGGCCACGAAGATGTTGGTGCCGGCCGGCAGCGACTTCTGGATTCGCTCGGCCTCGGCGCGCGCCGCGCGCGCCACGTCCAGCGCGTTGGCGGTGGAGTTGCGCACGATGCCCAGGCCGACGTTGGGTGCGCCGTTGCTCTGGTAATACGCCCGGCGTTCGGCCGAGGTCAGTTCGACCTTGCCGATGTCGCCCAGGCGTACCACGTAGCCATCCGCGCCCTTGCTCAACGGCAGCTTGGCGAAGTCTTCGGGCTTGAGGTAGCTGCGCTCCACGCGCAGGGTGAAGTCGCGCTGCGCCGATTCGATGCTGCCGGCGGGCAGCTCGACGTTCTCGTTTTCCAGTGCCGCTTCCACGTCACTGACGGTCAAGCCGCGCGCGGCCATCTGGTCGCGATCCAGCCAGATGCGCATGGCGTAGCGCTGGCGACCGCCGATGCGCACCTGGGCCACGCCATCCAGGCTGGAGAAGCGGTCGACCACGTAGCGCTCGGCGTAGTCGGACAGCTGCAGCGTGTCCATTGTGCTGGAGCTCATGTTGAGCCACAGGATCGGGTCGCCGTCGGCCTCGACCTTGGATATCTCCGGCGGCCGTGCCTGGTCCGGCATGCGGTCGGCGACGCGGCTGACCGCATCGCGCACGTCGTTGGCGGCAGCCTCCACGTCGCGGGTCTGCACGAACTCGATGCTGATGTCCGAACTGCCGTTGCGGCTGCGCGCCTCGATGGTCTCGATGCCCTCGATGCCGGCCAGCGCGTCTTCCAGGACCTGGGTGATGCGGCTTTCGACCACGGCGGCCGAGGCACCGGTGTACTCCACGTCCACCGAGACGATGGGCGGGTCGATTGCCGGCAGCTCGCGCAAGGTAAGGCGGGTGAAGGACATCACCCCCAGCACCACCAGCAGCAGGCTCATCACCACCGCCAGCACCGGGCGGGTGATGGACAGGTCGGAGAGTTTCATCGCGCGGCCTGCGCGCGCGCGGGCACCGGCCCCGATGCGCGGATCTTCAGGCCCGGGCGCAGCTTGCCGGTGCCGTCCACGACGATGCGCTCGCCGGCCTTGAGCCCTTCGAGGATTTCGACCTTGCCTTCGCGGCGCTCACCGGTGCGCACGTCCACGCGCTCCACGCTGTCGTCGGCCTTGACCCGGTACACGAAGGATTCGCGCCCGACCTGGACCACGGCGATCTCGGGAATGACCAGCGCCTGGCGCGCGGGCTGGAACAGGCGCACGTCGAGCAGCATGCCCGGGCGCAGGCGGTGATCGGGATTGGCGAAGTCGGCACGCACGGTTACCGCGCGGGTGGCTTCGTCCACGCGCGAATCGATCGCCGACACTTCGCCTGCAAAGCGCTCGCCGGGAAAGGCGGCGGCCACGCCGTTGACCTTGTCGCCAATGTGGACGAGCGCGAGCTGGGCTTCGGGCACCTGAAAATCGACGTGCACCTGGTCGATGGCGTCGAGGGTGGCGATCACCGTGGTCGAGGTGACCAGGGTGCCAGGGCTGACCTGGCGGATGCCGAGGACGCCAGCAAAGGGGGCGCGCACTTCGCGGTCCCTGATGTCCGAACGCATCTGCTGCACGCGAGCCAGGGCGGCGTCGCGCAGGGCGCGCTGGGTATCGACGGTGGAGCGGGCGACCAGTTGCTGGGCGAGCAATTCCTGCTGGCGCCGGTGCAGCTGGTCGGCTTCCTCGTAGGTGGCCTGGGCGGCGCTGAGGGCGGCCTGCTGGGCATTGCCGCGCAGGGTCAGCAGGAGCTGGCCGGCCTGGACTTCGTCGCCGCTGTCGAAATTGACCTTGTCCACGACATCGCTGACGGCGGCGGTGAGGGCGACGGACTCCTCGGCGCGGACGGTGGCGATGGACTGGACGGTGGAGTTCCAGGATTGCGGCGCGACGGTCTGCACCGTCACCGGAACCGGTGCGGTGGTGGCGACCTGGTGTGCGGCGCGGTCGCAGCCGGCCAGGGACACGGCCAGGGAAGCGAGGCTTGCGGCTGCCACGCCCGCGCGGAATCGGGAAAGCATGTATCTCGGTCCTGCCCAGGGGATGGCCCGAGTTTAGCGATACCGGGTGACGGAGTGACACCGCCGGCCAGATTGGCGGGCATGACCAAAGACCCTTGTGGGAATGTGGGGGTGCCGTTGCCCTGCCGGGTAGATCGCCGCGTCGGATGGAGACGGTCGCGGCTGAAGCCGCTCCTACAGCGTCTCGTGGTCTTGCAGATGCCGTTGTCTACACGTGCTGTACGTGCCGTTGTAGGAGGGGCTTCAGCCCCGACAGGCAGAGCGCAACGACCTTGATAGAAGGGCAACCCGTTCGCGCTGCCTTACCCGTTCAGCGCCTCACCCATACACGCCAGAACCCAAACCAAGCTGGAAGCCGGCGCAGGTCCTGCGCAAGATCCACCGGGCCATTCCCGGCCACTACCGGTAGCCGACAGTGGCCTGGATCGCCAGAAGTGGCAAGCTAGCTGAGGTGGGCTTGCGCCAAAGAGGCTAATTTCTGCTTTCGTTTATCGCAAACAATTTGCTAGTTGAGCATTGCAGACCGGGGCCGCTGGCTCTACACGGGCGAAAATTTTCAATGAAGGATTTAACGATATCGCCATCCCCCGTAGAAGAATAAACCGTCACGTGGACAATGTTGCCAACTTTCGAGCCGGCAGGCCGGTAGACATAATTTGTCTTGGTCTCGCCCGACGCGTCAGCCTCATCAAAACGCCTGAATTCTCCGTTTTCAGAGTGCCACGTCACCTCTCCATTCACGACTTTCGGCAACGCAGGATTCGTTCCGTAATAAATTTCCGCGCGCGCCCCGCCGGCCAGACTCACACGGTAGAGTGAAAAATCAACCGGAACTTGCATCTCCAATTGATCGCCCTGGCCAATACCAAAACAAGCATCTTGCAAATAGACATTGCAATAAATATAGGGGCCTTGACGCAAAACTTCCGCTTCCATCGAAGCCCCTGCGCCCTGCGCATCAGGTGAACTTTTAGCGCATGAAAGCAGCAGGACCGCAAGAAGTGCCGGAAAGCTGGCAATGAGCGTTTTCATCACTTCTCCTTGAGAAGTCTCGATCGAGGCGCTCAGGATAAAACCTGTCGCTTGCAATGATCACCTTGCGGTTCCTTCTGGCTCGGGCGGCAGGGGCTCCGGTTAGTGAAGCGTCTCGTGTGGCTCGCTGCTGGGGCCGCTGGTTCTGCACGGGTGAAAATTTTCAATGAAGGATCTGACGATATCGCCATCCTTCGTCGAAGAAGGAACCACCACATGGACAACGTGGCCCACTTTCGAGCCGGCAGGCCGGTAGACATAATTTGTCTTGGTTTCGCCCGACGCGGCAGCTCCATCAACAAGCAAGGCAACCGCGTCAGCGCCGAGAACCTGGACAAGACCCGG
>DASPIU010000057.1:0-8685 GCA_035629025.1 Stenotrophomonas sp.
AAGTAGCCGCCTACGCCGCCGGCTCCCATGGCGGCAATGCGCACGCTCAGTACCTGTAGTGGTCGGTCTTGTACGGACCGTTCTTGGGCACGCCGATGTAGGCGGCCTGCTGGTCCGTGAGCTCGGTGAGCGTGGCGTTGAGCTTCTTCAGCTGCAGGCGCGCCACCTTCTCGTCCAGGTGCTTGGGCAGGGTGTAGACCCCGATCGGGTACTTGGCGTGGTTGGTGAACAGCTCGATCTGCGCGATGGTCTGGTTGGCGAACGACGAGCTCATCACGTAGGACGGGTGGCCGGTGCCGCAGCCGAGGTTCACGAGGCGCCCCTTGGCGAGCAGGATGATGCGCTTGCCGTCCGGGAAGATGACGTGGTCCACCTGCGGCTTGATTTCCTCCCACTTGTACTGGGACAGCGCCGCGACCTCGATCTCGTTGTCGAAGTGGCCGATGTTGCAGACGATGGCCTGGTCCTTCATCGCCTTCATGTGCTCGATGGTGATGATGTCCTTGTTGCCGGTCGTGGTGACGTAGATGTCGGCCTGGCCCAGGGTCGATTCGACGGTGTTGACCTCGAAGCCTTCCATTGCCGCCTGCAGAGCGCAGATCGGGTCGATTTCGGTGACCACCACGCGGGCACCATAGGCGCGCAGCGAATGCGCCGAGCCCTTGCCGACATCGCCATAGCCGCAGACCACGGCGACCTTGCCGGCCAGCATCACGTCCATGGCGCGCTTGAGGCCATCGGCCAGCGACTCGCGGCAGCCGTAGAGGTTGTCGAACTTGCTCTTGGTGACCGAGTCGTTGACGTTGATCGACGGCACCAGCAGCGTGCCGGCCTCGGCCAGCTGGTACAGGCGGTGCACGCCGGTGGTGGTCTCTTCGGACACGCCGCGCCAGTCCTGCACCACGCGGGTCCAGTAGCCGGGGCGCTCGACGGCGACGCGCTTGAGCAGGTTCTTGATGATCTGCTCTTCGTGCGAGGCGGCCGGCTCGTCAACCCACTTCGAGCCGTTTTCCAGCTCATAGCCCTTGTGGATCAGCAGGGTGACATCGCCACCATCGTCAACCACCAGCTGCGGGCCGAGCAGGGTGCCGTCGGCGGCGGTGAAGGTCAGCGCGGCCAGGGTGCAGTCCCAGTATTCCTCCAGCGTCTCGCCCTTCCAGGCGAACACCGGCGTGCCGGTGGCGGCGATGGCGGCGGCGGCCTGGTCCTGGGTGGAGAAGATGTTGCACGAGGCCCAGCGCACGTCGGCGCCGATGTCCTTGAGGGTCTCGATCAGCACCGCGGTCTGGATGGTCATGTGCAGCGAGCCGGTGACGCGCACGCCGCTGAGCGGCTTGGCGGCGGCGTGCTTGCGGCGGATGGACATCAGGCCGGGCATCTCGTGCTCGGCGATGTCGATCTCCTTGCGGCCCCAATCGGCCAGGGAGATATCGGCAACCTTGTAATCGCCTTCCGCGGAAAAGGTCTTCAGTACGGCATTCATGGGCATGCTCCGGTATTGCGAATGGATTCGCGTTGCCGGGCGCCGTTGCTGGGTAGACATCGACCGAGCCTGGCCAGCGGCGTTCCTCGGAACGGTCCTGGTCGCAGCGCCCCTCGGCTGACGAACCGCAATTATATCGTGTGGTGTGGTGGGGGAATGAACGGGTGGGCCGGCGGCTTGTCGCCAGGTGAGGCCGTCGTACCAGGCCAATGCACACAAACTTTCAACCGAAACGACTGTGCCACAAGGCTTCCGCCAACTTTTTTCGGTTAGGCTGGGCGACCCAGGCGCCCCCACGACGCCCTTCCGCAACGTCCCCACGCCCCGGTCATCGATGAACGAATACCGCAGCAGTCTGGTCTTTGCCACACCCGATATCCCGCTTCGCGATGACGTGCGCCGGCTTGGCGCGATGGTCGGCGACATGCTCGCCGAGCAGGTCTCGCCGGCCTTCCTCGACGAGATCGAGCGTGTCCGCACCACCGCCATCGCGCGACGCGAAACCGACGCGCCGCCCGCCTCGCTCAGTGCGCAACTGCAAGGACGCAGCCCGCGCGAGGCCGAGGCACTGGTGCGCGCTTTCAGCACCTACTTCCAGGTCGTCAACATCGCCGAGCGCGTGCATCGCATCCGCCGCCGCCGCGACTACCAGCGTCGCACCGACACCCCGCAGCCCGAAGGCCTCCACGACACTCTGCGCCGGCTCAAGGAGCAGGGCGTCACCCTCGACGAACTCGCCGACTGGCTGCCGCGCATCGACATCGAGCCGGTGTTCACCGCCCATCCCACCGAGGCCGTGCGCCGCGCGCTGCTGGAAAAGGAGCAGCTGATGGTCGCCAGCCTGGTCGATGACCTCGATGGCATGCGCACCCCCGGCGAGCGCGCCACCGATGCAGCACGCTTCCGCATGGCCCTGACCGCCACCTGGCAGACCGCCGATTCCTCGCCGGTGCGGCCGAGCGTCGACGACGAACGCGAACACGTCGGCTTCTACCTCACCCGCGTGCTGTACCGGATCATGCCGGCGCTGTACGAAACGCTCGAACACGCCATCGAGGAAACCTACGGCGCATCGCTGCCACTGCCGCGCCTGCTGCGCTTCGGCACCTGGGTGGGCGGCGACATGGACGGGAACCCCAACGTCGATGCGCACACCATCTCCGCCACGCTCGACGCGCAGCGGCGCGCGGTGCTGGAGCGCTATATCGATGAACTGTGGCAGCTGGCCAGTCTGCTGAGCCAGTCCACCACGCTGGTGCCGGTGAGCGAGGCATTGCTGCAACGGCTGGAGCATTACCGTGGCCTGCTGCCGGAAGCGGCCGCGCAATCGCGCCCGCGCCATGCGGATATGCCGTACCGGCTGTTCAACGACCTGCTGCGCGCGCGCCTGCACGCGACGCTGGAAGATGCGCCCGGTGGCTATGCCGGGCCCGAGGAACTGGCCGCGGACGTGCAGCTGATTCTCGACAGCCTGCAGGCCAACCGCGGCCTGCATGCCGGCTGGTTCGCGGTGCGCCGGCTGCTGTGGCGCGTGCGCAGTTTCGGTTTCCATCTGGCGCGGCTGGACGTGCGTCAGGAATCGACCGTGCACGCCCGCGCCGTTGCCGCCGCCTTGCAACGCGATGACTGGGAGGGCAGCGACGTGGTCGCACGCGCCGAGTGGCTGGGGCCTTACGCCAGCGGCGAGCAACTGCTCCCCACCGCCGGCGATGAAGGCAACCAGCGCCTGGACGCGGTGTTCAAGGCCCTGGCCGATGCGCGCCACCGCCACGGCAGCGACGCGATCGGCAGCTACATCATCTCCATGGCGCACGATCGTGCCGACGTGCTCACCGTGCTCGCCCTGGCGCGCCGCGGTGGCCTGGTCGATGGCCAGGCCGTGCCGCTCGACATCGTGCCGCTGTTCGAGACGGTGGACGACTTGCGCGGCGGCACCGACACCTTGCGCGACCTGCTCGCCGATGAGGTGTACCGCCAGCACCTGCGCGCGCGCGGCGACGTGCAGATGGTGATGCTCGGCTATTCGGACAGCGGCAAGGACGGCGGCATCGCCGCCTCGCGCTGGGGTCTGCAACGCGCGCAGGTGGAACTGCTGGAACTGGCGGCCGAGTCCGGTATTCGCCTGACCTTCTTCCACGGCCGGGGCGGTTCGATCATCCGCGGCGGCGGCAAGACCTCGCGCGCGCTGGAAGCGGCGCCACGTGGCAGCGTCGATGGCCGCCTGCGCGTCACCGAGCAGGGCGAGGTCATCCACCGCAAGTACGGCATCCGCGCGCTGGCGCTGCGTTCGCTGGAGCAGATGACCGGCGCGGTGCTGCAATACAGCCTGCGTCCACGCGCGGCCGAATCGCGCGAAGCGCAGTGGCGGCCGGTGATGGACCAGGTCGCCAGCGCCAGCAGCCGCGCCTACCGCGGCTTCGTGGGCGAGGCGGACTTCATGCGCTACTTCCGCCTGGCCACGCCGATCGACGTGATCGAACGCATGACCCTGGGCTCGCGTCCCTCGCGCCGCCTTGGCCAGGATGCGGCGCTGTCCAACCTGCGCGCGATTCCCTGGGTGTTTGCGTGGAGTCAGGCGCGCGCGGTCGTGCCAGGCTGGTTTGGCGTGGGCACCGGCCTGCAGGCCGCCGTCGATGCCGGCCACGAGCAGACCCTGCGCGAAATGGCCGCGGACTGGCCGTTCTTCCGCACCTTCCTCGACGACGTGGCGATGGTGCTGTCCAAGGGCGACCTCAACATCGCCGAGATGTTCTCGCGCCTGTCAGGGCCGTTGCATGAGCGCTTCTTCCCGCTGATCCGGCAGGAGCTGGCGCTGACCAAGCGTTGGGTGAAGTCGCTGACCGGCCAGCAGTCGCTGCTGCAGCACGATCCGCGTCTGGCGTTGTCGATCCGCCTGCGCAATCCGTATGTCGATCCGATCAGCGTGCTGCAGGTGGATCTGCTGCAACGCTGGCGCGAAACCGGTGGCGAAGATGAGGAACTGCTGCGCGCGTTGGTGGCGTGCGTCAATGGCGTGTCGCAGGGTGTGCAGAATACCGGGTGAGTGAGGGTTCGGCCTCCGTTCGTCGGGGCTGAAGCCCCTCCCACAACGACCCCAGCAGCATTCCGAATGCCGATGGGTGCACTGTGGGAGGGGCTTTAGCCCCGACGAGCGGAGCCTGGATCTGGCAGGTGGCGGTCGCGGCTGATGGCCGAGAAGGCCACAAGAGCCGCTCCTACGGGGCCCCGCACCAACAGCCATAAAAAAGGCCGCCCCATTGAAGGGGGCGGCCTTTCAGCAAGCGGCGTAGAACCGCTTACTTCAGCTTCGCATCCGCACGCAGTGCATCAGCGCGGTCGGTCTTCTCCCACGAGAACGCGGTCGCCGCCACCTGCTTGCCACTGCCGTCGGTGTAGCTGAACTCCTTCGGCTTGCGGCCGAAGTGACCGTAAGCAGCGGTCTGCTGATACATCGGATGGATCAGGTCGAGCATCTGGATGATGCCGTACGGACGCAGGTCGAAATGCTTGCGGATCAGCTTCTCGATCTTGTCGTCGCTGATCTTGCCAGTGCCGAAGGTCGTCACCGAGATCGAAGTCGGCTCGGCCACGCCAATCGCGTACGACACCTGCACCTCGCAACGGTCGGCCAGGCCAGCCGCGACCACGTTCTTGGCCACGTAGCGCGCCGCGTAGGCGGCCGAACGGTCCACCTTCGACGGATCCTTGCCGGAGAACGCACCGCCACCGTGACGCGCCCAGCCGCCGTAGGTGTCGACGATGATCTTGCGGCCAGTCAGGCCGCAGTCGCCGACCGGACCGCCGATCACGAACTTGCCGGTCGGGTTGATGTGGAACTTGGTGCCCTTGTGCAGCCACTTGGCCGGCAGCACCGGGCGCAGGATTTCCTCGCGCACCGCCTCGATCAGGTCCTTCTGCTTGACGCCCGGATCGTGCTGGGTCGACAGCACCACCGCGTCGATGGCCGTCGCCACGCCGTCTTCATAGCGCAGCGTGACCTGCGACTTGGCGTCCGGGCGCAGCCACGGCAGCGCCGAATTCTTCTTCTTGCGCACCTGCGCCTGGCGCTCGACCAGACGGTGCGACAGGTGGATGGCCGCCGGCATGTAGCTGTCGGTCTCGTTGGTCGCATAGCCGAACATCAGGCCCTGGTCGCCAGCGCCCTGTTCTTCCGGCTTCTTGCGGTCCACGCCCTGGTTGATGTCCGGCGACTGCTTGCCGATCAGGTTGAGCACGCCGCAGGTCGCGCCGTCGAAGCCCACTTCCGAGCTGTCATAGCCGATGTCCACGATCACCTTGCGGGTCAGCGCTTCCAGGTCGATCCAGGCGCTGGTGGTGATCTCGCCGGCCACGATCGCCACGCCAGTCTTGACCATGGTTTCGCAGGCCACGCGCGCGCGCGCGTCCTGGGCCAGGATGGCGTCGAGCACGGCGTCCGAGATCTGGTCGGCAACCTTGTCCGGATGGCCTTCGGAGACCGACTCGGAAGTGAAGAGGTAGCTGGACATCAGGCTTATATCCCTTGATTCGGATGAAAAGATGGGTGCGCATGATACACGCGGTGACGAGCGCTTGCATTGTGCCTTCTCCGGGGTTGCCCCGGGTTAAGCAGTGGTCGGCGTGCCGGGCCGGCCGGTGCCGTCATCCGGCTGCCGCATCCCTGCCATGAAACGGTCGCCGGCCGCGACGAGCATGCGGCGGCAAGTCGGGGGAGCGGGACGCGGTAATGGCGACGATGCTGGAACGGGCGCTGCAGCAACGGTATCCGCACTGGTTCGCGGGGCGCCGCGGGCACTGGGTGCGGCCGCTGGTGCGTGGCTTCGGCCACTGGTCGGGACTGGCCCGGGCCGAGCGCTTCCTGGCCGAACATGCCGACGTGCGCGGCATGGCCTTCGTTCGCGCCGCGCTGTCCTTCCTCGGCGTCAGCTGGCACGCCGACCCGGCCGCGCTCGGCAGCATTCCCGCGCAAGGCCGCCTTCTGGTGCTGGCCAACCATCCTTCCGGCGCCGGCGACGCGCTGGCCCTGCTCGATCTGGTCGGGCGCCGCCGCCGCGATGTGCGCATCGTCGCCAACGATTGGCTGGCCGCCGTCGAGCCGCTGCGCGAGCTGCTGCTGCCGGTGCGCATCCTCGGCGGTCAGCCCAGCCGCGCCAGCCTGGAGGCGGTGGAGCAGGCACTGGCGCAGGAACAATGCGTGATCGTGTTCCCGGCCGGCGAAGTGTCGCGGCTGGGCTGGCGCGGCGTGCGCGACAGCCACTGGCGCCGCGGCTTCCTGCGTTTTGCCCGGCGCAGTGGCGCGCCGGTACTGCCGGTGCACGTGCAGGGGCGCAACTCCGCGCTGTTCTACGGGGCTTCGGCCTTGTACCGGCCAGCCGGCACCGTGCTGCTGGCACGCGAGACCCTGCGCCGCCGGCAGCAACAATTGCAGCTGCGCGTGGGCACGCTGCGCCGGCTCGACCCGGCCGGCGGTGACGAGCGCGCCATGCTGGCGGCACTGCGGCACGAGGTCTATGCCTTGTCACGGCGGCCGCTGCCGGCACAGCAGCCGCTGGCCGTGCCGACCCCGCCTGCGGAAGTCGCCGCCGGCGTCGCCGCGCTGCGCCTGCTCGGCCATACCGCCGATGGCAAGGAAGTGCGCGTCGGCACGCTGCCCGCGCAGGCGCCGCTATTGCGCGAAATCGGCCGGCTGCGCGAACTGACCTTCCGCGAAGTAGGCGAGGGCAGCGGGCAGGCGCTGGACCTGGATCGCTACGATGCCTGGTACGAGCACATCGTGTTGTGGGATGCGGCCGCGCAGCGCGTGGCCGGCGCCTACCGGGTAGCGCGCTGCGCGCGCGTGCTGGCCCAGTGCGGGCTCGGTGGCCTGTATACCGCGGCCTTGTTCGACTACGCCGATGACATGGTGCCGCGCTTGGCCGAAGCACTGGAGCTGGGCCGCAGCTTCGTTGCCCCGGAGTACTGGGGCAGCCGCAGCATCGACTATCTGTGGCAGGGCATCGGCGCCTACCTGCGCGCGCATCCGTCGGTGCGCTACCTGGTCGGCGCGGTGTCGATCAGCGCCTCGCTGCCGCTGGCCGCGCGCGAGCAGATCGTCGCCTACTACGCGCGCTATCACGCTGACGGCCGCGCCCACGGCGCGGCCAAGCGGCCGTTCACCGTCGAGCAGCCGGCCTTGTTCCAGCACCTGGACGCGGCCACCGCCATGCGCGTGCTGCGCGAGAACCTCGATGCCCTCGGCGCGACCTTGCCGATGCTCTACAAGCAGTACGTCGAACTGTGCGAGCCGGGCGGTGCCCGCTTTCTCGCCTTCGGCGTGGACCCGGACTTCAGCGATGCCATCGATGGCCTGATCGAAGTCGACCTGCGGCAGCTGAAGCCGAAGAAGCGCGAACGCTATCTCGGCCTTCCCACGACCCCGGAGATCCACGCATGAACCTCGCCGTGCTCGATCCGCCGCGCCGCGCCGTATTCGTGTCCGACCTGCACCTGGGCTCGCGTCACTGCCACGCCGCTGAAGCGGCGGAGTTCATTGGCGCGGTGCGTTGCCAGACCCTGTACCTGGTGGGCGACATCGTTGATCTGTGGTGGATGTCGCAGCGCCGCGCACACTGGGACGCCGCGCACCAGCGCGTGGTCGAGGCCCTGCATGCGCAGGCCGCGGCCGGCACGGCGCTGGTATACGTGCCGGGCAACCACGACCGCGCCCTGCGCCGCTTCTGCGGCCTGGCGATGCCGGCGATGCAGGTACGCCGCCGCGCCATCCACGTCACCCGTGACGGCCGCCGCCTGCTGGTCACGCATGGTGATGACTACGACGCGGTCACCCACTTTGGCGGATTGCAGGAGCAGTTTGGCGACTGGCTGTACTACCGCATCCTGACCGGCAACCGCCTCACCAACCAATTGCGCCGGCGTCTGGGCCTGCGCTACTGGTCACTGGCCGAATACCTGAAGCGCCAAAGTGGCGCGGCCGAGCGTTATATCGAACGTTTCGTCAGCGCCGGGCTGGACGATGCGCGCCGGCGTGGTCTTGATGGCATCGTCTGTGGCCATATCCACCGCGCTGCCCTGTGCGAGCGCGACGGCCTGGTGTACGCGAACGATGGTGATTGGGTCGAGAGCCTCACCGCGTTGCAGGAGACCGCGAGCGGCGAGTTGCAGTTGATTGATCACAGCGGGCGCGTGCTGGCCGCGATTGCGGC
>DASPIU010000058.1:0-6157 GCA_035629025.1 Stenotrophomonas sp.
CGCTGGTAGGCAACGTGGTCGCTCACGTTCTCGGCCAGGGCCAGGCGCGCGCGAATGCCGGCAATCTCCAGCTGCGAGGTATGCACGCGCACGTCGATCAGGCTGCCATTGCGGCGCCGGTGCACGTGCAGCAGCGGCACCACGCTGTCGCCCGGCGGCGGCAGGCCCGGTGCATCGTGACGTTCGCGCAACGCTGGTTCGATGTCGGCCAGGCGCAGGCGCAGGAATTCGTCGCGGCTGTAGCCGTACTCGCGCACCGCCGCCGGATTGACTTCGAGGAAGCGCCCGGTCTGCGCGTCGAACAGCAGGCACGGCAATGGGTTGAGATCGAAGATCAGCCGCAGCTGGCGTTGCGCGTCCATCGCCATCGACTGGATTTCCACGCGCTCGCTGACATCCACCACCGTGCCGGTCATGCGCCGGCCGCCCCTGCCGTCTTCCACCATCGCACCGCGCGCGGCCACCCAGCGTTCGCCCAGCGCCGGCAGCAGCAGGCGGAAATGGATGTCGAGCGGCTCTTCGCCCCGCCACGCACGTGCCAGCCCTCGCGTGACGCGGCGCCGGTCCTGCGCATGCACTCGCTGCATGAAGGCGGCCACTGTCAGCCCGCGCAGCGGCGTCTGGAACATCTCCGAGGCCTGCTCGGACCACTGCAGGCGGTCGCCATTGCCGGCGATGCACCAGGTGCCGATGCCACCGACCTGATGCGCAAGGCGCAGTTCGGCATCGCCCGCGCGCAGTTCGGCCTGCAGCCGCGCCTGGCGCCGCTCGGCGCGGCGCAGGCTGCGCCACAGGTAGACGAAACCGGCGACGTAGAAGGCGAAGACCAGCAGGGTGACGCCGAGCAGCGTCCACCACGGCGTCAGCACTTCCTGCCGGTCCAGGCCGGCATACACGCGGATCGGATAGGGCGGCGCGGTGCCGGCCGCGGCAATGCGGTGGCGGCCATCGAGCACGCTGACATGATCGCCCAGCGGCATGATCCGCGGCGCGCGCTGGAAACTGCCGGCTGGCAGATGCAGCGGGTCCGAACTGCCGCCGGGATAGGTGCTGCGCGCCAGCACGAAGCCATCCACATCGGTCAGCGAAACGACGCCGCGCCGCCCCACGTCCAGTCCGGTAACCAGCCGCTGCAATTCCGAGCGGCGCAGGCGCGTCAGCACCCAGCGGTCGTTGCCCATATCCAGGGCCAGGCGCAGCAGCCACTCGCCATCCCCGGCCTGTTCCGGCGGGCCCGCGTAAAGCGCGCTGTCCGGGCCACGCCGTGCGGGCACCGCCCACGCCGGCAGGGTGGGGTCGCCGTGCCCATCGGTCAGCGCAGTGCCGGCATCGTTGACGATGACGATGCTTTCGATTTCCGCGTGGCGGCTGACCACACCCTGCATCGAATCGCTGAGCAACGTCGGCGCCTGCTCGGGTACGCGACCGAACAGCTCCTGCGCGTCGGCGCCGATGCCGGCCATCGCCCGCTCCAGGTTGCGCAGCTCCACCGCCATCAAGCGCTGCGTGCCCGTGGCCAGGGCCATCGCCTGGCGTTGTGCCGCCTCGTGGCGTGCCTGCCAGTCATGCCACAGCAGCAGCGCCAGCCCCAGCGCCAGCAACAACCCGAGCAGCACCCCCGCCAGCGTGACCCGGCGCAGATGCGGCATTTCCGGCGGCGCCGGGCTTGGCGGTTGGGCGGCGGCGTGCGGCGACATGCGTTGCGTTCGTCTCCCGTTCCCCAGCACATCGGCCCGCGGCCGGGGTTCTTGAACCTGGGCCCCACACTGAACCCGGGGCCGGCGCGAGGAAGTGAAACCTGCGCATTCAGGTGAGCAAAGGTACCCGACCGCCGCGCCTGCGCCTACACTCCAGCGCTTGCCCTTCGTACCACCGAGCGTTCCATGCCCCAGCTGCGTAATACCCTGTTCCTTGCCCTGATCTGCGCCCTGCCCCTCAGCGCCTGCAAGCGCGATGACGCCACCGAGGCGCCGGCCGCCGCAGCCACCGCGCCAGCGCCCGCCCAGACCCCCCCGCAGAAGCCACAGCTGGGCGCCTTCGGCTTCGATGCTGCCGGCATGGACCGCAGCATCCGTGCCGGCGATGACTTCTTTGCCTTCGCCAACGGCAACTGGGTCAAGACCACGGAAATTCCCGCCGACCGCGCCAGCTACAACAGCTTCACCCGCATCGTGGTCGATACCGAGCAGCACACGCGCGACGTCATCGAGGGCGCCTCGGCCAACGACCGCGCCAGCGGTGACGAGAAGAAGATCGGCGACTACTACGCCGCCTTCATGGACGAGGCCGGCATCGAGGCCAAGGGGCTGGCCCCGGTGCAGCCGCAGCTGGATGCCATCGCCCAGATCGCCGACCGCCAGGCACTTGCGCGCGAACTCGGGGCGCAGCTGCGTGCCGACGTGGACCTGCTCAACACCACCGACTTCTACACCGATCGCCTGTTCGGCCTGTGGGTCACCGCCGACCTGATGCAGCCCGACCGCTACGCCCCGTATCTGGTGCAGGGCGGCCTGGGCATGCCCGACCGCAGCTTCTATCTGGATGGCGGGCGCATGCAGCAGCTGCGCGAGGCCTACAAGGCGCATATCGCCAAGGTGCTGACCCTGGCCGGCAAGCCAGAGGCCGAGGCCAACGCGCAGGCCGCGCGCATCCTGGCGCTGGAAACGGCCATTGCCCGCGTGCATGCCACCCAGGAGCAGACCAACAACGTCAAGGCCGGCGCCAACGCCTGGCACGCCGCTGATTTCGCCAGCAAGGCGCCGGGCCTGGACTGGAAGGCGTTCTTCGACGCCGCCGGCCTGCCGGCGCAGCAGGACTTCATCGTCTGGCAGCCGCAGGCGGTGGCGGGCATTTCCGCGCTGGTCGCCTCGCAGCCGCTGGAGGTGTGGAAGGAGTACCTGGCCTTCCGTGCGCTGGACCGTGCCTCGCCGTATCTGTCCAAGCCGTTCGCCGATGAGCGCTTCGCCTTCTACGGCGCCACCCTCAACGGCACTCCGCAGCAGCGCGAACGCTGGAAGCGCGGCATCGATGCCACCAACGACGCTCTCGGCGAAGCGGTCGGCCAGCGTTACGTGGACAAGTACGTCAGCGCCGACACCAAGCAGCGCGCCGAAACGATGGTGCACAACATCATCGACGCCTTCGGCAAGCGCATCGACAAGCTCGAGTGGATGAGCCCGCAGACCAAGCAGCACGCCAAGGCCAAGATCGCCGGCCTGACGGTGGCCGTGGGCTACCCGGACAAGTGGCGCGACTACAGCGCGCTGGAAGTGCGCCGCGACGACGCCCTGGGCAACGCCGAGCGCGCCGAACTGTTCGAGTACAAGCGCAACCTGGCCAAGCTTGGCCAGCCGGTGGACCACGGCGAGTGGTACATGCTGCCGCAGACGGTCAATGCGTTGAACGTGCCGCTGGAGAACCGCCTGATCTTCCCGGCAGCGATCCTGCAGCCGCCGTTCTTCGACCCGGCCGCCGACGATGCGGTCAACTACGGCGCGATCGGCGCGGTGATCGGCCACGAGATCAGCCACAGCTTCGACAACACCGGCGCGCTGTTCGACGAACACGGCGCCCTGCACGACTGGTGGACGGCCGAGGACCTTAAGAAGTTCGAGGCCGCCGGCAATGCCCTGGCCGCGCAGTTCAGCGCCTACAAGCCGTTCGACGACCTGGCGGTGAACGGCAAGCTGACGCTGGGCGAGAACATCGCCGACGTCGCCGGCCTGGCGACCGCGCACGATGCCTACGTGCTGTCGCAGCAGGGCAAGCCGGCGCAGACGCTGGACGGCTTCACCCCGGACCAGCGCTTCTTCCTGGGCTTCGCCCAGGCCTGGCGCGGCAAGTATCGCGACGCGGCGCTGCGCAACGCGGTGCTCACCGACGTGCATGCCCCGGGCCGTTTCCGCGCGCAGACCGTGCGCAACCTCGATGCCTGGTACCCGGCCTTCGACGTGAAGCCCGGCGAGCAGCTGTATCTGGCGCCGGAGCAGCGGGTCAAGATCTGGTAAGCGCCTGCTGCATGCAATGAGCGACGGCGGCCCGCGGGCCGCCGTCTGCTTTCAGGATTCGCGCGCCGGGTCTGCGGGCCAATGCCCCAGCAGCTGTGGCGACAAGCCCATGCGCCGGCACGCGCGCGGGGCCAGGCCGTCGGGTAGCGCGGCACGGAACAGCGGCGCCAGCGCCCGCATCATCCGTGCCGAGGCCCGGTCACGCGCGCGCTGCCAGGCGCTTCGGCCGAGCAACTGGCAGGCCCAGTCCGGCAGCAAGGCCGCGCCGGCGCCCAGGAACACATCGCGCGACATGCCCGCCGCCGGCACCGGCAGCCGCGCCTGCGCCAGCACACCAAGCACCTCGCGCACGCGCGCATCCACCCGCAACTGCGGCAACATCCGCGCGAAATATGCCGCCACTTCGCGCTCGCTGCCCGGCACCGCCGTGGCCCCCAGCGCTTCGGCCACGCGCCGGGTTTCGTCGTAATAGCGGTCGGCCATGGCTGCCGGCACGGCGCGGCCATAGCGCCGGCAGCCCTGCAGGAAGCCGTAGGCCTCGGTTACATGCACCCAGGTCAGCAAGGCCGGATCGTCGGCGCGATAGGGCTGGCCATCAGCCGTGTGCCCGCCGATGCGCGCATGGATGGCGCGTACCCGGGCGATCAGCCGCTCGGCCTCGGCACGCGGCGCATACGTGGTACCGGCAACGAAGTGGGTGGTGCGGCGCAGGCGCCCGACCAGGTCGCCGCGGAAATTGGAATGGTCGTACACCGCTGCCAGCGCGCGCGGGTGCAGGGTCTGCAGCATCAGCGCGCACAGCCCGCCGGCGAGCATGCCGGGGAATTCGGCATGCACGCGCCAGGTCACGCTGTCGGGCCCGAACAGCCCGGCATCACCGGCCGGCTGGTCGTACTCGATGCCGCTTTCGCCGCGCGGAAACGCCCCCAGCACCCAGCGCCGGATCTGCGCGGCAGCCGGGGCGGACAGGGTTTCGAGCAAGGCGGCCATGGCCGGCATCCTATCGCGCTCACGCTGTGCCGACCGTGGATGCGCATACTCGAACCGGCCCCTGCGGCGACGCGCAGCGCCGGTCTCCCGGCCGCATGTGCGGTCGCAGCAAGGCCACGACGGCCCGCCTGCCATTGCCAAGCGCGGCGAAAGTGCTAGAAAGGAAGCGCCTGAAGACGCAGTGCCGCAAGCCGTTCGTACCAGCCAACTGTTCGGGAGCTAGTGATGATCGCTTTGTTCAAGGGTTTGGGTTTGCTTCTGGAAGACAACGCGCTCCATCGCGAATCCTTTGAAACCCAGGTTGCGCATTGGCGCGACAAGACCGACCGGCAGATCGACGATGAAGTCGCCCTGCTCACCGTCGCCAAGAAACAGTGGGTGGTGGCCTCGATCATCGGCTGGCAGGCGATCTCGCTGATCCTGCTTGGCGTCATTGCCCACCAGCTGTGGCAGCACGACTACCACATCACTTTCAGCCGCGTGGTCATCGTGTTCACCTCGTGGATCTCGATCCTGTTCGTGATGTGGTACATCGCCGACCTGTTCGACCACAGCGCCGGCTTCGAGCGCTGGCTGCGCGCCTTCAACAGCCGCGCGCGCCTGACCCCGGACGCCGACACCGTCGAATGCGTCGCCGATGCGCTGGAAATGGCCCGCCGCTATCCCGAAGTCCTGCGCTACAAGCAGGAAGTGACCGCGCACCGCGAAATCCGCCACGAAGACATCGTGATCATGCGCGAGATGGGCCGCATGCGGCAGTACTCGGAACTGGTGCGCGAGCTGGACCGTTTCGATGGTGCGCCGCGCCTGGCAGCGGCGGGTTGAACCACGCCCGGGCGTGATAGTCGACTGGCGGTGTGTAGGAGGGCTTCAGCCCCGACCAGCGAAGGCGCCATCTGTCGGATCACGGTCGCGGCTGAAGCCGCTCCTACAGGGTTCCCGGACAGTGGGTGCAGGTCTGCAGGAAGGCTGACCGACACGGGAAGGCTCGCTTTCGTATCCGCCCGCGATGATTTGTCGGGCGTCCGGGGGCAGGCCCTTTCGAGACCCTAGACGCCATGGATGGCGTCTAGGAGCCCCAGGGATGGGTTCACCGCGTGTCTCGAAAGGGCCTGCCCCCGGGCGCTGCGCAGGAAACCCCAGGCAGCCGCATCCATCAG
>DASPIU010000059.1:0-173315 GCA_035629025.1 Stenotrophomonas sp.
GTGGACCAGCACCTTGTCCATCACCACCTGGAAGAACAGCGGCGTGACCAGCGCAAACAGCTGGATAAACAGCGAGACTACGAATACTTCCAGCAGCATCTTGCGGTACTTGATGACCGCCGGGATGAACCAGGTGAAGTCGAAGCGGGCCAGCTGGCCCAGCACCGAGGCGCGCGAGGCGACCTGGAGCAGGCGGCCGGCGTAGCGTTGCTGCAGTTGTTCCAATGGAATCTGGCGGGGGCGGCGTTCGGCCAGATCGTGGATCAGCGTCTGATCGCCCTGGATACGTGCGATCAGGAACGCACGGCCGTCGGTGTCCCAGGCCATTGCAGGGAAATTGGCCATCGGCAACCGGCTGGCGGACAGCGTAGAGACCTTCGCTTTCAGGCCCAGCTTGCGCGCGGCCAGCAGCAACGTGGTTTCGTCGAAGGCTTCGCCATTGCGGCCGAACTCGTGCGCCAGCTGCATAGCATCGGCGGCTACGCCGTGGAACTGCGCGAGCAGCACCAGGCCGCGCAGACCTAGATCGTGCTGACGCGATTCCTCAGATGCGGCGATATCTCCTTGCGCGCCCACGACGGTGAGCGCGGCGGTCCCCTGTTGCATAACGTCCCTGCTATGCGGGCCCGGTTGGGCCTTGTGCGCGCAGCATCGTCAGCAATGCCTTCGCTGTCAATACTTTGACGCGAAGTGGGATCCAGAACGCATTTTCACTCTTCATAGCAACGCCGCAAAGTGGGAGTAGCACAGGCCAAGGACGCCGATATGCAACCCTGAATTTGGACCTTGAACTCCCCGCACTGAGGCGTGCGCCACCCCCGATAACTCGGCCAATGGGTGCAGTTAGCGTTATCCCTTAAGTATCCCCGGACGGCAATTGCGCTTTGCCGGTAGTCGCGCGGAAGCGATGGCAGCTTGAAGTGCGGCAATAAGCTCTTCCGCAGCCTCCGATGAAAGCTCGAGCTCCATGTTTGCCAGCATTTTGACAACCCTCTGCGGTATTCGACGGTGGCGGCTCGCACAGTAGTTCCCATGGTTAGTGCTCCGATGGTGGACTGGAGGGGCTTACAACTTCGCTATGCAAATTGGCTCCGGGAAAGTTGTTAGCCGACTACTTGCCCTAGCAACTCACACCGGACGAAATCCCATCCCGCCGCGCACCCTTCGAAAAACACTTCAAAGAAAATCATCTTCGACGGCGGGATGAGCTACCAACCTCTTCAATGCACTCTCATCCAGTGGGTAGCGGACCGAGGCCATCGTTGGGACAAAGATCAACCTTGACTTATCGAGAGATTCGATGAAGACGAAAAAATTATCCGCAGTGGCGGTCATACCCAGCTTGGATGAGTAGAAGGCGAAGTCAGCAACCTTGCGAATTCTGGCATCTGGGTGCATGAAAACCACAATGTTCCTGGCGCAATGCTGCCTGAGTCCCTCCAGTTCATCTTTCTGCTTGACGACTTCCCCGTCGTAACTGACTTGGTTGTTCCGATCTACCTTCACCAGCACCAACTCCCTCTCTTGACAGTTCGATGCAAGTAGCTGGAGCGGACTGAACGCACAAACAAGCAATAAGCACGCTTTCCAATGCATATCAAATCTCCCGTACCTGGAAAACACAATGTTGTTATATCCAAAGTTGTCCGCCCCCACGGGACCCACGACACCCTCGTGTGCGCCAATTGAGGAGAGTGACCCGGCAGCAGTCATGACCACAATGGCTGCGTGCTCGGTAAAGCCGTCACCGCCTTTCGCGATTGATGCGATACCGCCTGGCGCTGTTTGCTCGTATGACTTCAGCTTACGCCAATTGGGAACGTGCCCATCACTTGGCCCAGCTGCCGTAGGGAACTCTCCCGTCGCCTTGGAATCCTTACCGCTGTCGGCGCAGCTGCAGCCGCGCAGGTAAGGGCGCTGCGCCTGTAAGAACCTGACGGATACTGTGGCAAACAACCATCACACCATCTAGCTCGGCCTCCAAACCGTCAGCTCGTGCTCGCTAACCGGACAACTCCTGGTGGATTTAGGCAGTGGCCTTACGGCCTCTCAGGTTGATCCCGGCCCGCTTGCGGGCCGGTCAGGGGCACAGCAGGTAGCTGTTTCTCTCCACCTCGAACACCCTGCCGCAGCGTGGGCGGTGGCGTGTAGAGACACAGCCCCCCCGCAAAAACGAAATATTCAAGGAAGCACATTCCTATCTGGCTTGCTCGCTACCAGCGCCAATAGTTCACCCGGATCACGACTTAAACGCACCATAACGTGCCGGTCAAAGTAGTACATCAGTCGCGTCGATCCAGGTGCCAGCGTAAACAAGAAGAGAGAGTCTTCCTTGAAGGGCGCGCCAACCTTGTTGGCGGCAACTTCATCGAGAAACATGAAGGTAGTTAAAGGGACACGCTCGTCCATCAAGACGAAGGTCTTACGCGCACAGTATTGTCCGAGCGCATTTGGAATTTGGTCTTTCGAGACTGGTGCTCCGTTGAACCGATACGCGAATGGTGCGCGTCCGTTCGCTGATTCGATCTCGATTATCAAGGCCTCGCGTTGATGGCAAGGTGTATGAGCATAAGCTCCTAAAGGCGTTGCCAAAGCTAACAACAGCTTGAAGTGGAGCGCAGGGGCACTTGGCATGACCTAATCTCCAGTGTATCCAAGGTAGATTGCGTCTCCAGCCATCCTGTCGACGCCCGACGCACGGAAGCTTGAATTCCCCTTTACTGAGGCGTGCGCCACCCCGACAACTTCGCCTAATCGCCGGCCCGCCCCGCGTCTGTCCCGCTGATAAATCTTACCGGCCGAAGCCCGGCTCAATTCCGCTAACGCGAGCACGCCGAAGGAGTGTGAAATGGCGGTAGAGATACGACGAGGTGAACGTCTTACGGACGTCCGCACTCCCGGAGCCCGAGTAACCATACTCACCGACGGCGGCTGGCATTCTCCGCCCAAAGCGTCGATGAGCAATAGCAACCAATCACCCCAAAATAATAACGGCCAACATCACAGCGGCCAGCACCGCGCTCACTCTATCTGGCCAACTCGCGTTGCCTACAAAGACGATTGAAATAAGGATTAATCCAATCAACTCGGCTCTCACAGTCCTTCTTACAACGTAGTCAGCGACGAGACCTTCAGCATTTAACCCGATTAGGGCGGAAGTAAGAAAGAAGCGACCGCAGGCTAACCACCAGACACCCAGAGTCAAACAGAATGGCAGTATGACTGCCAAAACTGCTTTGAACGGAACAGATGTCTGACTGATCCAGTTAATCGCCATTATAGACATGTACGTTGTCACAACAACCTGGGCCGGCAGCAGCCCCAGCCATAATGTGTGCTCGGGCTTAGAAAGCTGGTTAATAACAGGTAAAATACCAATCAAGACAAAAATTGGCGCAGCAATAAGCGTCCAGGCCCATGGCCACTTCCCACATGAGAGGCGGAAATACATCGGTCGCGTCCTTTATATGTTCCTCACAAGTCCTCGCAAGAGCCCTGGCAGTGTGGGACACCCCCTTGGCGCTCCCGCACGCCCTCGCTCTTGTTTCTGCTTGCCTGGCACATTTATAGACCTGATGCATTGCTGCGGCAGAACTCACCAGCAGCGCCACGGCAAGCACCCTGACGTCCACGATCACCCCATCGTTGATGATAGGCCCTCCGGGACGCGATGAAGTCAGCAATGCCTTACATTTAACAGCGTCAGAACGGGCATAGGTGCTGCTAATAGCCCGCAGGTCCCAGGGCGGGTCTCGAGGCCCGACTACGAACCTCCCCTACGCCACCCCCGTCGCACCCCGCTGCCCACTCCTCACCCCATCCAACAACACACCTACCACCTTCTCGATAAACCCCTCATCGACCACCTCCCGCGTCATCAGCACACGAAAGTAGATCGGTCCCGAGAGCATCTCGAGAAGCAGTTTTGCGTCGGTGCCCTGTGGCAATTCACCACGCGCGATTGCACGTTCAATGATGACTTCAGCGGCATTGAAGCGAACTTTGTAAAAGGCTGCGCGGCTCTGCGCCAGTGCGTAGTCGTCTTTGCTCGCGGCCATCATGCGTACGATTCCTTCGCCCAGCGGTGAGCTGAGATAACCGGCCAGCGAACGGGCCACGCCGCATAGATCTCGCCGGAGTTCGCCACTATCGGGAATGGCGATCCGCACCTGGCTGGCGTCCAGCAGCGCTTCAAGAATCACGTTTTCGATTGAGCCCCAGCGGCGCTGGATGGAGGTGGCGTGCACCCCCGAGCGCCGCGCCAGCTCGCTGAAACTCAGCCCGGCCGGGCCAAGCTCACCCAGGGCATCGGCGGCTGCCTGCATCACCGCCTCGCGTACCCTCGCCGAGCGGCCTCCGGTGCGTCTGCGCACCTCCCCGCCAGGCGCGGCGCCTTCAAGAGGTTGATTTTCCAAGGTTTGCTTCCTTCCCGAGCGGTCGCCCGCCCCGCCTGCAGCGTTGCCTACCATTAACGCAGAGTGCTTGCAATAACGCAACGACAGGCGTAGCTTGGTTTAACGCAGACCAGCTGCGTTTATCACGAGGCGCGCCGTGACTCCAAGCATCCAGACCGATCCCCGGGTAGATCCGCGTATCAAGGCTGCGTTCGCCGGCATCCCTACCGGCATGCCGCAGCCGGATGTGTCCAGCCGCGAGGAGCTGCTCGCGCAGGAGTACTCGCCCGAAGCGCTGGCCGCGCTTGCGTACCAGAACAGCTTGTTCGAGAAGATGGATAGCGAGACCGTCGCGCCTTCAACCGGGCTGAGAGTAAGCACGGAGACGTTTGTTTCTGCACCGGATGGCAATACGGTCCGGGTCCAGTTCATTCGTCCCGACGGCAACCAGATCCTTCCCTGTGTGTACTACATCCACGGTGGGCGGATGGCGTTCAGCTCCTGCTTCATGGGCAACTACAGGACCTGGGGCCGGATGATCGCGGCCTGCGGTCTGGCGGTGGCAATGGTCGACTTCCGCAATTCGGTGCATCCTGATTCGTCGCCGGAGGTGGCGCCCTTCCCTGCCGGGCTCAACGATTGCGCGTCCGGCCTGCGTTGGCTGCACGAGAATGCGGCCGCGCTCGGCATCGATCGGCAGAAGATTGTCGTGGCTGGTGAAAGTGGCGGCGCCAACCTGGCGCTCGCGCTGGCGATGAAACTCAAGCGCGAAGACGGGCTCTCGCTGCTCCAGGGCATCTACGCGATGTGCCCGTTCATTGCCGGCCAGTGGCCCCTGCCGCAGTACCCGTCTTCCAGCGAGAACGAAGGCATCTTCATCTCGGTGCAGAACAATCGCGCCACCATGGCATACGGAATCGAGGCCTTCAAGGCACGCAATCCGTTGGCCTGGCCCGCGTTCGCCACGTCCGCCGACGTGGAAGGATTGCCGCCGGTGGTCATCAGCGTCAACGAATGCGATCCATTGCGCGATGAAGGCATCGCCTTCTACCGCCTGCTGCTCCAGAGTGGCGTCCCCGCCCGTTGCCGGCAACTCATGGGGACCTGCCACGGCATCGAAATCCTGCCGGTGGTCTGTCCCGATATCGCACGCGCCACTGCCCGCGACATCGCGGGATTTGTCCTCGATCTTCCCTGATCCGCGGAACCAAGACCATGTGCCCTGCTACCCTCGCCTCTCCTTCGGGCACGCCGCTGCCCGTCAGTTCTCCGGCTTCGGCCGGCTTTTGCAGCCGCAGGCTGGATCGCCTCGATGCCGCGATGCAGGCGGAAGTCGATGCCGGGCACTACGCTGGCATAAGCGTGGCGGTCGCGCGCCACGGCAAGTTGGCAAAGTCAGGCTGCTACGGCTACCAGACGCTCGAACAGCGCCAACCGCTGCGCGAAGACGCCATCTACCGCATCGCTTCGATGACCAAACCGATCATCGCCGTGGCGATGTTGCTGCTCTACGAGGAAGGCCACTGGCAACTGGACGACCCGGTAACCCGGTTCATCCCGGAGTTCGCGGACCTGCAGGTCATGCAGCAGGACGGCACGCGGGTTCCGCTGCAGCGCCCGATGCGCATACGCCACATCATGTCCACCACGGCCGGCTTCGCATTTGGGCCGCTGCTGGGCAGCGTGAATCCCGCGGTGGACGCGTTGTATGCCAATGCCGATCTATGGAGCGGCACCCACGAGGATTTCATCGCCAAGCTCGCCAGGCTGCCACTCGAGGCGCAGCCCGGCACCCACTTCCGTTACGGGCTGCAGCAGGAGGTGCAGGGTGCGATCATCCGCCGGCTCAGCGGTCAACCGCTCGATCAGTTCCTGGAAGAACGCATATTCTCGCCGCTTGGCATGCGCGATACCGGCTTCGGCGTACCCGCCGATCAACGCGACCGCATCGCGCCGCGCTATGCGCTGGACGAACAACTCAAGCTGGTGCTCGCCGAGGACCAGTCGCCGTTCCCCGCGGTGGCAGGCACACCGGCCGGCGTGACGCCCCGCTTCCTGCTCTCGATCGCCGGACTTTACTCGACCACGCATGACTACCTGCGCTTTGCGCAAATGCTCGCCAACGGTGGCGTGCTGGACGGCGTTGCGCTGTTGTCGCCCTCTTCCGTCGCTCTGATGAGCAGCAACCTGCTGGCCGAAAATGTGCCGATGCACTTTCTGGAATCCTTCGACGGCATCGGTTACGGCATGAACGTGGGCATCGTGCTGGATCCGGCCAGGGCCAGTTTCAACGGCGGTGGCATGGGCAAGGGCACGTTCTACTGGGGCGGCGTGCATGGCACGTGGTTCTGGGTCGATCCGGTCAATGACCTCGTCGTGGTGGGCATGATCCAGCAGGTGGACGGCGGCAATCCGATGACCGGACGCCCCTACCCCGTTCCCGATATTCGTGGCATCTGTCGTTCCATTGTTTACGGCGCGCTGATCAACCCGGCGCTGTGATCCCTTCCGGAGATCTCCCATGAACCGCTCAAACCATACGCAAACCGCGGCGGCCGTCGCTCGCGCCGCTGCATCCCCGCAATCTTTCATGCCAGACAGCGAGGGCACCGATGCGCTGCTGTTCAAGGACGATGCCGAATTCTGGTATGAAACCGTGCGCCTGTTCGGCGCCTCCGATTACGGCGGCGCCAGCTTCGGCGAAGTAATCGCCCTGACCAGGAACATACGGGCCGGCGATTACGACAGTTGGTACGAGGGCAACAGCAGCTTTGCCGATCGCCTGGCCGACGAGGCCGATCGCCAGTTGGCCAAGGGGCACCGTATCAGTGCCCGCGACAACTATCTTCGCGCATGCAATTACTATCGCAGTGCAGAGTTCTTTCTGCATGCCAATCCCGCGGACGCGCGCGTGGCACGTGCGTTCGAGCGTTCCACCGCCTGTTACCAGGCTTCCGCCGCGTTGTTCGACCCGCCGATCGAGGCCATCGAGATTCCCTACGAGGGCACCACCTTGCAGGGCTACTTCCACCGCGTCGATGACTCCGGGATCGCGCGCCCCACCCTGCTGCTCAACAGCGGATTCGATGGTTCACCGGAAGAGATGCACTGGAGCGGCGCGCGCGCAGCGGTCGAGCGCGGCTACAACGTGCTGGTATTCGACGGTCCCGGGCAATACTCGGCGGTGCACCGGCGGGGGCTCCGCTTCCGTGCCGATTGGGAAAACGTGGTTACCCCAGTCGTCGACTACGCGCTGACGCGCAAGGAAGTGGACCCTGCGAAGATCGCGCTGCACGGCGGAAGTCTCGGCGGTTACCTGGCCCCTCGCGCTGCTGCGTTCGAGCACCGGCTTGCTGCGTGCATCGCCGATGATGGCCTCTACGATTACGGCAGCGCGCAATTGTCCGGCATTCCAGCCGACAAGCGCGAGCAGGTCCGCGCCGCGCTGTTCGCCGACCAGGCGTCAGAGCTGGATGCGATGCTGGAGCATGCGATGCAAACCAATAGCGTGGCCCGGTGGGCCTTTACCCATGGCATGTGGGTAACCGGCACCGATAGCCCGCGTGGTTACCTGGCCGCGACGCAGGACTTCCACCTGCGCGATGGCATCGCCGAGCAGATCCGTTGCCCCACTCTGGTCTGCGACGCGGAAAAGGACCTGTTCTTCCAGGGCCAAGCCCAGCAACTGTACGACCACCTCACCTGCCCGCGCACGCTGCTGCACTTTGCCGATGCGGAGGGGGCCGGCGCTCATTGCGAGGTGGGCGCCGCGCGCCTGGCCTACGCACGCATCTACGACTGGCTGGATGAGACGCTGAAGCCAGCGGCCTGACCCCAGCTCGGCTTAACTTTCGGCAACCTTCACTAACCGTGCAAGCGCCTTTTTCGCTGCCGCTTGACCTACGTCAATAGGCGCTTCATCGCATTGACTACTTTGGGCACTCCTCATTCCAGACGAGTTGGTGCGATGAAAACGCCCCCCACAAAGCGCTCCGGCGCAAATGCGTCACTTCTCCGCCATCGTCCGATGGCACCGCTCGCTGCGGCGATCGCGACGGCCCTGATCCTGGCTGGCGCCGCGGGCGCCGCCTATGCGCAGGACAGCGGCGCCAGCTGCAACATGGTCGGCCCTGCGTGTGATCTCTCCACGCCGGTCGTCAATGGCAATGACGGCCCGGGCGCCGGTTACCACGACAACGGACATCCCGGCACCGCCGGCAATCCGGGCGGCAACATCACCGCCGACCTGGAAGACGCGCGAACCCTCGGCAGCAGTGGATCGACGTCACCGATCAACGCGGTGACCATCGGCGGCAAGGGCGGCAACGGCAGCAACTCCGACCCCGCCGGCGACATCATCATCGACCTGGGCGGCGGCTGGGGCGCGGCAGGACAGAATGGCGGCGACATCAACCTCACCGTCGGTTCTGCCCTGTCCGGTGAGGCCACCTACGTGAACAATGGGCCGTTGACCAGCGGCATGACCCTGATTTCGCTGGGCGGCGCCGGTGGCGATGGCGGCATCGCCAGCATCAACGCCGGGCAGGGTTCCAACGGCCGTCCGGGCCGCGGCGGCGACGGCGGCACGGTGACGGCCACCATCGCCGGCAGCTGGACCTCCGAAGCGGGCACCGGTCTGTTCGTGACGTCCAATGGCGGCAATGGCGGCGGCGGCAGTTCCAGCAGCGACGCAAAGGGAGCGGACAAGTCGCCGCAGGGCGTGGACGCCTGCGGAGGCAATCCCAACGACCTCTCCTGCACGGCTGGTAACGGCAACACGGTCAACGTCACCGTCAATGGCACGGTGTCGGGGGCGAACTACGGCGCCTTCATCGCCTCGATCGGCGGCGACGGCGGCACCGGTGGCGCGTCGGATGACTGCTGCGACCGCACCGGCGGCGCCGGCGGCAATGCCGGCAAGGGCGGCAATGTAACCGCCAAGCTCGGCAGCACCGGCATCGCGGTCGCCTCCGACAACGGTGCAGCGTTCTACGTCGCTTCGTTGGGCGGCATGGGCGGCGTCGGCGGCACCAGCAACAGTGCAGGCCCGGGCGGCATCGGCGGTGACGCGGGCACGGTAAACGTCGAGGTTGACGGACACGTCAACACCTCCGGCGTCGCCAACACCTACGGTGTGCTCGCGCAGTCGCTCGGCGGCGTCGGCGGCAACGGCGGGCATTCCGGCGCGTGGTTCAACCCGATCAGCGGATCGGGCAACACCGGTGGTGCGGCCAATACGGTGTCCATCACCGGCACCGGCGCGACCATCACCACGCAGGATGTGGGCAACGCCGGCGACAACTCGTCCGGCGTGGTCGCGCAGTCGATTGGTGGCGGTGGCGGTGTCGGCCCGGATTCCAATGGCTGGTTCGCCGTAGGCGGCGACGGCGGCAATGCGTCCAACGGTTCGACATCCAGCATCAGCCTGACCGACACGCACGTGGCGACCTTCGGCTTCAACTCCGGCGCGGTGATCTCCCAGTCCATCGGCGGCGGCGGCGGCAAGGGCGGCGATGCGTGCAACGCCAAGAACGATGCGTGCAACGGTGTGCTGGTCAACATGACCGTGGGTGGCACCGGCGGCGCGGGCGGCAGCGCCTCGGACGCCAATGCGGCGATGCTCGGCAACAGCTACGTGGCCACCATCAACAAGCACTCGCCCGGCCTGGAGATCCAGAGCATCGGCGGCGGCGGTGGCGACGGCGGCAGTGCCTACGGCAAGGTCAGTTCGCTGTTCTATGGCGCCGCGATCAGTGTGGGCGGCAGCGGTGGCGCGGGCGGCAATGGCGGCACGGTCAACGCCGCCCGTACCGAAAACAACGGACCGGCCAGCCAGATCCTGACCTTCGACAGCGACAGCTACGGCATCCTCGGCCAGTCCATCGGCGGCGGCGGCGGCAACGGCGGTGCGGCCACGGCTAAGTCCGTGGTCAAGGGCGGCGGCGACTATCCCAGCCAGTCGCTGGCGATGGCGACGGGCGGCTCCGGTGGCGTGGCCGGCTCGGGAAACAACGTGTACCTGCAGAACTCCGGCCTGGTGGGAACCATCGGCGGTGGCTCGGCGGGCATCGTGTCGCAGTCGATCGGCGGCGGCGGTGGCAACGCGGGCGATGCGTCCGCGACCTCCAGCGCGAGTTCGAGCAACATGAGCCTGGCTGTGTCGCTGGCCTTTGGCGGCACCGGCGGCGCGGCGGGCAATGGCGGCAACGCCGAAGCAATGAACCACGGCCTGGTGGTGACCACCGGCGAGTCGGCGACCGGCATGCTGGTGCAGTCGATCGGCGGCGGTGGCGGCAACGGCGGCGCCGGCGATGCCAAGTCTGAAAGCAGCGCCAGCGTGAACCAGGGCGATGACTCGGCCGAGAACACCCCCGAAGGCAAGAGTGTCGCGTTCGCCCTCGGCAGCTCGGGTTCCGGCGGCGCAGGCGGCTCGGGTGCCAATGCCACGGCCACCAATACCGGCGCGATCATCACCCTAGGCGATGCGGCGCACGGCATCATGGCCCAGACCATCGGCGGCGGCGGCGGCAATGCCGGCGGCGCGGCGGCCTCGACCAAGGGCGACATCGCCATCGCACCGCAGATCGGCGGTTCGGGCGGCGCAGGCGGCTCGACCTGGTACACCGGCACGGTGAACGTGACCAACCAGGGCACGATCGCGACCTTTGGCGCCGACGCCAACGCGATCATCGCGCAGTCGATCGGTGGCGGCGGCGGCAGTGGCGGCAAGGCCGCCACCACCCTCGCCGATGGGAAGTCGAACAAGGACGGCTCCAACGGCTCCAGCGCCTCGGTGCAGTCGACGCTCAAGGCGATCGAACAGAACTACGCGAGCAAGGGCGGCGACGCGATTGGCGATTACAACTCCATGGGCGGCGCGATCTCGACCATCAACAGCCTGCTCGGCAACGCGTCCGCGCTCAAGACAGTCGCCGACGGCGACCCCACGGGCGACGATCTGGACAACGTCGCCGAAAGTGGCGGCGAGAGCAGCGACGATAACGAGGCCAAATCGATCAGCTTGAACGTTGCCATCGGCGGCAAGGGTGGCAACGGCGGCTCCGGCGGCTACATCAACGTCAACAACAGCGGCGATCTCGGCACCATCGGCAAGATGTCCGACGCCATCGTTGCCCAGTCGGTGGGCGGAGGCGGCGGCAAGGGTGGCGCTGCGTCCACCGCCACCAGTGCCGATTACTCCGGCTCGCTGGCGATCGGCGGCAGCGGCGGTGGCGGCGGCAACGGTGGCGAGCCGACGGTGACCAATTCCGGCTCGGTCTACACGATGGGCCCGCTCTCGGCCGGCATCGTTGCGCAATCCATCGGCGGCGGTGGCGGCATTGGCGGCGCGTCGGTCACCACGGTGGGCACGGACAGCGCGACGAACGGCGTTGGCGACGAACCGGGCGGCAGCAACCAGAACCTCGCGATTGGAGTGTCGCTGGGAGGCAACGGCGGCAGCGGCGGCATCTCGGAGGCCGCGATCGTCAACAACTCCGGCGCGATCGAAACCCGCGGGCACGACTCGATCGGCATCATCGCGCAGTCCATCGCCGGTGGTGGCGGCATCGTCAAGACCCTGGCCACGAATCTGGACAATGCGGGCGGTTCGGCCAACGCGAGCAGCAGCAAGGACTACGCCATGCAGTTCAAGTTCGGCGGATCCAACGGTGCGTCCGGCAACAGCGGCGCGGCGCATGTCACGACCACCGCCGCGATCACCACCAGCGGCGGCAACAGCTACGGCGTGCTGGCCCAGTCGATCGGCGGTGGCGGTGGCGTCGCCCTCGGTGGCAAGCCCGATGGCACCACCGCCGCCGACTTCTTCGGCAGCGGCAGCAAGACCGGCTCGGTCACGGGCAGCAGCAATCCCAATGATGATGGCGTGGTCAACGTCAACGTCGGCAATGCAATCACCACCAGCGGCCAGGGCGCAATGGGCGTGGTCGCCCAGTCCATCGGCGGCGGCGGCGGCCTGGCCGGCGACACCGGCTGGAGCCAGCAGTTCTTCGGGATGAGCGGCGCCACGCAGTTGCACGGCAGCGGCGGTATGGTCGATGTGACCGTGGCCAGCGGCGGCTCGGTCAACACCAAGGGCGACAACACGCCAGCCATCTGGGCGCAGTCGATCGGCGGCGGCGGTGGTCGCATCACCAACAAGAACGGCGCCTTCATCGGCACGGCCGGCGGTTCCGGCCAGGGCGGTGCGGTCAATGTCCAGATCGACGGCAGCGTGCTGGCAACTGGCAAATCCTCGATTGGCGTCTTCGCCCAGAGCAACGGCGACGCATCGTCAAACTCGCCGATCTCGGTCACGGTCAACAGCGGCGGCAAGGTCCAGGTCGGCACGCCGTCTGCACCGGTCGACAACAGCGCGGGCGCCCCGGCCTCGTCGGTGATCTACATCGACCACGGCGGCACGGGCGCAAACGGTGTGGTCAACACGGTGACCAACAATGGCTGGGTCTATGGCTATACCGGACCGGCCAATGCGATCGCGGTCTACAGCACCGGCGGTGTCACGCATGTGTTCAACAACGCCGGCGCGACCATGGGTGGCGACATCCTGCTGACCAACAATGGCGGCAGCGGCTGCTTCAGCAACAGCGGCACGTTCAATTCGGGCAATGCGGTGACGGTTGGCCCCTGCGGCGTGAGCAACTCCGGCACGATCGATATCCAGGGGACGAAGACGGGCACGACCACGATCTCCAGCAACTACAGCGGCGACGGCAAGCTCGTGTTCGACGCTGACTACGCGCACGCAAACAGCGATCGGCTGGTGGTGAACGGCACGGCAAATGTGGCCGGTGCCGTGGAAGTGCGTCCGTCCACTCTGCGCAAGCAGACCTTGCCGCTGATGACGGCCACGGGCGGGCTCACCGTTGACCCGCTACTGACTGCCACCCACGACAAGCTGCTGTTCACCACGCGCCTGGACCACGACGCCACGACGCTCTACGCCACGCCGGAAGCGCACTTCAGCGAGGAGGCGTCGAACCTGGGCGGCACCAGCCGCACGATCGCCGATCACCTGCAAAGCCGTTTCGATCGCGGCGATGCGATGGACGACGGCTACAACGCGTTGGCGAAGGTGCAGTCTGCCGGCGCGTACCAGACCGCGCTGGAAAGCCTCAGCGGCCGCGCACTGGGCAGCATCGGCGCATTCCGCTTCCAAAGCAGCCGCGATTTCGTCAGCAACCTCGAACAGGGCTGCGACGCCGACGCCAACCAGGCCGACTGCGCCTGGGGCCGCGTGCAGGCCAGCAGCGCCAGCCAGAAGGAAACCACGGACGCGCTGGGCTACAAGGCCGACACGCAGACCATCGAAGCGGGCATGCAGCACGAACTGCGCGAGGGCCTGACGCTCGGCGGCGCCATCGGTTACGAGCACAACCAGTTCCGCGATTCCGGTGGCATGGGCAGCGTGGACGGTGATGGCGTCATCGGCGGCATCGGCCTGCGTTACGACCACGGCCCGCTGGAACTGACCGGCACGATCGACGGTGGCTACAGCAGCTACGACAGCACGCGCACCGTGGCGGTGGGCGACCGGGCCGACCAGGCCAAGGCCAAGCCCGATGTGTGGAACGCCGGCGTGCACCTGCAGGCCAGCTACACGCACGACTTCGGCAACAGCTACCTCAAGCCGTTCGCCGAACTGCGCGGCATCCAGGTGCATGGCGATGCCTACACCGAACAAGGCTCCTCGCCGTTCAACCTCGCCGTGCAGTCGCAGAGCCAGTTCTCGGCTGGCGGTGGCCTCGGCGCCGAATGGGGCACCACGCACGCGCTGACCAACGGCACGCACCTCGGCTTCTACGTCAACGGCGCGGTGGAAGCGGGCAACGGCAACGACTGGACCACGCGCGCGCGTTTCGCCGACGAGACCGCCGACAGCAGCTTCGATGTGCAGACGAATGTTCCGAGCACCTACGGCCGCGTTGGCCTTGGCATGAACGTTTACAGCCAGAAGAACGTCGACTTCAGCGTGAACTACTCGACCGAGTTCGGTGGCGGCTTCCGTTCCAACGCCGGCATCGCGCGACTCGCGTACCACTTCTGAGCTTCATGATCGTCACACGTCGCCGCCGGGAGCATCTTCCGGCGGCGACTGCGTTTTCTTCAGAGAATCGCGTTTGCCGTCAATGGCGGCTCTAAGTGCCACCAAAGCACGCCAACGCGAAAGCCGCCGAATTTCGCCGCTATTCTCGCTGCATGGCGGCTTGCATCTCGATCCGATCGATACCCTCTTAACGAGCCCAACACGCACCAATCCGACGGCTAAATGAAATCGCCGCATATTGCGCGTGTTCGCTTTCGGCTTGACCTGCATCAATCGTTGGCAGGCAGAGCGGACAGAGGATGCATATCCCATCCCCTGAAGCTGTGTCATGTCTTCTTCCCTCGTTCCAGACGCCCAATCAATACGCAGTGTCCGTGGATATCGCACGCCGGCACTTTGCACCCGCGCCCTCCTTGGCACCGTTCCCTGGCTCCTTGCCAGTGCCGCGCCCCTCGCCGCCCATGCACAGGCGATGCCGCGCGCCCCCTTGGACAGCCCCGCAACTACGGCCCTCGCCTTCGGGCCAGCCGGTCCACGAGGCGCTGATGCCTCGGGCGGTGTCTCAGGTGCAAGTGGTTCCGGGATCTCCGGAGGCTCGGGTGGTTCCGGTGGCAGTGGCCCGGGTTGGCCGCATCATCGCGGTGGCTCTGGTGGCTCTGGTGGCTCTGGTGGCTCTGGTGGCAGCGGTCCGGGTTGGCCGCATCATGGTGGCGGTTCTGGTGGCTCCGGTGGCTCCGGTGGCTCTGGTGGCAGCGGCCCGGGCTGGCCACATCATGGTGGCGGTTCTGGCGGCAGTGGTCCGAGTGGCCCGCATCATGGCGGCGGCTCTGGCGGCAGTGGCCCAAGTGGTCCAAGTGGTCCGAGTGGCCCGAGTGGCCCGAGTGGCCCGAGCGGCCCGAGCGGCCCGAGCGGCCCGAGCGGTCCGAGTGGTCCAAGCGGTCCAAGCGGTCCGAGTGGCCCGAGCGGCCCGAGTGGTCCAAGTGGCCCGAGTGGCCCGAGTGGCCCGAGCGGCCCGAGCGGTCCGAGCGGCCCGAGTGGCCCGAGTGGCCCGAGCGGCCCGAGCGGTCCGAGCGGTCCGAGCGGCCCGAGTGGCCCGAGTGGCCCGAGCGGTCCGAGCGGTCCGAGCGGTCCGAGTGGTCCGAGCGGCCCGAGTGGTCCGAGTGGTCCGAGTGGTCCGAGTGGTCCCAGCGGTCCCAGCGGTCCGAGTGGTCCGAGTGGTCCGAGCGGCGCGAGTGGCCCGAGTGGTCCAACCGGCCCAACTGGTCCAACCGGCCCCACACCGGACCAGCTCAAGCGTCAATCCGAACAACGCGCACTCGAACTGCTTCGCCAGACCCGCGCGGACATGGCCCATGCGGCCAACCTCGCTGCAATCGGAACGATGATGACCCAGACCTGGCGCGACCGCGTCGGCGACGGCGCATTCGACGAACCGTCGTGGTCGCGTGTCAGCGGGCTCGACACCCACTTCGGAGACATGCCGCCAGGTCGCGCGCAACAACGCTACGCCAACATCCAGACCGGCCTGAACCTGAAGACCTGGGCCGATGCCGACGGCCATGACACGCGTCAGTTCGGAGTGATGGTCGGCTACGGCAATAGCGACACCCACTTGCCGGCGCTGGTCGATCCTGTGGATGGTCACGCCGATGGCGTGGATGCCGGCGTCTACTGGACCTGGTTGCCGCGCGGCGTGGCGCGTCCCGGGCCTTATGTGGACACCTGGGCCAGTGCTGGTCGTTTCCAGGCCTGGCAGCGAGACGACAACGGCCTGGACCGCTACCGCGTCAATGCGCTGGCCGCCTCGCTGGAGACGGGCTACGGCTTCCGGGTCTGGCAAGCCACCTGGGGCGGAGTCCGGCTCGAACCGCAGGCGCAGGTGATCTGGCACCGGATGGACTCGAGTGCAGCATTGGCTGGCCGCGGCGAACAGACCACGGCAACGCGGCTTGGCGTGCGCACCAGCGTCATTGGCAACGCAGGTAGCACGGGGCAACAGGACGCCGGCTACCTGCAACTGGGCTGGCTGCACAACGCCGATGATGGCTCCTTCGGCGAAGGCGGCCAGAACCTGCTGTTTGACGGCGGCGCCGCCAGCCTGGGCTACGAACACCACTTCAGCCAGTCAGTAAAGGTCAACGTGGAATATCAGTACCGGCAGGGCGAGCACGACGTGCGCGCCAACGCCTGGAACTTCAACCTTGGCTACACCTTCTAGCGAGGTCACCATGCGACTGTGCCTGAATATGATCGTTCGCGACGAAGCGCCGGTGATCGAAGAGACCCTGCGCAACGTGGTCGAACACTTTGCGCCGGTTTCGTGGGTCATCCACGATACCGGCTCGACTGACGACACACCCGGACTGATCGAAGCATTCTTCGCCAGCCGCGGCATCCCGGGCAAGCTCATCAGGACAGAATGGATCGACTTCGCCGAGAACCGCAACCGCGCCCTTGCCGACGCGCGGGGCCATGGTGACTACGTTCTGTTCTTCGATGCCGACGACCTGGTCGAGGGCTCGTTCGACCTGCCTGGCGACAGTTGCGACTCCTATAGCGTACCCATGAAGCGCGGCGACACCTCCTACTGTCGCAAGCTCATCGTGCGTAACGATGGCTCTTTTCGCTGGCGCGGAGTGATCCACGAGGTGATATGCCACCTGGGCGAATCCGAACACGAGGGCGCCCTGCGAGGCTGCCGGGTGCTCAGCCGCAGTATTGGCGCGCGTTCGCACAATCCGTCGACCTATTACCTGGACGCAATCAAACTGGCGCAGGCTTATCACACCGCCGATCCAGCAGACACCGACCTTTTGCCGCGATACGCGTTCTATTGCGCCAACTCGTGGCGAGATGCCGGCTGCCCGCGCGAGGCGGCACATTGGTATCGCGAACGCATCGCGCTCGGGGGCTGGGTGGACGAGGTTTTCCTGTCCTATCTCGGCCTGGCCTTGGCATTGGAGGAAGAGGGCAATACGGTCCAGGCCCGCGAAGCCCTGCTTCACGGCCACGAGCTGTGTCCGGAACGGGCCGAATGCCTCTATCACCTGTGCCGAATCCTGCGCCAGCAAGGCCGCTACGAGGCAGCACTGATCTACGCGCGCGCCGGCATCGATATCGTCCGGCCGGACCCCTCGCGGCTATTTCTCTGGGACAGCGTCTACGACTACTGGATGGATTTTGAGTATCTGTTTCTTCTGCTCAAGGGCGGCAAACCGATCAAGTCACTGCCGCAATACGCGCGATTCACCCGTAGCGACGCCCCGGCCGATCTGCGCGCCTGGCTTGAGGATTGACGCCCCTGCCCTCACTGATGCGCCGCCCGCCCCCGCCGTCCATCCTTGCCCTGCGCAGTCGCACGACTCTGCACGAAATCCGGAAACACCTCCGCCAGCGGCATCGTGTCCGGCAGGATGTAGAACACCCCACCCCGCTCGAAGGTCGGGCGCACGACGGCTTCGTAGAACTCCGGCGACACGTTGATGCAGCCATGCGTCACGCGGTTGTCCTCCGGCTCAGGCGATGCAAGGCGCTCGGCGCGCCTCTCGGCCGGCACACCCGTAGCCGTCGGGTGGATGGAGACCGCCGAATCGTAGTCGACCCACAGTACGCGCCCGGCATCGATGGAGGGACCAAAGCCACCCACGAAGCGGCCCGCAGGCGTCGTGCGGTCCCGGCCCGGAATCTCGCGAAGCGCGAGGCCCGCAACACCGGGCGCCGAATGATCACCGGTCGCCGAACCAAACAGCCCGGGCGCGGCGCCGAGCAGACGGCCGTCGCCGCCAAACACCAGGATCTGCGCCGCCGCCTTGTCGATCACCGCGAACGGATAGCCTTCGCTGTCCTTGGTCGCGACAACCCAGCCCGCGAGCGCGATCATCGTGTCGGATACTTCCTGGCCTTGCGGCAACTGGTCCACGGCGGCCACCGGCTGCGCGGGCGCCTCTTCGGCCTTGGCCACGCCGGAACTGGCAAACGCCAATGCCAACGCCAGTGCGCCACAAGTGACTCGGATCGCAGGGAGCTTGTACATATTGATAAGACGATTCCTTGGAACTAAGAGCGGTGAAGAAAAAAGGACCGGCAGCCCGCAAAGGCCACCGGTCCCGATTCAAACCGCGCGTCACAGACTCCGCAAGCGCGTTTACCCGCGAGGCACGCGGCGCGGCGCCGTTTCCAGCCGCTGCACGCGGCCTTCGATCTGATCCAGCCGCTGATTGGCCTGCTGCGCGGACTGATTGGCAGACTCGGCGCTCTGGGCGGCGCTCTGCACCTTCGCGTCGAGGTTATCGAGGCGCGAGTTGATCGTCGCAAACTCTTCTTTATAAGTAGCGCAACTGGCAAGGCTGAGCGCGACGATTGCCACGCCAAACGTACGTGCCACTGCTACATTCTTCTTGGTCCGAAACATTGCGATCTCCTTCGTCCGGGACTTCGGAATTAGCGGCTGTTTGCCGCTGCCATGACCCGGTCTCAACGTACGTTGCAATGTGTTGACGAATTGTGAAGGCGTGCCGCGTTGCAAGGCCCTGGCAGCCGCACCACTCACGCCGTATCGCGTTGCGGTGCAGCCTCCCGGTGGCCCTCACCGATCGCTGAAAAGCCTGCGTCTGTCAGCCGCAGATTCTCCAAGCCGGGCCCCAGGGTGGACAGTGCCAGCACCTGCGCCGCACTGCGCAGCCGCTCCACATCCGCCGGGTCCGCGCTGGCGCGGGTCGCCTCGATCGCACGCGCCAGCACCACGACGTGGCAGGCCAGCAATGCCTGCAGATCACGCCGGGTAGCAGCCGGCCAGCGCCGCGGCGGATGCGCCAACCACGCGCGCACTTGCCGCAGCACCGCCTCGCACTGGGCCGCACTGGGCGTCGGCGCCTGCGTCGCTGTCACCCACAGCGTCACCAGATAGGCGGCAATGCCGTCGGACAGGCACTGTGCCGAGAGCCCAAAGCAGCCGAGCAGCAGCGAATGCAGCGCGGCGAAATCCTGCGCTTTCGCCAACTCGCTCAGCGCATCGGCGCTGAGTACGTGATGCGCATGCAGCGCCTGGGCCATCACTTCATTGCTGAGCGGCGCGTCGGTTTCGGGCGTCAGTTGCGTGCCATCGTTTGACCCATGGCGCAGGCGCGAAAGGAAGTCCTCCCCCAGACAACTGGCGATCAGCGGCGAGGTAAAAGGCAGCAGGCTTGACCAGCGCTCGCGTCCGGACAAGGCCGGCAGCGGCACGGCGTAGCTGTCCAGCGATGCCGCGATCACATCCGGATCAGCGCCTGGCGAACTGGCGCGCTCGCGCAGCCATTGCCGCGGTGGGGTGCCGACCAGTTCCTGGAAAACGCGGTGGAATTGCGCATAGCTGCCGAAGCCGGCGTCCTCGGCCGCGCGCAGCAGCGTGTCACCGTCACGGAATCGGGTCATGAAGCGCAGCAGGCGGAAGCGATTGCGCCACTCCACGAAAGGGCGCTGCGTTTGTGCAACAAACAGCCGGCTAAGGTAGCTGGCCGCCACGCCGGTGCGGGCAGCCAGTTCTGGCAAGGTGAGGCGGCCGCCTTCCTCGCGCATCAACAACAGTGCGCGGCCCACGGCTGGATGCACATCCTGACGTTGCTGGGACGGCACGCGTGTTGCGCGCTGCGCGCGGCGGATCGCGTAGACAATGCCGGCGTTGTAGGTCTCCATGTCGTCGGAGTCCTGCGCGATCTCGCCAAACAAGCGGTCCAGCTCCACCTGGTCACGCGGGCCGATGGCATGGGCCGGTTCGGCATCAATCAGCATCAGCCACTGCGCGGAAACCAGATCCGGTCGCACCGTGCCCACCCACATCTGCAGATGTGCCGAACGGGTCAGTCGATGCCTGCGCCCGGGCGCGATCCACACCATCACGCCAGGCTTGAGCGCGATCTCGGTGTCCTCCAGCTGGTAGCGTCCGCTGCCGCGCAGCACCAGGTTGAACTCCAGCACCGCATGCTGGTGGTCCACCCGCAACTGCGTGCCGGCCGCGGTGCGCCGCAGCTCGCCCACCATCTGACCAGGCAGGGTCACCGAAGGATTGTCGATCAGCACGTCACACGATCACTACCACGAAGGGACGCGAAACATAGCACCGCACTGCTGCCAGCCACCTGACCTGAGTCAAGCGCGATGGCCTCTCTCTGTGTGCGTGTACACCGCGCGTTCGGAATGCGCTGCGGCGCTGCGTCACAGCGTGACAAGCGGTGCGAAGAACATCGCAAGAAACGATAGGACCTGGCCGTCGGGTATGGGGCACATTCAGTTTTCGCGCCACAGGGAGTTGCGCGTCGCCCCGCTTGCGGCCAGTTGAACGCAACGCGGAAAACCCGCACACGCTCTGCTGGTCGCCATGTCCGTCCCATCGATCTGCGCTGGACCTGTCTCCCAACCCCATGCCGCCCGGCCGCGACTTGCCGTGCCTGACGTGATGTATCGGCCCCGGCTGCTTCTGGTGCGCCGGCTGCACTGATACATCGCCGCGGCGCCCTCGCGCCCGCCCCTCCTTCATTTCGTCGACCTGACGCATGCCGCTCGCGGCGTGGCAGGCCGATCTTTGCCGCCCTGTCAGGAGAGAACCAAAGATGATGAGTCACACCCCGGCCCCGCTGGCGATCGCAATCGCGCTGGGCCTGTCGCTGGCGATACCGCAGGCATACGCACAGGCCGCGCCAGTGACCGATCCGCTATCCGCGAACTGCGAGCCCACCGCCAGTGCACCCTGCCCGATCGCCGATGGCAGCCAGATGTCGGCCGCCGCGCTCGCCGCCGGCGACATGTTCGATGCCATCGGCGATGGTTCCGATGCCGACATCGCCCAGGCACTCGGCGAGTCCTCGGTAGCCGCCGGTGGTGCGGCGCTGGCGCTGGGCGCGGGGGCCTCGGCCTTCGGCTGGGGCACTACCGCCATCGGCGATTTCAGCCTCGCCGCCGGCTACGGCAGCAGTGCGCTCGGCTATTCGTCAGTGGCGGTAGGCGGCTACGCGCTGCTGCCGGATACTTTCCTCAATCCGGAGGGCATCGAGATCACCACCGCCGCCAACGGCGACAACGCGGCCGCATTCGGTCCGGGCGCGGTCGCCGACGGCCTGGCAACCTACGCGGCCGGTGCTGGCGCGCATGCGGTTGGCGATCTGTCCAATGCGATCGGTCTGCGCGCCCTGTCCGACGGAATTGCATCGATTGCGATCGGCGGCTGGAGCGAATCCTATGGCCTGTTCAGCAGTGCCGTGGGCTACCAGGCATTGGCCAATGGCGAAAGCGCTACCGCCATCGGCTCCGGCTCGCGCGCGGTGAACTACAACACGGCCGCGATCGGTTCCAACGCGATGGCGGTCGCCGACAACGCCACGTCCGTCGGTGGGATCTCGTGGGCGGGCGGCATCATGTCCACCGCGGTGGGCTCGGCGGCGCAAGCCGCGGGGCTGCGCGCCACGGCCCTGGGCAATGGCAGCTGGGCACGCGACGACTATTCCAGTGCGCTGGGCGCGCTGGCGCAGGCCAATGGCAACGGCTCGATCGCCATCGGTGGTCAGGCGGTGGCCGGCGGCTTCAACCCGTTCCCGCCGCCGCTGGACGACGAGAACCCGTGCTGGGAATGCTACGGCCTGTATCGCGCCGAGAATGCGATCGCCATGGGCACCTATGCGCAGGCGTTCAAGGCCAGCAGCGTTTCCATCGGCTACGACTCGCTGGCCAACGGCGACAACAGCGTGGCGCTGGGCGCCGGCTCCTGGGCCGACCGCGACAATGCCGTGTCCATCGGCGCCTCGCAGGAACGCACCAACAACCAGTACAGCTACCGCACGCTGCAGCCGTTTACCCGGCAGCTGATCAATCTTGCAGCCGGCACCGAGGATACCGACGCGGTCAACCTCGCCCAACTGAAGGCCCTGGGCGCGGTGTTCGGCGGTGGCATCGACCTGACCGGCGGCAACGTCGGCGCACCGGTGTTCACCATCCAGGGGCAAGGCTATGGCAACGTCGGCGCTGCGTTTGCGGCGGTCGATGCGCGCCTGACCCAGGTCGGCAACAGCCTGGGCAACCTGCAAGGCCAGCTCGACAACCTGCCGCCTCCGCCACCGCCCACCGCCAATCCGGATGGCGTGAACTACAGCGACGATGGTCACGGCGCGATCACCCTCGATGGTCAGGGCGGCACGCGGATCAGCAATGTCGCCGATGGCCAGGCCGCGCACGATGCCGCCAACCTGGGCCAGGTCCAGCAGGGTGACGCAGCGACCCTGGCGACGGCGCAGAACTACACCGATGCCAGTGCATCGCGCACCCTTGCCAGCGCCAACACCTATGCCGACGGCACGGCCACACGCGCGCTGACCTCGGCCAATGCCTACACCGACTCGCGCTTCAACACGCTCAACGACCGCTTCGACAACCTCAGCCAGAACGTGGACCACCGCCTCGCCGCGCAGGACAAGCGCATCGACCGCATGGGCGCGATGAGCTCGGCCATGATGGGCATGGCGATGAACGCGGCCAACGCACGCAGCCCCGGTGGCCGCCTGGCCGTGGGCGCCGGCTTCCAGAACGGCGAAAGCGCAATGGCGATCGGCTATTCGCGCCGGATCGGCGAGCGAGCCAGCTTCAGCATCGGCTCGGCCTTCAATAGCGACGACCAGTCCGCAAGCGTCGGCTTCGGCGTCGATCTGTGACCCTCTCTCAAGGAATTCATCGCATGCGCAACGCACACAATCCCCGCTGGGCCGTGCTGGCCTTCGCCCTCGCCACGGCCCTGGGCAGCAGCAGCGCCCTGGCCGCCAGTGCCACTCACGCCCTGCCCAAAGGCAAGGCGCCACGCACCGCCAGCGGCAACAACGCGGAAACCTTTGATCGGTTCATCGTCACCTACAAGGCCGGCACCACGCCACAGCGTGATCGCAGCATCGGCCTGGCCAACGTGCGCAGCGCCATCGCGCGCTCGGGCATGAGCACGGCCGGCGCCAACGCAGTCAGCGCGCAGTACGTCCGCCGCCTGGGCACGGGTGCCGACCTGATGCGCACGTCGCGCAAGCTCGATGCCGCTTCGGCCAATGTGCTGCTGCAGCAGATCGCCGCCGACCCGAACGTCGCCAGCGTGCAGATCGATCGCCGCATGTACCCGGTCCGCGACCTGCGCATGGCGGTGGCCGATGTCGATGCGCCGGTGGCAGTGGACGACCCGCACTACGCCACCTATCAATGGCACTTGCGCGAAGGCGCCGGCGCCAGCGAGACCGTCGGCGCCGACAGTGCGCCGGTCGCCAATCGCGGCGGCAGCAATGTTGCCAAGGCCTGGAATTACGCCGATGGCACGGGCGTGGTGGTGGCGGTGCTCGACACCGGCATCACCCAGCATCCCGACCTGGACCTGTCGCTGGCTGATGCTGGCTACGACTTCATCAGCGATGCCTACACTTCCGGCCGCGCCAGCGACGGCCGCGCGCCCGGTGGCTGGGACCTGGGCGACTGGACCGACGCCGAGCCCTACCTGTCCAACTACAACTGCGTGAACCCGAACAACCCCGCGCGCGAGAGCAGCTGGCATGGGACGCATGTGTCCGGCACCGTTGGCGAAATCACCAACAACGCCGCTGGCATGGCGGGTGCGGCCTACGGCGCGAAGGTGCTGCCGGTGCGCGTGCTCGGCCATTGCGGCGGCTATACCTCCGACATCGCCGACGGCATCATCTGGGCCGCGGGCGGCCACGTCGAAGGCGTGCCGGACAACCAGCTCCCGGCGCAGGTCATCAACATGAGCCTCGGCGGCAGCGGTGTGTGTACCGCCGACGACATCACCGGCCAGGCCATCGCGCAGGCCAACAGCCTCGGCGCGGTGGTGATCGTGGCCGCCGGCAATGCCAACTACGATGCCGGCAGCTTCTCGCCGGCCAGTTGCCCGGGCGTCATTACCGTGGCCGCCAACGGCGTTACCGGCAAGCGCGCGTACTACTCCAACTACGGTAGCAAGATCACCTTGTCCGCGCCGGGCGGCGGTGTCTTTCTCAACGATGATCCCAATGCCGGCGTCGATGCCTATGCGGGTTATGTGTGGTCGGCGATCAACGGCGGCGCCCATGAGCCGGGCGAGCCGATGTACGGCGGCATGGCCGGCACCTCGCAGGCAACCCCGCACGTTTCCGCGGTGGCCGCGCTGATGATCGCCGCCGCGCGCGATGCGAGCCAACCGGCACTGACGCCCACCCGCATCCGGCAGATTCTCACCGCCACGGCGCGTCCGTTCCCGGCCACGCCAGACAAGGCGATCGGGCCCGGCATCGTCGATGCCTACGCGGCGGTCAATCTGGCGATGGGCAAGACCGACGTGCCGCTGGTCGCGACCCCGCTGAGCAATGGCGTCACCGTGCGCGGGCTGTCCGGCTCGGCCGGCCAGGCGCTGCTGTTTCGCATCGACGTACCGGCCGGCGCGCGCAACCTGACCCTGCGCACGCTGGGCGGCACCGGTGATGTCACCTTGTCGGCAGGTCTGTTCCAGCCGACGTTCGACACGCCGCTGCCCAAGGTCTCCGAGCACATCGGCAATACCGAGTCATACATCGTCGCCGCGCCGCAGGCCGGCACGTATTACGTGCAGGTCAGCGGCGTCAGCACCTTCACCAATGTCAGCCTGCTGGCGGTGTATTCGGGTCCGTAAGCGGAACTCGCGCCCGGGCCGCGGCAGGGATGCCGCGGCTCAGGTCGGCGGCGCCGATGAGGCGCTCATTGCGCAGGGCAATCATTGACCACCGGCTTGCCAGCAAGCCGATCGCCAAGCCAGTCAACCACCGCCGGCGCGGCATCCCGCGCGATGAAACCATGGCCGACCTTCGGCAACGTCAGCCAGCGCACGGCACTGCCCTGCGCACAAAGCCGATCGCGATACGCCTCGGTCACGGCTGGCCGTACCAGATTGTCGGCGTCGCCTTGCGCGATCAGGACCGGAATGCCCGGCGGCGTCAGTCCCGGGGTGTTCTCGCGCAACAATTGATTCCACGGCGACGCCCGGGTGATGTCGGCCACCTTGAGGAAATGCTGCTTCAGCGGGCGGCCAGACCAACCACGCTCTACCAGGTCCAGCGGGCTTTCTATGCACTCGCGAGCGAGCGTATCCATGGTCTTGCGGGCCTGGGGTTGCAGGACCGGATCGAGCGACAGGTCATACAGGCGGCTCCAGGACCACAAGGTCATGGCGGTGATGTTGCGCCCGCCGGTGGAGTCGGCATCGTCGCGCAGCAGGATGTCCAGCGCAGTGGCTGGCGCGGCCACGGCAACACCGCGCAGATGCAGCTCGGGGGCATAGGTTTTCGCCAGTTCGGCTGCATACAACGCGGCGTGGCCGCCTTGCGAATGCCCCCAAAGGGCGTAGCGATCGCTGGCCTCGGACTTCAACAACGCCCGCGCGGCGCGCACGGAATCGAGCACGGCGCGGCCTTCGCTCACGCCCACCAGATAGGGATGCGTGCCCGCGGTGCCCAGGCCCGGATAATCGGTCGCCACCACCACGTCGCCTTGGGCAAGCAAGCCATCCAGGCCGGCTATTTCCTTGAACTTCGTGCGTGCCAGCGACGGCGCGCATTGCGTGGCGACGCCCGTCGTCGGATGCGCCCAGGCCACGAGTGGGCGCCCTCCCTTGGGCGCCGGCGAAGACGGCGCCAGCAGTAGCGCCGACACAGCGATCGGTTCGTCATGCACTCCGCGCGAGGCATAGAGCAGGCGCCAGGCCCGGGCACCGGCGGGTACGTCCGCGTTGATGGCTTCAGCGCGGATCAGTGATCCGGCTGGGCCGATGCTGTCGCTTGTCGTCAGCGCATAGAACGGCTGCACGGGCGCTTCCACTGGAGGTTGAGCGGCAGCGGGCCCGGCGCCAACAGCACACAAGGCGATAGCGATAGCGAAGTTGGCCCCGCGGTCGTGCAGGGAGAAGCGGGCTCGGAGCGCGGCGGACATCGTGGGGCCTTTATGAAAGTCTCACCCCCACGATAGTGAGTATTCGACTCGCTCGGCTTGACCTGGATCAAGCAGCCGCCAGCACAGCGGCAGCGCCAGGGCCGCTCCAGCAATCAGCCCCGCGCGCCGACCACCATCCCCACGAGCATCAGGATCATCAGGCTCGCCACAGTCACGCTCACCAGAGCGGTGCGCAGCGCACCAAACGGCTGAGCCCCGACTATCGAGTCCGAGCTCGCATCCCAAAGCGTGGTATTGGTGCTCGTCAGCCGGTTGTACGCGCATATGTGCGTGACCAGCGCGATAATCGGCACGCCGACCGCCATGCCCTGCACCAGCACCAGTACCCCGCGTGTCAGCGCAGTCCCGAACGACAGCCGCGCGCCACTGCGTGCATCCCGCACCTTGAGGCCGAGCAGCAGCCGGCCCGGCGTGCTGCCGAACAAGCTGAGCAGCAATGCCTCCCAGAACAGCCAGCAACCGAACACGACGATGAGCGCGACGAAGCTGTTGTCAACCAGCCGTTCAAATCCCTCGGAGGCTTCCGGGGCGATGAGGGCGATGATCAACGCGATGATGAACAGGGGTGGCAAACCCATCACCCAGACATCGATCATCTTTGCAAAGTAGCGGCGCCAGGGATGCGCCGTCGTATCCAGACCGGGGCCGAGCGCGACGGTCGTCGCGGGCTCATTGAAGGCGACGCGGTAGCTTTGCCAGTCACTCAGGGTGCTTGCCCAGACCTGGGTATACCCGGTCACCACGTCCGCCTGCCGCAGTGCCACCAGCTCTTCGCGGCTGATGGGCCCCTGGCGGTCGCCGCGAGGGTCAACGTAATACCAGCCACTGTCGCTCTCGACCATGCTGTCCCTGCTCCCCTGGCAGACCCCGCGCAATCCAGCGGGGAGATGCACCACCCTGGACCCCCCGGGGCGTTGTGCAAGTCCGCATGGTAAGTGGAGCGCATCCATGCGCTCAAGGGACCCGGCCGGCACGGCGGTGGGCCGCAAAGCCTCCGTCCGGCTTGCAGCATCAAGCCAGCTGGATGTCGACCTCAATGTTGCCTCGCGTGGCACGGGAGTACGGACAGGTCTGATGCGCACGGTCGACTAGCTGCTGTGCCTGCTCGCGATCCAGGCCGGGCAGCGACACGATCAGCGTCGCGGCGAGCGCGTAGGCCGTGTCGTTGTCGACCTTGCCCAGGGAAATCGAGGCGTCGACTGCAACGTCCTGCGGCACCTTGATCTTCAGCGCCTGGCCAGCGATCTGCATGGCACCGATGAAGCAGGCCGACCAGCCCACGGCGAACAGCTGCTCAGGGTTGGTACCGGGCCGGCCCGACCCGGGCGTGCTCAGCTTGATGTCGAGCGCGCCATCACTGGACTTGCCGCTGCCTTCGCGGCCGCCGGTGGTGTGGGTCTGGGCGGTGTACAGGACCTTCTCGAGTGAATTGGCCATGCTGTGTTCCTCTGGTTGTAGTGGATGGTGGCGGTGCAAACGGACGTGAGGCCGCGGGACATCGGCGTCCTGCAAGGCAGGCGCCGCTGCGTGCTGCGCATTCTTGGGAGCTGATGTGCCTCACATGTGTCCGGTGACGGAGGCAATGCAACAACTCGTATGCGATTGGCCGCCTGACACGTTCCGGTACAAAGCCCAGATCACACCAAGGACGCCGCGGCGCAGCCATTGCACAAAGGTGTCGTTCGATACCAAGGCACCATGCCGCAGCGGCGAGAGTTGGCGCTGCGGGGGCTACAACCCCGCTCCCCGGCCCACGCGCCACAACCGCAATCGCACCAGCGTTCCCTCCCCCGCCCGCGACCGCACCGACAGCCGCGCCCCCAGCAGCCTGGCGCGTTCGCGCATGCCGGTCAGTCCCCAGTGGCCTTCGCGGGTGCCGCGCGCCAGGACATCCGCGCTTATGCCGCGACCGTCGTCCTGAACTTCCACCACCACGCCCAGCCACCCCTGGCTCACGCGAACACGGATATGCCTGGCATTGGCATGGCGCACCGCGTTGGCAACCGCCTCGCGCGCAATCCGGTAGACCTCGTCGCGCTCTGGCCCCCGCCAGCGAACCGGCCTGCCGTGGGTACTGAACTCGTAGACGAGCTCCGGCGGCATCGCAAGCTGATTGGGCAGATCGCGCAAGGCCGCTTCCAGATCCTGTGGCTCTTCGGCGCGCTGCCGCAGTTCGCCAATGCGATCACGGCCCTGCACCAGCCCGGCATTGGCTTTGCGTACCGCGCGGGAAAGCCCGGCCTTGGCCGCCTCGCCGTCTCCGCGTTCGAGCCGGCCGCGCGCCGCATCGACCAGGAACACCAACGCCTGCATGGATTGCAGCAGCGTATCGTGCAGGTCGCGGGCTATGCGCTCACGTTCGACGATGCGGGCGCGGTAGACGCGCTGCAAACCTGCCCGCGCAATCGCCACCCGCCAGCGCACCAGCCACCACACCAGCAGTAGCGCCACCACCGCGCAGGCCAGCGCGAACCACCAGGTTTGCCAGAACGCAGGCGGCACCTTGAAAGCCAAAATGGTTTCCGGCCCAGTCCATGCCTGCGCCGCGTTGCTGGCCATCAGCCGGAAGCGATAGCGGCCAGGTGCCAGGCGGCTATACAGCGCCTGACGTCGTGCGCCGGCATCCTGCCAGTCATCATCCAGTCCATCGAGACGGTAGCGGAACCGGGTCTGCTCCGGCTGGCCCAGAAACGGCGCCGTGTAGTCGATGCGCAGGTCGCGACTGCCGACCGGAACGGTCAACGATGGAACGAGCGGTTGCGCCTGCTCGTCCGCATGCAGCGCCAGGATCACGGGCGCTGTAGACGGTCGGGTATTGCCATGATCGAGTTGTCGCGGATCGATCCAATGCACGCCCTGACTGGTTGCGAACCAGACGCGGCCTTGACCATCGGCCGCCGCGACTGGCGAGGCGCCGCTCTGCTCCGCCGCGCCGCGCAGACCATCGCGGACCCCGAAGCGCTCGAAGGCGACGTGATAACCCGGGTCCGCGCGCCAGCGCGCCATCTCCGCGGCGGGCACCCGGGTGACGCCGGGGCGTCCGATCAACCACGCTTCGCCATCGGCCAGCATGACGATGCCGGCCGTACGCTCGAAGGTTTCGCCATCGCGGCCGAGCAGGCGCTCGAACCTCTCGCCGATGCGCGCGGCCACACCTTGCACGCCACCGATCCATAACTCCCCTTTCCAGGCGCGCAGCACCGCAATGCGGCCGACGCCTGGCCCGCCCTCATCAAGATCACGGCGCACACCGCGCTCAAACACGCGGATTGTCTGGCCGGCGTCGGACCAGATGCGGCCCTGTGCATCCTCGGCCACTGCACGCGGCGTGGTGCCGGCGGCCATGCCGTACTTGGCGTTCTGCGCCTCCCACTGTCCCTGATGCAGGCGCAGCAGTCCGCCGTTGACCTTGCTCACCCACAGACCGCCCTCGCGGTCGCTGGCCAGGGTGACGATCCGCCCTCTGCCGGCGACTTCGGGAGGCAACGCAACCGGCTGCAGCCGATCGCCTGCGCTGCGCCACAACCCGCCGCCGGCATCACCGACCCATAGGGTGCCAGTGCCGTCGCGATGCAGCGCGGTGACACCAGCGTCCGCACCCGCAACTTCCTGCACGATCGCCCCCGTCGCCTGATCGGCATCCGCGGTGACGCGCATCGGCCCCTGGTCCGGGTTGCCGGCCCAGATATGACCAGCGACATCGGCCTCGATGGAAAAGGCCTGATCGCGACGGGGCAACTGGATCGCGGCCAGCGCGTTTGCGCGGAAACGATCCAGCCCATTGGCCGTTCCCGCCCAGAGGTTGCCTTCGCGGTCTTCAAACAGCGTCCACACCACCTCTGAAGTCAGACCCTGCGCGGTGCCGAAATGCTCCGGCGATGGCGCGACGTGGCCCGGCTCCGGCGAATGCAGCGTGATCGGATCGCGTACGCGCGCAATTCCATCGGCCGATGCGAGCCACATCACCCCATCACGATCGAAACGGAGGCCGGCGCCTCGGAAGTCCGCGGCAAGCCAGCTGACGGTGGCGCCGGCCGGTCCAGCTGCTGCTTTCGCCTGTGCCAGCGGGCGTGCGCCCCACTCGTCCACGGCCCACAGCGTGCCGTCCGGCGCCTGGCCGAAGAAGGGCTCGGCGATGGATTGCGGGACAACCTCGAACCGCTTCGCGCCGGGCGCCAGGTGCGCGATGCCGGCTTGCGCCGCGTTCGCAAAGGCGACCCACACCCCCTTGTCGCGATCGATGAACAAGCGCTGCGGCGACCAGTCTGGACCAAAGCCCAGATCGGCGGAGCTCTGCCAGGTATCGGTGGCGGGATCCAGGTGCACGATCGTGGTCGCTGTCGCCGCCCACAACCGCCCGGCGGCATCACGGCCAAAGCCGATCACCGAACCAACCGGCACGTCGTCGCGCTGATACTCGTAGTTCGCCGGACGTGGCCCGATGCGGCTCATGCCGCCGCTGACGTAGCCGATCCAGAGGCTGCCGTCCTCGTCCACGAACAGGTTGAGGATGTCGTCATCGACGATGGGCTTGCCGCCGATCCGGGTGATCCGCTCAAAACGCAGCCCGTCGAACCGGTACAGCCCCTGGCGCGATCCCAGCCAGAGAAATCCGTCCGGCGTCTGCGCGATCGACATGACTTGCGCCGGCGCGCCCTGGTCGGGAGTCCAGCGGTCGTGCCGCAATTGCGACAGCGCCCGATCAGGCGCAAGCGCCTGCGCCGCGGCGCCCCACCCCAGCAGGACCAGGATGAAGCCAAGCCGCAGCAGGCCGCGCAGCCCCCCATGCGGCGGACCAGAGCGGCGGAACGGCACAACAGGGACCGAAGCGGCCATTGGCGCGTCACAAAGTCAGAGGGAGTGCCGGCGATCTCCCCCGCCGGGATGAACGGCCAGGAGTATGGCCCAGCAGCTGAGCCACCGCAGCCCCTGCAACCTCGGCCCATCCCCCAAATGGTGGACGGGCGAGCAACCGTTCCCCGCGATGTTGCCCAGGCATCACCGACGGATGCTGGACGTGGAAGCCAGCCCCCACGTCACTCCCCATCAGAAGGACTTCGCCATGACTTCATATTCCGCCGCGCGCGATCCGGTCGCCGATCACCTGCTCACACCCGCCAATGCCGCCGTGGTGATCATCGATTTCCAGCCGGTGCAGGTGAGCTCGATCGCCTCGCGCGACAAACGCCAGCTGGTCGCCAACATCACCGCGCTGGCGCGCATCGCCAAGCTCTATGGTCTGCCGACGGTGCTTTCGTCGGTGAATGTTTCCACCGGGCGCAACCAGCCGACCATCCACCAGCTGACCGAGGTGCTTGCCGGCGTTCCGATCATCGACCGCACCTCGATCAATGCCTGGGAAGACCAGGATTTCGTCGCTGCGGTGAAGGCGACCGGCCGCAACAAGCTGATCATGGCTGCGCTGTGGACGGAAGTGTGCCTGGTCCATCCCGCGCTGGACGCCATCAAAGAAGGCTTCGAGGTGTATCCGGTGGTCGATGCCTGCGGCGGCACCTCGCTGGAAGCGCATGACGCCGCTCTCGCTCGTCTCCTGCAGGCCGGCGCCAGGCCGACCAGTTGGGTGCAGTTGATCTGCGAGCTGCAGCGCGACTGGAATCGGCAGGCCACCGTGCCCGGCTTTGCCGAGATTCTTTTCGCCGTGGAAGGTCATTGAGCTGCCGATATCGACAACCGGATAAATCCGCATGAACAAGCTGATGATTTTCTTCCTGGCCCTGTTTGCAACTGCCGCGCATGCGCAGCAGGCCAACATCCCCGCGTTCTCGGACAACTACGCCAAGACCCCTGCCGAACTTGCGACCATCCCCGCCACCGGTGGCGCCGGCGGCTCCGGCAATGCCAAGGTGCAGGTCGTCACCCTGCTTGGCGATCCTTCGCGGCCGGGACCTTATAGCCAACTGCTGCGCGTGGCGCCCCACGCCTCCATCCCCGCGCATCATCACGCTGGTGACCGTGCGGCGACGGTGTTGTCGGGCACTTGGCAGTTCGGCTACGGGGACAAATTCGACGCGAGTAAACTCAAGACGCTTTCCGCCGGTTCGGTCTACACCGAGCCTGCGAACATGCCGCACTTCGCCCGAACCGGCGACGAGGCAGTTACCGTCCTCATCACTGGCTTCGGGCCCACGGATACGCTCTACGAAAACCCAGCCGATACCCCACACGCGAGGCACTGAGCACCATGAAGATCGACCTGACCCACAGGACCGCCATCGTCACCGGCTCGACGGCCGGCATTGGACTGGCCATTGCCAACGACCTGGCCGCCGCCGGCGCCCAGGTCACCCTCACCGGACGTACCCAGGCGCGCGTGGACGCCGCGATCGCCGCCATTGCCGGCAACGTTCCCCATGCGCAGCTGACCGGCGTTGCCGCCGACCTGGGCACGCGCCAGGGCGCGCAGGCTCTGATTGATGCGGTGCCGGTGACCGATATCCTGGTCAACAATCTCGGCATCTTCGAGCCCAAAGGCTTCTTCGATATTCCGGACGAAGACTGGATGCGGTTCTTCGAGGTCAACGTCCTGAGCGGCGTTCGCCTGGCCCGGCATTACGCGCCAGGGATGGCACGGCGTGGCTGGGGCCGCATCCAGTTCATTTCCAGCGAATCAGGCGTGCAGATTCCGGCGGAAATGGTGCATTACGGCACCACGAAGACGGCGCAGCTGGCGGTATCGCGCGGCCTGGCCGAATCACTGGCCGGTACCGGCGTGACCGTCAACGCGATCCTGCCCGGGCCCACGCTGTCCGAAGGCGTTGGCGACTTCTTCGGCAAGATCGCGGCGGAAAAAGGCACCTCGCTGGCCGAGGTCGAACGCGACTTCATTGCCACGCATCGCCCTACTTCGCTGATCCAGCGCCTGGCATCGGTGGACGAAGTGGCCAACCTCAGTGTCTATCTGGCCTCGGACCAGGCTTCGGCCACGACCGGCGCGGCAATGCGCGTGGATGGCGGCGTGGTGCGCTCGGTCGTCTGAGCGGGCACGCCGCGCGGGCGGTCAATCGTCGAGCCGCACCAGGCCCCGGCGCAGCGCGATCTGCAGCGCCTCGGTGCGGTTGCCGGCATCGATCTTCTCGAAGATGCGGGTGAGGTGCGTCTTGACCGTCTCGGTCGAGATGCCCATCTCGTTGGCGATCCGCTTGTTCTCCCAGCCGCGGGCCAGTGCCGCGAGGATGGTGAGCTCGCGCGCAGTCAATGCCTCTTCGCCAATGTGCCGGGATATCTCCTGCGACACCTCGTTGGACACGCAGCGTTTGCCCTGCGCGATCCTGCGCAGCGCTTCGATCAGTTCGCCCCGTAGCGAGCTCTTCAGCAGGTAGCCATACGCACCGGCCGCCATCGCCTCGCGCGCGTTGCCGTCGCCGCCATAAGTGGTCAGCACCGCCACCTTGGCCGCGGGAAACTCCGCGCGCAGGCGGCGGATGAACTCGATGCCGTTGCAGCCCGGCATCTGCAGGTCCACCAGCACCACATCCGGCAGCAGCTGGCGGAACTGTTCAAGGCCGCTTTCGACGTCACCGACTTCGCCTACCACGGCCAGGTCCGGCTCGACCTCCAGCATCGCACGGATGCCCTCGCGCACCAGCGGGTGATCGTCGATGGTCAGTATCCGGATGGTCACCGCAGCTCCGCTACGCCCGCTCTGTGGGTTTGCCGCGGCAATGTACCGCAATCCAGGGCCGCCAAAGCGGCATCCCCCAAATGGTTGACAGCCGGGCAACCGTTCCCTGCGACGCCGCGGCGCTTCGACCAGCCGATGCTGGTGTCGAGGGCGCCCATGGCACGCGCCCGAGGAGCTGCCATGGATTCGCTCGGACCGGTCTACCCGCAAGGCCACACCGCCCTGCTGCTGGTGGACCCCTACAACGATTTCCTGTCCGAGGGCGGCAAGTTCTGGCCGCGCCTGGCCGAAGTTGCCAGCGCCACCGATCTGCTGCCCAATCTGCGCCGCATCCGGCAGGCGATCCGCTGTGCCCGCTGGCCGCTGTTCTTCGTGCCGCACCACCGCGCCAAACCGAACGATTTCGACCGCTGGCAGCACCCCACGCCCTACCAGCAGATGGCCTCGCAGGCGCAGGCCTTCCTCAAGAACAGCTGGGGCGGCCAATGGCATCCGGACTTCACCCCCGAGCCTGGCGATACCGTGGCCAAGGAGCACTGGGGCGCCAATGGCTTCCTCAGCACGGATCTCGACCTGCTGCTCAAGCAGCAGCGCATCAGCCATGTCGTGGTGGTCGGCCTGATCGCCAACACCTGCATTGAAGCCACCGCCCGCCACGCCAGCGAGCTCGGCTACCACGTCACGCTCGTGACCGATGCCACCGCCGCGCTCAGCCACGACGCCATGTTCTACGCGCACGAAATCAACGGGCCGACCTATGCCCATGCACTGCTGACCACGCGCGAGTTCCTGGCGCGCGTGCCCTTCACCACCGACCCATGATCCGTTCCCGACGAGGTGTCCCATGAAATCGCTGCTGCTTTCCTTCCGCCACGCCGCCATCGCCTTGCTGGCGCTGCTGGCGGTCTCCACGGCCCATGCGGCCAACGACCCGATCCAGAGCCATAGCGCCGAGGTCAATGGCGTCACCCTGCATTATCTGCAGGCTGGCCACGGCAGCGGCACGCCCGTGGTACTGCTGCACGGCTACGCCGAAACCAGCCACATGTGGCGACCACTGATGAAGGAACTGGCCGGCAGCCGCGTGGTGATCGCACCGGATCTGCGCGGCGCCGGTTCGTCGTCCAAGCCGGAAGGCGGCTACGACAAGAAGACCATGGCCCAGGACATCCACGCGCTGGTGCAGTCGCTGGGCTATCCCAAGGTCAGAATCGTCGGCCATGACATCGGCCTGATGGTCGCCTACGCCTACGCGGCCCAGTACCCGGACCAGGTCGAGAGCGTGGTGCTGATGGATGCCTTCCTGCCCGGCGTCGGTGACTGGACCAAGGTCTGGCTGCTGCGCGATCTCTGGCATTTCCACTTCTACGGAGAAGTGCCGCTGAAGCTGGTCGATGGACGCGAACGCACCTACTTCGAGCACTTCTGGAACGACTTTGCCGCCGATCGCGCGCATTCGGTCCCCGAGGCGGACCGGCAGTTCTACGCCGCGCAGTACGCCCAGCCCGGCGGCATGCGGGCCGGCTTTGAATACTTCCGCAGTTTCCAGCAGGACGCCAAGGACTTTGCCGGCTTCGCCAGGACGCCGCTGCACATGCCGATGCTGGTGCTGTCCGGCGAAAAGGCCAGCGGCCAGTTCCTGATCGATCAGGCGCGGCTGGTCGATACGAATGTCCAGGGCGTCATCGTCAAGGGCTCGGGTCACTGGCTGATGGAAGAGGCGCCGCAGCAGACGATTCCGGCGCTGGTGGCCTTCCTCGGCAAGTAATGCGTCGCATGCTGGCAAAAAAACAGAGGGCCCGGCAGCAACGCCGGGCCCTCCTTTGCTTTCCTTTGTGCCCCGCTACCGTCAGAACACGTAGCTCAGCTTCAGCGTGCCGGTATTGGCCTGGTAGTGGTCGGCGAACTCGCCGTTGTATTCCAGCTTCACGTCCAGGTGCTCGCTGGCCTTCATGTCCACGCCGGCGCTGGCCTTCAGACGCTCCTGCGGCAGGTCGGTATTGATGTGGAAGGTGCCCTTGCTCGGATCGCCTTCGACAAAGCTCATGTCCGCCCCGATGTTGTCGGCGCTGTAGAACGCACCACCCACGCCACCGTATACCTGCAGAGTGCGATCCTTGCCCAGGTCGAAGCGGCCACCGGCTTCCAGCATCGGCGCGGCGGAGAACACGGTCTGGTCGGAAGACTTGACCTGCAGGCTCAGTTCACCCGCGCCCTGCTCGGTGTAGCTGCCCGATTCCAGACGCGTGGCATGCAGGTCCACATACGGCTTGAGGTACCAGTCGGCGAACGGAATCTGCCGGGCAATGCGCGCGTGCAGGCCGATGTGGCTCACGTCGAACTGCGAAGTCGCATGCCGGTCCACGCTGCTGAACAGCAGGTGGCGATCGGAGTCGTAGCTCATGCTGCCGCCATCCAGCGCGCCGGACACCAGCCAGTCGCCCATCTGGTGCTTGGCGATCACGCCCACCGACCAGCCCTTGCCATCCAGGCTGCCGTCCACGCTGTGGCTGTCCAGGTCGCTGCGGTCATAGGACACCGAACCGCCGAGGAACCAGTCATTGCCCACCTCGCGCTGCCCACCGAACTGCACCGACTGGCCCTTCTGCTGGTAGCCGATGCTGCTGCTGGTCGCTTCGTGATCGGCGTCGCCGGCGATCACGCGCACCCAGCCGCAGTCGTGCTCGCGCAGCGTGGTGTCGTTGCCGTCGAACTGCGGGCAGCTGTTCATGCGCTCGACGAAGGCCTGGCTGGCCACCAGGTGGCTGGCACTGGCCGCCTGCGCGCCTTCGCTGCCCAGGTTCTCCAGGGCCACGATGTAGCCGCCCATGTACTTGATCGTGGACAGGTTGGCATAGGTCTGCGCCATGGTGTCGCCGGCGGTCGCGGTGAAGTTGTTCTCCAGGTTCGTGGCCGTCTGCAGCAGATTGCCGCCAAGGTCACCGGCGTTGGCCTGCCACACCAACTGCGACTTCGGCGTGACCAGGAAATCGCCCTGGCCATCGTTGACGCCGGAATAGGAGAACAGGAAGTTGCCGGTGTCCACCACATTGACCTGGCTGCCCATGACGAAGGCGTTCAACGGCAGGGTCGGAATCGGCAGCAGTCGCGTCGGCGACAGTACGATCGTGCCGCCGGTCAGCGTGGTGGTCCCCTGGACATACAGCGGCGCGATGTTGTGCTCGAAGTCGATCGCGGTTTCGATCGTGCCACTGTTGTTTAGGTTGCCGGTGATGGTGCTGGTGGCCAGCGAACCGGAGTTGAACCCATTGACGATCAGCGTGCCGCTGTTGTTGACCGTGCCCACGGTGCTGGAGACATCCGTGCCCCAGGTGCCCGAGTTGTTCAGCGTACCCCGCGCGCCGATGTTGACGTTGCCGTACAGCGAACCGCCGGTGTTGTTGTCGACCACCGCGAACTGCTGGTCGGCGGCGTTCAGATCCTCGACCTGCACCGCCGTGCCGCTGACCACGTTGCCGGACGCATCAACCGGCGCGACCATGCCCGTATTCTGCATCGAGCCGTTGCCGTTCTGGTTGTAGCGGCCACTGAACACGACCACCGGTGCGCTGGCGTTGCCCAGGATCTTGCCGCCATTGTTCTGCACGAACACATCGGAGTTGTCACCGTTGTCCCAGTGGCCCTCGGAGTTGGTGAAGATCGCGCTGGAACCATTGCCCATCGCCTGGATGGTGCCGTTGTTGTTGGTGATGTTGATGCTGCCGGCATAGCCGGTGCCCTGCGTCGAACCCAGCATCACCCCGGAGGTGGTGGCGAACAGGCCGCCGCCGCCGCCCACGCTCTGGGCGAAGATCGCCGGCGCGTTGGCGCCCTTGGTCAGCACCTCGTAGCCATTGACGGTGACCGCCACGGCGCCGCCGTTGCCGGCGCGGTTGACGGCCGGGCCGGTCTCGGAGCCTTCGTCCAGCGGGAAGATCTTGTAGGCACCACCAGCGGCCAGGTCGCCGCCGAGAATGCCGCCGCCACCGATGCTCTGGGCCAGGATGCCGTAGGCGCCGTCGCCACTGGTCACCACATCACCGTTGACATTGACCGTAACGCTGCCCGCATTGCCGCCCATCGTGGCGTAGACCTTGTTGCCGTAGTTGTCGGTCCCGGCGAACGGGTCGCTCGTGTTGAAGGTCAACCCGGCCACCCAGCCGCCGCCGCCGCCAATGCTCTGCGCCAGGATGCCGTGCGCATTGCGCCCCTTGGTGTTGAAGCTGGCGGTTTGCGACTGCACCAGCACATTGCCACCCTTGCCGCAGGCGCTGAACAGGTTCTGCCCGCCGTTGGACGCCGCACCGCAGGCGTTAGTCGGCGTGGTCACGCCGCCCACGGTCAGGCCGATCTGGCTGCCGCTGGCATCGAGCGTGGGATCGCTGCTGCCTACGCTGTAGCCGGCCGCATTGGCGGTGGTGTGGAGGACGAACAGATCGCCGCCGCCACCACCGACGCTCTGTGCCAGCACGCCGACCGAGTCGTTGCCCGCGGTGTTGATATACGAGCTCTGGCCATTGGCGCCGATCGCGTGCATGACCACGATCTGGCCGCCGTCACCGGTGCTGCCACCATCACCGCCCAGGGTCAGGGCCAGCGGCGTGCCGCCGGTGGCGTAGCTGCTGGCGGTCATCGCGCCATGGCCACCGCCGCCGCCCACGCTCTGCGCAAAGATGCCGGCGCTGGCGTCGCCCTGGGTCGAGATCACGCCACCGGTGTTGTACGCATCCACTTCGCCACCGCCGCCGTCGTTGGCCACGCGGCCACCAATGGTCACGGTGCCGCCGGTGGGCAGCGGGCCGGTGGCCTTGATCGTGGAGACCTGCATCGCGCCGGCGTCACCGCCGCCACCACCGACGCTCTGCGCGAACATGCCGGCCGACAGCGGCCCGGAGGTGAGCAGCGTGCCGCCCGTGTTGTTGACCGAGACCTGGCCGCCATCGCCGATGGTGGTGCCCTTGGCGTGGCCGCCGGCACCCGAGCCGCCGCCGGCGCCCATGTTCACCGTCGCGCTGCCGGAAGTGGCATCGGCCGGATCATTCTTCAGGCTGGCCGCATACGCCATGTAATCGGAAGCGATCGCTTCCAGCGTGCCGGCGTCGAACTTGCTCCAGTCTCCCGACTGCAGTGCCTGCACGCCGCCGTAGTCCTGCAGGTTGTTCTTCAGCGTGGTCGAGTTGGCCAGCCAGTCGGCCAGGGTGGCGGTGTTGGACGGCAGGCCGGCGGTGGTCGCCTGACCGGCCTTGCCGCCGCCGCCACCGATCGACTGCGCGTAGATCGCCGAGGCGTCGCCGCCGTAGGTCACGATGTTGCCGGTGTTGTTGACCTGGGCCAGGCTGCCGTTGGCACCGCTGCCGGCCTCGCCGCCGACGCTGATGACCTCGGCCTGCTTGCTGCCCGAGCCCTTGGCCGTGCCGCCGGCCGCGGCGCCGCCGCCACCGCCCACGGCCTGCGCAAACACGCCCTTGGCCCCGTCGCCGATGGTGAGGATGTTGCCGTCGTTATGGACGTACACCGGGCCGGCCGCCGCGCCGTTGCCACCGCTGCCGCCCACTGACAGCGAGAGCGAAGCGGTGTCGTCGGACTTCTGCCCGACAAAACGCGTGTCGCTGGCGCCGGTGCCGCCGTGGCCGCCGCCGCCACCCACGCTCTGCGCGAAGATGCCGGCCGCATCGTTGCCGGCGGTGAAGATGAAGCTGCCCGCGTCGTTATAGGCGCGCACCTGTCCGCCACTGCCGCCCTGCCCACCCTGGCCGCCGACGTCAACGGCCACATTGATCGAATCGCCCACCGCACCGGCGGTAATGGCCTGCGCGCTGGAATCGCCGCCAGCGCCACCGCCGCCACCGATGCTCTGCGCGAGCATGCCGTGCGCCGCCGCACCACTGGTCATGATCAGGCCAGAGTTGTCGGCGCCGACATTGCCGACCTGCGCGCCATCGCCGCCCTTGCCGCCCACGCCGACCGAGATGGTGATGTTGGGAACGCCTTGGTCCACGGCCAGCGTGTAGGCGTCGGCCTTGCTCATGCCGCCGTTGCCGCCGCCGTCGCTGATGCTCTGCGCTTCCAGACCCCAGGCATCGCCGCCGGAGGTAAGGATCTGCCCGGCATTGGTCGCCTGCACGTCGCCGGCGGTGCCGCCATTGCCGCCGCTGCCGCCCACGCCGACATTGATGTTGAGCGCGGAGCTGGCGCTCAGTGCCACGGCCGAGCCGCCGTCACCGCCACCGCCGCCGACGGCCTGGCCGACCACGCCCTTGGCATGGTCGCCGGTCGTGGAGACGATGCCGTTGTTGTAGATGGTGACCTGGTTGGTGCCCTGGGTACCGGCCGAACCGCCGCTGCCACCGCTGCCGCCGACGGCGTAGTTGAAGATGCCAATCGAGGTATTGGACGCGCTGCCGCCGCTGCCGCCACCACCGCCGATGCTCTGCGCCACCATCGCGCTGGAACGCGCGCCCTTGGTGGAAATCACGAAACCGGTCTGCGGTGCGCCATTGCTGCCGCCATTGGCGGTGCCGTTGTTGAGGGTGACCAGGCTACCGGTGCCGCCGGATTCGCCGTCGCCGCCGATGGCGACGCCGCCGATCAGCGACCCGGTCTGCATCGAACCGCCCGCGCCACCGCCACCGCCCACGCTCTGCGCGACGATGCCCATCGAATCATTGCCGGCGGTCTTGATCAGCGAGGTCGGCGAGGTCGCGGTCCACTCGGTCATGCCGACCTGCACCACGCCGCCGTCGCCGCCCGGCCCGCCCTTGCCGCCGCCATGCGACCACAGCCCGGCCGTGCCCGCGCCATTGCCACCAGCGCCGCCCACGCTCTGCGCCAGCACGCCAGCAGCGGCAAAGCCGGTGGTGGTGATATTGGTGCTGCCCAGGGCGACCTGGACCTCGCCACCGCTGCCGGCGGTGCCGCCGGCTGCTTCGTGGGTGTTGCCGCCATCGCCAAAGCCGCCCAGGCCACCGGCGCCGCCCAGGCTCTGCGCCTGGATGCCGGCCGCCATCACCGCCGCCTGCGCGGTATTGCCGTTCGCATCGATCGGCACCGTCGCGCCGGTGGCCGCGTAATCGGCACCGATCGCCTTGATGTTCGGCGCCGTGCCGCCGCTCTGCCCGGTCTGGATATGCACCAGCCCGCCGTTGCCGCCCGCGCCGCCAGTGCCGCCAAAGCTGTCGGCGGCGTAGGCATTGGTACCGGCACCGCCTTCGCCGCCCTGCGACACCGCGACAATCGCCGCGCCGGCCGAGGTCACATTGCCCTGCTCCAGGTTGTAGCTGATCGTGCCGCCGTTGCCGCCGGCGCCACCGGTCGCGCCGGTGACCTTGTCGCCGGTGGCCAGCGCATCGCCCAGCGGCTGCGCCGCGTTGCCGCCGTTGGCGGTCAGCAGGACCGCGGTGGTGCCCGGCGTGGTGCCGTTCCAACCATTGGTGCTCCAGATGGAGCCTTGCTGGGTCAGGGTGACGCCGGCGCTGTCGCCGCCGTGCCCGGGCTGGCCGGGGATCGCCGAGTTGAGCTGATCGCCGGCCGTGCCGCCCTGCCCGCCCGTAGCGGACAGCACGATGGCGGCCGGGCCGGTGCTGCCGCTGACCACGGCCGTGCCCGGCTGCAGCTCCAGCGACACCGCACCAGAGGTGCCACCGGCACCGCCGTAGCTGTCGTCACCGTCCAGGCCGGTGCCGCCGGTGCCGCCGGTGCTGACCAGCAGGATGCTCGGCGCCGCCGCGCTGCTGCCGACGACCATGCCATCGCCCAGATGGATGTCGATGTCCGACGGCGTGCCGCCGGTGCTGCTGGACTGGTCCGGGGCGGTCGAGCCCTGGTTGGTCTCGGTGATGGCGCCAGTATTGGGGGCGGGAATCGACGCGGCCGAGGCCAGGCCGGGCGCGCCGGCCATGGCGATGGCCTGGACCAGCGCCAGCGAAAGGACGTGCCGGCGGGCAGAAGCAATAGATCGCGATGCCGCGGACTGCGGGAAGAAGTTGTTCATGGGTAGTCTCGCCAAGGGGTGGTGGAGCGGGATGGCGCAAGACTAGGGACCGGGGACGCGGCCCTCTTGACCTGGATCAAGTCGGTACCGAAGGCCCTGGTTGGATACAGCGGCGAGATAGGTTCGTGCGCGGCGTGTGCACAACGCCCTCACCCGCGCGAACACAACCGCCACGAGCAGTCGGGCTAAGCTTGGCTACCGGCCCTTGCCAGACCCCAACGCCATGCGCCACAGGCCCAGCGCCCCGGGACTTTCCCGCGGCCGCCGCAGGAACCAGACCGCACAACGCGTGGTGTTGCACGTGTTCCTCACGACCGCCTGGGTGCTGCTGGGCGCAACCCAGTACTGGTCGGCGATCTCCGACCGCGACAGTGCCATCCGCGCCACCCAGGCGACCGTGCTCAACCTGGCGTCGTCGCTGGCCCAGCACGCCGGCGACACCTTCGAGATCGCCGACACCGTGCTCTCCGGGCTGGCGTGGTGGGGCCGCGACGTCGGAATGCAGGACGAGCCCTTGAGTCGCTTCCTGGCCGCGGAGGCCGGCCGGTCCGAGCGCATCCACGGCCTGTGCGTCTACGACGCGGATGGGCGTTGGGTCGGTTCGTCGCTGCCGGTGACTCCGACCCTGCTGAACAACAGCGACCGCGAATACTTCCAGCATCACCTGCACAACGATGACGACGCCCCTTACATCGGGCCGCCGATCCGCAGCCGCTCCGATGGCAGCTGGATTCTCACCTTGAGCCGGCGGCTGGAAGACCGGCAAGGCCGGTTCGCCGGTGTGGCGCTGGCAACGATTCAGCTGGAGTATTTCGAGCGCTACTACCGCGGCTTCAACGTGGGCAGCGAGGGAACCATCGGCATGACCGACCTGCGCGGCGATGTTCTGGTCCGGATTCCCGATGGGGCGCAGCGCAGCATTCGAGACACCGAAGTGTTCCGGCTGATGCGCTCGAAGCAGCGCGGTGCGATTACCTACAGCTCGCCGATAGACGGCATCCCGCGAATCTCCGGCTTTGCCACCGCGCCAGGTTTTCCGCTGCAGATTCTTGCTGGCTTCTCACAGAGAGAGGCGCTGAAGTCATGGCGGCATGCGGCGCGGCAGCGCGTGGTGATCACCGTGCTGGGCGTGGCCCTGCTGCTGGGCGCGGGCATCTGGCTGGACTTGCAGCTCAAGCGTGCCCATCGCAATGAGCGGCTGCTGGCTGAGCAGGCGCAGGTTGATGGGCTGACCGGCATTGCCAACCGCCGCACGCTGGACCGCGGCCTGGCGCTGCGCGTGCAGGAGGCGAGCAGCCAGGCGCGGGCGCTGTCGCTATTGATGATCGATGTCGACTACTTCAAGCGCTACAACGATACCTATGGCCACGCGCAGGGCGATGAATGTCTGAAGCGCATTGCGCAGATGCTCGAAGACAACACGCGGGAGCTGGACCTGGTCGCACGCTATGGCGGCGAGGAATTTGCGGTGGTGCTGTCGGATTGCGATCTGGAAACGGCGACTGCGCAGGCAGCGCGGCTATGCGATGCGGCGCGTGCGCTGGCGTTGCCGCATGCGGCGAGTGAGGTGGCGGATGTGGTGACGCTGAGCATCGGCGTGGCGGCAATGGAGCGTGGGCAGAGTTTTACGCCGGTTGAGCTGGTGGCTCGGGCTGATCTGGCGTTGTATGCGGCCAAGCAGGCGGGGCGGGATCGGTGGAGTGCGGGGTAGACCGGGTAACAGCGGCAGCCACTTCAGAACTCAGTGCGGAGGGACGCCAAGCCGGATTACTTTGCGCATTACGCCCAGGAAACCATCTCCAAACAAGACAGCAAAGATGGTGACTGTATAGAACACGATCAAAGCAAATGGGATTGCAAGTTGACCGATTGAGCGCTCACAGCCCGTACGCCAGATAAATATGGCCATGGCAACCAGCTCAAAGAGCAACGAACAGCCCAGCCAGAGTCGCACCCTCGACACACCAAGTCTGAAAATTCCGACTGACAGGCAATCGAATTTCGTATACACGAATAGCGCGAGAAGTGACAGGAATACGGAGTACAGGACTGCAGCCGAGTACTTTGTTATGGGGCATCCAGTGAGGTAGAGAAAGCCTGCAAGCGCATAGATGAGAAAGCCGGCCCCAGCTGCACCCAGCAGCTTCAGCGATGCAACCACCAGGGATTCAAACTGCACCGCCATTGACTCACCTGTTCCTTTTGCGAGTTCCAGAACCCCTCGCCAAGTTCGAGGGTTCTGACGGCGCAGCTGCTGACAGGAAGTCTGGCGAGCGCGGCCCTGGCAGATGCGAGAAGCACACCATGGAAGCTAGCTGAGCCTATTAGACCGCACAAGCACGAGCCACGGCATTGAGATCGATAAAGCAATGAAAGCATAAGCAACAGCGCTCCACTGATGCCTCCAAACACCCATTCCAAATAGATCATAAGGATACAGCACAAGACTAACTGAAACCCCAAGTGCGGCACCAAGCGCCACGGACATCCAAGCCGGAAGTCTAGAGAGTGGAAACCCACATATGACCAATGCGACAGCAACTTGAAGAAGCCCAATCACCAGCGTGCGGCCACCAAAAACCCACTGAAGCCATTCCGGGTAATTTGCACCAGAGAACAATCCACGCGGAAAGATGATTGGAACTAGCTTCTGAGCCGCCAGAAAAGCTGCTGCAAAAAGAATACATTTCAATGTCTTAGTCATATTCCGCCAATGCCTGTCGCACTCACATCTGCGAATGGTGGGCCACCTGGCCAGCACGCATCCCCATCGCTATGCACCACGGTTACGTGCTGGCACCTTGCCGAAATGGCCCCGTGCCCACCGTTCTCGAGCAACGCGTATAGACCCACATGGCCATCCAGCGAAACGACGCCTCCTGGACGGGCTTGGTGCACATATTTGAGGCTAGGCCGCCACTGCATCGTCCAAGCGGCCTCGCGCACCGGGTGAAGAGACGTGAACCCATACGCGCTGCGACCGACATTGAGGTTGGCACTAAGCCACGCCAAAGCACCATCCAATCCCAACGGAGCAACGAAACCAACCGCCCCCACCATACGCATATATGTTCAACGACCTTTTCCCTTCCCGACTCTATAGATGATGAACCAAACAAAGACCAATCCGGAAATAACCCAAAACCCACCGTAAATAACGCTTTGGCCAGTCTGGCCCAATAGCCTCACCAAGGCATTATTGAATTCGCAGCTAACACCACAAGGGCCAGGTGCGCTCATGCCTCCGACGACAGCGAACAGCCCATAGGCAGTGCATAGCAGCCCTAATAGGACGCCAAAAAACTTCACGAAAATCTTCATCCTGGCGCCTCATCAGATAATCGGTGACAACTGCAAGAAGTCGCCATATCCAGCGGGCTCTGCACTGGCGACATTCCTGAATAATACGGCAGAGCACATGTACAACCCATGGCATTCACTTGGGCAACCGTCGGAGCTGACGGAGTCCAATTGTCAGCCAAGTCGCCGCTCTTGCATTGCTTCGGATCATTCTGCAAATAGCAGGCCGCGCACTACTGGTTGTAATCATTACCAGCGACCAGGCTAGCCACATTCTCCTGACTAGAAATTGATTCTGGCGTCTCGCGCCATCTGACTGATCCGCGAATGGCAGCATGAGTTACCCGTGCCGCATGCCACTAGTGCCCTGGCGGACGTCGTTGCTGTGCGTCGGGAGGGCGGCTACGGGTCCTCGCAGCTAGCGCCCGACGCCGCCACTTCTGAAAGCTCGCGAAGGCCGCCGGCGATTTCACTCGGCGTCCTGCAGACATCCTCCGGCCTGACGTCATACCGTGCTCGCGCGCGCACCTTGAACGTTGCCAACTCCTCGTAGCACTGTTGCGACAGTTTCTTGGCGTCAACTGAATTGATCAGTCTGACGACCGCACCTCCGCGATAGCCAACATAGCAATCGAAAGCTTCGGACAAACCTGCGTCCATCTTGAACCTCGAAAGTTCAATCAGGCTTCGAGCAGCTATTGGACTCCTGCTGCCGCCGATCAAGGCCAGGCCCAATTCCGCATCGTCCGCACCCGTACACGCATACAAATTCTGTGCACAGAGATATTTGCTTCCCGAGCTTCTATGGGACGCCAATGACGCCAGGATTGACTGCTCGGCCACCCTGATATCCAAAGCCAACTGATCACCCAGCTCATCGCCATGTGCGGACATGACGGAGCAGCACAGCATCGCCATGAGCCCAAGTTCATGAATTCGCGATCCATTCGCGGTCTCGGGACGCACCTCAATTCTCCCACAGCATTTTTTCTACGATCAGCCAACGCCCGTCCCTTTTTCTCATGAAGAACTCCGCATTCTTCCCGGAAGGCGGAAAGTAGATTTCGAGAAAGGCAGCGTCATTGTCGTAGTAGAACTTCTCAATAGCGATAAACGAAGATCTGCTGTCAAAGTGAGGCGTCAAGCTTCTCACGAAGCCGCTCCCACCGACGAGGCTACATGCCTGTTGACCGTTGGGCCTCTCGTCCCAGAGAACGGGCAGCCGCGCGGCAAGGATCGGCCCGCCGTAATATTTCACAACGTCGGAATTCTGATTGACGACGGCAAGAATTTCGCAAGGCACTTGGTCAACTGACGATGGATGCGCCACGCCCGAAGCCGGCCTCGCGCAGCCCGGCGCACCCAGACCCAACAACAAGCCACAGAGCAAGATTGCGCGCGCAGGCAGGATCCCGGCGCCCACACACACGCGTTTCATGTCATTTCCCCTCATTCCCCGAACCGTGCCTTCGACCACTCAGCAGCCCTTCCTACTCCTCACGGCAATAAGCCACTGCACAGTCAAGGCGAAAAGCAGTGGTGAGACAAGCAGGCCAAAAGCCACAAGCGTCGTACCAGCGTAGTATCCAACATGCTCCATTGCCGCTGGTCCATCCACTCGTGTGCATTGCGAAATAATTGCAGCAAAGCAACAAGCAGCGACGATCAAGAGCACGGGCAGCCGGCCCACTCGAGAACCGACGATAAGTGAAGCTGCCATCCACCAGTCTGCAGCGACGCGCAATGAAAACAGGTGCGCACCACCTCCCCAAAGCAGCGTGACGAGCCAGTATCCACCCGCCCATCCGGCCAGATATCTGCTTAGGACGAAAACGGCTAAAGCTCTCGCACCTCCTACTCCAGTGAACAGCATCACATTCCACCCGAGATGAGAACAGACGAGCTAGTGTGCTTGCGCAGCGACTTTGGGAACGAAGGCAATGAAGCCAACACGCTCGCTCAAGCCATTGGCCCCTTTCCTTCGCACAATATCAAGGTAGACCACGCCCGCGGTATTGCAGGCCCCCTCGCGAGATATCGAGATAAAGTATTCCCCAGACTCATATGCGCGAACCTTCATGACAGCGTCGCTTGCAAACACGCCACTTGGCGCATACTGGAACACGATCTTTGAAAGCTCGAATTCGCCACTGGGCAGCGGCTTGAGCTCGGCCTGCGAGAAGTCGATCCCAAGCGTGGCAACCCAGATCAAGCCATCATAAACCGTGATCTGTTGCACTGGCGAATTGCTGGACCCTTCAATTCTGGTGCCATCTGGCAATCGCCCCGCGCTGGCCACCCAGGTGTTGGCTCTTGCCACACAGCTCACGATCTCGCTGCCCCAAGACTCCTTGGAAAGCGCATCGAAGCTGGCCGCGCCGCCGAGAACGATGGACAGGATGAGCATTTCCTTCCCTGGCGTAAGCAGTTCCTTTTGTTGAGTTCATCAATTCTCGCTCCGGCCATCGATCTCCGAGACCAAGCCCCGTTCGTCTTGCCAAGCCAACCCGGCGAGTTCGCCGGAGTGACTGATAAGCGCCAGGACCTGAGTACTGAACTGATCAACACTTCTCCCATCCACCGCGTAGATCGTCAGTATCTCTTCCTCTTCATCATAGTTGTGCCCCAGGACAGCTTTGTCCATCCAGTGCAGATCAACTGTCGAGATGGACAGCCCGGAACCTGCCAAGAACACTTCGAGGCCGACCACCCGTCCATCAAAATCAACGTCTGCTACCGCGGGCAAGGCAACTCCGCGACCTGGCAGTGCGAAGCCTCTGCATGTGAACATGTGCTATTGACCGATGTAACAAGTCGATGGAAAGAGCGAATCCTTCATACGCCTCCCTGCTGGACCACCAGAACACCCAGGAAGAACACCGCTTGAGTGAGAAGCACAGCCACGACGATGGAGCGACTTACGCGAGGCCCGATCAGGAGAAGTACAAAATTGAGCCCAACGAGCACGGCCGGAGTATAGAGGTACAACCTGACTTGCGATGGGTTGGGAAACCCCGGAACGTGCTGATCCGCGATGTCTTTGTACGCGCCGATGCCGGAGAACAACGGCACAAGCCAAACGAAAAGAACGACGCCAATCGCAACTCTTCGTCCATACCCGGTTGTTGACTTGCGCAAGTTCATGGCGTGCCCACGCTGAACGAAAAGTAGCCGATCAATTTACGCTGCCGGGACCTTCCAGTACTAGAGATGCGCCAAAGATCGGGTGATTTCATCGATCAACTTCTGGGTGTATGCGTCCGCATGACTTGACGAGGATCGCTCAGCGGCCTTCAGCGCCTCCTCAAGCATCCCGCGCTTTTTCCCAGGATCATTCTCGCGTTGAGCCTTTATAAACAGCCCTGCAGCGTAATAATAGAGCTCTTGCGCGTCACCCAGTGCCCTGGCCTTTGCCCTCCATTCTTCGGCAAGACCATCATTTCCAGAGGTTGCATCATAGTGCGCGATGAGACGCTTTACCGCCACCACGTCGCCACTATCTGCCTGCATGGTAAGTACTGCCATCTGATCTGGCGGGATCAAGAAGGCATCACTCGGACTCTCCAGACCGCTGCCGCAAGCCGTCACAGCAAGCGACACGATCAGCAAAAGCAAGCGCATTCCCATAATTGCACCATTGATGGTATTGGGAGGATCGCTACGTCGCTTGTGTTGACAACAGCACATAGACAACCAACAACGCGCCAGACATGAAGAGCGACAGCAGATAGACCACACATGCGACGCCGTGATGCGTCGTGATGCCACAGTTCCTGTAGATGACATCAAGGTCCCTCGCGATCCCGGCCGGCGTCGTAGCCGGAAAAATGTCCAGTTCTGGCAGCTCCCCCCCAGCGTTGGCACTCCTCGCAATCCGCACCGCGAGAATACGCGCGCAAAGTGCCGCCAGCGAGAAAAGCGCTGCAAACGCGAAGATCATCTCTTGGCTCGTCAGAGACCACATCATCATCTCACCTGAGCTTCATCGCTCGTGTCGTACCCCCCCGACTCAGGCCAGATACCCCTCAGCCTGCAACTCAAAGAACCCCTTATACCTCCCCGACTCCCGCATCAATTCCGCATGCGACCCGCACTCCACCATTTCCCCATCCTCGAACACCATGATCCTGTCCGCCATCCGGATGCTCGAAAACCGATGCGTGATCAGGATCGAAGTCCGCGAGCCAGCCAGTTGATGGAACCGCTGGAAAATCTCGTGCTCGGTCTCCGCATCCAGCGAGGCCGTCGGCTCATCCAGCACCAGGATCGGCGCCTTGCGCATGAAGGCCCGCGCCAAGGCAATCCGCTGCCATTGCCCGCCAGAGAGGTCGTCGCCACCGAATGACCGCCCCAGCGGCGTGTCCAACCCGTGAGGGAGCCGCTCAATCACCTCTTCCGCGCCCGCGCTGCGCACCGACTGGTCGAGGCGGTCGGTATCCGTCCTCAGCGGCAGCCAACCCGCGCCGATATTGTCGCCAGCGCTGAAATGAAACCGCGAAAAGTCCTGGAACACCACGCCAATCTTCCGCCGCAGCTCACCCGCCGCCAGTGAACGCACATCCACGCCATCGACAAGAATCCTGCCAGCGGTAGGCGCATACAGCCCCACCATCAGTTTCATCAGAGTGGTCTTGCCGGCCCCGCTGCGGCCAACAATCGCCACCGTCTCGCCCGGCTCCAGCACGAAACTCACATTCTTCAGGACCAGCCGCTCCGAGCCGGGATAGGCGAAGCTGACATTCTCGAATTCCACCCTGGCCAACGCGGCATCCTCAATGCCCTCCGGAAACCCGGCATCGGGATCGTCCTCGGGGATGCGCATGAACTCGAAAAACCTCGCCATGTGCAGTTTCATCTCGTAGGCCCCGCCGACGGCCGCCTGCGCCTGCCGCACGACCGCTTGCCCCTGCTTGATCACCACCATCAGCAGGACCACCGAACCCAGGCTGATCCGCCCGGTGGCGCCCTGATAGGCGACCCACGCATAGAAGGCGTACACGACCAGAGACGCAGCCACGTCCGACGCCGACAACACCAGCCGATGCCGCCGCTCAACCCTGGATTCCTCCAGGAAGAACCCGTGATAGATGCCGCGATACTTTTCCATCAGCCACGCCGCCAGGCCAAAATGCTTTACCTCCTTGGCCGTCGGCTCGGTCATCAGCGCCCCTTCCAGGTACGACACCTTGCGCGTCCTCAGCAGGCGCGCGCGCCGCAGCTCGAAGCTGTCGCGCCGGTAGCGGACCTCGGCGACGATCGGTAGCGCACAGGCAATCGCCAGAACCGCCAGCGCGACCGGTTCAATCCGCAGGAACACCAGCGCAAAACCAGCAAACAGAATCACGCACCTCAGCAACGTCGCCAGATGAAATACCAGATCGGCCGCGCGCAAGCTCACTTCGCCGCGAATATGGGATGCCAGATTCTGGAAAGCGGGATCTTCCGATCGCGCGTAGGAAACGCCCGCCGCCTTCCCCAGCATCAGCATGTTCACATGCAGGCCCAGCCGCGCACGCACGACAATCTGCGCGTAGCCATCCACCCGCATCGCCACCCCCTGGGCGATCACCAGCGCAAGCTCGGCCCCCACCCAGAGATAGACCTCGCGCAGCTCGGCCCTGCCGCCCGCCGCGGCAAGGATCGCGTCAATCAATCCCTTGGCAACCAGCGCGATGCCGACGGTGCTGACTGCATCGGCGATTCTGGTGGCAACCAGCAGCGCAAGCGCGGATCGATCCGCGCGCCAGGCCAGCCTCAGGGTGCCGAGCGATTCCTTCAGGATCGACATGAGGTACACCAGACCGAACCGTTCCAGTGCCCCTCGGCCGGCAGTGGCCGATCGCGGCGAAGGCGCAAACCCTTCCGGTAACCGAGCAGGTAGCGAACCCTCAGCCGCAGCTCGAACCTGGCCACCGGGTCGTACTTGGACCGCGTCATCAGCAGTATGGACAGCAGCGCGATGACCCTGGCCAGCATGGTGATGGGGAAGCCGAGGAAAGTGTCTGCCTGTTTCTCCGAAATCCCCCGCCCTACCCCGTCGCGATAGGCGCGCTGCAGCGTCCATTGCGGAGTGCAGCGGGATCGCGGCACGTAATGCCATACGCGCGCCCGGCTCAGGTACTTTCCCTTCACGCCAATGGCGATCAGCCGCGACTGCATGTCCATTTCCTGCCCTGTCGCATTGGTGCGCGCGCCCGGCCCACGCTCGGGGTTGAATCCCCCGGCCCGCTTCAGGTCCGCACTGAAGGCGGCCCAGTTGAAGCCGCGGAATACCGGCACGTCGAGATCCACGCCTTCGACGCAGGCCTCGCAGGCATTCATTTCGAGCGCGCGCCGCGGGCTGACCCAGCGCACGCTCGGACTCCAGCCTCTGGCCGAAGGCGGGAGGTACGGAATCAACCACTCCGGCGGACGCGCCTCATAGTCCACCGAGGTCGGCCCGCCGAAGTAGAAGCCAGGCTTCTCCTGCGCGGCAGCCGCATACTCCATCAGCACCTGCGGCCCAAAGCGCACATCGTCATCGATGAAGTAGATGAAGCAGTCGTCCAGCGCTTCGATCGCCTGGTTGAGGGCGATGCTCTTGTTCGGTTCGGGGACATAGACATGCCTGATCCGAAGCACGTCGCTCTGCTCGGCCAGGATTTCACCGATCCCGGAGCGCGGACCATTCTCGATGACGATGGTTTCCCGGAAGGCTTCGGGAAACTGGCATTCGGACAGTGATTTCAAGGTCTCCCGCAATCGTTCGGCAGGGCCGGCCGTGGCCAGCATCACGACCATGGGCTTTGCTTTGCAGTTCATTCCTTCCCCGTTCCCCCATTCCCCAACCGCACCAGGCGGCCATCAGCCAATCTCGTGCGCCCCACTCTGCATGGCCGCCACCAGCTCGGCCGTTGCCGACTCAGGTATCCAGCCCTTCAACGCAATGGCGGCATATACCGGCGTCCCCACCGGCCGGGCAATGACGTGATGCTCCCCATCATCCGCCGCCTGCATGCGCGCATAGCCCTGCTGGCGCGTCTGCGCCAATGTTTCAAGCAGTGCGTCCAGGTTTACTGGCGTCGCGGGCTGCCGCCGGTTCTCGTATAGCTCGCGCACCTCGGCATCGCTCAACTGCGCCAGCAATGCGACACCGACGCCGCGGTTCGCAGCCGGGAACAGGCCCACGCGGCCGAGGCCGTTCATGGCATCGACACCAGGCGGCGCATGAAAGACAAAACTCACGTTGTCCTGCCACAGCATGCCCATCGCCACGGTGTGACCGTAGCGCTTCAGCGACTCCAGCACGGGCAAGGCGCGCCGCACCAGGCCCGAAGCGAACAGGCTTTGCGCAGCCAGGACATGCATGCCCGCGCCGACGGTGTACTTGCGATCAGCGGTCTGGCGCACGATGCCGGTATAGGCCAGCGCCTTGAGCAGGCGGTTGATCCGCGTCGGCTCGGCGTCGAGGCGGCGGGCAAGCTCCAGGCAGCCCACCGGCTCCTGCGTCGTCGCCAGCGCCTGCAAGGTGGCGATGCCGTCGATGAGGCTTTCGTTGGGTTGGGCATTGGCTCGGGTCCGCATCTGTCTAGGTTAACCGGAACCTCTCGGCAGACCTCCAGCCCCCAATTCTCAATAAGAACCATTCCCATGTAGAATGTCCGTCCCCACCGGCCTTGTGCCGCCCACCACCTCACGGACCCCACATGTCTATTGCTTCCGGCCTCAGCACCGGCCTGCCGCGTTACTCCCTGCTCACCCTTGGCCTGCTCGCCGCCCTCAATGCCCAGGCCGATGACGCGGCCGCCCCCGCCGCCACCGATCTCGACCAGGTGCTGGTCGTGGCCCAGCGCGCCGAGCGCGTCAGCAGCGGCGCAACCAACCTCGACCTGCCGATCAAGGAAACGCCGCAGTCGATCAGCGAAGTCAGCAGCCAGCAGATGCAGCAGTTCGGTGCCACCTCGGTCAACGAGGCCCTGCGCCTGGCCACCGGCATCCAGGTCGAGGAATGGGAGACCAATCGAACGACGTACACCTCGCGCGGCTTCGATATCGAGAACACCCAGATCGACGGCGTTGGCCTGCCCAATGGCTGGGGCGTGGCGACCAGCGCCACCGATACCTTCGGCTACGAGAAACTTGAAGTGATCCGCGGTGCCAACGGCCTGCTGACCGGCGTCGGCAACGCCGCCGGCACCATCAACTATGTGCGCAAGCGCCCGACCAATGTCGAACAGGGCCAGGTCGGCGTCAGCTACGGCACCTGGGGCACCACGCGGGTGCAGGCCGACTACTCCACCCCCTTCACCGATGATGGCCGCTGGGCCGGCCGCGTCGTCGCCGCGCACGAGGAAGGCGACTCCTGGCTGCGCGACAAGAGCGACCAGCGCGATTTCTTCTACGGCGTGGTCGATGGCCAGGTCGGCGAAAACGGCACGCTGGCCGCCGGTTATTCATGGCAGAAGACGCAGACCGACGGCACCATGTGGGGCGCGCTGACCTTCATGTACGCCGATGGCACGCAGGCCGAATGGCCGCGCAGCGCTTCCACCACGCAGGACTGGACGATGTGGGACACCCGCACCCAGACCGGTTTCCTCGAATACACCCACCAGCTGGCCGCCGACTGGCAGTTGAAGGTTTCCTACAACTACCGCCGCACCGACAACGACGCCAAGCTGTTCTACGCCACCGACATCAACGGCACCGGCCTGGAGCCGGGCACCAACCTCGGCCTGTACGGCTACCCCTGGGGCGGGCCGGACCAGACCACCGCCCACCTCGGCGATGCGCGGATCAACGGCCGCTACATGCTGTTCGGCCGCGAACACGAGCTGATGTTCGGCGTGGGCTACGCGCGCAGCGAAACCATCAACCGCGAATACGCCCAGGCGATGTGCGGCGACGCGGCGTGCGGCTACCTGCCGATGCCGGCCTTCCCGTGGGCCGGCAATGTCATCCCCGAGCCGGTATGGGGCGAGGCCTCGACCTATGGCACCTTGAACCAGCGCCTCAAGCGCGTGTTCGGTGCTACGCGTCTGTCGCTGACCGACCAGCTGAAGGCCATCGTCGGCTTCAACTACGCCAGCTATCACCGCGACGGCGACAACTACGGCGTGGCCTTCGACCAGACCGAAGGCAAGACCAGCCCATACGCCGGCCTGACCTACGACTTCAACGAGCACGTCCTCGGCTATGTGAGCTATTCGGACATCTACCAGCCGCAGGACCAGACCGACATCAATGACCGCTATCTCGACCCGACCAAGGGCAGCAACTACGAGGCCGGGGTCAAGGCCGACTGGCTCGACAAGCGCCTGCTGACCACGCTGGCGGTGTTCAAGGCCGAGCAGGACGGCCTCGCCACCGGCATCGGCTACAACGAGCATGGCCAGTTCTATTACGCCGGCGTGGACGTGGAGTCCAAGGGCGTGGAGTTCGAGGCCACCGGCAAGCTCAGCGACAACGTTGACCTGGTATTCGGCTACACCGCACTCAAGCTCACCGGCGCCGATGGTGACGATACCTACCGCTGGGTGCCGCGGCGCACTGCCAACCTGATGCTCAGCGCCCGCCTGCCCGCTTACAGTGCGCTGTCGTTCGGCATCGGCGGCCGCTGGCAGAGCGCGATCTCCAACGTGGAAACCAGTGGCTTCGCCGTGCACCAGGACAGCTACGCCGTGCTCAACGGCTTCGTTGCCTGGGATGTGCTGCCCAACGCCACGCTGCGCTTCAACGTGCGCAACATCACCGACGAGAAGTACATCAACACCCTGCGCTACGCCGGTTACTACGGTGCGCCGCGCAACTACACGCTGAGTTTCGACTGGCGCTTCTGATTGGTGCAACGCGCGTCCCTCGCCGGCCGCTCCGGCGGGGGACGGGGGTTTGGAACGGTGCCCGGTCGCGATCGACCCACGTGAGGTAAGCTCCCGGCATCCGGCCGGGAGATCCCCATGGGCAGTGCCGTTACCGATCCGACGTGGCGCCTGCGTACCACGCGGCTCGCCGTGGCCCTGCTGCTGCTCGCGCTGGCGGGGTGGAGCGGGGATTTCCTGTTCGGCGTCTTCAACAAGTACCGCCATATCGATGCCGCTACCTACACGATGTTCTGGGAGCGGCGTGGCTGGCTGTGGATTCACCTCGCCGGCGGTGGCCTGACGATACTGCTCGGCCTGGTGCAGTTTCTGAGCCAATGGCCACGCGCCTGCAACCGCCCGCATCGCTGGAGTGGCCGGGTCTACCTGTACGGCATGCTCATCGCCTGCACCGGTGCCACCGGGTTGATCGCCACTTCGCCTGCGCCCTTCTCCATCCGCGCGGCGTTTGCCGCGACGGCCCTGGCCTGGCTTTGCACCGCATTGGTGGGCCTGGTATCGATCCGGCGCGGGCGCGTGATGCAGCATCGCCGCTGGATGATCCGCACCTACCTGGTCACGCTCGCACCGGTCACCTTCCGGCTTCTGCTGCATACGCCAGGCATTTTCAGCGTGCTGCCGCCACCACCGGCGGGCATCGCATGGTTGCTGTGGATCTCGTGGGTGCTGCCGCTCGCGCTCTGCGAACTGGTCTGGCGGCTGAGCGATCTGGCTCGCCCGCTACACCCCACGACCGCGGCCGCCGTCACGGTACAGCCGCAATCCCGCATGTGATTCAGTGTTTGCACGCCGGCAGTTTCAGCGCCGCGGCAATGTCACGCCAATCGAATGCCGACACCGCCACGTCCAGGTGCGAGGCGTAGAAGGCGCCCTGCGGGAAGCGTGCATCGCCACGCTCATCCAGCCACACCCCATCGGTCAGCCCGGTGACCTGGCCAACGAAGGACCCGGCGTGCTGCAGGGTCTGGCGGTCGAACACATGGAACACCGTCCTGTCGTCGAACTGGTCGCTGGCCACCCACCAACCGCGGCCATCCTGGCAACGCATCAAGGCGATGCCCTCGGCCTGGGCCTTGTAGGTGCCCGCGCCCACGTCGCGCCCGGTGTACTTGCCGTCCAGGGTGTACTCGCGCAGCCGCGTACCGGTGGGGATGTCCTCCTCGGCGATCAACAGGCGGTTGTTCGCTTCATCACCGAACAGCGACTCGGCCACGCGAATCGCGCCGGCCTGGCCGGTGTCGCCGAAGTGGCCAGTGGCGCGTGCCGTCCAGCCGGCGGCCTGCCGGCTCACCTGGTAGCGGCGGAAGCGCTTGTCCAGCTCGCCCAGTGGCGGAACGATGTCCTCGCCTCGCGCGTCTTCGCCTTTCATGTAGTTGTCACTGACGATCACCTCGTAGCCGTCGCCATGCTTGCGCACCCACAGGCCATAGGGCTGTTGCAGGTCGTCCTGCGCGAAGACCAGTAGCGGGCGGAAATCCGGCAACGTGAACATCTGCACGCGGTGGTTGTCACGTTCGACAACGAACACAAATCTGTCATCGATCGTGGCAACACCGTTGGGGCGGCTCAACTGGCCCAGCGCACTGCCGCTGCTGCCTACCGTACGCAGCCGCGCGCCAGTATCCCCGTCGTAGACGATCAACTGGTCGATGGACTTGGCGGAGGCCACGACCATCAGCCTGCCCTCGGCGCTTCGCCAGGCCGCCGGGGAGTCGACGTTGTCGTCAGCCGCGGGCTTGGCCACCCAGGCTTCAGTGACAACCACGTGCGGAATGCGCGCCTGGTGCGCGCTGAACAGCAAATCCCCTTCCTTGCCCGCCTCGTCGCCTTCCTTGGACGCAGCAGGGCGCGAGCCGGTGTCCGCGACAGATGGCGCAACCGTGGAGCAGGCAGACAGCGCCAGCAGCGAGGCCATCAGAATCGTGCGAAGCATCATTGCCATCCCCGGAATATTGTTTGCAGCCGCGGAAGCTAGGCATCGAACATGACGGTTCGATTACAGCCCGATGCTGTCGCAATCTCCAAACCGTCATATTTCCTTTATATCCCCGAAGTAAAAAAGCTCCGACATTTTCTTAACGTCGTTCCGACAATCGGGGAAGCACCACCAATGAAACGAAACGCTTTGGCCATTGGCCTTGGGCGGGCGCTCGCCTGCGCCGCACTGATTCCGGCCGGTGCCGCCTGGTCACAGACCACAACGCCGGACGGGACCGCTGCCGCGCCGGAGGTAAAGCAGATGGACACGCTGGTTGTCCAGGGCGAGATCACCTATCGCTACCGCAGCGAGGACGTCGCCCCGACTCTGGTCTATGACCTGGAGTATTTCCAGCGCTTCGAGCCCAACACCGTCGGCGACATGCTCAAGCGCGTGCCGGGCGTGGGCTTTGTCGGATCGGACATCATGGAATACGACGGTGCGCAGCTGCGCGGCCTCGGCGGCGGCTACACCCAGGTGTTGATCAATGGCAAGCAGGTACCGGGCGCCGGTGATGATCGTTCGTTCTACGTCGACCGCATCCCGGCGGAAATGGTCGACCACATCGAGATCAAGCGCAGCGCCAGCGCCAACCGCAGCGGCGATGCCGTCGCCGGCGCGATCAATATCGTGCTGCGCGATGCCTACGTGTTCACCGGCAGCTACATCCGCGTGGGGGTGAACCGCTGGTACGACGGCGAAGTGAACCCGACCTTCGGTGCCGTGACCTCGTTCGAGGCACTCGGTGGGCACCTGCTGGCGGGCTTCAACGTGCAGGACCGCTACCGCGCCAAGGAAAAGCGCTCGGACCGCTTCACCGACAATACCCGCAGCGAAAAGGTCAGCTGGGAAGACCAGACCGAGGTGAAGGACGGGCGTGACTATTCGGCCAACCTCAGCTATGCCGCCGACATCGGCGACAGTGGCCGCCTCAGCATCGACGGCTTCTATGTCAAGACCGACCGCGACGTCAGGGAGGTGTCTTTCAGCGAAGAACTGGACGACGGCGAGACGATCAATGCACGCGTGCCGGGCCTGGACCCGTACGATCAGAAGAACTACGGCATCAGCGCCGAGTACAAGTTCGACATGGCCGGCGGCACCACCAAGCTGAGCGTGGACCACGCGCGCTTTCAGAACTCGCAGGCCACCACCGAGGGTGAGGAGGTCTACGTCAGCGGCGAGGATCAATGGGACCAGACCTGGAGCATCGACCAGGGCGAGTGGGACGAGACCGCCTTCGAGGCCGAGGCGGTGTCGGCCAAGGACGCCGAGACCGGCCTGCACCTGGCTCACGTGCGCCCCCTCGGCAATGTCGAGCTCGAATTTGGCGTGGACTACCGCACCAAGAAGCGCGAAAGCCTCGTGACCTTCTATGAGTGGGAGGCCGAGGAAGAAGGCCAGACGCCGGTCTTCCCGACGGACTACGAACTGGACGGCAGCGTCGCCTCGGAGATCAGGGAAAAGCGCCTGGATCCCTACATCATGTTCACCGGCAAGGGCGAGGTGTTCTCCTGGGAAGCCGGCCTGCGCTATGAAACCACCAGGTCCGAAGTGGAGTACATCGAGGACGAGGAAAGCGAAGGCCGGGTCAAGAAGGACTACAACAAGCTGCTGCCGTCGGTGAACCTGCGCTGGGACGTGACCGACGTCGACCGCATCAACCTTTCGCTGGCCAGGACGGTCAAGCGGCCCAACTTCAACGAACTGATCCCGGCCCTGCTGGACGGCGAGTACGGCGACAACGACTACATCGGCAACCCGGAACTGGACCCGGAAACCGCCAATGGCGTGGACCTGGGCTTTGAACATCGCCTCGGCCGCAAGGGCGTGGTCGGCCTGAATCTCTTCTATCGCGACGTCAAGGATCTGATCGAGATCGTCAACACCGGCAGGCCCAGCACCGAGATGGAAGACACCTGGGAAGAGATGATCGACGATGGCGATGCCGTCGACCTGGCCGACGCCATGGCCCAGGAACCTGCCGAGAGCTGGGTCTACACCTCCAGCAATGTCGGCGACGGCAAGGTCTACGGCTTCGAGTTCGACCTGTCCACGCCATTGAGCGTGTTCGGTCTGGACAACACCGGCGTGTTCGTCAACTACTCCTGGGTTGATTCCAGGGTCGATGATTTCATGGGCGAGCGCCGCTTCAACGACCAGGCCCACTACGTCTACAACATCGGCTTCATCCAGGATCTTCCGGCTTGGGGCATGAGCTTCGGTGCGACCTACCGCAAGCAGGGCGATGCCAACACGCGAGTGCTGGGCGAGGAAGGCCTGATCCGCTACGGTGCCGAACTGGATGCCTTCATCGAGAAGCGCTTTGGGGAAAGCTTCTCGGTGCGGCTGTCGGCCAACAACCTGCTGGACGCTTCCAAGGACGAGTTCTTCGACAAGTTCAACACCGAAGCCGACCAGCTTGACCGCGACTACGACGAGTACGAGCTGGAAAGCGAACAGGCTGGCCCGAGCTACCAGCTGGTCGCGCGCTGGGCTTTCTGAGGGTTCCCCGCCTAGCGTTGAAGAAAAGCCGGCCGCGTGCCGGCTTTTTCTTTCGGGCCGTCGCTGAAGCGCTTGGCAAAGTGAGCAAGCGCATGCAGTCGGCTCACAGCCCACTTACGCCCTGCGGCGCACTGTCGAGGCCTACCGATCCTGCAGACCTGGTCGTCCTGCCCTGACGCATTCCGGATTCCGGCATCGCCTGGCACCTCTTTCCATGCCGCCTGTTCGACGGACCAGAACAGGAGAAACCGCCTATGCAGTGGATTGGGGGATTCGAGGGCGCCGATCACGTCAATGGCCGCGGCCTGCCATTGTGGATGGCGAGGGACAGCGGCCACCTGGGCCGGCTGGATGCGGACTACCGGCGCCTGCGCCGCATGGGCTTCAGCGAGGTCCGTGAAAGTCTCGGCTGGCGAGTGTGCGAGGATGCCAGCGGCTTCGACTTGCACAGCCTGCACGCCCGCATGCAGGCCGCCGCGCGCCAGGGCATCACCATCCGCTGGACGTTGATGCATTATGGCGTGCCCGACGGGCTCGACCTGCTGGACGACGGCGACACCGAATTCGTCACCCGCTTCGCCCGCTTCTGCACCGTGGTCGCCCATGAACTGGCGGCCTATCCTTCGCAACGGCCGCGCGTCTACACCCCGATCAACGAACTGTCGTTCCTGTCCTGGGCGGCCACGTCCACCGGCCTGTTCCATCCGCACCTGGGCGACCGCCCGCACGACGGGCACAGACTGAAACAACGCCTGGTGCGTGCCGCGCTGGCCGGATGCCAGGCCATTCGCGCGGTGGACCCACACGCAAGAATGATGTGGGCCGAGCCACTCGTGCATGTTGGCGCGCCCGTGCACGAGGCCGAGTTGCGCGAAGCAGCCCGGCGCGAGCATGCGGCGCAGTTCGAAGTCCTGGACATGCTCACCGGCCGCTCGCACCCGCATCTGGGCGGAACGCCGGAATGCGTGGACCTGATCGGCATCAACTACTACCACAGCAACCAGTGGGAAGTTGGCACGCGCAGGACACTCGGCTGGCACGAGGCCGATCCGCTGCGCCGCCCGCTGTGCAGGCTGTTGCGCGAGTTGCATGAGCGCTATGGGCTGCCGCTGACGCTGAGCGAGACCAGCCACGTCGGCCAGGCACGTGCCGGATGGCTGCGCGAAGTGGCGCAGCAGGTGCGTCTGGCTCACCAGCATGGCGTCGCCGTCGAGGCAGTGTGCCTGTACCCGGTAATGGATCGGCCCGATTGGGAGGACCCCTCGCAATGGCACCCCAGCGGACTGTGGGAAGTGGCCTGCGACGCACCGCTGCGCCCTCCACGCCTGCTGCGCGATTACGCGGACGCCTACGTTGCCGCTCGCCGCGAGCTTGCCGACCTTTCCCCTTCCGATGGACACACCGCCATGCGCCAGCTTCTCGTCTTCTCCCACCTGCGTTGGGACTTTGTCTACCAGCGCCCGCAGCACCTGTTGTCCCGCCTGGCCCAGCGCTGGGATGTAGCCTTCTTTGAAGAGCCGGTCCATGATCCAGACCGTCCGGCCTGGCTGGAAGTCTTCCAGCCCTGCATTGGCGTGACCGTATTGCGGCCGCATACGCCGATCGCCGATGCCGGCTTTGCCGACGCGCAATTCCCCCAACTGAGTGCGCTGCTGCACGAATGGCTTGCCACTCACGGCGAGGCCGACATGGCTGTGTGGTTCTACACGCCGATGGCCTTGCCGATGATGCAGGGCCTGGCGCCGGTTTCGGTGATCTTCGATTGCATGGACGAGCTCGGTGCCTTCATGAATGCACCCGCGCGTTTGATGGACCGCGAGAAGACCCTGTTCGAAGTCGCCGATCTGGTCCTGACCGGCGGCCCCTCGCTGCACGATGCCAAGGCGTCGAGCAATGCCAACGTGCATTGCTTCCCCAGCAGTGTCGACGTGGAGCACTTCGCCCGCGGCAGGCAGGCGCCGCCGCAGCGCCAGCATGCCGGGCCGACGCTGGGTTTCTTCGGCGTCATCGACGAACGCCTGGACCTGGACCTGCTGCGCGCACTGGCACAGGCGCACCCGGAATGGCAGATCGTGCTGCTTGGCCCGGTCGTCAAGATCGATCCGGCAACGCTGCCGCAGGCCCCCAACCTGCATTACCTGGGCCAGCGCGACTATGCCGAGCTGCCCGCGCATGTCGCGCAATGGGATATCTGCCTGCTGCCGTTCGCGCTCAATGCCTCCACCGCCTTCATCAGCCCGACCAAGACGCTGGAATACATGGCCGCGCGCAAACCGGTGGTCAGCACGCCAGTACGCGATGTGGCGCGGCTGTATGCCGCTGGCGTGCGCATCGCCCACGGCGCGGATGAGTTCATCCAGCAATGCGAGCAGGCGCTGGCCGAGTCCGAAGCCGAGCGCGGACAGCGCATCGCGATACAGGACGGTCTCACCGCTTCAACCTCCTGGGACCGCACCGCCGAGGCGATCGCCGGCAAGATCATGCAGGCCGCCAGCGCCGGTTTGAATCCGCGCGCCCGCGCCTACCTCGATGGCGAGCGCGTGGTGACCATGGGCGAGCCACCCGTGGAATGCCTCATTCTTGGCGCCGGGCCCACCGGCCTGTCCGCGGCATACCATTATGGCGAGGGCAGCGTGCTGGTCGAGCGCGAACAGACCGTTGGCGGCTGGTGCCGGTCGATCCAGGACCAGGGCTTCCGCTTCGATTACGCCGGCCACATCATGTTCTCCAACGACGAGGACGTGCTGCGCCTGTACACCACGCTGCTCGGCGACAACCTGCACTGGCAGAACCGCGAAGCCTGGGTCTACAGCAAGGGCGTGCATACTCGCTATCCGTTCCAGGGCGCGCTGTATGGGCTGCCGCCTGCCGTGCTCAAGGAGTGCCTGGTCGGTGCGATTGAAGCGCGGTATGGCGCGCTCGATGGCAGCGCTTCTGCTGCGCCTGCCGCACCGGCCTCGGCCACTGCCGCAGCCGCCCGCGCCGTGGTGCCAGCTGCCGCGACTGGCTCGAAAGCAAGCGGACGTGCCCCGGACGATTGCTGCGCCGATGGCGGCGTGCCGACGCTGTGCAGCGCCAACGACAGCGGCGATTTGAATGAGGCTTCCGCCGACAAGGTCGCCCCCTTCGCCCGACATGCTGGCCCGGCCAACTTCGAGGAGTTCATCTACCAGGTCTGGGGCGCTGGCGTCGCCAAGCATTTCGCCGTGCCCTACAACCTCAAGCTGTGGACCGTGCCGTTGCGCGAAATCGAGACCTCGTGGCTGGGCGGCCGCGTGCCGCTGCCCAATCTGGAAGAGATGATAGAGGGCGCGCTGCAACCCGTGCCGCCGCCGATGGGGCCGAACGCGCGCTTTGGCTATCCGTTGCAAGGCGGCTTCCAGGCACTGATGGATGGCTTCCTGCCGCATCTGAAGGGCTCGCTGATGTTGGGCCGCAGTGTCACCGCGATCTCGCCGCGGCGCCGCCAGGTCACCCTTTCCGATGGACGGCGCCTGCGCTGGCAGCACCTGGTCAGCACCCTGCCTTTGCCCGAGTTCGTGCGCCTGCTCGGCGACGAAGCGCCCGAGCGCGTACGCGCGGCAGCCGCGGCGCTGCGCCATGTCTCCGTGCGCTGCGTGAACCTCGGCATCGGTCGCGAGAACCTGACCGACAAGCACTGGATCTACTACCCGGAAGCCACGGTGTTCCATCGCATCTTCGTCCAGGGCAATGCCAGCCCGCACAACAACCCGCCCGGCGGCTTCGGCCTGACCTGCGAGATCACCTACTCGCCGACCAAGCCGCTGCCGTGCGACGACGATGCGTTGATCGAGCGCTGCATCCGCGAGTGCATCGAAGTGGGAATGTTCAACGCCGACGACCCGGTGCTCACCGCTTCGGTGGTCGACATGCCCTACGCCTATGTGCTCTACGACCATGCCCGCGCCGCCCGCGTCGAGACCATCCGCAGCTGGCTGGCGACGCATGACATCATCCTGGCTGGCCGCTACAGCGAGTGGGAGTACTACAACTCCGACCACGCCTTCCTTGCCGGACGTCGCGCGGCCAGCCAGGTGCGGGCCAGCGGCAGCGCCCGCCAGGCCAGTTCGACATGAGCCGGCTACCTCCACCGCTCCCGCGCTGGGACAGACCGGTCACGCGCCCGGTCCTGGTCACTGGCGGCACCGGCTACATCGGCTCGCACACCTGCGCCTGCCTGCAGGCCGCGGGTTATCAGGTGCTGATCGTCGATGATCTGAGCAACAGCGAGCGCGCCGTGGTCACGGCCATAGCCGGGATCAGCGGCTGCCGTCCGCTGTTCGAGGAAGCCGACGTACGCGACCTCGCCCGGATGGAAGCCATTGTCGATCACTACCAGCCGATGGCCACCATCCACTTCGCGGGGGTCAAATCGGTGGCCGAATCCGCGCGCGCGCCGTTGAAGTACTACGACGTCAACGTCGCCGGTTCCGTGGCGCTGCTGCGTGCGCTGGCCCGCAGCGGCCCGCCCTGCGTGGTGTTCAGTTCGTCGGCCACCGTGTATGGCGAACCCGACAGTCTGCCCCTGCGCGAGGACCACCCACTGCGCCCGGCCAGCGCCTATGGCCGCAGCAAGATGATGGTGGAGCAGATGCTGTGCGATGTCTGCGCCGCCGACCCATTGTCGCGGGTGATCGCGCTGCGCTATTTCAACCCGGTCGGTGCGCACCCGGGCGGTACCCTGGGCGAATCGCCGCGCGGCATGCCGGAAAACCTGATGCCGTACCTGGGCCGCGTGGCCTGCGGCGCCAGCCCGCACCTGAGCGTGTTCGGCAACAACTATCCCACGCCCGACGGCACCTGCATCCGCGACTACGTGCATGTCATGGACCTGGCCGAAGCGCATGTTTCCGCGCTGCGCCTGGCCTTGCGCAGGCCGGGGTACCAGGTGGTCAACATCGGCACCGGGGTCGGCGTGTCCGTGCTGGAACTGATCGAAGCCTACGCGGTCGCTTGCGGGCACGCGCTGCCGTACCAGATCGTCGCCAGGCGCGCGGGCGATGTGGCCTGCTACTACGCCGATCCTCATGCCGCCGAGGACATGCTCGGCTGGACGGCGCAACGTGGCTTGCAACAGATGTGTGCGGACGCGCATCGGCACGCCATGGGCCACGCAACAGGCACGGACGCAACGACGACGCATTGATGCAACCGGCAGCTTCGTGCAGTGCTGCACGCCTTGCTCAGTGGTGGTAGCCCTGCCCGGCTGCCACCTTGCCGCGGAACACCCGGTACGACCACACCGTGTAACCGAGGATCAGCGGCAGCAGCACCACCAGACCCACCAGGGTGAACATCTGCGAGGAGCGCGGCGCCGCCGCTTCCCAGATCGTGTAGACCGGCGGCACCAGATACGGCCACATGCCGATCACCAGTCCGATGAAGCCAAGCACGAACAAGGCCAGCGCCAGCAGGAACGGGCGCAGGTCCGAGCGTCGCGCGCCGATCGACTGCCACAGCCCGATGCCGGCCGCTACCGCCAGCAGCGGCACCGGCGACAGCCACCAGAACGCGCCATCGGCGAACCAGCGTTCCATCACCCGCGACTGCAACGACGGCAGCCACGCACTGACCAGCCCCATGAAGGCCAACACCGCCATCGCCAGTGGGCGGGCGAAGGCGCGCGCGAACTGCTGAGTGTTGCCCTCGGTCTTGAGGACGATCCAGGTGCTGCCCAGCAACGCATAACCGACCACCACCGCCACCCCGGTCAGCATCGGGAACGGACCGAACCAGGCCCAGGCACCGGGATGGGCGCGCCCCTCCGCCAGCGGCAGGCCCTGCACCAGCGCACCCAGCATCACCCCTTGCGCGAAGGCGGCCAGGACCGAGCCGGCGGCAAAGGCCACCGTCCACAGCCGGCGCGAACGCTGTGCCTTGAAACGGAATTCAAAGGCGACGCCGCGAAACACCAGTGCCATCACCATCAGCAGCACCGGCAGGTACAGCGAAGACAGCAGCAGCGCATATGCCTTCGGAAACGCGGCAAACAGGCCGGCGCCGCCGAGCACCAGCCAGGTCTCGTTGCCGTCCCAGATCGGCGCGGCGGTATTCATCATCAGGTCCACTTCGGCTTCGTCGCGGGCAAACGGCGCCAGCACGCCGATCCCCAGCACAAAGCCATCCAGCACCACATACATCAGCACACCGAAGCCGATGATCGCGAACCAGGCCACCGGCAACCAGGTCGATACGTCCATCACGCGCCTCCATCGATCGGTTCGTCGGCGCCGGACAGTGGCCGCGCCGGCGTGCGTTCGCCACCGTCCATGTCCGGCCCGTCGGTAGTGGGCCGAGGTCCGTGACGCACGATCTTGGCCAGATACCAGATGCCCCAGCCAAACACGAACGCATAACCGGCCACGTACACCGCCAGCGAGAAGGCAGTCATTGCCGTGGACTGCCCACCCACCGCGTCGGCGGTGCGCAGCACGCCATGGATCACCCAGGGCTGCCGCCCGATCTCGGTGACGAACCAGCCGCTGACCAGGGCGATGAAACCGGCCGGCAGCATCCAGCGCCATGCACGGATCAGCCAGCGCCATTGCAGCAGCTTGCCGCGCCACCAGGCAAACGCCGATACCCACGCCAGCAGCAGCATTGCCACGCCCAGCCCGACCATGATCCGGAAGGCGAAGAACACCGGCAGCACCGGCGGCCGGTCCGCTGCCGGTACCGCGGTCAAGGGCTCGATGCGGCCTTCCAGGCTATGGGTCAGCACCACGCTGCCCAGGCGCGGCACCGCGACCTCGTAGCGATTGCGTTCGGCGGCCGCGTCCGGCAGCGCGAACAGCACCAGTGGCATGCCCTCGCCCGCCGCGTCGTCATGCCAATGCGCTTCCAGTGCGGCGATCTTGACCGGCTGGTGCTTGAGCGTGTTCAGGCCATGCAGGTCGCCGGCGATGATCTGCAGCGGCACGGTGATGGCAGCAAAGGCAATGGCCAGCTTGAACATGCGCAGCGCCGCATCGCGATGCTGGCCGCGATGCAGGTACCACGCGCTGACCCCGCCGACCACGAAGCAGGTGGTGATGAACGAGGCCAGCGTCATGTGCACCAGACGATATGGGAAGGACGGGTTGAAGATCACCTGCGTCCAGTCGCGTGGTTCGATGATGCCCTTGACCATCTCGTAGCCAGCCGGCGTATGCAGCCAGCTGTTGGAGGCCAGAATCCAGAACGTGGAGAACAGCGTGCCCAGCGCCACCATGCAGGTGGACAGGAAATGCAGGCGCTCGGAAATGCGCCCCCAGCCAAACATCATCACGCCGAGGAAGCTGGCTTCCAGGAAGAACGCGGTCAGCACCTCGTAGCTGAGCAGCGGCCCGATGATGCTGCCGGCCACCTGGCTCAGCCCCGGCCAGTTGGCGCCGATCTGGAACGCCATGACGATGCCGCTGACCACGCCCATGCCAAAGGACACGGCAAAGAGCTTCTGCCAGAAGAAGTACAGCTCCTTCCACACCAGCAGGTGGGTGCGCAGCCAGCGCCACTCCAGGAAGGCCAGCCAACTCGCCAGACCAATGGTGAAGGCCGGGAACAGGACGTGGAAGGTGATGACGAACCCGAACTGGATGCGGGACAGCAGCAGGGCGTCCATGGTGGCCTTGCCTGGCGCTCCGGCGTGGATGCGGGACGCCGACTATTACCCCCGCGGGGTGAAAGCCGTGCATCCACGCCGGTCAGGTCCGCTGCGAGCCGCGGTCAAATCTTGAAGTCGTCGAACCTCACTTGATCTTCCGCCACCCCCAGGCGGGCCAGCAGGCGGCGTGTGGCGCTCAGCATCACCGGCGGACCACACACATAGAAATCACAATCCTGCAACGCCGGATGGCTGCGCAGCAGCCTTTCGTGCGCCACCTCATGCACCAGTCCCGGCAGCGCGTCACCATGATCCTCCTGCGCCTGATCAGAGAGCACCAGGTGCCAGCTGAATCCGGGATTGCGTGCGGCCAGCTCCGCCATCTCCTCCACGTACGGCGCTTCGCGCCGGCTGCGTGCGCCGTACCAGAAGTGGATGCGCTCGCGCGCACCGGATGCGAGCAGGCTGTGGATCATCGCCCGCAATGGCGCCATGCCGGCCCCGCCACCGATGAAGATTTTCTCGCGGCCGCCAGCGCGGATGGCGAAATCGCCGAACGGGCCGCTGAAACGCACCGGGTCGCCAGCGCGCAAGGTGTAGAGGTAACTCGAACCCCGCCCAGGAGCGTGCGAGCGTTTGCTCTGCTGGCCCGGATTGAAGCGCACCAGCAGCGTGAGCCGGCCCGATGCGGCATCCACCGGCGCAGCCAGCGAATAGGAACGGCGCAGCGGTTCGGGATTGCGCAGCGCCGCTGGCAACACCAGCGCGGCCCAGTCATGCCGATGCTGCTCCGGGCACACCAGGCGCTCACGCGGCACCAGATACTTGGGCACGTGCACTTGCAGGTAGGCGCCTGGCTGGAACCGCGAAAGCAGCGACGGTTCCGTCTTCAGCACGATCTCGCGCAGGAACGGTGTCACCGCGGTGACCTGTTCGACCGCGGCCGTCTGCTGCCGCCACAGGTTCGCGCCGCCGGCCGCCTCCACCTGCAGCGTCGATCTCACCGGCAGGTTGCAGGCCAGGCGGAAGCCCATCTTCAATTGCGACGCACTGAGCTGGGCGCGATCGGCGGGGGTCGGCCGCGCCGGCGTGCCACGCACCCGCACGGCGCACAGGCCACAGCTCTGCCCACCACCGCAGTTGGACGGCAGGTTCAGACCTTCGCGCGCCAGCGCCCGGTAGACCGTCTCTCCCTTGGGCGCGGCCAGACGGCGCAGCAGTTGCCCATCGGGGGAGAAGACGCTCAAGGCCTGCCTGCCGCGCCAGCGCCGTGGCACGAAGTCGGCCAGGCGGAAGCTCGCCAGCAGCAGCCACATGCCGGTGAGCGCGATCCACAACCCGCCCACCCCCGCGCCGATCACCAGCGGGTTGTTGAAGTTGCTGCGCTCGGCGTAGTCCATGATGTGCAGCATCCAGAACAGATCGAACAGCCGCCACGTCCGATTGCGATGCGCCAGCACCTCGCCGCTCTGCGCCGACAGGTAGACGCTGGTCTGCTCGGCATCGCTGAAGTCGACGCGCCACAACGGTCCGTCATGGTCGCGCACCTCGGCCGAGTCGCCCAGTTGCTGCGGAGGCAGCGGCTTGCCGGGACCGGTGTACGAGGCCCGCGCGATCGCCGCGGCAAGCGCGGCGTCGATGCGCACGGCCGCGCCGGAACGCGCGTCGAACAGTTGCATTCCTTGCGCCATCGCAACCTGATAGACCGGCGTGTCCAGCAGCCAACCACTGCCGACCGAGTGCGCAGCGGATGCACCCAGCACGGCCGCCGGCGGCAGTACATCGCGTGGCCAGGCTGGCGCGGCATCGGCGTGCGCGCGGAACTCGTGCCCCTGTACCCGCTCGTGGTCAAGCAGCGCCATCCCCGCGCCGCTGGCCATCCACAGTACCAGCTGCAGCCCGATCAGCAGGCCCAGCCATTTGTGCAGGCTTCGCATCCAGGGGGTCATCGCGCCGGCCTCCTGCGAAAGCTGAAGTACAGCAGCCAGGCGCCGCTCAACACGAACAGCAGGCCACTGATCGCCGCCACGCGCAGCAGCGGATTATTGACGTCGCTGCGCGTGTCGTAGTCCATGATGTGGAACATCCAGAGAAAGTCGAACCAGCGCCACAGGCTGTGCCGGCGCGCCAGCAGTTCGCCGTTGTCGGGCGACAGGTACAGCGTGGTCTGGCCACGATCGGCGAAGTGCACGGCCCACATCGGCACCGGGCGCGTGACCACTTCCTGCGGCGCGCGGGTCACCAGTTCCGCGGCGCGAACCACGCCATCGCCCTGGTAGAGCGCGGTCGCCACGGCAATGGCATCGGCGCGCTCGAGCGGGCTGATCTGCGCGCCGGTCGCCGCGTCCACCAGTGCCGATCGCCCGCCGGTCTGCAGCTCGTAGACCTCACGGCCCAGCAGCCGCTTCAGCTTCAGCGCGGTCAAGCCGGGATAGCGCTGATGCAGCGCATCCGCTTCGATCCGCGCGGTGGCGGCCTGCAGTGGCTTGCCGCGCACATGCGCCAGGTGGTCGCCGTGAATGATCTCCAGCGGCACCACCGTCATGTATACCCCGCTGATCATCCACAGCAGCGCCTGCACGCCCATGATCAAGCCGATCCACTTGTGGAGGGATCGCGCCCTGAATGCTGCTTTCATGTCTGTTCCCGAAAGGTTGCAGTGCCCCGCCGGCCTCCTGCCGGCGGGAGCGGGAGGCCTACCAGCGATAGCCGAAGCGCGCGTACCAGCGAATGCCCAGCAGGTCATACGTCATGGTGTCGGTATTGCCATCGGTGTAGCTCTGGATGTAAGGCGCTTTGCGGTCGAACAGATTGTCGATGCCCAGGGCCACATCGAACGCGGCCTGCGGCGGTGCGTACTTCACCTGGACGTTGTGGTATGTGACGCTCGGTGCGTGGTCGCCGATATCACCGGGACTGGCATTGATGTCCGCCGCCTTGCCGATGTACTGGACGCTGTACGAGCCAGACCAGGCATTGCGCGCCAGGGTCAGGGCTGCCAGGCCGCGCCAGCGCGTGTAGCTGCCGCGCCCGCCGGTGATCTTGCCGGCGTAGGCAATCGTTTCGGCGCCGGCATACGGGCGCACGTCGTATCGGTCCAGATAGGTCGCGTCGAAGCTCAGGCTGGACTGGAAGCCGACCCAGTCGAACTCGTAGACACCGCCGAAATCCACGCCGCTCACCCACTCATTGGCCGCGTTGACCGGCTGCGATGACAGGAAGTCGACTTCACCGGTCACGGGATTGCGGGTGAAGTTCTCCGCGCCGCAGAACAGATGGGCCAGCCCCGGCGTGTTGTAGCAGATCGCGAGCTTGGTCGAGCCGTCGATGCGCTGGATCGCGTTGTCGATGCGGATGTCGAAGTAGTCCGCGGTCAGCGTGAGCCCTTCGGCAAAGCCCGGCGTCCACACGATCCCCAGCGTCAGCGACTTCGCGTCCTCCGGCTCCAGTTGCGGATTGCCGCCGGCGGTGGTGAGGATGGTCTTGCCCGGCTGGACATAGCTGGCCGGCACGCCGTGGGCCTGGCAATTCTGGTAGACCACCGCGCTTGGCGGCATGGCTGCCCAGCCGCTGCAGGGGTCGGTGGTGGTGAGGTTGCCCTCGGCAATGCCGCCAAACAGCTCGGGGATGTTGGGGATGCGGAACGCGGTGGCGTAGTTCGCACGCAGCTTCAGCGACGGCCGCAACTGCCAGTCCAGCCCGATCTTGTAGTTCATGTCGCTGCCGAACAGGTCGTAATCCGAATAGCGCGCCGCGGTGCTCAGGGTCAGCGCCTGCGCGATGGCGCTGTCGTGCAGCAGCGGGATCGCCAGTTCGACAAAGGCTTCCCGCGCCGTGTACTCGCCGCCGATCGGGTCTTGCTGGTTGGTGTTGGCAATGCCCAGCACCGTGAGCGGGTCAGGGTTGCGCCAGCCGCGCTCCTTGCGCACTTCCACGCCCGAGGCGAAGCCGACCCAGCCGGCCGGCAACTCGAACGGCTGGCCGTTGATGCTGGCGGTGAAACTCTTCTGCTCGTTGCCGCCGTGGTCGCGGGTATCGAAAAGGATGTAGTCGAGCACTGCCTGGCTCACGTCGCCATGGCCCAGATAGTCACCGCAGGGAATCGCCGCGCCGGGCGCGTTGCTGCATCGCGCCGGGTCCAGGGTCTGCTCGAAGCGGTCCAGGTTGGCGACATTGGTCGAGCCGTCCGTGCCGGTATTGCGGCCCCAGTTCAACGCCGCCGTCCAGTTCCAGCTGTCGCCGAGCTCGCCGTCCAGACCCACCACGACACGGAAGGTGTGCGTCTCCTGGAAGAACTGCCGCGTGCCCGCCTCTTCCAGGCGGCGGCGCTGCAGCAGCAGATCCTGCCCGGTGGGATTGGTCGGGTGGTCCGCCGCGATGTTGATCGGGCGATAGACGCCCAGTGCGCCCGAGGTCGCCAACTGCTCGGATTCGCGGTGGGTGTACATCAACTCAGTGAACAGATTGACCTGCTCACCCAGTGCCGCGTCGCCGAACAGGCTGAAGCTCAGGCGCTTGATCGGATTGACCGCGTTGAGCGTCGGGTTGCCGTTGTAGTTGTGCAGCGCCGGCGAGTATGGCGCGTAGGCGTCGCCGTTTCCGCCGGCCACCTGGTTGAAGTTGATGCGGCTGCCATCGGCCAGCAGGGCCCGCCCGCCCACCGTGGTCGAGCTGCCGACGCATTGCAGGCGGCCATCGACTTCGCTCAGCCCGCACGGTGCGCGCGAGGCCATGTTCACGCTGCCCGACTCGGCGTAGCTCAGGCCGGCGACCAGCGAGCCACGCTCGCCGCTGGTGCCCCAGGTGAGGTCGAGTGCGCCATCTTCGCCGTCCTGCTCGAAGGTCTGGCCGTAGCGTGCCGCCAGTGCGACACCTTCGTGGGTCTTGCGGGTAATGATGTTGACCACACCGGCGACCGCGTCGGCGCCGTAGATCGCCGACGCGCCATCCTTGAGTACTTCGACCCGTTCGATCAACGCTACCGGGATCACGTTCAGATCCGGCGCGCTGTTGGCACCCGTGCCGCCATTGACCACCCGCCGCCCGTTCAACAGCACCAGCGTGCGCTTGATGCCCAAGCCCCGCAGGTTGACCTGGGTCGTGCCGTAGCCGTTCTCGGCCCAGTAGGCGTTGCCCTGGTTGCCGGAAAATCCGGCGGAGGACGGCAGCCGCTGCAGCAAGGTGTCGATGGAAGTGGCACCGGAGCGCTGGATCGCTTCGGCATCGATGACGGTGACCGGGCCAACGCCGGACAATTGCAGCCCCTTGATATGGCTGCCGGTGACCTGCACCGCGTCCAGCGTCACGGCGGATGCGCCCGCCGGTTGTGACGTTGCTTCCTGGGCCTGCGCGCCTGGGTGGATGGCGGCGCACAGCAGCACGCCGACGGCGAGCGCCAGTGGATTGCGCTTGAGATACATGGGTTCTCCCCCGAAACATCAGGTGTTGTTCGACAGCAGCTCCCGCGGCCAACAGTGGGCCGGATGGAGTGCGCAAGAGCGTCGCGCGTGGCGACTCGAACAACTCAGGCGATCGGTGGTCGGAAGACCCGGGAAATCTGATGGCGCACCGCCGGCATCAGCGGCGGCGGCAAGTACGCGGTGCCGAGCACGTGGCGCGCGGCAAACAGCTGCGCTGGCCGCATCGGATACAGGGTCAATATGGTGCAGGCGCAATCGCTGGCGGCACAGTCGCAATCATCGTGGCCGCCGCCGGCAGGCACGCCTGGCCGCTCCTTCTGCCCGCAATCGACCGCTTGCCCGCTACTGTCCGCAGCACTGCGATCCGTGGCGGTCGCGGTGACGCTTGCCGCGGCGGTGGCCATGCGCGTGCTCGCCCAGGCGACAACGACGCCGTTCGCGCAGAGCACGAACATCAGCAGGCATCGCAGGAGCACACGAGGCGACGGCATGGCGCGCGGCAAATCCAGGGCTGTCTATACCGCAGCAATATCACGCACTTTTCACGGTGTCAACGATGCAGCACAGCATCGAAGCCTCTGGCCGAGGTTGTATAGACATGCAAGGCTAGCGCCATGAACCCACCCCGGCCGCATTACCTCAAGCTCAAGCAGTACATTCTTCGACACATCACCAGCGGCCACTGGCCGCAGCAAAGCCGCGTGCCGAGCGAGCACGATCTGGCCCGGCAGTTCGGCCTGGCCCGCATGACAGTGAACCGCGCCCTGCGCGAACTGGCTGATTCCGGCGTGCTGGAGCGCATACGCGGCGTCGGCACCTTCGTCGCGGGTGCGCGGTCGGAGCCGGCCATGTTCGATGTCCGCAGCATTCGCGATGAGATCCTTGCCCGCGGCCGCACGCACACGGTGCAGGTGCAAGTCTGCGAGCGCGTGCCGGCGCGCCGCATCATTGCGGCGATGTTTGGCCTGGCCGCGGGCAGCGGCCTGTTCCACACGCGTTTGCTGCACCGCGCAAGCGGAAAGCCGCTGCAGCTGGAGGACCGATTCGTCAATCCAGCCTGCGCCCCGGACTATCTTGACGTGGACTTCTACAATGAGATTCCACACCAGCATCTGATGCGGGTGGCGCCGCTGGCGCGGGCCGAGCACCTGATCCAGGCCAGCTCGGCCAACCGCCGCCTTGCGGCGCAACTGGAAGTGCCACAAGGCGCGCCACTGCTGGTGCTGACCCGGCGCACCTGGTCGCGCGGCCGCGTCGCCAGCTACGTGCGCCTGACCCATCCGGCCTCGCGCTACCGCTTCTCCGGTTCCTTCGAGGTTGGCGCGCAATAGCGTTGCCACGCTGCCAACCGCCATCGGGGCGCCTCCTGCCCGCGCCCCGATGGCTGAAGCGCAGTTACATGTCGCGGGCGGCCGCGAACTCCGCGGCATCGAGCTTGCCGCTGCGATCGGCGTCAAGCATCGCGAAATGCGCGCCGAGGCGATGCTTGGCGAGCTCCTCCCTGGACAAGGCCGCGTCCTTGTTCGCATCGAGCTTGTTGAATTCGTCGCTCGGCGGCGTAGCCGGATGCGCCGCCGCGCCATGCCTGGCGTGATCCTGCGCCGCCGCGGTCGCGGTGCCGGAAGCCAACAGCAGCGTGCACAGCAGTGTGGTGACTTGCTTCATCGTGTTCTCCTGTTCTTCGAGGGCCTGGATCGACCCTGCGCAAGCGGGCCCATCGCGCACGCAGGCGTTGCCAGCCACCCTCGCGCCGGGTAGGCACGAAGGTGGCGTACCTGGATGCGCTAGAACCAGATGCGGAAGCCCGCCACCAGCCGCGCGTCGTCGCTGTCCTCGCCATGTTCGCGGCGCAGCTCCGCAGTGCGCCCGAACGCGCGCTCGGCCACCACGCCCACATACGGCGCAAAGCGGCGGGTGATCTCGTAGCGCAGGCGCAGCCCCACCTCGACACTGCCCAGCCCCGAGCCCACGCCGCGGGCGGCATCGTTACCGCCATGCACGGTGACTTCGATCTGCGGCTGCAGGACCAGGCGGTTGGTCAGCAGGGTTTCGTACTCGGCTTCCAGCTGCGCGAAGCTGTGCCCCGAGGTACCGATATAGGCCGTGGCGCTCAGCTCGAACTTGTACGGCGCCAGGCCCATGATGCCGATGGCGGCGAAGTCCTGGCTGGCGCCGGGCTTGAAGTCATGGCGCACGCCAGCGACCAGATCCCACCACGGCGCGATGGCGCGGCCGTACAGGGCCTCGACATTGGCTGACTCGGTGTGGCCATCGCCGTTGCGCTCGCCTTCGCTGCGAACCCACAGCTTTTCGAGGTCGGTGCCGACCCAGCCCACGCCTTCCCATTCCAGGCCGGTGCCGTTGTCGACATCCACCGCTTCCAGACGGTCGAGCAGGACGAAGGACTGCACGGTGTTGTCGTGGGCCGCATGCGCGCCCGGCGGCTTGACCGCCGCGGCGCGGTCGGCCGCGGTGGGCACGGGAATCGGCGTACGCGGCGCGGCCGATGGCGGCTGCGCTGGCGCATGGCCCATGGCGGCATGGTCCATCTGGGCATCCTGCGCAGATGCGGTGTCATGCACGTGCGCGGCGGGCGTCGGCTGCGGCGCTGCTGCTTCGGCGTGCTGCGAGTGCTGCGAGTGCTGCGAGTGCTGCGTGTGATCGTGCTGGGCGTGCTGATGCTGGGCATCCTGCGCAACCGCGTCGAACAGCACCAGCGCACCGAGTGCCGGCCAGAGGTAGCGAAGATCGTGCTTCATTCTTCGACCCTCACTTCGCGCATCATGCCCGCTTCCATGTGGTACAGCAGGTGGCAGTGGTAGGCCCAGCTGCCCAGCGCGTCGGCGCGCACGCGGTAGCTGCGGCGGCTGCCCGGCGGCATGTCGACGGTGTGCTTGCGCACCAGGAAGTTGCCCTGCGCATCCTCCACGTCACTCCAAAGGCCGTGCAGGTGGATGGGATGGGTCATCATCGTGTCGTTGACCAGCACGATGCGCATGCGCTCGCCGTAGTTCAGCCGGATCGGCTCGACATCGGAGAACTTCTGCCCGTCGAAACCCCAGGCGAAACGCTCCATGTGCCCGGTGAGGTGCAGCTCGATCTCGCGGCCCGGCTCGCGGCCGTCGGGGTCCTCGAACAGGCTGTGCAACATCGCATAGCTGAGCACGTTGCGGCCGTTGTCACGCAGGCCGATGCCCGGGTCGTCGAGCTTGGGCGTGGGTGACATCGTCTGCATGTCCACCAGCGGATTGCCGCGCTCGCTGTCCGGATGCGCCTGCATGCCGGCGGCACCCGCGGCGCCGTGTCCGGCATGTGGATCGGCGACCGGCGTCGCCGCCATCGCCGCATGTGCGGCACCGCATCCGCCTTCCATGCCTTTTGCGTCCTGCGCGGCGTGCGCCATGCCGCCGTGGCCCATGTCGGCCATGCTCAGGATCGGCCGCGGGTCCACCGCGGGCACCGGCGCGCGCAGGCCCTGGGCCACCGCCAGCGTGCCGCTGACATGGCCGGTGCGGCCCATGTCCTGGGCGAAGATGGTGAAGGCGTCCTGGCCGCTGGGCTCGACCAGCACATCGAAGGTCTCCGCCGCAGCAATGCGGAACTCGTCCACCGTGACCGGATGCACGTAGAGCCCATCGGCAGCGACCACCGTCATCTTCAGACCAGGGATGCGCACGTCGAAATGCGTCATCGCCGAGCCGTTGATGAAGCGCAGCCGCACTTTCTCGCCGGAACGGAACAGGCCGGTCCAGTTGCCGAGGGACGTGGTGCCATTCATCAGGTAGGTGTAGGTGTTCGCGTTGACATCCGACAGATCGGTCGGCGACATCCGCATCTGCCCCCACAGCTTGCGGTCCTCGACGGTGGCGGCCAGGCCCTGCGCCCGCGCGTCGCGGACGAAATCGCCGACGGTGCGCAGGTGGTAGTTGTCGTACATCGACATCTTCTTCAGGCGCGAGAACAGTGCCGCCGGCGAGAGGTCGGTCCAGTCACTGAGCAGGATCACGTAGTCGCGCTGATAGGCGAATGGCTCCGGCTCGATGGGGTCGATCACCAGCGGCCCGTACAGCCCGGCCTGTTCCTGCATCGCCGAATGGCTGTGATACCAGTAAGTGCCGCCCTGCTGCACGGTGAAACGGTAGTGGTAGGTCTCGCCCGGGTGGATGCCGGCAAAACTCAGGCCGGGCACGCCGTCCATGTTGGCCGGCAGCAGGATGCCGTGCCAGTGGATCGAAGTCTCGTGGCCGTGGATCGAGCCGGGCGGCAGCGCATTGGTCACGCGCAAGTTGACCGTGGTGCCCTCGCGCCAGCGCAGCAGCGGCGCGGGCAGCGAGCCATTGACGGTGATCGCCGTGCGCGTGCGGCCAGTGAAGTTCATCGGCGTTTCGCCGATCACCAGATCGAACTCGGTACCGGCCAGCACCTGCGGCTGGCCCGGCGACTTCAAGGCCCAACTGGTGCGGGGCCACAGGCCGAGGCTGGATACGGCGCCGCCCAGCATCAGTCCCTGCACGAAGCGGCGGCGCGACGGCGCAAAGCCGCCGCGATGGTTTGCATCAAACGACATGACAACTCCAAACGTCTGTACGCGGCAGTGCCGCAAGGACGCACGTGCGCGCACGTGCGTCGGCAAGCGCCCCGAGCGGGCGCGTCAGGCGTTTCAGACGATGGGTGGCCGTATCAGGCTGGGCAAGGCTGGCGCCGGATGTCCCAACGCCAGCGGGCGCACGGCGCGCAAGCGCAGGAAGACCGCGGGCGCGGGCACCCAGGCATGCAGCATGGCCTGGGCAGTGAACGGACACGCGCAGCTGCAACTGGAGGATTTGCAGCAGTCCGGCTTGCCGGCATGTGCCTTGTCGGCCACGGCCTTGTCGGTCCCGGCGTGCGCCGCTTGCTCATGGCACGGCATGGCTGCGTGCATCGGACCCATGTCGGCGGCGCCCATGACGACGGGCTGCGCCTGCATGCTGACCTGCTGCACGGCAGCCGCGGCGGCCGCCACCCCGTTCAGCATCAGGGTCACGGCAAGCACGACACGCAACAGGGTGGGCCAAAGCGACATGCCGGTACTGTAACGCGCCGTTACGCTGATCGCCAATGCCTGCCACGGCGCTGACGCGCATGCCGCGTGAGCCGTCGCTCACCTCGCCTTTCGTTGCGCTTGACGACCACGCAACACGCCCACCGCTAGAACCGGCAAAGGCATCGCGCCCGCGGTCCACGCTTGCGCGCGAAGCCCCATCCCCCAAACCGGAGCACCCCATGACACTCCCCGACTATCCGCGTCCGCCGTTCAAGCGCCAGCAGCAGGACTTCCCCGGGAAGACCGAGGCAATGGAACCGCGCCCCGACCACGGCGAGGACAGCTACGTCGGCAACGGCGAGCTGGAAGGCAAGAAAGCATTGATCACCGGCGGCGACAGCGGCATCGGCGCGGCGGTCGCCATCGCCTACGCGCGCGAAGGCGCCGATGTCGCCATCGCCTTCCTGCCCGATGAGCAGGACGATGCCGAGCGCATTGGCGCGCTGATCGAACAGGCTGGCCGCCGCGCGGTGCTGGTTGCCTGCGACATCAGCGACCCGGTGCAGGCCAAGGCGCTGGTCTATCAGGTCCACTCGCAGCTCGGCGGGCTCGATATCCTGGTCAACAACGCCGCCTATCAGCGCTACTTCGAGGATTTCGACGAGATCACCCTGGACGAATGGCGCAAGACCTTCGACACCAATGTCCACGCGGTGTTCAACCTGGTCCGCCTGTGCGTGCCACTGCTAGGCAAGGGCGGCGCGATCATCAACACCGCCTCGGTGAACTCGAAGAAGCCTTCGCCGAACATCCTGCCCTACGCCGCCACCAAGGGCGCGGTGGCGAATCTGACCGTCGGCCTGGCCGGCCTGCTCGCCGACAAGCAGATCCGCGTCAACGCGGTGCTGCCCGGCCCGATCTGGACGCCGTTCATTCCCGCCGGCATGGCCGCCGACGAGGTGGAGAACTTTGGTTCGCAGACGCCTTACGGCCGCCCCGGCCAGCCGGCCGAGCTGGCCTCGGCCTACGTGATGCTGGCCTCGGACCGCGCCAGCTACACCTCTGGCGCGTTGCTGACCGTTTCGGGCGGCGCGGTAACGGTGTAATCGCTGATGTGATTGCGTCTGATGCGATGCCGTGGCCCTACTTCAAAGGCGGCTGGGCCTGCGCGTAGGTGCCCACGGCCTCGCCCTTGCCGATCACGTGCCCGCGCGCGGCCTGCAGCACTTCGTCGCGGGTGGCGCCAGGGCGGAGGTCCAGCATCGTGTCCAGTGCCAGCACCTGGAAGTGATAGTGATGCGGCGGGTCACCTACCGGCGGACGCGGACCGTAGTAGCCGACCGAGCCGCGCGAGGTCGCGCCCTGCATCACGCCCGGCGGATCGGTCAGGCGCATCTGCTCGGGCAGCCCTTCGGGAAGCGCGGTTAGATCGCCGGGGATGTTCCAGGCTACCCAGTGCACGAACGGGGTGATCGGCCGTGAATCCGGATCCTCCATTATCAACACGTAGGAACGCGCGCCATCGACCGCCTGCCAGCTCACCGCTGGCGATACGCCATCGTAGTACTCGCTATGGCGCCGTTCGATGCGGCCATCGGTGCCGAAGGCGGCACTGCCGACCTGCATGGCCTTGGCATCACCCACGCGCTGCAATACCAGCGGCACGCCATTGCCTTGGTTGACCTGCTTCTGCAGTGGCGCGGCAGGCACCGCGGGCGGTGCTGTCGGCTTGGCCTTGCCTTGGTCATAGGCGACGCGGTAGATCACCCCGTTGGCATCATCGCCCACCAGCAACGCGCCGCGCGGCGTCTGCGCCAGGCCCACGGGCCGGGCGATGTGGCCACGGCCGTCGTCCACCAGGAAGCCTCCGACGAAGGGCTCGAAAGCCACGGGCTTGCCACCATCGAAGCGCACCCGGACCACTTCATAGCCAGAAGCCGGCTTGCGGTTCCAGGAACCGCGCATGGTCACGAACGCATCGCCGCGATACTCGCGCGGGAACGCGCTGCCGCTGTAGAACACCATCTGCATCGGCGCGGCATGCGCGGTGTAACCCAGCACCATCGGTTCGCTGATGGCCGCCCACTGCGCCTTGCTCAGGCCGCCGGGCGGCGTGCTCTGCGGATTGACCCCGTCCTTGCCCCAGATGTGCGGCCAGCCATACTGCTTGCCCTTGACCAGGTGGTTGAGCTCTTCGGGCTGGATGTCGTCGCCGAGATAGTCCATGCCGTGGTCCATGCCCCACAGCTCACCGGTGGCCGGGTCCCAGGCAAAACCAATCGTGTTGCGCAGGCCACTGGCGAAGATGGTGCGGCTCTTGCCGTCGGGCGTGGCGCGCAGCAGCGTGGCGTGCTCGGGGTTGGTCTCGTTGCAGGCGTTGCAGGAGGAGCCCACACTTATATAAAGCATGCCGTCCGGACCAAAGGCCAGCGTGCGGTTGGGGTGCTGGCCGCCATCGGGCAGGTCGCCGATCAGCATGACCGGCTCGTCGAGCGTGCCATCGGCGCGAATGGCGGCGCGGAATACTTCCTTGGGCGTGGCCAGGTACAGCGCGTCGCCCTGTATCGCCAGGCCATGGGCGCCGGCGCGTCGCGCGACCACCTGCGGCGGTGCGTCGAGCTGGCCATCCTCGTCGCGGTCGCGCAGCAGCAGCACGTCACCCTGTTCGCGGCGCGAGGCGTAGATGTCGCCGTTGTCGGCGACGACGAGAATACGCACGTTTTCAAGGCCGGTCGCCAGCGGCTTGATCGAGAACCCCGAGGGTACGCGCAAGCCGGCGATGGCTTGCGCATCGGCCGGGCGCTTGTCCGGCTTGAAGGTGTGGACCTGGGCGGCAACGTCGGTACCGTCACCCTGCTGCGCCGAAGCGGCGAAGGCCAACAGGCAGGCGACGGTCAGGATCGGCAGGCGCGGCATCATGGCTGGGCTCCGGGGTTCGTCATGCGGGGTCTGCGCCAGAGCATCGCCAGCGCTGGGTAAGCAGCCGCGAACGTGGCGAGAACGCGCCGTGAGGACGCGCAGCACTGGGTGGCGGGGATCAGCGCCGCTTCTGCCGCCGCCACAGCACGTACTGGCCGAGCACGGCAGTGGCCAGGATCAGGCTGTTGGTCACGATGAAAACCAGGTTGCCGAGCAGGACGCTGTAGACGATGAAGCCGATCGACGCGGCGGACTGGCCAGCAAACAGCCATGGCGACACCGCGCGCGTGTCGGCGTTGCGCAACTGCGTGCGGATCTGGTGCAGCAAGGTCACGATGAGCAGGAGGGAGGCCGCCCAGCCAATCAGGTCAACCGCGTCCATGACAGGGGTGATCGGCGCGAGCAAGGTACAGCAGGCAGCGAACCATGGCAGTCCATCTGGCGAGTGGCCGCCAGCGTAGGTCGCACTGCGTTAATCCCCTCGCCGCGTGGCGTGAAGGTGCTGGCAAACCGGGAGCGGTGCCCGCCGCACTCACCTGTTACATACGTCGGGATCACCGGCGGTTTATCCGCCCGCGTACAGCGTGTGCAAACCATTCGCCACGCCGAGGTCGATCCATGCTTGCACTCACCTACCAGGGTTCGCGCGACGTGCGCGTCGAAACCGTACCGGACCCGACCCTGATTGCCGCCGACGACCTGCTGCTGCGCGTGACCGCCACGGCGATCTGCGGCTCGGACCTGCACATCTACCACGGCATGATTCCGACCATGGAGGATGGCGACATCCTCGGCCACGAATTCATGGGCATCGTCGAGGACGTCGGCCCGGAAGTCACCGCGGTCAAGCGCGGCGACCGCGTCGTGATTCCTTTCGTCATTGCCTGCGGCCAGTGCTTCCACTGCCTGCTCAACGAGTATGCCGCCTGCGAAACCACCAACCCCGGGCGCGGCGCCATCCTCAACCGCAAGGACATCCGGCCACCCGCCGCGCTGTTTGGCTATAGCCGGCTGTATGGCGGCGTGCCGGGCGGGCAGTCGGAGTTCGTGCGCGTGCCCAAGGCCAACGTCGGCCCGTTCGTGGTTCCCGATGGCGTCAGCGACGAACAGGTGCTGTTCCTCAGCGACATCCTGCCCACCGGCTATCAGGCCGCGCTCAATGCCGGGATCAAGCCTGGCAGCAGCGTGGCGATCTTCGGCGCGGGCCCGGTCGGCTACATGGCGGCGGCCTGCGCACGGATGCTCGGTGCCGAAACCATCTTCATGGTGGACCATCACGATTATCGGCTGGACTTCGCCCGCACCACCTACGGTGCCATTCCGATCAACTTCGACGAGCAGGACGACCCGGCCGCGCAGATCATCGAGGCCACCGCCGGCCGCGGCGTGGACGCCAGCATTGACGCAGTCGGCTTCGAGGCCAAGGGCAGCACCACCGAAACCGTGCTGACCAAGCTCAAGCTCGAAGGCTCCAGCGGCAGCGCGCTGCGCCAGTGCATTGCCGCCACGCGGCGCGGCGGCGTGGTCAGCGTGCCCGGCGTGTATGCCGGCTTCATCCACGGCTTCCTGTTTGGTGATGCCTTCGACAAGGGGCTGACCTTCAAGATGGGCCAGACCCATGTGCAGGCCTATCTGCCGGACTTGCTGCAGGCGATTGTCGAGGGCCGGCTGGCGCCGGAAGTGATCATCAGCCACCGCATGAAACTGGCCGATGCCGCCACCGGCTACGAAGTCTTCGACCAGCGCCGCGAGGATTGCCGCAAGGTCGTGCTGACGCCTTGAACCCGCCGCGTCAGGCCGCGGCAGGCAGGTCGTACAGGACGATGCCGTACTTGGCGTGGTCCAGCTGCGCATCGGGGACCGGGCCCTGCCGGGTCGGGTCCACCAGCGCCTGATTGAGCGCGACATAGGGACGCATGCGTTCCTGATAGCGCGCGAAGGCTTCCGCGGGCTGGCGGGCCGAGCGCGCCAGTTCGCGCGCCAGCACGAATGCACCCACCAGGGCCAGGCTGGTGCCCTGCCCCGAGAATGGCGACGCGCAATAAGCCGCATCACCGACCACGGCGATTCGCCCATGTGACCATTGCGGCAGTTGCACCTGGGCCAGGTCGCCGTAATAGAAGCGCGGCGTCTGCGGCAGCGTGGCCATCAACTCGGCCAGCCGGCCACCGAGCGCGGCGCATTGCGACAAGGTATAGGCCTTCTGCGCAGCGATATCACCACGCAAGTCGCCATCGGTGCTGCTGGCAAAGCCGACGCCGACGCGCAGCTCCGCGTTGTCCGTGGTCGGATAGGCGACCAGTCCCAGGGTTTCTTCGCGATACATCCATTCCCAGCGATCCAGGCGCTGCAGATTGGGCGCGGTGAACAAGGCCAGGGCCACGCCCAGCGGCCGCACGCATTCGTCGCGCGGATCGAGCGCCAGGCGGCGCACGTTCGAGTAGACGCCGTCGGCACCGATCAGCACATCGTAGCGCTGATGTTGGCCGTCCTCGAAGCGAACGTCCAGGCCGTCGGCATCTTCCACCAGTGCGCTGATGCCTTGATTCAGGCGCAGCTCGACGCCGGCGTCCAGCGCCTGCGCCAGCAGCGCGCACAGGTCGTCGCGAAATACCTCGATGTCGGCGCTGTCCAGGCGCCCGCCGCTGAAGGTCCGGGTTTCATCGCGGCGCAGCTCGACGCCGTCGCGATCCAGTATCGAAGTGCCTTGCAGGCGCGTGCGTCGCGCACGCACCGCCGACTCCAGCTGCATCGCGCGCAGCACCTCCAGCGCCACGCCACGCACATCGACTGCCTGCCCGCCGGTGCGCAGCGTGGTCGCGCGCTCGACGATGGTGCAGGCAAATCCGAAGCGCGCCAGCCAATACGCCGTGGCCAGGCCGGCGACACCGGCGCCGGAGATCAGGACGGAAGTTTTCATGTTGCAGGCTCAATGTGGGATGGGGATCGACAGCGTGATCCACCTCGCGCCTGCCGTAGTTGACGCAGGTCAAGCGCATTGCAGGTCCGCGCGCCCTGCGCCGGTTGCGGTTCAGCAGGGCAGCAGCGGCGCGGCCATCTCTTGCAGACGCGCGCGCTCGCGCAACTCGACATCGCGTCCTTCGACGCTGACCAGCCCTTCTTCCTGGAAGCGGCGCAGCAGCCGGCTCAGGGTCTCAGGCGCCAGCCGCAGGTAGCTGGCCATCTCCATGCGCGACATCGCCAGCTGACAACGCGTTGCCGAATAGCCGCGCGCGCCGAGCCGATCGGCGATACCGACCAGGAACGCCGCCAGGCGCTCGTCCGCGGCGTGGTTGCCCGACTGCTGTGCGGCGCGCACGATGTCGCGGCTCATCAGCCGGAACAACTTGTTCTGCAGCATCGGCGTACGCGCGGCCAGCTCGGCCACGACCCGGAACGGCAGCTTGCACAGCATCACCGTATCCAGCGCGACCGCGCTGCACGGATGGCGCTGCTCGTCGATCGCGTCCATCCCGATCATGTCGCCGGGCATATGGAAGCCGAGCGTGTGCTCGCGGCCCTCGCGATCGACCGAATAGGTCTTGACCGTGCCCAGCCGCACGATGGCGATGTATTCGAACTCGTCGCCCTGGCGGAACAGATGCGTGCCGGCATGCGCGGGGGTGCCGTGCTCGATCACGCTTTCCAGCTCGGCCAGATCGCCGTCGGCCATGGTGCCCGGCAGGCATTCCAGCCCGAACGGACAAAGGCGGCATGCCGAAGCGCGCTCTGCCTGGGATTGATGAATGGTGCCCATTTCCTTGTCTCCACCGATGTGCCCGGTAACCGGGCGCTCTGGCAGGCCCGTGGCCCGCCGCCTATCCCCCTGGTGTGTTGCGCAAACAACAAAGACTCGAAGCAAGTAGTGCCCGCTCTTGGCGGCGTGCCGGCGACCGATTCGTGTGTGTCGGTCTGCCGGCGGGACATCGTGCCCTTGCACGATGTAGTTTCATTCTGTGGACCTCGGTTCCAAATCTAATATCAGAAACAAAGTTCCGCAAGATGGGAAAACGGTAACATCCTGATTCATTAGCGCATTCAGGCAAATTTCCGCTGATGCGTTCAGCCACCGGAAGGTGTAATCGCTTCCAGAAGAGCGCCTTGCGCGCCGCACGACATCGTTGTCAACGCAAACCCGTAGGAGCGGCTCTTGTGGCCTTCTCGGCCATCAGCCGCGACCGGCGGAATCCAGATCCGTCAGATGCAGTCGCGGCTGAAGCCGCTCCTACAGCGGGCCCAAGCGCCATCCGCCACCTCGACCAGCGGCCTACCAGTTCGCCAGCGCAGCGGACCTATTTCCATCCGCCGCAGCGATCCATCGGGCAGCCGGGGGCAGGCCCTGCCAGGACCCTAGGCAACATGGATGTTGCCCAGGAGTCCCCAGGGATGGGTTTACGACGTGTCCTGGCAGGGCCTGCCCCCGGCTGCCACACGGGAATCCCTGCGAGCCGATCAACATCGCAGGGCAACAGACCATCAATCGTCCAGCAGCCTCAAACCACCCCGGCATCCACCACAAACGTCTGCCCGGTACACAGCCGGCTCTCATCCGCACACAGCCACAGCGCCATCTCCGCGATATCCGCCGGCTGCAGATGCTGCTTCAGACATTGCCGCTCCAGATAGCGGCTCGACTTCCCCGGATCCCCCACCAGCTTCAGCTGCTGCCGCTCCGTCAGCACCCAGCCCGGCGCAATCGCGTTGACCCGGATGCCATCAGCACCCAGCTCCCGCGCCAGCGACTTCGTCAGCCCTGCTACTGCCGCCTTCATCGTCGAATACACCGCGACCCCGGCCAGCCCCATCATCCAGCTCGTCGAGCCCAGATTGACGATCGCCCCCTGCCCGGCCTGCTGCATCGCCGGAGCCACCGCCTGCGCCAGGAAGAACTGATGGCGCAGGTTTACCGCCACCCGATCGTCCCAGTCCGCCACCGACACCTGCCCCAGCGCCTGCGCCTGGTCGTTGCCCGCGTTGTTGATCAGCGCATGCGGCGCGCGCCCGGCCAGCAACCGCTGCACCGCCGCCAGACTGGCGTCGATGTCGCGCAGATCGCAGACCGCGTATTGCGGCGCCGGCAAACCCTGCGCCACCACCTCCTCCACCGTGCGCGCCGCCGCCCCGGCATCGAGGTCGACAAACAGCACCTCGCTGCCCTGCCGCGCGAACGCGGCCACGATTGCCGCGCCAATGCCGGCGGCACCACCACTGACCAGCACCAGCCGGCCCTGCAAGGAAGGATAGGTCGCCATGTCAGCCGCCATACTCGCCGACTGGCGCACCGGCCACATCCACCCGCAGCGACAGGACACTGCCTGACAGCGGCGCTGCCGCCAGCTGCGTGGCCGACAGGCGGATGCGCGCGGTGGTGATGTACAGCGTCTTCATGTCGTCATCGCCAAAGGCCACATTGGTTGGCCGCGGGACCGGCAACGTCACGCTGCGGTCAAGCGTGCCGTCCGGCGCATAGCGGCGCAGCGCCCAGCCATCCCACACCGCGCACCACAGGTAGCCATCGGCATCCATCGCCAGGCCGTCCGGCATGCCCTCGCTGGGCTCGAAACTGGCAAATACGCGCTTGTTCGATGCGGTACCGGTCGCCAACTCATAGTCATATTGGAAGATCGCCCGGCGCCCGGAATCGGCCAGGTAGAAGCGCGTGGAATCCGGGCTCCAGGCCATGCCATTGCAGATGTGGAAGCCGCGCTCGACCTCGCTGAGCGTGCCATCGGTATCGAGCCGGTACAGCGAGCCACGTTCGGGACTGGCATCGATGGCCAGCGTGCCGGCCCACAGCCGGCCGGCCGGATCGCACTTGCCATCGTTGAACCGGCGCCCGACCATGTCGGTCGGGCTGGCCAGCGGCACCATCTCGCCGCTTTGCAGGTCCAGCGCGCGAAAGCCGCTCTGCGTGGCCGCCACGAAACCGCCACGGCGCCGCGGCACCACCACGCCGACCAGCTCGCCCAACGGCGTGCTGCGCGTATCGCCGCTGGCCAGGTGGGTCAGGTTCACTGACGGCGCCAGGATGTCCACCCACAGCAGCGAACGGCTGGCGCGCAGCCATTGCGGCCCTTCGCCAAGGAAGGCGCCATACGGCACGGCGCAGCGCACGTGGCGGTCGGCGGCATGGCTCGGCGTGACCGAAGTGCCGATTGACATGAAGGTTTCGCCGACGTTGCCCGAAATTCGGCGCGCCGCCTCGATCACGTCGCGCCCCAGGGCGTGCAGCCGCTCCGGCGGCAGGCGGAAGGCCGGGCCGCTGATGCTGACCGCGCCGATCGACTCGCCGCGATGGTCGAGGATGGGCGCAGCCACGCCATTGATGCCCAGCGTCGCCTCCTCGGCGGAGATGGCGTAGCCGCGCGCCTTGATCAGGTCCAGCTCGCGGCGCATCTCCACCGGGTCGAGGATGGAATTGGGAGTCAGCGCCTTCAACGCATGGCTTTCAAAGTGCCGGCGCAATTCCTCCGGTGGGCGGTAGGCCATCAGCGCCTTGCCGATGGCGCTGGCCATCGCCGGCAGGCGGCTGCCGACGCCGTTGGCCAGGCGCACACCCTGGATGTAGTCGCGCTGGTCGATCAGCAGCACCTCGCCCTCGTCGAGCAGGCCCAGGCGCGTGGTTTCCTGCGCCAGGTCGCGCAGGCGCAGCAGCTCCGACTCGGCGGCGCTGCGCAGGTCGAACTCGCTCCACACCCGGTGCGCCATCTCGAACAGGCGGATGCCCAACCGGTAAGTCTGGGTAGCCTCGTCCAGGCGGATCACGCGATAGTCGATGAGCGCCTGGAGGATGCGGTGCAGCGTGCTCTTGGGCAGGCCGGAATAGCGCCCCAGCTCGGTGAAACCCAGCGGCTGCGGGGCGTCGGCGATCAGGGTGAGCAGGCTCAGACCCTTGGACAGCGCCTGCGCTCCGGGGATGGCAAAGGGCTTTTCGCCGCCGACATCGTCGAGAGTCTCTTCGGATTGGACGCGCAGGGGTTTGGCTCGGGCCATCTGCGTATTTCCCATGATATGGACTTCTGTTCCGAGTCTATGGGCAGGCTGAAGGGCGCGCAACACCGTGAGCGCAACGCTGCGATTACTGGAACGCCGTCCCAACCCCAATGGCTGGCGCTTCACAGGCGTTATGTAGATAGTGCCACTGCGGCGAACAGGGGCAGCCGCCAAACGGCACGAGATGTGCCGTGGGGAGATGAATCGACGGCTTGAATGCCCAGGGAGGCAACATGAATACGCGGCATCTGGTGCTGGCGCTGGGCACGCTGGCCGACGCCCGCGCGTGGGCACAGCAGGGGCCCGTGCCAGACGCGCCTGCCGCGCAGATCGCGAGCGATACCTCGGCGGTGGCCGCGGCCCAGGCCCGCACTCTGGACGCAGTGATCGTCACCTCGCAGCACCGCGAGGAGAACGTGCAGAAAGTGCCGCTGGCCGTGTCCGTGGTCGACGGCACCGCGCTGCAACGGCGCCAGGTCACCGACATCGGCGGCCTGCCGCGGCTGGTGCCGAGCGTGTCGTTTGCCGCGGGCAATGAACTGCGCAATAGCTCCATCCGCATCCGTGGCGTCGGCACGGACGTGTTTTCCACGGGCGTGGAGCCGAGCATCGCTACCGTGGTCGACGATGTCGTGCTGCAGCGGCCGGGCGCGAGCTTCGCCGAGCTCTACGACATCGAACGCATCGAGGTGCTGCGCGGGCCGCAAGGCACCTTGTTCGGCAAGAACGCGTCGGCTGGCGTGATTAGCGTGGTGACGCAGGCGCCGGATTTCGATGGCACCAGTGGCAATGCCTCGCTGTTGCTGGCCCAGGACGACGAGCAGCGCTTCGATGGCGCGGTGTCCGCGCCGCTCGGCGATACCTTCGCCTACCGCCTGGCCGGCTTTGCGCATACGCGCGGCGGCAATGTCGAAAATCTCTACAGCGGGCGCCGCCTCAACGGCGCCGATTCCTGGGGACTGCGCGGCAAGCTCGCCTGGCGCTCGCCGGACCAGCGCTCGCAGGTCACCCTGACTCTGGATCATGCGCGTCTGAATGCGGACTGCTGCGCCCTGCCCCTGGTCGTGGCCAGCAACAATCCGCGCGCGGTCGATACCGGTACCCCGGTGGGACCGGACAACACCGAAGTCAACAATGACGTGGACCCGTTCGTGCGTCAGACCAACCAGGGCGCCGCGCTCACCGCGCGCATTGCGCTGGGCGATTACAGCCTGACCAGCATCAGCGCCTGGCGTCGCTTCGACAACGACAGCGACATGGACCTGGACGATACCGACGGCCGCTTCATCCTGCACAACCACAACATCGAACGCAGCCGCACGCTCACCCAGGAACTGCGCCTGGCCTCACCGACCGGTGGCCGTTTCGACTATGTGCTGGGTGCGTTCTGGTTCGACGGCTCGGTCTACAACTCACTGGACCGTCGCGGCCTCAACCTGCCCGGCATCGCCAGCGTGCTCGACGACGGCAACGTGGTGCCCGTGGTCCCCGGCGACCAGGCGGTCCTGGCCGGGCACTCACGCGTGGACAGCCACAGCGGCTCGCTGTTCGCCCACGGCAACTGGCACCTGAGCGACCGTCTGACCCTGGGCGGCGGCCTGCGCTTCATCGACGAGCGCCAACGCCTGGACTTCGTGCGGCCCCTGGCCGGGCGCTTCAATGGCGTGCTGCAGGCACCGACCAATCCGGCTTTCGGCCCGGTCACCGGCCACTACGACGACACCGCGACGATCGGCAAGCTCAGCCTCAGCTACGAGATGGCAGCCACGGTGACCGGCTATGTCGGCTACAGCACCGGCTACAAGGGCGAAGGCCTGGCCTCGACGCTGGGCCTGAGCGCCGAGCAGTTCGCGCGGCTGCCGGCGCCGGCCGAAACCTCGCGCCTGCTCGAAGCAGGTCTGAAGAGCACCCTGTTCGACGGCGCGCTGATGCTGGATACCACGCTGTTCCGCACGCGCATCCAGGATTACCAGGCGCAGACGTTTGACTCGACCTCGGGCCTGTTCCTGCTGACCAGCGCCGGCGGCGTGGCCATCGACGGGCTGGAAGTGGAATTCACCGCGCGACCCTCGACGTACTTCAGCCTGGTAGGCGGCTTCACCTGGCTGGACGCGCGCTTCGACGGCGTGAGCCAGGGCCCGTGCTACACCGGGCAGACCCTGGCGCAGGGTTGCCGGCCCGTGGGCCACGGCGCCAGCGCGCAGGATCTGGACGGCAAGCCCTTCATCAACGCGCCGCGCTGGCGGGTGCTGCTCAGCGCCCGCTACGACGCGCCGCTGAGCGCACGCCTGGACGGCTACGTGCAGGCCGACTGGCGCTGGCAGGACAACGTGGTGCTGGACATCAGCCAGAACCCGAACCTGCGCCAGGACGCCTACGGCGTGGCCGATCTTTCCGCGGGCCTGATCTTCGGCGACGGGCGCTACGACCTCGGCGTGTTCGTCAAGAACCTGTTTGACCAGGCCTATGCCGCCAACCTGATGGCGGTGGGCACCGCCGGTGGCGCCAATGCCTATGCCCAGCAGTTGCCGCGCGACTTCCATCGCTATGCCGGCGTCAACTTCCGCATGGTGTTCTAAGCCTGTGGTCTGGCATGTGGCCTTGCAGGGACGCGACCGTCGTGGGAGCCGACGCGCATGACGCGGCTGGACGCGGTGGTATTTGCGCTCTATCTGCTGGCGATGCTGGCGCTGGGCCTGCGCTATGTCAGCCGCAACCGTGGCGCGCGCGACATGTTTGTGGCCGGCGGCCGCTCGCCGTGGTGGGTGGCGGGCCTGAGCAGCTTCATGACCCTCAAGTCGGCCGGCACCTTCGTGGTCTGGGGCGGACTGGCCTATCGCGAGGGCCTGGTCGCCATCGTCCTCAATACCTGCATCGGCGTGTCCGGCCTGCTGGTCGGCTGGATCGTGGCCGGGCGTTGGCGCCAGCTCGGCGTGACCACGCCGGCCGAGTTCGTGCGTCTGCGTTTCGGCGGCGCCGCGGTGCAGTTGTATACCTGGGCGATGATGGGCGTGCGCATCGTCTCCACCGGCGTGGCCCTGTATGCAGTGGCGGTGATGCTGGTGGCCCTGGTGCCGCTGGCGCCGGGCAATCCCTTGCGCGATCCGGCCACTGGCCACCTGTCATTGCACGTGGCCATCGCGCTGTTCGGCGCGATCGTCATCATCTACACCGTGGCCGGCGGCCTGTGGGCGGTGCTGATGACCGACGTGATGCAGTTCATCGTGATGCAGCTGTCGGTGCTGTTTCTGATCCCGCTGCTGTGGCTGCGCCTGGACTCGGCGGTGCCGGTGGCAATCCCGGAAGGCTTCCTGTCGCCGTTCTCTTCGCAGTACACGCCGTGGTTCATGGCCGGCTGGGTTGGCGTGCACTTCTTCCTGGTCGGTGCCGAATGGGCGTTCGCGCAGCGCTACCTGTGTGTGCCCACGCCGCGCGACGCGCGCAAGGGCGCGTGGCTGTTTGGTGCCTTGTACCTGATCAGCCCCGCGCTGTGGCTGACCCCGCCCCTGCTCTACCGGTTGCTGCAACCGGGCGTGGATTCCGAGCAGGCCTACATCCTCGCCGCGCAGGCGGTGCTGCCCACCGGCATGCTCGGCATGGCGATGGCGGCGATGTTCGCGGCCACCGCCAGTTCGCTCAGCGGGCAGATCAATGTGTTCGCCGGCGTGTTGACCGAGCAGTTCTACCGGCGCCTGCAACGCCCCGATGCCAGTGAGCGCCGGCTGGTCGCGGCCGGGCGCGTGTTCGCGCTGCTGATCGGCATCGCGCTGGTGGCCGTGGCGCTGTGCGTGCCGCAGATGGGTGGCGCGGAAAAGATCGTGCTGACCATCACCGGCATGCTGTTTGGGCCGTTGCTCGCGCCGACCATCTGGGGTCTGCTGTCGGGACGGATCGGCAGCGGCGCGGTGTTCACCTGCGCCTTCGGCAGCTTTGCCGCCGGGCTGTGGGTACGCATGGGCATCGAGCCGGGCGGGCCGTTCGATGGCGGAGCGCTGGCGCACTGGGTGCAGGCCAACCCGCGCGTCACCGACGTGCTGGTGGGCGTGGTGCTGCCGGTATTGATCCTCTCCACGGCGCAGCTGCTGGCACGCGGCGAGCGTCCGCAATGGCATGCGCTGCGGCAGCACATCGCGGCTGCGAAGCAGGAAGCCAAGGCCGAACCAATCGACATCGGCGATGACCATTCGCCTGCGCGCGTGGTCGCCCTCTCGCTGGCGACCTCCGGCCTGCTGATGCTGGCGCTGGCCCTGTTCAACCCGCAGGCGTGGGCCATGCTCACGCTTTTTGGCGGCGTGTCCCTGGCCCTGGCGACCTGGGCGGGCTGGCGCCCGGCCCTGGCATTGCGGACCGCCTGGCGTCGCTGACTGACAGCTGGCTGGATTCCGCGCGCAGCGGCCCGCGCTTGACCAAGATCAAGAACCGCCCCCCTGCCCGCGCGCACAGTGCACCCACCGCAGCGCAACCGGCGCCCGCGGCTCCGAATCCGTATCCACCCTGCAACCCTCTCTACTTCCAACATTCAAAGGAACCGCCATGAATATCTCTGTTCGCCCCCTCCGCGTGCTGCTGCTTGGCGCGCTCGTCGTGGCCGGCGTGGCCCAGGCCCAGCAGCCGGTGGTCAACATCGGTGAGCGCCACGGCAACCTGCGCGCCGCGCAGGAACACATCGTCCAGGCCTACCAGCTCGTCGGCGACGCGCAGCAGGCCAATGACGCCCGCCTCGGCGGCCATGCCGGCAAGGCCCGGCAGCTGCTGATCCAGGCCGACCAGGAACTGCGCCTGGCCGCCGATGCCGCCAACCACGGAGGCCGCAACTGGTAAGCCCACGGCCCTGGCGGGCGGCCCCCTCCCGGCCGCCCACCAGCGGCGATGATGCAAATGCAAACGGCGACGGTTCCCCGTCGCCGTTTGCATTTGCGTGTGCATTTTGTGGCCGCGTTACAGCGGCCAGATGGCTCAGGGCTTGCGTGTGCTTGCCGTCGGTTTTGCCTTGGCCGGCGTGGCACCGAGCTCGGCGACGATGCTGCGCGCCACCGCCGCTTCATCGGTACCGCGGCCGAAATGGTCCACGTAGCGGCCATTGCGGTCGAGCAGGAACAGGAAGGTGGAGTGATCCATCGTGTACTGCCCATGCTGCCCGTAAGGCACCTTCTTGTAGTACACGTGGTACAGGTCAGCGATGCGCGCGACCTGCGCCGGCGTGCCGGTCAGGCCGACGAAATCGCTGCCGAAGGCGCCGACGTAGGCCTTCATCCGTGCCGGCGTGTCGCGCTCGGGGTCGATGCTGACGAACACCGGCACCGGTGCCGGAGCGCCGGCCTTCTGCACGCGCCGGGCGATGCGCTCGATGCGTGCCAGATCGGTCGGGCACACGTCCGGGCAGGAGGTGAAGCCGAAATACAGCAGCACCGGCTTGCCATGGAAGGTCTTGTCGGTGACATGGCGATTGTTGCCGTCCACGAGCTGGAACGGCCCGCCGATATCGTCGCCGGGCGCCGCCGCGGGCGCGGCATTTGCCGCACTCGCCGACAGCGTCGGCACCAGGCCGGCGGCAGCCAGGCTGAGCGGTACCAGCAACAAGGACCAGGAACGCTTCATCAGTGGGCTCCGCTATAGCTGAGGGCCAGGCCGACCAGGTTGGACTTCTGCCCTGCCACCGACTGGCTGCCCACCGACAGACCGACGTTGAACATGCCGGTGACGTTGTAGGTGCAGCTCAGTTCGTTGAGATAGTCATTGCGGCCGGCGCCACTGGCCCACGGACGGCGCTTGTCGGTGCGGGTCGCGCCGAAGGCCCAGGGGCCGTAGTCGACGGTCACCGACGTGGTCAGGTAGGCGGTGTCGTTGCCGGCGACCGCATCCTCGTTGTCCACGTGTGCATACTCGACAAAGGGCACCACATCAAAATATCGGCCGCGCAAGGTCGTGTCGAGGTCGGCACTGGAGGCCGGCGCCCAGATATAGCGCGCCGACACCACCTTGATGATCTCGTCATCGGCCGGGCCGCTGTCGGGCTGGTCGACGCCGGCACGGTTGCGCATATAGCCGGCTTCCATCTCCAGGAAAGGCAGCGCCGGGATCGAATCCCAGTCCACGGTCAGCGCATAGGAATCCGGCTTGCCGGTGTTGGCCGGCCCGCCATCGGAGCGCTGCAGGCGTCCGCCACTGCGCAGGAACGGCCTGCTCAGCTCGGTGGTATCGGCGGTATACACCGCCACGCCAGGCTGGATCATGCCTACGCTCTGGCCGAAGTAGCGGTAGGCGAAGTTGGCGCCGAGCACGCCTTGCAGGTCGTAGGTGGAGACGAAATCGTTGGTGTACAGGCCCGGCGCCATCGCCGCGGCGCGGCCAAACAGCACCGGCACCTTGCCGACCTGCCATTGGGTGTGGGCGGTGAGCTTGTAGTAGTCGAGCTCGTTGATCACCAGGCCGAGGTCGCCGAAGTTGCGCTTCTGCCCCGGGTTTGGCGGGTTGATCGGGTTGAGCTCGGTGGACAGGCGCACCTGGTCATCCGGGCTGAAGCGCAGGTAGAAGGTCGAACTGATGTCCGGGTAGAAGTCGGTGGTGTTGCGCGGGTCGGTGGCGCCGCTGCCTTCGCTGCGGCTGAAGTCGTACTGCATGACCGCGTTGTAGTCCATGCCGACGTTCGGGTAGCGGCCGCTGTCGGCACGCGCCGGGGCGCTGGCCGCAAGCACGCTCAGCGCGCCCGTCACCAGCAGGTACAGGGGCGTGCGGCTCATGGCGTGTCCTCCGCCGGCAGCTGCACATTGCTGGGCAGCTTGAACTCGCGGCCGGTGTTCTGCAGATAGGAGCAGGTCTGGTTGTCGCCGTAGATGCCGCCGAGCCGCTCCAGGCGCACCGCCTGTTCGTAGTCTTCCGGGCGCACCACCTGGATCACCTGCATCATGCCGCCGTCCTCGTGTTCGAGGATGTGGCAGTGGTAGACGAACTTGCCGAGCATCACCGGGTCACGGAACGGGATGCGCACGGTGATCGAGCCACGCGCCGGGATGAAGACGTTGTCGCGGTAGCCGGTGAACGGCACCGGCTTGCCATTGATCGACACGACCTGGAAATCGGTCTGGTGGATGTGGAACTGGTGCAGCTCCTGCGAGGGATTGAACAGCCGCCACTCCTCCACATCGCCAAGCTTGACCGTGGTGTTGACGCGGCGCGGATCGAAGCGCTCGCCGTTGATCAGGAAGGCGTTGCCATCGCTGGCCGAATCCTGGAAGGCAAACTGCCGCACCTTGGCCACCGGCTCCTTGCTGAAGTCCTCCAGCACCGGATACGGGCTGGTGATCTGCCGCGTCGGCACCGGGGTGCCGGACGAGCGCAGCGTCGCCAGTTGCTCGCCGCGGTACTGGTCACCGGCCGCGCCGGTATTGGCCGAGCCCAGCTCGATGGCGTGATCGCCGGCCGCCGGCCCGACCACCAGCACGCTGAAGCGCGCCGACGGGCCGATCAGCAGCTCGCTGGTCATCAGCTTCTGGTTCACGGTGTTGCCGTCGCGCGAGAGGATCTGCATCGGCTGGCCGTCGATGCGGATGCGAAAGTACTGGTTGGCCGCGACGTTGATGAAATGCCACAGCTGGGTTTCACCGGGGCGGATATCGATCACCGGGTTGCTTTGGCCATTGACCGTGCGGATGGACGGCGCGCTGGTGACGATCTCGCTGGCGACCTTGCCGGTCAGCGTCTTCTGGAAGTTGCGCAGCACCAGCACGCGCTCGCGGATGCCTTTCAGCTCCGGGAACGGGTCGAGCATGCCGTCCACCAAGATCGGCCCGGCGATGCCGGCGGCGACCTGGCGCTCGGAGCCACCGCGGATGTGGCTGTGATACCAGTACGCGCCCGGGCTGTGGTCCGGCGGCAGCTTGAAACGGTACAGGCCGGTGGTGCCCGGGTCGGTGGCGCGGAAGATGCTGTCGCCCGAATCCAGTGGCGTCACCGTCATGCCGTGGAAATGCAGGTTGGTGCGCTCGTCCATGCGGTTGTCGAGACGTACCTCGATGGTGCCGCCCGGGCGGGTACGAATCAGCGGCGCATCGTAGTTCTCGTTGATCACCAGCGACTGGTAGCGCGTATCGCCGACATTCACCGGCGCGGAGCTGATGCGCAGGTTGGCGCGGGTGATGCCATCGGCGCCGTAGCTGAATTCCGGCGGCGCCTGCAGTGCCGCGCCCGCCGTGCCAGGCGCGCCGGTAGTCGCCGGATCTGCCGCGGCCATGGCGCTGGCCAGCGCCAGCAACGGCAGCAGCAGCACGCAGAGCAGGCGCAGGCGCGATGCCTGGCGCAGGTGGAAGGGTCTGGAGGTGATCATGTGGAGTCCGTGAAAGATGGATCGCGGCCGGCTCAGTTACCGGCGATGGCCCAGGTGATGAAGCCGGTGGCGACGGTGCTGACCAGCAGGCCGAACAGGAACAGCACGTCGGCCGCGCGTTCGAGCGTGCGGTAGCGCTTGCGCCGGCGCGTGCGCAGGGCCCAGTAGGCGCTGAGGCCGGCAAGCAGGTAGATCATCGAGTTGATGCTGAGGATGTCGTCGCCCCAGGTGTCGATGTTGCGCACGACCACCAGCACGTGCAGCACGCCGACCACGGTCATGCACACGCCCAGCATCACCGCCGAGGTGGTGAGGATGTGGACGCTGATGTCTTCGTCGAGCAGGACTTCATCGTCCTGCCCCTGGGCGTCGCCCGCGCCTCGCGGTACGCCGGCCCGCTGTGCGGTGTCGGAAGTGGCGGCCCCGCGGGGCTGGGGGTTGTGGGGCTGTCTTGATGATCGGCTCATGGCGCGTTGCGGCCTCGGTCCCTGGATTGGCGGTGGAGGTGGCGGCACCTTACGGGGGACGCGGCCCCGGCCACATGACCTAGGTCAAGCCGACACATCTTTCCCCGCTCCCGCCGCGGCCGGGCCCGCGCAGCCGTGGCCTGCTGCTGACGCTGTTCAACGCCACGCGCCCCGGCGGGCGGCCATCGCGAGCGGGCCGGTTCCCAGCAGCGGCGCGCGGTGCGAGGATGGATGCCGGCCGGGCTTGACCTGGGTCAAGACGCCTCGCGCGCAATGCGGCATCGTGGCCGGTCAGCGTTCGCGCCCGCCGCCTGCGAATGTCCGGAGACCGCCATGTGGCATGACTTCACCCACATCTTCCTGTTGATCTTCACCGGCCTGCTGCCAGTGGTGAACCCGCCTGGCTCGGCCTTGATCGTGCTTGGCCTGGTGCCCGAGGCGACCGCCCGCCAGCGGGCCTGGCTGGCCAGGGCCATCGCCTTCAACAGTCTGTTACTGCTGGCCGCGTCGATCGGCGTTGGCGCCTATGTGCTGTCGTTCTTCGGCATCTCGATCCCGGTGCTGCGGCTGGCCGGCGGCGCGGTCATTGCCGCCACCGGCTGGAAGCTGCTGAACGCACCCGCCCACGTGGACCACAGTGTCGCCGCGGGTCTGGCCGAAGCCGAAGCGGCGGTGCAGGAAGAATCGCTGCGCTCGCAGGTGTTCTATCCATTGACCCTGCCGCTGACCGTCGGCCCCGGCTCGATCGCGGTGGCCATCGCGCTGGGCACCAGTTCGCCAGCCGAAGGGCCGCTGCCGGTGCACGTGGCCGCCGCTGGCGCCGCGGTGCTGCTGCTGTGCGTGCTGATCTACATCTGCGTGCGCTATGCGGGCCAGTTGCAGCGACTTCTCGGCAACAGCGGCACCCACGTGGTGCTGCGTCTGCTGGCCTTCGTGATCCTGTGCATCGGCGTGCAGATTGGCTGGCTCGGCCTGTCCGAACTGCTGACGACCCTGCCCCGCGGCTGAGGAAGAGGTCCCCATCCGCCAGATGGCGGTCGCGGCTGATGGCCCAAGGCCACAAGAGCCGCTCCTGCAGTACACGCATCAGGCTTCGGGGATGCGGCTGGGGCCGTTGTCGGAGGGTCTTCAGTCAGCGCGGCGCCGACTGCATCGGGAACGCGGCAAACAGCTGACCCAGGCGGTGGTCCAACGGCTCCGGGCGCGCCGCGCCCGGCGCTGCGAGCTCGCCATGCCACACGCGTCGATGGCTGTGCGGGTCGATCAGATCCACCGCGAGCACGCCGCCGCCCTGGCAGTGCCCCACTCCGCCGCAGGCGTCCTGGCGATAGTGGGCGCTCAATTCAAAGCCGGCGCGCCCCGCGTCTCGTTCCCAGCCCTTGGCTGCCAGTTGTGCATCAACTTGTGCGGTGATCGCCCGGTCAATCGCGGCCGTGCCAACGCCCGGTCCGGCCCGCCAATGGTAGGTACGAAGCTGCGAGGCATCCGCCGCGGGCGCCGGGTTGTACTCGAGCGCAGCGGCCGTCACACAGGTCGCGAACAGCAAGAGGATCCAGGCGGACGCCGGGCCGGCTTTCATGGGGTTGCTCCGTTATGCGCGGGAATGCCCCACCCGCCGGCAACCGGGACGAGAGACCGGTGGGCGGGTACTCACGGTCGGCGGATCGACCGGGATGGGGCGGATGCATTGTGCAGGCGGCGGCACGGCGTGGGCTTGATGCAGGTCAAGCCGAACGCACGCGCGCGACGAGCGTTACTTGCAGGCCTGCTGGACCTTGTTGTCCCAGTAGCTGGAAAGCGCAAAGTCCCGCTTGAGCCCGACGGCCTCGTAGGCGGCCGCGCGCTGTTCGCGCATCGAGTCGCACGAGGAGGCCGCGCCACTGCGACCAGACCGGATTCGTGGGCGCGAGGCACTCGTGCCTGGGGAAGCGCGCGGACGCGGTGACCGTGTGCCGCGCTTGGTGCTGCTCCTGCTTTTGCTCCTGCTTTTGCTCTTGCTTCTGCTCTTGGCCTTGTTCTTGGCCATCGCGCTTGGCGCGCTCGCAGGCATCGCCAGTGGCGGCAGGTTCGTCCGCCAATGCCTGAGCGTTCGTCCGCCCGCGCAAGGGGTGGACTGATAAGACGTGCCGCGACCGTCCTGGCACTGGTATACCGGCGAGGCGGCCACGGCCGCCGCGGCGGGGCAAATCAACATCGAAAGCAAAGTGTTGCGCATGCATGGTTTCATCGGCTCCTCCCTTGTCAACGACAGGATGGAGTTGCGGCGAGGCGCCGCCCAGCAGCGCACCCCGCAAGCCGATGTAGGAAAAACGCGGATAGCCTCGCCCGGATTCCTTTCGGACAATGCACCAGGCGGTCTGGCCTCAGCGCTGCGCCAACGCGTAGTCCAGTGCCGCGCATACCGCCGCCACCTGCGCGGCATTGCATTCGGCCGGCGTGGCGTTGGCGCTGTCGGGATAGACCTCGGTGGTCGTGGTGTAGACCGCCTCGGTGATGCCGGTGCACAGGCCCAGGCGCTTGACCGGATATTCGATGACCCCCGGCGCGACCACCGGCGAACCGATGATCAGCCCGCGCGCATCGGCCGGAGCGATATGGGTCACCGCGGCCACCGCGCCGATCACCGCGCGCTGGAAGTCCAGCTGCGGATTCTCGCTGTCAGCGACCAGGTAGAAGCCATCGGGAATGCCATCCGGCTCGAAGGGCTTGCCGTCGCGGGCGGCCAGCGCCGGACGGAACTCGCTTTCGTCACTGTCGGTGGTCTCGTGCAGGTCGATGTGCAGGCGTACGCGTTCACGGATCGGCGTGACCAGCTGCCACAGCGCTGCCGATTCGGCGGCCGGGCTGTCGGCGCGGAAGGAACGGTTGGGGTCGATGGCGTTCGGGTTCCAGCGATGAATCCGCTCATAGCCCCAAGGGCTGACGCAGGGCACCACCAGCAGATTCGCGCGACCCACATAGGCTCGCGCGCGTTGCCGCAGGAACTGCAGCGCGCCGTGCACACCGCTGGTTTCATAACCGTGGACGCCGCCGGTCACCAGCGCGGTCGGCAGTGCATCGTTCCAGTCGCGGCTGCGCACGGCATACAGCGGATAGCGTTCGCGGGCGTAGTCCAGCTCGCCATACACCGAGACATCGAAGTCGCCACGCAGTGCTTCGATCGCGCTGGCCACTTCGTCCGCATAGCTGCGGCGCTTGCCTTGCCGCGCCAGCCACTGCCGCCTTTCCGCTTCGCCCCAGGGCTGGCCAGGGATTCCGATGGGATAGAAGGCGTTCGTGGACATGCGTGGCACCTGCGGCTGCGAAGTTGCCGCATGATACGCCCGCTCCTCGCAACTCGCAGCGCAACAACGTTGCCGATGCCGACAACGCCGTCCCTGCGCAGGCGCGCGACACCGGCTTTGGGCTACGCTGCGCGCGGCCCCCATGGCGTACCCTGCATGCGCATCATCGAGAACACCTACGGCTCGGACGAAGACGGCCTGATCTGGGGCTACCGCTTCACCCCCGGCCAGCCCGCCGAAGCCATCGGCACCGACGCCGTCGCCGCGTTCCTGGCCGACGATCGCGCGCCTGGCAGCTTCCTGTGGCTGCACTTTGCCCTCTCCAACCAGGGTTCGGAGCGCTTCCTGCGCCGCGTGCTGAGCTTGCCCGATGCCTTCCACGATTCATTGCGCAGCGAGGTCGGCGCGACCCGGCTGGAACTGGACGACGGCGCGCTGGTCGCGGTGATCCACGACGTGCTGTTCGACTCCAGCTTCGATGCCTCCGATGTGGGCACCACCAGTCTGTGCATCGGCCCGCGCCTGGTGGTGAGCGCGCGCCTGCGCCCGCTGCGCTCGGTTGATCGCCTGCGCGCCGACATCCGCGCCGGCCAGTCATTCCGCTCGCCGGTGGAACTGCTCGCGCACCTGCTGCGCGACCAGGCCAAGGTGCTCGGCGACATCCTGCGCACCACCACCGCGCGCGTGGACCAGATCGAAGACCGCCTGCTCGCCAGCCAGGTCTCCACCGACCGCAAGGCCCTGGGCGCATTGCGCCGCACCCTGGTGCGCCTGCAACGGTTGCTGGCGCCCGAGCCGACGGCGCTGTTCCGGCTGTTGAACCGGCCGCCGTCCTGGATCAGTGCCGAGGACGTGGTCGACCTGCGCCAGGCCGCCGAGGAGTTCTCTGCCGCGATCAGCGATTCGGCGGCGCTGGTCGAGCGGGTCAAGCTGATCCAGGAAGAGCTGGCCGCGCTGGTCAACGAGCAGACCAGCCGCACCCTGTTCGTGCTCACCGTGGTGACCGTGCTGGCCCTGCCGGTCAACCTGGTCGCCGGCCTGTTCGGCATGAACGTCGGCGGTGTGCCGCTCGGCGCCAGCGCGCACGGCTTCGCCACGGTGGTGACGATCCTGGTGCTGCTGACCGCGGTGCTGGCCTGGTTCTCGTTCCGCCCACGCGGCGACTGAGCGCGGCTTCAGCGCCGCAAGTTGACCTTGGCCAGATCCAGCACCTGGCCGCCGCGGCCATCGAGCACCGCCTTCATCAGGAACAAGCCGAAGTTCGACGCCTGACCCCAGGTGGTCTTCGGCGGCATCACCAGTTCCTGCCGCGCGCTGACCACGTCCACCAGCGCCGGGCCCGGATGGGCGAAGGCCTGCTCCAGTGCGCCACGCAATTCGCCCGGCCGCTCCACGCGCCAGGCCGCCACGCCCATGGCCCTGGCCATGGCGGCAAAGTCGGGGTTGACCAGTTCGCAGCCGGTATCGAGCAGGCCCGCCGCCTGCATTTCCAGTTCGACAAAGCCCAGCGTGCCGTTGTTGAGCACGACCACCTTCACCGGCAGGCCGAGTTGGCGCAGGGTGATGAAGTCACCCATCATCATGCTGAAACCGCCATCGCCGGACAGCGATACCACCTGCCTGCCCGGGTGGCTGGCCTGCGCGCCGATCGCCTGCAGCATCGCATTGGCCATCGAGCCATGGTTGAACGAACCGAGCAGCCGGCGCTTGCCATTCAATTGCAGGTAGCGCGCGGCCCACGCGGTAGGCGTGCCGACATCGCAGGTGAAGATGGCATCGTCAGCGGCCAGTTCGCTGACCAGACGGTTGAGCTGCTGCGGATGGACGACATCGCCATCCGGATCGATCCGCGCCAGTTCGTCGAGTTCGGCCCGCGCCTTGGCGTAGTGCGCACGGGCGCTGTCCAGATGCGCCGAATCGGTCTTGGCGGTCACATGCGGCAGCAGCTGCGGCAGTGCGTGGCGCAGGTCGGCCTGGATGCCGACCTCGATCGCCGTGCGGTTGCCCAGCGAGGCCGGGTCCAGGTCGATCTGGATCACCCGCGCCTTGTCCGGATAGAACTGCCGGTACGGGAAATTGGTGCCGAGCAGCAGCAAGGTGTCGCATTCCTTCATCGCCGCGTAGCCCGATGCGAAGCCGATCAGCCCGGTCATGCCCACGTCGTAGGGATTGTCATGCTCCAGCCACTCCTTGCCGCGCAGCGCGTGGACGATCGGCGCGCGCAGCTTCTCGGCCAGGGCAATCACGTCGCCGCGGGCCTGCGCGCAACCGGCACCGCACAACAGAGTGACCTTGCTGGAGCTGTTGAGGATATCGGCGGCGCGGCGCAGTTCGACGGGGTCGGCACTGATCACCGGCGGTGCCGGGGTGAGCCACTTCGGCAGCGGCGCGTCCAGCGGCGCCAGCGCGGTGTCGCCGGAAATCACCACCACCGCCACGCCGCGGCGCGCCACGGCCACGCGCATGGCCCGTTCCAGCACCTGCGGCAGCTGCTCGGGCTGCGATACCAGCTCGACGTAATGGCTGCATTCGCGGAACAGCTGCTCCGGATGGGTGGCCTGAAAATAGTCGATGCCGATCTCGCTGCTGGGGATATGCGCGGCAATGGCCAGGACCGGCGCGCCGCTGCGGTGGCAGTCGAACAGACCATTGATCAGGTGCAGGTTGCCCGGCCCGCAACTGCCGGCGCACACCGCCAGCTTGCCGGTCAGCTGCGCCTCGGCGCCGGCGGCGAAGGCACCGGCCTCCTCGTGGCGCATGTGTATCCATTCGATGCGGCCGCGCGCGCGCAGCGCCTCGGTGAAGCCGTTCAAGGAGTCGCCTACGACACCGTAGACGCGCTCGACACCTGCCATTTCCAGTACCTGGGCCAGATACTGGGCCGCGTTGTCGGTCATCTCGCATACCTCGCTGGGGGCAAGGCCCCAGCTTAGGGCGTGCGCGATGACGGCGGAATCATGCCTTGGTGGGGGACGCGCTCAGGCGAACTGCAGGTCGAACCAGGTCGCGACCATCTCGCCCGGTGCCAGCGCTTCATCCGGGCGCAGGTTGAAGGCATCCGGCGGGCCGCTCTGCGGCTCGAAGCAGGTGGCGTGCGCGGTCTCGTCGTAATAGACCCAGTGGTCGCTGTCCGAACGCAGGATCACCCGCCGGCCTTCGCGCTCGATCACCACCGGCGTGTCGCACAGGTAGCAGTCGTCGCGCGGGCCCGGTGGCGGCGCCAGCGGCAAGGTCGCGATGCCCTCGGCGTCGCGCGGGTAGTAGGCGCGTGGCGCGAAGTCGAAGCGGTCGAGCTTGCGGAACCACGGGTGCCAGCCCAGCACCGGGCGCGGCATGGCATGGCGACCCGCCTGCAACTGCATGCGCAGGCCCAGGCGCCCGGGTTCGACGATGATGTCCTGCAGCACACGGCCAGCAAACGGCCATTGCGCGTCCTCGCCCAGTTCCAGGGCCAGGGTCAGCGCCTGCGCGCTGCGCGCCACCACCTCCCAGCTGCGCAGGAAGCCCACGCCATGGATCGCGTGCGCGCCCAGGCCGCAAGGCAGTTGCCAGGCCTGTCCTTCAAAGTTGAAGCGCCCATGGCGAATGCGCCCGGCCCACGGCACCATCGGGTATGCGCCCCAGGAAATCGCGCCGGGGAAGCCGGCGTCCGGGCCGATCAGCCAATCCACGCCGGCATGGCGGATCTGCGCGACGCGGCCCCCCTCCTCCGGCGCCACCACGACCTGCAGGTCGCCGCAGGTCAACACGATGCACTCGCCCACCGGCAGCGCTGTCATTGCGAAGTCAATCATGGCCGTAAGGATGCACGGTATCGATGCGTCCGTGTGCATCGTGATGCAGCTCTGTGACCTTCATCGAGCGCAGGTGGGTGACGCCGCCTGACAATAGCGAGTCGTGGTAGTACAGCCACCAGCGGCCATCGAACTGCACGATGGAATGGTGCGTGGTCCAGCCGACCACCGGGCTCAGCACGCGGCCCTGGTAGGTGAAGGGTCCATACGGGCTGTCGCCGGTGGCATAGCAGATGTAGTGCGTGTTGCCGGTGGAATACGACAGGTAGTACTTGCCGGCATGGCGGTGCAGCCACGGGCCCTCGAAATAGCGGCGGTCGTGATCGCCGGCGCGCAGCGGCTGGCCGTGTTCGTCGAGGATCACGATCTCGCGCGGCGCTTCGGCAAAGCCGGTCATGTCCTCGCGCAGGCGTGCCATGCGCGGGCCCAGTGCAGGCTGGTCATCGGCCGGCTCTTCGTGCGCGGCGTCGTAGCGGTTGTCGCGGTACTTCTGCAACTGCCCGCCCCAGATGCCGCCGAAGTACAGGTAATGCTGGCCATCCTCATCGGCAAACACGGCCGGGTCGATGGAATAGCTGCCGGCGATCGGCTCGGGCTCGGCGCGGAAGGGACCTTCCGGGCGCTCGCCCACGGCCACGCCGATCTGGAAGATGCCGTCGGCACGCTTGGCCGGAAAATACAGGTAATAGCGCCCGTTGCGCTCGGCCGCATCCGGCGCCCACATCTGCCGTTGCGCCCAGGGCACGTCGCGCACGTGCAGCGCCACACCGCAATCCACCGCCTCGCCCTGCGGGTGGTCCATGCGGTAGACGTGGTAGTCCACCATCGCGAAGTGGTCGCCGTTGTCGTTGAAGGCAACGCCGCCATCGATGTCGTGCGAGGGATACAGATACACGCGGCCCTGGAACACGTGGGCGGACGGGTCTGCGGTGTATTGGTCGGTGACCAGCGGGGCGGAAATGGCCTTGCGGGCCAGCGCTTCCAGGCGTGCCGGATCGAGGGTTTCGCTCATGGGGTGTGCCAGGTGGGGGGTCCAGGGTGTCAGGCGGTGGCGGCAGCACTGGCGCGGCGCGCGTCCAGATCGCGTTCGATGCGCACCTCGGTGCGCTTGTCGATTTCATACAGGAACAGCAGCATGATCCCGGCCAGGAACGGCAGGGAAGCGTACACGCTCACCGACAGCTTGATGCCGTTGGCCACGGCCGGCGCCTGCGTGGCCGCATCGGCATCGTAGCCGTAATGGGCCAGGATGCCCGCCACCAGCGCGCCGCCGATGCTCAGGCCGATCTTCAGGCCGCACAGCATCGCCGAGAAGATGATGGCGGTGGCGCGGCGGTGGTTCTTCCATTCGGAGTAGTCGGCCACGTCGGCGATCATCGCCCACAGCAGCGGCGTGGTGATGCCGTAGAAGAAGCCGTGCAGGATGTAGAACAGCACCACCAGGCCCACGGCCTGCGGCGGGAAGAACAGGTAGGCGAGCAGGCACAGGGTCGAGACCAGCAGCGCGCCGCCAAACACGTCGCGCTTGCCGAAGCGCTCGGCCAGGCGGCGCGAGAAGCCGATGCCGATGATCATGGCGATGATGCCGCCGGCACTGAACAGGCTGAAGGCCGAGGTCGGCGCGTCCTGCGGCCACTGGAACGCGGCCAGCCCCATGCTGGCCAGCACCTGGTTGAGCGCGGCGAGGAAATGGTTGAAGCCGACGTTGTCGATGAAGGCGGCCAGGTCCGGCTCGCTGAGGTAGTACTTGAAGTAGTAGATGTACATCCCGCCCTTCAGGGCCAGGGTGACGAACACCAGGATGGTCAGCGCCAGCATCACCAGCCAGGGCCGGTTGCGTAGCAGGTCGGCCAGGTCCTGGCGCACGCTGCCGCTCTCGCCGGTCACCGGCAACACGCGCTCGCGGGTGGTGAAGAAGGTGATGAAGAAGAACACCGTGCCGATGACCGCGAACACCGCCATCGTGTGCTGAAAGCCCAGCGCCTTGTCGCCCCCACCCAGGATCAGCACCAGCGGCAGCAGCAGCACCTGGATGATGAACTGCGCAATCATCACCGCCACGAAGCGGTAGGCCGACAGGCTGTTGCGCTGGTCCATGTTGCCGGTGAGCACGCCGCTCAGTGCCGAATACGGCAGGTTGTTGGCCACATACACCAGCATCAGCAAGGTGTAGGTGGCCAGGGCATAGGCGATCTTGCCGTGCTGGCCCAGCTCCGGGGTGCTGAAGGCCAGCAGCGACAGCAGGCCGAACGGCACCGCGGTCCACAGGATCCACGGCCTGAACTTGCCCCAGCGGCTGCGCGTGCGGTCGGCGATGATGCCCACCACCGGGGTGAAGACGAAGGCGCCGAGCAGGCCGACGAAGAAGATCACCGCCGCGGCGGCCGAGGCCGGGATGCGGTAGACGTCGGTATAGAAGAAGGCCAGGAAGCTGATCAGGGTCTGGAAGATCAGGTTCGCGGCCAGGTCGCCCAGGCTGTAGCCGATCTTCTCGGTGACCGAAAGTGGTGCAGACGTACTGTTCATGGATCCCCTGGCGGATGTAAGGAACGCGGCCGCGGCCGGCGGCGCCTGGAGGGAGGCGCCGCCGGTCCGCAGTCGCGGTGACGGCTCAGAACGTGCCGCGGATGCCGAGCATGATGGTACGGCCCGGGTAGTACAGATCGTAAGTGGCGTTGGGCCAGGCGAAGGTCGTGCGCAGCGGCTCGTCGGTGATGTTGGTCACGTTGAGGGTGATCTGCGGCTGCGACGGCAGCGAAGCCAGGGTGTAGCTGGCCGACAGGTCGAGCTGGCCGCGCGCATCGGCGTTCAGGCGCGCATACGGGATGCCGTTCTGGTTGGCACCGGAGATGATCATGTCGTCATTCCAGGTGTAGGACACGCGCACCGAGGCCGGCCCCCTCTCCCAGTACACCGTGCCGTTCCACAGGTTCGGCGCCACGCCTTCGGCCACCGCCGGCACGCCCTCGCCTTCCGAGTCCTGCTTGACGTGGGTGTAGTTGGCGGTGAAGCCCAGGCCGTCGAGCAGCACGTCCAGCGGCTGCACCCAGATCGCCTCGACGCCGCGGATGTTGAGCACGCCATCGGCATTGACCTGGGTCTGCACGTCCACCGTGGCCGCGTCCGGGCCGCCGCGCTGCTGCAGGGCCGCCTGCTGGGTCGGCAGCAAGCTGTCATACGGCACGCCGAGGTCGGCAAACGGAATGCGGCGCACGCCGTTGACAGTGAAGCCGTTGATGCGCTTGTTGAACAAGGTCAGGCCGACATAGCCTTCCTCGCCGGTATACCACTCGCCACCCAGGTCGAAATTGGTCGACAGGTACGGGGCCAGGTTCGGGTTGCCCTGCGAGGCGGTCTGCGCCGAGGGGTCGCTGAAGTTGGTGGCCGGGATCATCGAGCTGGGGTTGGGCCGGGTCAGCGTGCGCGAGCCGGACATGCGCAGCACCACGTTGTCGGCCACGTCCCAGGCCACGTTGAACGAAGGCAGCAGCTCCTTGTAGTCCGAGTCCAGCGACTGCCACTGGCGCGTGCCGCCGATCGTGATCGGGCCGCTGATGGTCTGGTCGGTGGTGACATAGCGCATGCCGGCGTTGAAGCGCAGGTTGCGGTTCCAGACCTCGGTCTCGGCGTTGGCCTCGACGTAGAAGCCCCAGTTCTTTTCCTCGATGCCACCGGTGGAGGCGCCGGTGTTGGCCGAGTTGCTCTCCGGCGCCGAATCGCGCAGTGCGGCATAGCCGGTGTCGCGCATGAAGCTGTCGAAGTCCACCGTGACGAAGCCATAGGGGCCCGGGCGCAGGTACGAAGCCAGCGCAGACTGCGGCACCGCTGAACCCGGCCCGCCGGTGCAGGTCGTGCCCAGGCCGCGGCAGACCACGGTTTCCCAGGCCACGCTGTTGTCGAAGCCCTGGATGCGGCGCTCGGCCTGGTCGTAGGAGAAGCCGACCTTGATGTTGCGGCGGTCCTCGCCGAACTGCAGGTCCGCGCGCGCGCCCTGGGTTTCGGTCACGCGCTTTTCGTTGTTGATGTTGACGCGGCCGCCGCCGCTCCAGGTCCAGCCCAGGTTGGGATCGTTGAGGTCCAGCCCGCTGCTGATGCTGGGCTGGTCGCCGCCGGTGTTCTGGTACTGCACGGTGGTGATCGGCGAGTTGACCAGGATCGTCGGCGATTCGCGGAACATCCAGCTGCGCGTGGCATTGGCCTGCACGTTGAGCTTGATGTCCTGGTCATCGCCAAACAGCAGTTCGGCGCCCGGATTGACGCTCCAGAACTTCACGTCTTCGCGGTACGGCCGCGCTTCCAGGAAGTACTGCGCGTTGGCGAAGGTGGCGCTGGTGACGACGTTGTTCGCGTCGACCTGCATGTCCAGCGGGATCATGCCGCCGTTGCGGCCGATCAGGTTCATGTCGATGCGGTCGTTGCTGCGGTGTGCCTCGGAGTACAGCGTATCGAGGTAGAAATGCATGGCGTCGTTGGGCCGCCATTCCATCGACATCACCGCCGCGTCGCGATCGCGGTCGCCTTCCATGTAGACATCACGGCCCAGGCGCGGAATCAATGCCTCGCTGATCTGGTTGATGTTCAGACCCGGGTTGTGCGCGAGCAGCCAGTTCGCGTCGATGACCTGGCCCGGCGTCAGTCCGGCAGCGGCGCCGCTGGCCGGCACGGTGTCGGGGATGCGCCAGTTGCCGCCGCCGTTGACGTTGCAGGCCGCCGGCTGATTCGTGGCCGGCGTACCCGCTGGCGGCGTGAGGCCACACTGCGTATAGGTCAGGCCGGGGTTGGTCCAGCCGACGCTCTCGAAACCCTCCACGCCGATCTTGCCGCGGCTGGATGTGACCCCGCCGAGAATGCCGAAAGTCCCGGCCTCGTTGGTCCAGGTACCCAGCACCGAACCATTCGGGCTGATCTTGTCGGAGGTGCTGTTATGGCCGCCTTGCAGCGCGTAGGTCACATGGCTGCCGGGGCGATCGAACGGCCGCGCGCTGCGCATGTCCACCACGCCGGAAACACCGCCTTCGAGCATGCTCGCGGTGGGCGTCTTGCTCACGGTGAGCTGGGTGAAGAACTCGGTCGGGAACAGGTTGAGGTCGACTTCGCGGTTCTGGTTCTGCGCGTTGAGGCCGATCGACGCGGTGGCAATGCTGGTGCCGTTGAGCGTGGTCTTGGTGAAGCTCGAACCCAGGCCGCGGATGGCGATGTTCAGACCCTCGCCATTGACGTCGCGCGACAGCTGCACGCCGGGGATGCGGTTGAGCGATTCGGCGATGTTCATGTCAGGAAACTTGCCGATGTCCTCGGCAAACACCGTGTCGGAAAAGGTCACCGAATCGCGCTTGGCATCCGTGGAGAACTGGATGCTGCGGCGGTAGCCCGAGACCTCGACGCGGTCGAGCGTGGTGACCGCATCCTGCCCGCCCTGCGGCGCCGGCTCCTGCTGGGCCTGCGTGGTGGCGCCCGCCGCATCCTGCGCGAATGCCGGGGCAGCGGCCATGCTCAACAGCGCCAGCCCCAGTGCATGCGACAACGTGGTACGTGCGAAATGTGTGTTCACCCTCACTCCCTTCCCTTCGGTTCGTAAGCGGATGCCGCGCGGCGACGCGTGGCGTTCTGGTCGGACTGCAATGGCGTGGGGGAACCCGCGGGCGGGTCGCGGTGGATGGTAGCGCTATCATCAAATGGTGCACGCTGCAGGGCAGCAATTCCGCCTGCGCGGCGCAATCGAACATCTGCTCCGGCAGAATGCGCTGGCTGTCAGCGCTGTCATGCACTCCTGGCGAGGTGCGGTTGCTGGTGGCAGTGGCGCCATGTGCGTCGCACGTGTTAGTGATAGCGCTATCACCATATGCGAAACCACTGCACTTGCGTGGTTTTCGCCGATGGTGGCGCGCCGGGCCCGGCGCGAACATGTGCTGCGACGCATCATCGCGGCATGGCCGATGCACCCCGATTGTCTGGAGCCGCAGTGAGCCAAGTTTCCCGCGCCGTGCCCTCGCCCAACCCGACGCCCGGACGCTATCGCTGGCGTGTCTGCGCCATGCTGCTGGCCGCCACCACCATCAACTACATCGATCGCCAGGTGCTCGGCGTACTGGCGCCGTTCCTGCAGCAGCAGATCGGCTGGAGCGAGGTCGAGTACGGCTACATCGTCACCGCCTTCCAGGCGGCGTACGCCATTGGCCTGCTGTGCGCCGGCGCGGTGATCGACCGCTTCGGCACGCGCATCGGCTACGCCATTGCCATTGGCGTGTGGAGCCTGGCGGCGATGAGCCACGCACTGGCCACCGGCGTGGTGGGCTTCGCGCTGGCACGCTTTGCACTCGGGCTGGGCGAAGCCGGCAACTTTCCGGCTGCGATCAAGACCGTCGCCGAATGGTTCCCGCGCCGCGAACGCGCACTGGCCGTCGGCATTTTCAATTCCGGCTCGAACATCGGCGCGGTAGTCGCACCGCTGCTGGTACCGGTGGTGGCCGCCACGCTGGGCTGGCAGGCGGCATTCCTGTTCACCGGCGTGCTCAGCGCACTGTGGCTGACGCTATGGCTGAGCTGGTATCGCGCGCCGGAACAGCAGCCGCGCCTGGGCGTCGCCGAACTGGCCCTGATCCGCAGCGACCCGCCCGAGCCGCATGTGCGGCTGCCATGGCGCAGGCTGCTGCGGCACCGGCAGACCTGGGCGTTCGTCGCGGCCAAGTTCATGACCGACCCGATCTGGTGGTTCTTCCTGTTCTGGCTGCCGAAATTCCTGCATGCCGAATACGGCCTGTCGCTGCTGCAACTGGGGCCGCCGCTGATCGTGATCTTCGTGCTCGCCGATGTCGGCAGCATTGCCGGTGGCTGGCTGGCCGGGCGGCTGATCCACCGAGGCTGGAGCGTCAACGCCGCGCGCAAGGGCGCCATGGCGGTGTGTGCGGTGGCGGTGGTGCCGATCGTGTTTGCCGCCCGTGCCGACAATCTGTGGCTGGCCGTGGCCCTGATCGGACTGGCCACGGCCGGCCACCAGGGCTGGTCGGCCAATGTGCTGACCCTGCCCTCCGACCTGTTTCCGCGGCCGGCGGTGGCATCCGTGGTGGGCATCGGCGGCTTTGCTGGCGCGGTGTCCGGCATGATGATCGCCACCTTCATCGGCTTCCTGCTCCAGGCGACCGGCAGCTATGTGCCGGTGTTCCTGATGGCCGGCTCGGCCTATCTGCTGGCGCTGCTGGTGGTGCACCTGCTGGTGCCGCGCCTGGCGCCGGCGCAATTCGATGCAGCGCCGGGCCCGTGATCACCATGTCCTCCCCTCACGTCTTCGACTCACTCGTACGCGCATGAACCTGACCGCCCAGCCCCTGCACCTGCATCCCGACCGCCTGCTGCCGCCTGACCCGACTCAGCGCGGCATCGCCCGCCGTCTCTACGCGCAAGTGGCCGGCCTGCCCATCATCAGCCCGCATGGCCATACCGACCCGGCCTGGTTCGCCAGCGACGCGCCTTTCGCCAATGCCACCGAACTGCTGCTGGTGCCGGACCACTACGTGTTCCGCATGCTCTACAGCCAGGGTGTGGACCTGGACCGGCTGGGCATTCCACGCGCCGATGGTTCGCGCGCGGCGGTGGACCCGCGCGCGGCCTGGCGCGTGTTCGCCGAGCACTTCCACCTGTTCCGCGGCACGCCGTCGTCGATGTGGCTCAACCATGTTTTCCACGAGGTGTTCGGCCTGCGCGTGCGTCTGGATGCCAGCACCGCGGATGACTATTACGACCGCATCAACGCCGCGCTGGACACGCCGGCCTATCGTCCGCGCGCGTTGTTCGAGCGCTTCGGCATCGAGGTCATCGCCACCACCGAATCGCCACTGGACCCGCTGGCGCACCACGCCGCGATCCGCGACAGCGGCTGGCGCGGGCGGGTGATCACCGCCTATCGTCCCGATCCGGTGATCGATCCGGAGCATGAGCAATTCCCCGCCGCGCTGCGCCAGTTTGGCGAGATCACCGGTGAGGATGTGCACGACTGGGATGGTTACCTGCGCGCGCATCGGCAGCGCCGCGCCTATTTCGCGGCGATGGGCGCCACCTCGACCGACCATGGCCACCCCAGCGCCGCCACCGCCAACCTCGGCGCCGCCGACGCCCGTCGCCTGTTCGAGACGGTGGTGGCCGGGCGCGCGGATGCGGCGCAGGCCGAGCTGTTCCGCGCGCAGATGCTGACCGAAATGGCGCTGATGAGCCTGGACGACGGCCTGGTGATGCAGCTGCACCCGGGTTGCTTCCGCAACCACAATCAGGCGCTGTTCGCGCGCTACGGCCGCGACAAGGGCGCCGACATTCCGATCCGCACCGAATACGTGCACGCGCTCAAGCCCCTGCTGGACCGCTGCGGCAACGACCCGCGCTTCAAGTTGATCCTGTTCACGCTCGACGAAAGCAACTACGCGCGCGAGCTGGCGCCCCTGGCCGGGCATTACCCGAGCCTGCTGCTCGGCCCGGCATGGTGGTTCCATGACGCGCCCGAGGGCATGTGGCGTTTCCGCGAGCAGACGCTGAGCAGCGGCGGCTTCTACAACACGGTGGGTTTCAATGACGACACCCGCGCCTTCCTGTCGATCCCGGCGCGGCATGACGTGGCCCGGCGCGTGGACTGCGCGTTCCTGGCCAGGCTCGTCGCCGAGCACCGGATCGACGAGGACGAGGCGGCCGAGGTTGCGATCGACCTGGCCTACCGCCTGCCCAAGCAGGCCTATCGCCTGTGAGGCACCGCGCGTGCCTCGCGGCCGCCTGGCTGGCGCTGGCGTCGCCGGCGGTGGTTTGCACGGCGACGCCAGCACGCGAACGCATCGCGCTCGACAGCGGCTGGCGCTTTCATGCCGGCGATCCGCCCGCTACGGACGGCGCGCTGGACTATGAACTGCGTCCGGCGGTGCACGACGACGAGGACGGCAAGGCCGCGGACAGCAAGCCGCAGCAGGCCGCGTTGCCGGCCGGCAGCGGGCCTGACTTGCTCAAGCCGTGGATCTTGCCGACCGCCAACGCCTTGATCGCTGATCCGGCGCGGCACCATGTGCGTCCCGCCGGTCCTGCACCGGGCGCCAACGTGGCCTTTGTCCGTGGCGATTTCGACGACAGCGCATGGCAGCCCGTCACCCTGCCCCACGACTGGGCGATCGCCGGCCCGTTCCTGGTCGATGGCCCATATGGCGGCATGGGCCGGCTGCCCAGCTGGGGCGTCGGCTGGTATCGGCGCACGCTGGACATCCCGGCCAGCGATCGTGGCCGCCGCGTCGCGCTGGAGATCGACGGTGCCATGTCGTATGCCAGCGTCTGGTGCAACGGCCAGCTGCTTGGCGGCTGGCCCTACGGCTACAGTAGCTGGCAGCTGGACCTGACGGATTGCCTGCATTATGGCGGGCGCAACCAGCTCGCGATCCGCCTGGACAATCCGCCCGATTCCGCACGCTGGTATCCCGGGGGCGGCCTTTACCGGCAGGTGTGGCTGCGCAAGACCGCGCCCACGCATGTCGCGCATTGGGGCGTACGCATCACCACGCCACAGGTCTCGCGCGAACATGCTGACGTACGCGTGCAGGTCACGCTGCGCAATGACAGCACCACCGCAGCCAGCCTGCGGGTCGACACCGCGTTGTATGTCCTGGACGCGGAAGACAAGCCGGAGCGTCAGGCGGCCGCGCGCGGCCAGCCGCAGCCACTGGCGCTGGCCGCCGGGGCGCAAGCCGAGATCGACCAGGACCTGCGTGTGCGGCGCCCGCGGCTGTGGGGCCCGCCGCCCACCCAGCAACCGCACCGCTATCTCGCGGTGACCAGCGTGCGCGCCGGTGGTCGCATCGTGGATCAGGTGCAAACGACTTTCGGCATCCGGCAGGTGCGCTTTGCTCCAGAGCAGGGCCTGCTGGTCAATGGCGAACACGTGCCGATCCGCGGCGTGAACCAGCATCACGACCTTGGAGCGCTTGGCGCGGCATTCAACGCGAGCGCGGCCGAGCGGCAACTGCGCATGCTGCAGGCCATGGGCGCCAATGCGGTTCGCATGAGCCACAACCCGCCGGCGCCGGAACTGCTCGATCTCACCGATCGCCTCGGCCTGCTGGTGGTTGATGAAATCTTCGACAGCTGGCAGATGCGCAAGACCGCCCTGGACTTCCACCGGATCTTCGACGATTGGCATGAACCCGACCTGCGCGCCCTGCTGCGCCGTGACCGCAACCACCCCTCGGTCATCCTGTGGAGCATCGGCAACGAGGTCGGCGAGCAGTACACCGGCGCCGACGGCGCGGCCATCGCGCGGCAGCTGCGCGGCATCGTTCGCGAAGAAGACCCGACCCGTCCGCTGACCGCGGCAATGAACTACGCCAAGCCGGACATGCCGTTGCCCGCCGAGCTCGACGTGATCGGCCTCAACTATCAGGGCGAAGGCATCCGCGACACGCCGGAGTTCGCCGGTACCGAGCGCATCCGCACGCCGCCAATGTACGACGCGTTCCACCGCGCCTTTCCGGACAAGGCCATCCTCAGCACCGAGACCGCCTCGACGCTGAGCAGCCGCGGCGTCTACTTGTTCCCGGTCACCGCAAAGACCAGCGCGCCGGTACGCGATGGCCGCGGCGGTGACCCGGTCGCCCATCAGGTCAGCGCCTATGAACTGCATGCGGTGGATTTCGGCGCCAGCCCGGACAAGGTGTTTGCCGCACTCGACGCGCACCCGTTCGTCGCCGGCGAGTTCGTCTGGACCGGCTTCGACTACCTCGGCGAGCCCACGCCGTACTACAGCTCGCGCAGTTCCTATTCCGGCATCATTGACCTGGCCGGCTTTCCCAAGGACCGCTACTGGCTGTACCAGTCGCGCTGGCGCCCCGGGTTGCCGATGGCGCACCTGCTGCCGCACTGGACCTGGCCAGGCCGCGAGGGCGAGGTGACTCCGGTCCATGTATTCACCTCCGGCGACGAAGCCGAGCTGTTCGTCAACGGCGTGTCGCAGGGACGCAAGCGCAAGCAGCCCGGGCAGTATCGCCTGCGCTGGGACGAGGTCCGCTACCAGCCTGGCGAACTGCGCGTGCAGGCCTATCTTGGCGGCAAGCCGTGGGCCTCGGACCGCGTGCTGACCGCCGGCCCACCGGCCCGCCTGCAGCTGCGTGCCGAAAGCCCCGCGCTGCGCGCCGATGGCCGCGACCTGGCCTTCATCGACATCGAAGTGCGCGATGCGCACGGCGTGCGCGTGCCGCATGCAAACACGACCACCCATCTGCGCCTGGAAGGCCCGGGCGAACTCGTCGCTGCCGACAACGGCAACCCCACTGACATGACGCCATTCCCCGCCGCCACGCGCGCGGCCTTCAACGGTCGCCTGCTGGCCATCGTGCGTGCCCATCCCGGCGCGCGCGGCGAGCTGGTCCTGCATGCCGAGGCCGATGGCCTGGCGCCCGCGCAATTGCCCATCCACCTGCTGACCGGAGCCCTGCCATGACCCCGCCACCCCGTTTTCGCCGCGCCCTGCTGGCCCTGGCCACGGCCGCCAGCCTCTGCGCCCTGCCCGTTCTGCCCGCTGTGGCCGCGCCGCCGACCACGCTGAAGGATGCGTTTGCCGACGACTTTCTGGTCGGTACCGCGGTCAACGACGCCATCGTCAGCGGCCGCGATGCGCGCTCGCAGGCGCTGGTGATCCAGCAGTTCAACACCATCACCGCCGAGAACGAACTCAAGCCGGAGAACGTGCATCCCAAGCCCGGCGTCTACGACTTCAGCAAGGGCGACAGGTTTGTCGCCTTCGGCAAGGCCCACGGCATGTTCCTGGTCGGGCACAACCTGCTGTGGCACATCCAGACCCCAGCGTGGATGTTCACCGATGCGCAGGGCAAGCCGCATGCCGCCGACGCGCAGCTGGCCGTGCTGCGCGACCATATCCAGCACGTGGCCGGACACTACGCCGGGCGCATCGATGCCTGGGACGTGGCCAACGAAGTCATCGACGAAGATGGCAGTTACCGGCAGAGCCCGTGGCTGAAGAACGTCGGCGATGGCGACCGCCTGCTGCGCGAGGCCTACCGCTACGCCGCGCAGGCCACGCCGGGCACCGAGCTGTACTACAACGACTTCAACACCGAAAAGCCGGCCAAGCGCGCCGGCATCGTGCGCCTGGTGAAGATGCTGCAGGACAGCGGCGTGCGCATCGACGGCGTCGGCATGCAGGGCCACTGGGGGCTGGACAGCCCGTCCATCGCCGAGATCGAGACCAGCATCGACACCTTCGCCGCGCTCGGGGTCAAGGTGATGATCACCGAGCTGGACATCGATGTGCTGCCACAGCCGCCGCGCACCGATGGCATGCCGGCCGACCAGCGCCTGGAATTGCCCGCCGATGCCGCCGCGCGGCGCCAGCTCGATCCGTGGCCCAACGGCCTGCCGGCGGACATGCAGCAGCGCCTGGCACAGCGCTACGCCGACCTGTTTGAACTGTTCCGGCGCAAGCGCGACGTGATTGACCGGGTCACGTTCTGGAACGTGCACGATGGCGACTCCTGGAAGAACGACTACCCCGTGCGCGGGCGCAGCAACTACCCGCTGCTGTTTGACCGCGAACGCCAGCCCAAGCCGGCCTTCGATGCGGTGATCAAGGCTGCCGCGCGCGACTGATCCACGCCGGGGCGGTGGACAAACATCGCCAGGCGCCGCGATGGCCGTCGCGGCGTGCTTGGCCTAGACTTCCCGCCCCCGCCACATGCCTGCACCGCCCGATGAAGTTTCCCGCCCTGCCGCATTCGCTCCGCATCTGGCTGGGCATCGAGCGCAACACCACCACCCACGCCGAAAAGTGGATCTCCACCATCGGCGGCGTGCTCGGCATCGCCGCGGTCTGCGCGGCCATCAACGGCGTGTTCCCCATGGGCGTGGCGGGCGCGGGCCCGGCCGGCGCGGTGATCCTGACCTCGCTCGGTGCTTCGGCCGTGCTGTTGTTCGCGGTGCCGCACGGCGCCTTGTCGCAGCCGTGGGCGGTGGTCGGCGGACATCTGGTATCGGCCTTCATCGGTGTGAGCTGCCAGCAGCTGTTCCCCGGCCAGGCGTGGACCGCGGCGCTGGCGGTGGGCCTGGCAATTGGCGCGATGTACTACCTGCGCTGCATCCACCCGCCCGGTGGCGCCACCGCGCTGGCCGCGGTCGTCGGCAGCGATGAACTGCATGCGCTGGGCTACCACTACCTGATCGAGCCGGTCGGCGTGGGCCTGGCCGCGATCATGCTGGTGGCGGTCGCCTTCAATGCGCTGTTCCCGTGGCGGCGTTACCCGGTGCACCTGCACCGGCGCCGGCAGACCGCTGCGGTGCCGGCCGCGCAGCGCCGCTTCGACCTGACCCAGGAGGATTTCTCCGCGGCGATGGAACAGCTCAACTCCTACGTGGACATCACCGAGGAAAACCTCACCGAGCTGCTGGAACTGGCCAAGCAGCACGCCGAGCGCAACGTGCTGCACCCGCAGGAACTGCTGCCCGGCCATTGCTACAGCAATGGCCGGCTGGGCAAGGCCTGGAGCGTGCGCGAAATCATCCGCATCGGGCCTGCCGCTGCCAGGCAGCCAGCACGGGTGGACTACCGCGTGGTCGCCGGCGATGGCGCCGGCAGCAGCAGCCACTGCGCTGCGGATGTCTTCCGCCAGTGGGCGCGTTTTGAAGTGCGTCTCGGCAATGGGCGCTGGGTGAAGTAAGGCCAGGCGCGCTGTTTCAGGGTGCCGCGCGCCTGGAGGCATGGCTGGCGACCATCAGCCAGCCCTGCGGCCGCCGCACGTAGGTGTCGGTGAACTGGAAATCCAGCGCATAGGGCTGGCCCTCGGCCTGGCCTTCGACATGGGTGACGCCGGTGACGACCGCGGCATCGCCGTACAGGCGTACCTGCGAACCCGAGTTGCGGAATACCGTGTAGCGCGTTCCACTGCGCAAGTCGGCCGCTTCCTCGGCGCGGGTGGTCAGCTTGCCGGTCGAGCCGGTGAGGGTGAAGCTCGGGTCCAAGTGTTGTTCGAGCCAGTCCGCATCACCGCGTTGATAGGCCGCACAGATTTCACGCTCGGCTTCGAGGATGGCGGCCACGTCCTGCATCGGCGTGGCGGCTGCGGTGGCCAGCGGCAGGATCGTCGCCAGCAACAGATACAGCGGCAGCTTCATGGCGTTCCCCGGCGGTGCGGTGGCTGGAGCGTGGGCCGTGTACTGCCTGCTGTAAATCCTGCGGCGCAACAATGTCAACGTAAAGCAGGCAAGTACGACTATCATCGACGGGCCGCCCGGTCGGGGCGGCATCCCCCACAACAAAGGACTTGCATGAGCACGATCACCACCCGCGACGGCGTCGAAATCTTCTTCCAGGACTGGGGCCCGAAGGACGCCCAGCCCATCGTGTTCCATCACGGCTGGCCGCTGTCCAGCGATGACTGGGACGCGCAGATGCTGTTCTTCGTGCAGAAGGGCTTCCGCGTCATCGCCCACGACCGTCGCGGCCACGGCCGCTCGGCGCACGTCAGCGATGGCCACGACATGGACCATTACGCCGCCGATGCCGCCGCCGTGATGGAGCACCTGGATCTGCGCAACGCCGTGCACATCGGCCACTCCACCGGCGGCGGCGAAGTCACCGCGTACGTGGCCCGTTACGGCCAGCCGAAGGGCCGCGTGGCCAAGGCCGTGCTGATCGGCGCGGTGCCGCCGATCATGCTCAAGACCGCGGCCAACCCGGGCGGCCTGCCGCAAGAGGTCTTCGATGGCCTGCGCGCGCAGCTGGCCGCCAACCGCGCGCAGTTCTATCTGGACCTGCCGACCGGCCCGTTCTACGGCTTCAACCGCGAAGGCGCCAAGGCGCTGCAGGGCACCATCCAGAACTGGTGGCGCCAGGGCATGGCCGGCAACGCCAAGGCCCATTACGAAGGCATCAAGGCGTTCTCCGAGACCGACTTCAGCGAAGACCTGAAGAAGATCGAGGTGCCGGTGCTGGTCATGCATGGTGACGACGACCAGATCGTGCCGATCGCCGACTCGGCCCTGCTCTCGGTCAAGCTGCTCAAGCACGGCACGCTGAAGGTCTACGAAGGTCTTCCGCATGGCATGTGCACCACGCATGCCGATGTGATCAACGCCGACCTGCTGGCCTTCATCCAGGGCTGAGCCGGGAACCGCGTGGTGCTGGCGCCAGCGCCGGCACTACGCAACAGTCGCACTGCCGCCGCGCCGCGTGGGGTTGTTGCTTGCTGCGTGGCGGCTCACATAGCGAGGAATCCATGTCCACTGCCGTTCCCCTTGCCGCCGGGACGCCGGCGCCCGACTTTGAACTGCCCTCCACCCCGGACCAGCGCGTCAGTCTGTCTTCGTTGCGCGGCCAGCCGGTGATCCTCGCCTTCTACCCGGCCGACTGGAGCCCGGTGTGCGGCGACCAGATGGCCCTGTACAACCAGATCCTGCCGGAGTTCCGGCGCGCCGGCGCACAGCTGCTCGGCATCTCGGTGGACGGCACCTGGTGCCACGCCGCCTTCGCCCAGGATCGCAAGCTGCACTTTCCACTGCTGGCCGACTTTGAACCCAAGGGCGAGGTCGCGCGCCGCTTCGGTGTGTATCGGCAGGAATCAGGCACCTCCGAGCGCGCCCTGTTCGTCATCGACGCCGAAGGCGTCATCGCCTGGAGCCACGTTTCGCCGCTGGGCATCAATCCCGGCGCCGACGGCATCCTCGATGCCCTGGACAAGCTGGCCGCATCCACCCCCAACGGAGATCGCGCATGAGCCGCCTCACCATTGCCGTCCACGCCGGTGACCACAGCAGCGGTCCGGCCGACGCACCGGTCACCCTGGTCGAATACGGCGACTACGAATGCCCGTACTGCGGCGAGGCCTATCCCCTGCTCAAGGCGGTACAGGCCGCGCTCGGCGACCGCCTGCGCTTTGTGTTCCGCAACTTCCCGCTGGCGGAAATGCATCCGCACGCGCTGCATGCTGCGCAGTTCGCCGAAGCCGCGGCGGCGGCGGGCAAGTTCTGGGAAGCACACGACATGCTGTACGAACACCAGGATGAACTCAGCGACCACGACCTGGCCCGCTACGCGCGCGAACTCGGCCTGCCGAACACCGCTTTCGGCGAGGCGGTCAGCGGTCACTACGACGCGAAGATCGAAGGCGATTTCTCCGGCGGCGTGCGCAGCGGCGTAAACGGTACGCCAACACTGTTCATCAATGGCCAGCGCTACGATGGCCCGCGTGACTACGACACGCTGGTGGACGTGCTGAGCCAGGCAGCCACCGCGCGGCAATAGCCGCGCGGGGCGGACCGGCAAGCTCAGGCAAACAGCGCGGCGATGTCCTTCGGCACGCCGCTGCCTGCAAGGCGCCGCGATTCATTGGCGATGTTGAGCTTCATGGTCACGTCGGAAACCTCGACCAGTCGCTGGTCAACGCTGCGCTTCTGGGTATCGTCGAACCAGTCCAGTACGCTGCGCAGATGCCACAGCGACTGCGTGCCTTCATGGACGGCCGCGGGAAAAGTGGCCGGATTGCTGGTCATCAGCTTGCGCATGTTCTGCCGGCTGCAACCCATCAGTTCGGCCACGTCGGTGAGGCCGACCAGGTCCGGCGAGGCCTCGACCAGCTCGGCCCCCGGAATGGCGCGGCGCACCGCGCGCACGGCCGAGACCACCGCGTCCAGCGCAGTCGGCGCGCGACGCGCGAAGTCCAGGGCGATGCGGCCCGGCTGACCGATGCCGATGGTGGCGTCGTCGCAACCGGCCTTGGCCAGCGCCCCGACCAGCTTGCCCGGATCCTGCTGCGGATCGGGAAGGCGAAACTTCAGGATGAACTCGTACTCATTCATTGCGTTACCTCAAGGATTCTTGCGCTTTGCGCGTTCGCAGGCGCAGTTGTCCACTACGCGCCGCAGCTGCCGGGCATGATTGCCAGGGTTGCTCGGCGTACTCCAGATGCTGGTGATGCAGAACTCTCCGCAGCGGCAGCCATCATCGTTGTAAGGGCAGAACATCCTGCCCCATGCATGGGCGCCCCCTGCCCTGATTTTCCATCCATGCAACTCGGCATGGCGTACAGCGGCCTCAATCTCGGCTTTCGGGTGTCGTTTCCTGTCCATGGTCTTCTGCGTTGGTAAGAAGTCTAGCGAGGCCGTACGCGTTGTCAAGTGACAACCTGTAACTTCGCAACATCCGCTGCGAAGCGTGGCGTTTTCCCGGTAGCCCCCAACCGCGTACTTCCCCAACGCAAGATGTAACAGCCACGCGCCGGCGTGTCCGCCCTGAAACGGCATCGGCTGCATGCAACGTTTTGCTTCGCGCGCGCTCGTCCCGCGAACGCGCAAGTCTCTAGGATTCGGCGTGCGCCAGTGCGTTGGCGACTGCGGCGTCGGCGCCATCACCCATTGCCGCATAGGCCTGCGTCAGTGCCTGCACGAATCGCGCATCGGCGGCCAGTGCACCGAACACGCCGTCGATCCGCAGGAAGGCGGCAACATCGGTGGCGGCATCGTCGTGCATGTTGCTGGCGATGCGCGCCAGGGGCTCCGCCATCGGATCGGCCAGCGCGATGCCTGCAGCCGTCTGCCGTCGCACGAAATGCAGCCAGGCGGCGACGGGCAGGCACAGCACGTTGATCGGCCGCGCGGCGGCCAGGGCTTCGGCGATCGTGCCAAGGAACCGCACCGGAATCTTCTGCGAGCCATCCTGGGCGATCTGCAGCAGCCGATGGCGCACCGCCGGATTACCGAAGCGGGCGAGGATCGCATCGATATAACCCGGCGCATCGAAGCCTTCCGGCAGCACGACATTGGGTGCAATGTGCGCGCGCAGCAGCCGGCCGACGAACGGGCCCAGCGCCGGGTGGCGCATGCCCGCGGCCACCGTTTCCAGCCCCAGCAAGGTGCCCAGATAGGCCAGCGCCGAATGCGGCGCGTTGAGCAGGCGCAACTTGGCGCGGTCATAGCCGGCGATATCACTGCTCATGGTCACGCCCACGCGGGCCCAGTCGGGCCGGCCGAGCGCGAAGTCGTCCTCCACCACCCACTGGCTGTAAGCCTCGCGCTGTACCGGCCAGGCGTCGTCCAGGCCCAGCGCCTGTGCTGCCCGCTCGCGCAGCGGCGCATCGCTGGCGGGGGTGATGCTGTCGACCATCGAACGCGGAAAGCGTGCGTGCGTGTCGATCCATGACGCCAGCCCCGGGTCCAGTTGCCGCGCGAACTGCACGCAGGCGCGGCGCAGCTTGCCGCCGTTGTCTGGCAGGTTGTCGCAACTGAGCACGCTGCAGGCCGGCACGCCGCGTTCGCGGCGCAAGCGCAGGCCAGCCACGACATGGCCAATCGCGCTGACCGGCGCATGCGGCGTGGCGAGGTCGTGGACGATATCCGGATGGGCGAGGTCGAGATCGTCGCCGTGCAGGCAATACCCCTTCTCGGTCACGGTCAGCGTGACCAGCCGCACCGCCGGATCGGCCAGGCGCTCCAGGACCGCCGCCGGCTGCTGCGGCGCGCACAGGACTTCGCGCACCGCGCCGATCACGCGCCACTGCGGCGTTTCGCCAAGCAGCTCCAGCGTGTACAGGCCATCCTGCGGCTGCAGCGCATCGCGCACCTCAGGACTGCGCAGCGACACACCGCAGATTGCCCATTGCGGTTCACGATCCAGCAGCGCATCAATGTATACGGCCTGGTGCGCGCGATGAAATGCGCCAATGCCCAGATGCACGATGCCGATGCGCGTGCTGGCGCGGTCGTAGCGCGGGCGTGCCACCTCGGCCGGGAGGCGGCCGAGGGTGGCGTCGCACAGGCGCGGCAGGGGTTGGCCCAATGTCACTTGTCCACCGTGTACACCTGCCGCAGGCGGATGTCGGCACTGGAAGCGCCCACCTGCACTTCGTACTTGCCGGGATCCACCACATAGCGCTTGCGCTCGGCGTCATAGACGCGCAGATCACGTTCCGGCTGCACGGTGAAGCTCACCTCGCGTTGCTCGCCCGGCTGCAAGGTGACGCGGCTGAAGCCGCGCAGGTCCTTGAGCGCGCGCGTGCGCCTGGGGTCCAACGGCTTGAGATACAGCTGCACGACCTCGTCGGCCGCCATCTTGCCGCTGTTGCGCACCTTGACGCTGACCTGCAGCGGCTCGCCGGCCTTGCCCTGCCGGCGTTGCAGTGTCAGGTCGCCATAGTCGAACTTCGCGTAGCTCAGGCCATGGCCGAACGGATACAGCGCCTGGCCCTGGTAGTAGCGATAGGTGCGGCCCTGCATCGTGTAGTCGTCGAAGGCCGGCAGCGTGGCATCTTCCTTGTAGAAGGTGATCGGCAGGCGGCCGCCGGGACTGGTCTTGCCAAACAGCGCATCGGCTACCGCATCGCCGCCGCGCTGACCGGGATACCAGGCCAGCAGGATCGCCGGCAGGTGCTGCTGTGCCCAGTCAATCGCCAGCGCCGAGCCGGCGGTGAGCACGGCCACGACCGGCTTCCCGGTGCCCTGCAACGCCTCCAGCAGTTCGCGCTGCGGCTTGGGCAGGCGCAGGTCGGTGCGGTCGCCGCCGGCAAAGCCCGGGTAGCTGACATCCATCTCCTCGCCTTCGACATCGCCGGTGAGGCCGCCGACGAAGATCACCGCATCGGCATCGCGCGCGGCCTGCAGTGCTTCCTGCAACGGCGGTGCGCCGCCCGGCAGGCGCCAGGCCAGTTTCACTGCCGCATCGCGTTCGTGTTCGTAGTACTCCAGGCGCAGGTCGTAGGCCTGGCCGCCGCGCAGGGCGAGGCTGGCATGTTCGGCCTGTGCGCGGTCGGCGTTGCGCCAGCGGTCCAGCACCAGCTTGCCGTCCACATAGAGGCGGAAGCCGTCGTTGGCGGTGACGCTGATGTCGTAGCTGCCGTCGCGCGGCGGCAGCAGCTGGCCGCTCCAGCGCACGCTGAAGTCATCGGCCGCCAGCGCCTTGTCGCGCGACAGTTCGCCGCGGGCGACGGCGTCATCGGTCGGCGCGCCGCGGTCCCAGCGGAACGCGACGCGCGAGTCGAGCCGGGTCAGCGCCGGCGTGCCGGCCAGCGCGGTGCCCTTGAAGTATTCGCCCTTCAAGCCGCGTTCGTTGGCCAGCGCCGAGGGGCGCAGGTAGCGCGGCTCGATCGGCACGTCGGCGTCGGGGTCGTCGCTGCGCTCGACCAGATCGCTGCCGCGCGCGTACACCACTTCGGCATTGGGCAGCGCCTTGCGGATGCCACGCAGCACGGTGACCGGGTCGGCCGGCGTGCCGTAGTAGTTGCCGAGCAAGGCCATCGGATCGTCGGCGGTCGGGCCGATCACCGCCACCCGCTTGAGCGAGGGCGACAATGGCAGCAGCCCATCGTTCTTCAGCAGCACCAGCGACTCGCTCGCCGCGCGCAGGGCCAGGGCATCGTGGGCCGGCGACTGATTCACCGAGTACGGAATCTGCGCGTAAGCCACGCGCTCGGGTGGATCGAACATGCCCAGGCGCATCCGCGCGGTCATCAGCTTGCGCACGGCTGCATCGATCTCGGCCTCGCTGATCAGCCCCTGCCTGACCGCATCGACCAGGGCGCCATAGGTGCGCCCGCAGTTCAGTTCCAGCCCGCGCTTGACCCCCAGCGCCGCGGCCTCGGCGGCGCTGCCGACGATCTTGTGGTGCTTGTAGATGTCCTCGATCGAATCACAGTCCGACACCACATAGCCGTCAAAGCCCCAGGCCTGGCGCAGGGTGTCCTGCAGCAGGAACTGGCTGGCCGAAGCCGACTCGCCATTGACGCGGTTGTAGGCGCCCATCACCGAATCCACGTGCGCCTCCTGCACCAGGGCCTGGAACGCCGGCAGATAGGTTTCGTAGAGATCACGCGGTTCCGGGTGCACGTCGAACTCGTGTCGGTTGTGCTCCGGGCCGCTGTGCACGGCGAAGTGCTTGGCGGTGGCGTCGACCTTGCGGTATTTGGGGTCGTCGCCCTGCAGGCCCTCGACGAAGTTCACGCCCATGCGCGCGGTCAGGAACGGGTCTTCGCCATAGGTTTCCTGCCCGCGGCCCCAGCGCGGATCACGGAAGATGTTGATGTTCGGCGACCAGAAGGTCAGGCCCTGGTAGCGGCCATGCTGGTCGTGGCGCAGGAACTCGTGGTGCTTGGCCCGCGCCTCGTCGCTGATGGTGGTGGCGACCTGGTGCATCAGCGGGGTGTCGAAGGTCGCCGCCAGCGCGATGGCCTGCGGGAACACGGTGGCGCCGCCGGCTCGGGCCACGCCATGCAGGGCCTCGTTCCACCAGTCGTAGGCTGGCACGCCCAGGCGCGCGATGGCCTGCGCGCTGTTCTGCATCTGCCCGACCTTTTCTTCCAGGGTCATCCGCGAGACGAGGTCGGCGGCACGCTCTTCAAAACCGCGGTCCGGGTCGAGGTACAGCGGGCGTGCATCCGCCGCTGCGGACGGCGCCGGCGACGTTGCGGGTGGCGCGGCACTGGCCGCGGTCAGCGGCAGCAGCGACAGCGCGACGGCCAACGCCAAAGCCTGGCGGCCACGATGGGGCAGCAGGTGCATGTCAATCCTCCTGGAAGGGGGCCGCTTCGGCCCGGGCATAAGGCCCGATCGTGACACCGACGAAACCGCCGGCCAGATCGGTGCTCAATACATGGATGTCTTCGCCGGCGCGCAGGGTCTGCCAGCCGTGTCCGGCATCGAAGGCAAAATCGCCGCGGCCGGCCTCGCCCTGCACGCGCAGGCGCAGGCTGTCGGCATCGGCGACGCGGGCCTGCGCGACCACGCGCGCATCGCCGGCCACATGGCGTTGCAGGAAGACTGTCGCGCCCTCGCCGCTGCGTTGTACGCCAACCACGTACCAGTGCTGCTCGTCCTGATACAGCGCCAGCCCGGCGCTGGTACCTGTCGCCTGCGGCACCTGCACGCGCAGCTCGCTGTCGAAGCGCAGGTGCTGCTGGCGCCGGCCGAGGAACGCGGGTGTGCCGTGGCTGTCGAGACCGTCGGCCTGTGGCGTCAGCAGCAGTTGCCCCGGCTTGCTGCGCAGGTCGGCCCAGGTCGGCGCCATGCGCAGGCTCAGCCATTCCGGGCGCAGCGTGGTGGCGCTGAAGTCGTCGCGCCATTCAAAGTTGCCGCTGCGTGGTGCCTGCGTGCCCTCGCCCATCCACGATGGCGCGGCCACCACCTGCGGGATCGGCTTGCCGGCATCGAGGATCACTGGCCAGCCATCGCGCCAGGTGACCGGCAGCAGGAAGGTTTCGCGCCCGGTCTGGTAATGACCGTCGCCATAGATGCGGCTGGCAAGGAAGATCGCCCACCAGCTGCCGTCCTTGCCTTCGACCAGGTCGGCGTGGCCGGCATTGGCGATGGGGTCGGCGCGGTTGGCCGGCAGGTCGCGCTGGGTCAGGATCGGGTTGTGCGCGTACGGCGTGAACGGTCCCCAGGGCGAACGTGCGCGCAACACCACCTGCGAATGCTGCGGCCCGGTGCCGCCTTCCGCGCAGGACAGGTAGTACCAGCCATCGCGGCGGTAGATGTGCGGGCCTTCGATCCAGATCGGGTTCTTCTGCGGTTCCACCCCGCCGTCGATCAGCACCTTGCGTGGGCCGAACGGCTGGCCGCTCTTCAGGTCGAAGGCCTGCAACCAGATCGCACGATGTCCTTCATAGCGCGGCTTGCCCTCGGGCGGGCCGTTGTTGAGCAGGTAGGCGCGGCCATCGTCATCGATGAACAGCGACGGGTCGATGCCATCCACGCCTGGCAGCCATACCGGGTCGGACCATGGGCCGGCCGGGTTCTTCGCCGTCAGGTAGTAGTTGCCGCCGTTGTCCACCGCGGTATTGAAGATGTAGAAGGTGCCGTCGTGGTGGGCGATGCTCGGCGCGAACACGCCGCGCGATGTGCCCAGGCCGGTGAAGTCGAGCTGCCCGGGCCGGTCGATGGCGTGCCCCAGCAGGCGCCAATGCACCAGGTCCTCGCTCTCGAACACCGGAATGCCCGGAAAATACGCGAACGTGGAATTGACCAGGTAATAGCGATCGCCGACCCGCGTCACCGCCGGATCGGGGAAGAAGCCGCTCAGCACCGGGTTGCGGTAGTGCGCCGGCGGCAGTGGCGCGGCAAAAGCGGGGTCATCGCCTCGATAGCGGAAGTCGTCAAAGGCGACAGGCGCGGCAGGCGTGGCCGCGGGCGCGGGCGCGATTGCCAGCCCCAGCCCCAGGCCCAGGCCCAGCCCGAGGACGCAGCGCATCGACAGCACGGCGCAGGAGGAACTGAACGTCCAGGCGCGCATGGTGATCACCAGTCCCACATCGCGCCGTCTTCCAGCCGCGCGACCGGCAGCTGGCGCGGCACGTACGGATAGCGCGCGGCAAGTTTCTCGTCCAGCGACACACCGTGGCCGGCGCTGTCACCCACATGCAGGCGGCCGTCGCGAAAACTGTAGTCGTGCGGGAACACCTCCAGCATCTGTTCGCTGTGGAACATGTATTCCTGGATGCCGAAGTTCGGTACCCAGGTGTCGAAATGCAGGGCCGCGCCCATGCACACCGGCGACAGGTCGGTGGCGCCATGGAAGCCGGTGCGCACCTGGTACAGCGCGGCGAAGTCGGCCAGGCGGCGCACATGGGTGATGCCGCCACCATGAACCAGCGTGGTGCGGATGTAGTCGATCAGCTGCTTCTCGATCAGGTGCTTGCAGTCCCAGATCGAGTTGAACACCTCGCCCACTGCCAGCGGCGTCACCGAATGCTGGCGGATCAGCTCGAACGATTGCTGGTTCTCCGCCGGGGTGGCGTCCTCCATCCAGAACAGGCGGTAAGGCTCCAGGCTGCGCGCCAGGCGCGCCGCCTCGATCGGCGTGAGCCGGTGGTGCACGTCGTGCAGCAGTTCGATCTCGTCGCCGTGATCAGCACGCAACTGCTCGAACAGGCGCGGTGCAATATCCAGGTAACGCGGCGTCGACCACACCGTCTCCAGCGGCAGCTCGCTTTCGGCCGGCTCGTACGGCTTGCCCGCGGTGGAGATGCCATAGGCCTTCTTCACTCCGGGCACGCCGCATTGCGCGCGGATGGCCAGGAAACCCATTTCGCGGTACTTGCCGACCTCGTCGCTGGCTTCGGCAATGTCGCGGCCATTGGCATGCGCGTAGACCAGCGCGCCCTCGCGCGAGCGCCCGCCCAGCAACTGGTAGATCGGCAGGCCCGCCATCTTGCCGAGAATGTCCCACAGCGCCACGTCGACCGCGGCAATGGCGGTCATCGTCACCGGCCCGCGCCGCCAGTAGGCGCCGCGATACAGGAACTGCCAGGTGTCTTCGATGCGCCCGGCATCGCGCCCGATCAGGTTCGGTACCACATGCTCCTGCAGGTACGCGGCCACGGCCAGCTCGCGTCCGTTGAGCGTGGCATCGCCCCAGCCGACCACGCCGCTGCGGGTGACGATCTTCAAGGTGACGAAATTGCGCCCGGGGCTGGTCACGATGACCTTGGCCTCGACGATCTCGCGGTCGCGGCTGCTGCCCTGCGCGGGTGCGGAGGGAGGTGCGGATTCGGTGTGCGGGTTCATCTGCGGATTCCGTGGAGTGATCAATGCACGTCGATTTCAAACGGGCCGGCCGGCAGACCATTGCCGTCGTACAGAGTGCACACCGGGCTGTCGGCCCAGCAGTAGCGCACGCGGCTGGCGTCCACGCCGGCGGGAACATCGAGCCACACGCGCTCGCCGTCGATGCGTGCGCTGGCGAACTGGCAACTGCCCGCGGCCGTGCCGCACAACTCGAAGCCGATCGGCTGCGCGGCGCTGTAGGCCACCAGTCCTTGCTCGACCTGCCCAAACTGCAGCAGCACCGCCTCGCCCTGCCGCTTCGCGGCAGTCGGCACCGGGCCGGACGCTGCCAACGCTTCGCCATACACCACATGGCGGGCGACGCGGGCCAGGCGCCGCGCCAGCTCCTGCTTGTTGGCCGGATGGATATCCGTGCGCTCGCCGATGTCCACCGCCACCACCAGGCCGGAGCGCGGATCTTCCGCGGCCACCTGGCGCTGCTGCTCGCGCAGTTCGGCCCACCCGCTCTCCACCGGCTTGCTGGACGGCGCGCCATAACCGGCCAGTTGCACGATCAGCAACGGCAGCCCGGCACCGAACTGGCGCCGCAGGTCGCTGCGATAGGCGCGCAACAGCTGCCCATAGCGCTGCGCTTCAAAGGTATTGGATTCGCCCTGGTACCACAGCGCGCCGCGCAGGCCGAAATCGGCCAGCGGCGCGATCATCCCGTTGTACAGCGTGGTCAGGCCCGCCGCCGATTGCCACGGTGCACGCGGCGGCGAAGCAAAGTCGGCCGGCATCGCGCGGTACTGCCACGGGCCCAGCGGCACGCGGCTGCCATCGGCGAGGATCAGCGCCTGCGCCGTGGCCGGGCCGATCAGCCCACCATCACGATAGGTATCGACGACGCTCACCGTGACCAGGTTGTCGCCGGCATGCAGCAGACCCGGCGGCAACGGATATTCGCGCGCATCGCCGCCGTAGCTGCTGCCGATGGCGCGGCCGTTGACCCAGGTCGTATCGATCTCGTCGGCACTGCCGATTGCCAGGGCCTTGGCCTGGCGGGCCTGCTCGGCACTCAGCGTCACCTGGCTGCGGAACCACACCAGGCCGTCAAACGATGCCAGTGCAGGCACGCCCCAATGCTCCCACGCGCCCAGCGCGGCCGGTGCCGGCGCCCACTCGCCTTGCGGCGCGGCCTTCGCATCCCATGGCCGGTCGTTGCCGGCAATGCCGGGCTGCCGCTGCCACCACGCCTGCCAGAGTCCGCCCCATTGCGCCGCGGCCTGCAGCGGGTCCTTGGCATAACGCGCCAGCACTGCCTGCTCTTCACGATACAGGCCAGTGCGCGCGACTGCCTCGCCGCTGAGCCAGGCCTGTATGCGCGAACCGCCCCACGCGGCGTTGATCAGCCCCATCGGCACGTCCACCTTCTGCTGCAACTCGCGTGCGAAGTAATAGCAGGCCGCGGAGAAGTCGCGCACGCTGTCGGTATCGGCGCGCTGCCATTGCGGCGCGGTGGCGAAGGTCGCGCGCGGCACCGCACTGGCTTCCTGCTTGATGCTGAGCAGGCGGATATCGTCATGCCGGGCGTTGAGCAGTTCCGAGCGCGAGTCCAGCGTGCGGTGCACCTGCAACTCCATGTTCGACTGGCCCGAGCACAGCCACACATCGCCGATCAGGATGTCCTGCGCCTGCACCTGCTCGTTGCCCGAGCGCGCCTGCAACCGGTGCGGGCCGCCGGCGGGCAGCGCCGGCAGCGTCGCGCTCCATTGGCCGTTGCTGCGCACCTTGGCGGTGGCTTGCGTACCGGCCAGCGTCACTTCCACCGTGCGCCCCGGCGTGCCCTGCCCGTGCACGCGCAGTGGCTGCTCCCGCTGCAGCACGGCGTGGTCGCCGAAGGGACTGTCGAAGCCGAGCGCTGCGGCAGCCGCGGACAACGGCAGCGCCGCATGCAAGGTCAGGCACAGCACCAGCGCAAACTTGGGCAGGGTCGGCTTCATCGGCGGTCCGGATCAGTGGTGGCCAGGTGCGTACGGGAACTTCAACGACTGGTAGTACGACAGCGGATGCGGCGGCGCTGCCTGCCCCGCCGGCAACGGCAGGCCATTGATGGACTGCCAGTAGGCGATGCTGGCATCGCGCCACCACTGCGCTTCCTGCTGCTGGATTGCCAGGAAACTGTCCACCTGCTGGTAGCGCTGCGCGTCCACATAGGCGGACAGGCTTTCCCAGGTACGGCGCATCGCGGCGACTTCGTCCACGCCGTGGCCGTAATGCAGCACCAGTTCGTCCCACAAGGTATTGCCGGACTGCATGCGGTGATCCCAGGGCACGTGGTGGAACCACAGCAGATCACGCTCGGGTACCGTGGCCAGGTTGTCCAGCTGCCGCGCCAGCGGCGCCGCGTACTGGCCGACCGCGTTGCTGCCGCTGCTGCCACGCTCAAAGCCAATGCCGTTGCGGTCGGCGCGGTGGTAATAGACCGGGTCCCAGTCGGGGCGCTCGCTGCCGGCATCCCACGGCGCGGGCCCGTAGTGATGGCCACGGCCCATCAGATGGTGCAGGCCGAGCGGCGTCATGTAGTCCACCACCGCCGCGCGCGAGGCCATCATCATCGCCACCACCGGCTGCACGAACGCTGCGTCGTTGCTGAAGGTCATGCGCACCCATTCTTCGGCGATGGCGCGCGCGGACTGCCGCGGGTTCCAGGCCAGGCGGCCGAAGGCGTACCAGTTGGCCTGGTCGAAGATCGAGCCCGACCAGTTGCGGTCGGTGCCGATGTTGGCCACGCCGGCCATGCCGCTGAGCGCGTGGCCGCGCCCTTCGATGATCTCGGCCACGGTATGCCCGCGCGTGGGGCGCCAGGTGTCCGCCTGCAGCGTTTCCTCGTACAGCGCGCCGAGGTAGACCAGGTGCGTGGCAAAGCCCAGGTACTCCTTGGTGATCTGGAACTCCATCATCAGCGGGGTCCTGGGCATCGCCCCGAACAGCGGGTGGAACGGCTCGCGCGGCTGGAAGTCGATCGCGCCGTTCTTCACCTGCAGCAGCACGTTGTCGGCAAAGTGCCCGTCCAGCGGCACGAATTCGCTGTAGGCCTGCTTGGCGCGATCGTCCGGCTGCTCGTGCGAGTAGACGAAGGCACGCCACATCACCACGCCGCCATGCGGCTTGAGCGCCGCGGCCAGCATGTTGGCGCCGTCGGCATGGCTGCGCTGGTAGTCCTGCGGACCGGGCTGGCCTTCGGAGTTGGCCTTGACCACAAAGCCGCCGAAATCCGGGATATGCCGGTAGATCTCGTCAGCCTTGTCCTGCCACCAGCGGCGGACCTGCGGGTCGAGTGGATCGGCGGTCTTCAGCCCGCCGATCTCGATCGGCGCGCTGAAACGCGCGCTCAGATACACCCGGATGCCCCACGGCCGCAGCACGCCGGCCAGCGCGGCGGCCTTTTGCAGATAGGGCGCGGTGAGGCTGAGCGCACTGGCATTGACGTTGTTGAGCACCGCACCGTTGATGCCGATCGACGCATTGGCGCGGGCGTAATCGGTATAGCGCGGATCGAGATAGCCGGGGAGCTTGTGCCAGTCCCACAACGACTGGCCGGCATAGCCGCGCTCCACGCTGCGGTCCAGGTTGTCCCAATGGTCGAGCACGCGCAGCTGCAGACGCGGTTGTTCGCGCACCTCGACAGCGGCCAGCGATTGGCCGGTCTGCAACAATCGCAGCAGATGGAAGACGCCATACAGCGCGCCGGCATCTTCCTGCGCCGCGATCACCAGCGCCGGCTGCCCGCCGAGTTGCACCTGACGGATGATGTAGCCCTCCTTGCCCAGTTCGCGCAGCGGCAGCCGCAGCGCAGCCACCACCGGGGAGGAAGCCGGCGTGCCGACCACCAGCGTGCCCGCGCCCTGCGGTGCGGCCGCCTCGCGCGGCGCCTGCCCGAGCAGTCCGCCCAGGCCGCGCAACAGTTCCGCGCGCGTGGACTGTTGCAGTGGTGTCGCCTGTGGCGCCACCAGCACCTGCAACCGCGTCTGGTACGCCTGTGCCTGCGCGGCCGGCAATGGCCGGTAGCGCAACCACAGGTCGTAACCGTCCTCGGCATGGGCCACCGGCAGCGTCAGAAAACCGACGCACAGCAGCACGGCGCAGCGCCACCAGTGCCGCAGCGTGGATGCTTCGTTGCGCTCAGGCATTGAGGGCATACAGGGTTTCCTCCAGATGCTTTGCTTGCGTGCGCCGGTCGCCGCGCGCCGCGGTTGCCGTTACCATGCAGGACGCCTGTGCGCGGTCCGCAGAGGCCGCGAACCCGCCGAACCAGCCATGGCCAGCCCGGACCTCGCCCGGGCCGATGGAGCGACCACGCCGAAGGGGCGAAGCAGCTTGAGCAAGGACAACAAATCGATCCGCCGCAAGGGCCGCGCCACCACCATCGACGACGTGGCCACGCTGGCCAAGGTTTCGCCGATGACCGTCTCGCGCGTCATCAATGGCAAGAGCAATGTCCGCGACGACACCCGCGAGCGCGTGATGCGCGCGGTCGACAAGCTCGGCTACACGCCCAACCTCGCCGCCAGCGCCCTGGCCGCGGCCCAGAACACGCGCCTGGCGCTGGTGTATACCAATCCTTCCGGCGCCTACCTGCGCGAACTGCTGGTCGGCGTGCTGCATGTGGCCTCGCACACCGCGATCCAGCTGGTGATCGACTACTGGGACGACCTGGACCCCGAGGCCGAGCGCAAGGCCGCGCGGCGCCTGGCCAAGGGGGTGTCCGGCGTGATCCTGCCGCCGCCGCTGTGCGACTCGGAAGTGGCCGTGCAGGAATTCGTGCGCGCCAAGGTCGCGGTGGTGGCGATCGCCTCGGATCGCTTCAGCGACCGCATTTCCTGCGTGCGCATCGACGAATTCCACGCCGCGCGCGAGATCACCGAACACCTGATCGCGCAGGGCCACCGTCGCATCGGCTACATCAAGGGCCGCGCCGACATGGCCGCCAGCGAGCGCCGCTTTGAAGGTTTCCGCGCCGCCTTGCAGGCCGCCGGCTTGCCGCTGGACCGGCACCTGGTGCAGGAAGGCGACTACACCTATCGCTCCGGCCTGCTCGCCGCCGAGAAGATGCTGGCGCGCAAGCAGCCGCCCACCGCGATCTTCGGCAGCAATGACGACATGGCCGCCGCAGTGGTTTCGGTGGCGCACCGGCGCGGCATGGATGTGCCGCGCGACCTGTCGGTGGTCGGCTTTGATGACAGCTCCTCGGCCACCACGGTCTGGCCCGAGCTGAGCACCATCCGCCAGCCCATCGGCACCATGGCCGACGCCGCCGTGGACATCCTGCTGCGGCGCATCCGCAATGGCGAAGCCAATGTCGATCAGGTCTTCGCCCACGAGCTGGTGAAGCGGCAATCGGTGGCACCGCCGCCCGCCACCCAGGACTGAGCGGCCGCGCATCAGCAAGCGATTGCGCGCGACAGCGGTCGCGCCATGGCTTGCGGCGCCCGGCATCGCCTGCGAATGCGGCTGCTGCATCTGCACCTTGACCACCCCGCCTCCTCCCATCCCCAGCGCAACGCCACGGCCGGCAGGTGATGGTAGCGCTACCATCCGCTCGGCCGAAAAAGGCAGCGCGCACGCTGCCTGTTCGTTGGTTCGCATTGCGCCGCGCTGGGCGCTCGCACTGCGGCCGGGGTCTACTGTAGACAACAATCCGCACAAAGCCATGCTGCAGCGCGCCATGCGTGGCGCTGCGGCGTGCTCAATGCGCCGGCAGGGTCAGGCGATACAGCAGCAGGCGGTTGTCGTTGTCGAAGCGCGAATCGCAGCGCTGCCCGCGCATCAGGCAATGGCGGGCAATGAAGTCATTGTCGTTGCCCACCAGCAGGAACCAGTCCCGCGGATGCTCCGGGTCCAGCGCCGGCACCAGATCCATCGATTCCCATTTTTCCGACAGCAGCGCCAGATGCGGATCGTCGCGCTCCAGACCCAGGCCAAAGCGGGCCAGTTGCGAAGGCACCAGCATGTCGATCAGCGGCGTCACCGCGGCGGCCTCGATGCCGTCGCGCAGTGAACTGCCTTGCGCGCTTGCCAGCACGCTGGCCGCTGTCTGTTCGTACTCGCTCCCCGCCAGGTTGGTGGCATGCGCGATATCCACGAGCAGCACCTGCTTGAACACCGGCCGGTCGCCATCGTCGGCGCCCAGGCCGTTGCTGTCGCGGGCCAGCAGCAGCAGGCGATGATCATCCAGGGCGCGCAATTCGCTCTGCGCGGCAGTGCGGTCAGCCGGGCCGCTGCCGCCCTCATGGCGGAACGCCGGCAGCTGCACCACGTAATGGCCGATCGGGGCCCTGGGCAACGGATCGCCGCTCACATCGTAGACCAGCACGCGCGCGTTGATCCGGCCACTGGCATCACCCGCGGCGGTGTCCTGCACCAGTGCGCTCTGCAACGCGACGAACAGGCGCCGCCCATCCGGCGACAGGGCCATGCCCTCCACACCCTGGTTGTTGCGCCGGCCCTGGCGTGGGGCCTTGAGCGAACCGAACGCAGGTTCGCCGTCACGTCGAGGCACGATCGCCGCTGGCGGCTCGATCACGCCCTGCAAGTGGCCCTGCGCATCGAAGTAATAGACGTTGGCCGCGTACTCATCACCGATGTAGAAGTGGCCGTCGGCGGTGAACGCCAGCGCTTCGGCATCCAGGGAGATCTTGCCCGCGCCCACGCCGCTGCCGGCCGAAGGCAGCACGTGGCCGCGCTGGACCCGCGTGCTGCTGCCAGGATCGGCGCCAGTGAACGGGCGGTCCTCGAAATCGCGCAATTCCATGCCTCCCTGCGGCGACAGCTGCACCTGGCCGTCCGCGATCCGCAAGTGCATGCGCTGCAGCCGCGTCGGATAGTCGAAGAACACGCCCGCGTCGGGATCATTGCGGCCGCGGTCGGGCAAGGTCCACAACGTTCCCTCATAGCCGCCCTCGACACGCCGCCAGCTGCCACGGGCCACCGCCAGCGAGGAGAACGACCCCAGCGTATCGCCAAGAAAATCCAGCGTCGCCGCTGGCAGGGTCCCGGTCGCCACCAGGCCGTGATTCACATACTGCAAGCTGCCCTGCTCCACCACAGCCGCTGCTGCATCTGGCGCGGGTTCCGCCGCGGCGCCGGGCATCGCCCACGCCAACACGGCACAGGCAAGACACTTGGCGACAAGGCAAAGCGGTTGGCGACGCCGGGGCAAGGCAGGCATGGGTCGTGCTGGTTCCCGTTGGCAATCAGGCCCGTTGCATGCGGGCCGTCATCAAAGTCGGCGATTGTCTGGCCGCGCCATGACACCTGGGTGACAAATCCGTGCTGACGCCGCGCGGTTTACTTCCAGGTGCGACGCAGCGGATGGGCTTCGGTATTGAACACCACCGCATCGAAATCCAGCGCCCTCGCCGGGGCGAACAGCAGGTAGTAGTACTTGAGGGTCTCGGCAAACAGGAAGCTCTGCATCGAGTCCTTCTTCTCGCCGGTGACCACGCTCTTGAGCGCGGCAAAGCCGTCGTCGGTGCGGCAGGCGCGCACGAAGTTCTCGAAGAACTCCTTGCCCATGCCACGGTAGCGTGCATCGCCGGTGTAGTGATGCAGGTAATACGCCGACTCGATGATCTCTGGCCGCAACGCATAGCCCGGCGAGCGCACGGTCATCGTGGCGTAGTCCAGCGTTTCCGGCTCGATGCCATGCAACCGCCACATCTTCAGGCCGGACTCCTGCAAGCGCCGTGCACGCGGCACGTCGCCCCCCAGTGCCAGCAAGGCCGGCATGAACGCATCCAGCGCGCCATAGGTGGTCTCGGTGCGCCGGCCGCTGTCCATGTCGGCATAGCCGTACCACGGCTCGCCGTCGCGCACTTCATCGGCCAGATAGCGGTTGACCGGGCCGATGCTCTGCTCCCACATGCGCTTGCAGTCGGCGTCGCCAAACAGCTTCCAGCATTTGTAGAGGTACTCGTAGTACGAATCGATGCCGCCGGCGATATGGCTGCTGCGGTCCACCCACTTGCCGGTCTCCACGTCGATCTCCGCCCCGACCAGGCCGATCGACGAACGTCGCTTGAACGTCTCGACCAGGGCGCGCTTGGCCTTGTCGTAATAGACCGGCTTGCCGGTCAGGCGCGCCAGCGTGCCGAACTCCAGCAGCAAGGTGCCGGTTTCCGCCGGATTGCTGACCCGCCCGCTCGGCTTGCCAGTGCGCAGGTTTACGTGGGTATAGGGCAGACCGGTGGGACTGTCGAACACAGGCAGCAGGCGCCGGCCCAGGTCATCGGCCAGCGTCAGCAGGCGCGCATCGCCGGTGAGCTGGTAGGCCGAAAGCAGGCCGCCCAGCAGGCGAATGGTGACCTCGAAGTTCTGCACGTCGATGTCCTGGTCGAAGGACAGCTGCGTGGTGATGAGTTCACGCGCCTGTGCGGCCTCCTCGTCCAGTCCCATCAGGATCAGCGTATCCAGCGCATCGACCGGCGACATCAGTAGCGGCTGCGCATACCAGTCGTGCGCGCCGCCACTGAGCGGCATCAGGTCGTCATGGCCTTTTGCATGGCGCATATAGCCCTGCCAGGCGTGACGCGTGGCCTCGCGGACCTGTTCGGCCAGACGCGCCGATTCAGCCGCATCCACCGCGGGCACGGGCGCAAGCTGCGTGCTCGCGGCCTGCCCGGGGGCAGCCTCGGCGATCGCGGAAGGTGGCAGCGCGAGCAGCAGCGCCAGGACGAACGGCAAGGACAGCAGGGAACGTGCGGACATCAGGACCCTCCGGACATTGGGAACTGTGGGCAACGGCGACAGGGCGGCGACCGGCAACTCAGGCGGCGGGCCTGACCACGTTGAGCACTTCGTGGCAGGCGCCCATCGTGTGGTAATCGGTCTTGCCCGCCGGGCTCTTCTCGTCGCTGTACTTGCGATTGTCCGCATCGAGGATGCGGTACCACGCGCCATATCGGTGGTCCACGAAGTATTTCCAGCTATACGCCCAGAGCCGCTCGTACCAGTCCCAGTAGCGTGCCTGCCCGCTGCGTTGTGCCAGCAGCGCGGCGGCGGCCAGCGACTCGGCCTGCACCCAGAAATACTTGTCGTCGTCGCACACCCTGCCCTGCGGATCAAAACCGTAATACAGCCCGCCGCGTTGTTCGTCCCAGCTGCGCGCCACCGCGGTGTCGAACAGGTGCTGCGCGGTGGGCAGCAGCCAGTCGGCCTGCACGTGGCGATCGAGGATCAGCAGCAACTTGGCCCATTCGGTCTGGTGGCCGGGCTGGAAGCCCCACGGCCGGAACAGGTGCTTGGGATTGTCGCGGTTGTAGTCCCAGTCCACGTTCCATTCGCGGTCGTAGTGCTCCCACACCAGGCCGCCGGCCTTGGCCGCCTGGCGCCGGGTCATGTGATCGGCCAGCAGCAGTGCGCGGTCGAGGTAGTGTTGCGTGCCACTGGCCTCGAACGCGGCCAGCATTGCCTCGCACATGTGCATGTTGGCGTTCTGGCCGCGGTAAGCGCTGAAGCGCCATTGCGCGTCGGCCTCGTCGCGGTACAGGCCGGCGTCGGCGTCCCAGAAGTGCCGTTCCAGCAGCGCCCAGGTCTCGCCCATCCAGGCCCTGGCTTCTTCCACCCCCGCCTTCAGCGCGCTGCTGTAGGCCAGCAGCACGAAGGCCACGCCGTAGCAATGCCGCGTATCGTCCTCGGCCTTGCCGTCGCGCAAGGTCCAGGCGTAGCCGCCGCTGGCCGCGTCCCGATGCACGTCGCGCAGGTAGCGCAGGCCGTGATGCACCGCTTCCAGGTATTGCGGCTCGCCGAATTCGCGGTAGGCCATCGCATAGTTGAAGACGAAGCGCGTGCTACTGACCAGGTGGCGATGTCCTGCGTCGTAGACGCTGCCGTCGTCGCGGAAGTAGTGGAAGAAGCCGCCGGCCGGGTCGATCGCGCGCGGATGGTAGAACGCCATGGTCTCGGCGATATGCGCGCGCAGGAACTCGGCGGAGCGGAAATCGGGGGAAGGGTCAGCTGGCAAGGGCATGGGGATTCCGGATCAGGTGGCGGACTTCATCAGCATTGGGCATGGCCGCAAACGCACCATGGCGGGTGACCGCCAACGCACCCACCGCGGCGCCGAAACCAATCGCATCCTCGATGGCGGCGCGATTGCCGAGGAACGCAGCAAAGCCGGCGCCGAGCGCGCCGAGCTCGCCCATGCGCACCAGCAGGCCGCCGACAAAGGCATCGCCGGCGGCGGTGGTGTCGCGCACGCTGGCGCTGAAGCTCGGCACGCGGCCTGCGTCTTCGGCCGTGAACCATTGCAGCTCGCCGGCGCCATCGGTCACCACCAGCAGTCGCGCACGGCCGGCGAACAGGCGGGTTCGCACCTGCTGCTCGCCCTCCGCGCCGAGGGGGCGCGCCAGGTGCTCGAGTTCCTCGCGCGACAGCTTGACCAGGTCGGCCAGCAACAGCGCCGACCACAGCACCGGCGTCGGGTCCACCTCCCTGGGCCACAACGCCGGGCGCAGGTTGAGATCCAGGCTCACCACCGCGCCCGCTGCCGCCGCGCGACGCATGCCGGCCAGCGTCGCTGCCGCGGCGGCTGGCTCGGTCATGCTGTTGGAGCAGACGTGGAAGGCGCCGGTGCCCTCGAAGCAGGCGGCGGCAAAATCGGACTCGCGGAACAGCAGATCGGCGGCGGGTGGCCGGTAGAAACTGAAGCTGCGCTCGCCCCGTGCATCGAGCGCGACAAAGGCCAGCGCGGTCTTGGCCGCGTCGGTGCGCACGATGCAATCGGTGGCCACACCGGCCTCGATGAAGCTGTGCAGCAGAAAATCGCCGAACATGTCCTTGCCGAGCATGCCGGCGAAATGGCTGCGCGCGCCGAGCCGGGCCGCGGCCACGGCGACATTGGCGGGCGCGCCCCCGGCAAACTGCAGGAAGGCGCGCGGCGCCTGCGCGTCAACTGGCGGCTGCGCCAGCATGTCGATCAGGGCCTCGCCGAAACATACGATCTTCGACACGCTCAGGCACCCTCCACCACGGCGTCGCGGCGCGACTGGGCCGGCAGGCGGCTGCCGGACAGTCCGAAGAACACGATGTAGCCGTAGCACAGCAGCGGCAGCACGAACGAGGGCTGCAGGCCGATGCGGTCGGCAAGCACGCCTTGCAGGAACGGCACGATGGCGCCACCGACGATCGCCATGATCAGCAGGCTCGAACCCTTGTTGGTCAGCGGACCGAGGCGCTCGATGCTGAGCGCGAAGATGGTCGGGAACATGATCGAGTTGAACAGGCCAATCGCGACCAGGCTGTACATCGCCAGCGCGCCGCTGCTGGCCAGCGTCGTCGCCAGCAGCAGCATGTTGATGCCGGCAAAGGCGGCCAGCAGCTTGTTCGGCGACATCCGCGCCAGCAGCACCGAGCCGATGAAGCGGCCGATCATCGCCAGCGTCCAGTAGGCCATCAGGTAGTGCGCGGCCTGCTGCTCGCTGATGCCGCCGATCTTCGGCAGCGTCAGGTAGTTCACCATCAGGCTGCCGATGGCGACTTCGGCGCCCACGTAGAAGAAGATCGCGCCAACACCAAACAGCAGATGGCGGTGCCGCAGCGCCTGGCCGAGCGTGTGCTTGCGCTGGTCGGCCTGCTCGGTGGCGCCGGTCAGCGCCGGCAGGCGGAACAGGTACACCACCACCGCCAGCACGAACAGCACCACGGCCAGGCCCAGGTACGGACCCTGCACCGACTGCGCTTCGTGCGCGCGGTAGGCGGCCTGCTCTGCCGCCGGCAACGCGGCCAGTTCGGCCGCGCTCTTCACCGTGCTGGACAGGATCAACAGGCCACCGAACAGCGGCGCCAGCGCGGTGCCGAGTGAGTTGAGCGCCTGCGCCAGGGTCAGGCGGCTGGAGCTGGTGCTCTCCGGCCCCAGCAGCGCCACATAAGGGTTGGCGGCGACCTGCAGCACGGTGATGCCGGTGGCCAGCACGAACAGCGCGGCAAGGAAGGCTTCATATACGCGCAGCGAGGCGGCCGGCCAGAAGCCGAGCGCACCAATGCCGGCAATCGCCAGACCCGCCACGATGCCCTTCTTGTAGCCCAGGTGCGCGACCAGCCGGCCGGCCGGCAGCGACATAAGGAAATACGCACCGAAGAAGGTGAACTGCACCAGCATTGCGCGCGCGTAGTTCAGCTCGAAGACCGCTTTCAGGTGCGGAATCAGGATGTCGTTGAGGCAGGTGAGAAAGCCCCACATGAAGAAGATCGAGGTGACCACGGCCAGCGCGACACCGCGATTGACCGTGCCGGCCTCGGCAAACGGCGCGGAACGGGGAGGAAGTCCGGGAGAGATGGGCATGGCAGCGCCTGCTGGATGAGAGTGAAAGTGGATGGGAGGACGGAAAACTCAGGACGGCGGCGGCGCGCTGCTTTGCCGCACGCGCAGCTGGACCGGGGCGATGGTGCGCGCGACCGGCGCACCGGGCGCGGTAATGCGTTGCAACAGCAGGTGTGCCGCCTGGCGGCCGCGTTCGCGCGGGTCGGCCGCCAGCGTGGTCAGCGCTGGCGTGCTCAGGGCGGCTTCGGGGATGTCGTCGAAGCCGGTAACGGAGAAATCCCTGCCCGCCTGGATGCCGCGTGCCGCCAGCCCGAGCATCAAACCCAGCGCGACGTTGTCGTTGTAGCAGACCGCCGCGGTCGCCCGGCGCTCGCCTGCGAACAGCGCCTGCGTCTGTGTGGCCGCTTCGGGCCGGGTAGGCGCGCATTCGATCATCGCCTGCTCATCCACAGCCAGACCGGCGGCCTTCATCGCCGCCACATAGCCGGCGCGCCGCTGCTGGCAGGAACTGGAATCGGCATGGCCCCCGAAGAACGCGATCTCGCGATGGCCAAGCGCGATCAGGTGCGCCGTAGCCAGCTGCGCGCCATGCACATTGTCCAGCGCGAGGAAGTCCCAGGCGTTGCCGACGGGCTCGCGGTTGAACAGCAGCACGTTGCCGCGCTCGCCGACCACGCTGCGCAGTTGCGTCGCTTCGCTGCCTTCGGCCGGCGACAGGATCACGCCCGCGGGCGCATGCTCCATCAGCGAAGCGAGCACCGCCTGCTGGCGCTGTGGCGACTCGCCAGTGTTGCCCAGCAGAGTCACATAGCCCTGCTCACCCAATGATTCGTCCACCCCCGCGGCAAACTCGGCGAAGAACGGATTGGACAGGTCATTGATCACCAGGGCCACGATGCTCGAGGTCTGCCGCCGCAGGTTCGCCGCCGCGCGGTTGTAGACGTAGCGCTGGCGCTGCAACTCGGCGTTGACCCGGGCGCGGGTGTCGGGATGCACCAGCGGGCTGCCGCGCAGCACCAGCGAAACCGTCGCCCGCGACACGCCTACTGCCTGCGCGATGTCGGTGACGGTGGCCGGGCGGCTGGCCGCGGGAGCCGGGCCGTTGCCCGCGCCGCTGCCCGAACCGTCGCTCGTCTTGTTCTGGCTTGACATCGGACCTGCTGCTCCCGGGGCGCGCGAATGGGTTTGGATCGATCCAAGTCGCGAATGTACGCTGGACCGCTCATGCCGGCGGACTAGAACACGCACGGGTACGGCTTGGCATGCCGCAATGCAGCATCGGGGGCGATTGGAGGCTGATGGACCGCGTGCTGTTCCGGCCGGTTCTCTCAGCTCAAGCCATGCCGGGCGACATCGGCACCGGCACCGGCGTCCACCAGCAATTCCAGCAACTGGGTCAGCCGGTAGGGCTTGCCGAGAAACGCCACGCCGTCAGGCAAGGGCCCCAGCTCGCTGCGGGGATAGCCGGAAGTCAGGATGATCCGCACGTTGCGGTTGGCGGCCAGCACGCGCTCGACCAGGTCAATGCCGGACAAGCCATTGGGCATGGCCACATCGCTGCAGATGACGTCGAAGTCGCCGCGTTCGAGCTTGGCCAGGGCATCACGTGCGTCCACCGCGGTGGTGACGTGATGGCCCATCAATTCCAGCCCCTCGCAGACCACGCGTCGAAGGTCGGTGTCGTCCTCCACCAGGAGAACCCGAAGGTGATCCATGTCTACTCCACTACCGGAAACGACAACCTCACCGTTGTCCCGACCGCCACTTCGCTGTTGATCCTCACGAAGCCCCCGGACTGCGCCAGGAATCCATAGACCTGGCTCAACCCCAACCCGCTGCCCTTGCCCACGTCCTTGGTCGTGAAAAAGGGCTCTGCCGCCCGGTTCAGTACGTCGGGCGGCATCCCCTGGCCGGTGTCAGCCACTTCAATATACGCATATTCCTGTTCGGCAACATCCGTCAGGCTGGGTGGGCGGTCCAGGGATACGCCGGTGCGGATTTCGATCACGCCGCCGCTGGCCATGGCATCGCTGGCATTGACGATCAGATTCAGCACGGCTGCTTCGAGCTGGGTTTCATCCACATTGACCAGCGGCAATCCATCGACCAGGGAAAGGTGGCACGAGGTGCTGGGCCCGCAGGCACGGCGGTACAGGTCGGCGGAGCGGCTGATCAGCTCGCTCAGTGAGCAGAGGTTGGGCGAGAGCGTCTGCGCGCGGGCAAAGGACAGCAACTGGCGGGTCAGCAAGGCGCCGCGATCGGCCGCGCGCTGCGCGGTATCCATCAGGCTGGCCAGGCGCGTATCGCCTCCAGCGCGCATCCGCGCCAGATCCAGCGCATTGATGATGATGGACAACAGGTTGTTGAAATCGTGGGCGATGCCCAGGGTCAGCTTGCCGACCGCCTCCATCCGCTGCGAGGCGATCATCGCCTGCTGTGCATGCTCCAGGCTGCGCTGCGCCTCGTAGCGCTCGGTGATATCACGGGTGATCTTGGCAAAGCCGATGAACTGGCCGTTGTCGTAGATGGAGTCGATGACCACGCTGGCCCAGAACCGCGTGCCGTCCTTGCGCCGGCGCCAGCCCTCGCCAGCGTAGCGGCCTTCATCCCGGGCGATGGACAGGTTGCGGTCGGGCACGCCCGCGTCGATGTCATCGTCGGTATAGAACATCCGGAAGTGGTGGCCAATGACTTCGGAGGCCGTGTAGCCCTTGATGCGGTTGCCACCGGCGTTCCAGCTGCGAATGCGGCCTTCGGCATCGAGCATGTAGATCGCATAGTCGGTGACGCCCTCCACCAGAAGGCGAAGCTGGCGCTGGTCGTCCTCCAGTGGACGCGCGCCGGCCGAACGTGAGGCTTCTTCAGACATCCACTCCCCCTCTCCATAGCAGGCCAAACCGCGGCCCCGAACACGTGTTCGCCGGACAGCCTGCCCGCAAACCGGTAAACCTGGCGTCAGTACGCACCCAAGAGGGCGTGACGATAGCAGAATCAAGGGTGTAGGCCGGATGAGCTTGCCGGGCCGGACAGCGCGCGTGCCAAGCCGTACCGCCAAGGTTCAGCTGCTAAAGGGTTTGCGCTGACCCTGCTTGCGTCCGGTTGATCGAAGAAGCCACAGCTGAATCACACTCGATCACACTCATGCACCGGCGCTCTGCCCTTCCGTCGTGGAAGTCATGGAGGAACTGGTGAAGTTCACCGTACTGGTGCGCGAACTCAGCGCGTCTCTGGTCGACAGGTATAGCGCGCGCAAGGGGCGCTGAAGGGGCCGGTCGGCGGGTGCGGGCTGCGGCCGTGGTCGAGTCCAAGGTTTGAGCGTGTCTGCCAGGGTGGGCACTGCAGTGGACGGGCTGACGATGTGGCTGCACAGTTGGCCGTTGCTCGGCTATACTGCGCGGCCGCGCCGAAGTGGCGGAATCGGTAGACGCAGCGGACTCAAAATCCGCCGCCCTTAAAAGCGTGTGGGTTCGAGTCCCACCTTCGGCACCAGCGACTTACGGCACCTCCGGGTGCCGTTTTTCGTTCCGGCCGCTTGTCCAGGCGGTGGCCTCCTGCCACACCTGCTAACCCAGCTCCACCCAGCACCCAGGCCCGGGCGCCACCCGCACCCGCTGCGGCTATACTCGACCTGGCTGCATCGGGGCTCGCTCCAGGGAGATCGCAATGTCGGCACTGCATGGGCTGCGCGTGCTGGTGGTAGAAAATGACGAGATGAACGCGATGCTGCTGGAGCTGCAGCTGGCACAGGCCGGGGCGGCCGTGGCCGGTCCTGCCGCGACGGTGCAGACCGCGCTGGACCTGGTGGACCGCCAGGGCGCGGACCTGGCCGTGCTCGACTACCGGCTGGCGGACGGCGAGACCAGCGAGGCGGTCGCCGAACGGCTCAATGCCCTGGGCGTGCCCTTTGTCGTGGCCACCGGACAGGTCTCGGCCGCGCTGCCTTCGGCGTTCGATCGTGGCATTGTATTGATCAAGCCCTATCTGGCCGAAGACCTGGTGCGTTCGCTGCGGCGGGCGCAGGAGATCGCCGCCGGCACCTGAGCCGGCAACTGCGTCTAAGATGGGCTTGTTCCTGGGTTGCGACTGGGGAGCCGCATGGAAACGACAGCACCGGTCATCCCGACCGGCACCGCCGCAGGTGCCAGCCCGTGGTGGCCCGCGCCATCGCCGCGGTTGGAGGAAATCTGGGGCCCGCAAGCGCACTGGCCGCCGGCGCTGCGCAGTGCCCTCTCCCTGTGTCTGCACAGCCAGCTGCCTTCCCTGCTGGTGTGGGGCCCGGGCCTGACCTGTGTGTACAACGACGCCGCCGCCGGATTGCTCGGCGCGTCGCATCCGGCCGCATTCGGCGTGCCGCTGGCGGAGTTGGATGGTCCGCTGCGCGCCGAGCTCTGCGCCGCATTGTCCAGGCTCGACCCGGCCTTTGCTGTCCGCCTGCCCTCGCCTACCCATACCAGCCCGGGCGCCTGGACATGCAGCCCGCTGTTCGACGAGGCCGGCACCGCCGGCGCCTTGTGCGTTCGCAATCACCCCGTGCGCGCGCCACACGTGGCGGCCTTCGAGGAAGCCCCTGCTTTCCTGGCCGTGCTGCGCGGGCCGGACTACGTCATCGAGAGCGCCAACCAGCGCATGAAGCAGTTGCTCGGCCGGCGCGACATCCTCGACCGCCCGCTGCACGCCGCCCTGCCTGAAGTAGTCGATCAGGGCGTGATCAAGCTGCTCGACCACGTGCGCCGCAGCGGCGAGCCCTTCGTCGGGCAGGCGATCCGTCTGACCCTGGAGCGCCCCTTCGAGGAAGAGCCGTACGAGTCGGTGCTGGATTTCGTCTACCAGCCGATGCGCGACGACAACGGCGCGGTCGACGCCATCCTGGTGCACGGCATCGACGTGACCCAGCAGCGCCACGCCGAAGAGCGCGACCGCTTCCTGCTGGCGCTGGAAGACTCATTGTTGGACCTGTCCGAGCCGCAGCAGATTCTCGACACCAGCATGCGCCTGCTGTGCCGCCAGCTACGTGCCAGCCGCGCCGGCTACAGCCTGGTGGACATGGAGCGGCGCACCATGCGCGTGCTCAGCGACCACGTCGAAGGCCTGCCCAGCCTGCGCGGCGAATACGCGCTGGATGCCGTGGCCGAAGGCTTTCTCGACGCCTTGCTCGACAACCGCCCATGGATCGTCCGCGACACGCACAGCGCCCAGTCGCCGGTGTACCTGAGCGAGGACTATCGCAGCCACGGCATCCGCGCGACGCTGGCCGTGCCGCTGCACAAGAACGGCCAGCTGGTCGCGGTCATGGGCGTGCACCAGTCCAAGCCACGGCGCTGGTCCAGCCAGGAGGTGGATCTGGTGCGTCTGGTGGTCGCGCGTTGCTGGGAGTCACTGCAACGCGGCAAGGCGCAACGCCAGCTGGCGACCAACGAAGCGCGGCTGCGGCGCCTGGCCGACGCACTGCCGCAGATCATCTTCATCGCCGACACCCAGGGCGTGGCGCGCTTCTTCAACAGCCGCTGGCATGAGTACACCGGCTGCGATCCCAACGCCGATGCGCGCCAGGGCTGGGACACCGCGCATACCGATGCCGGCCTGCGTCAGGCCGCGCAGGCATGGCGCAAGGCGCTGGGCGAAGGCGATGGCTTTGAACTGGAATGCGAGCTGCGCCGCTACGACGGTCAGTATCGCTGGCACCTGGCGCGTGCGCTGCCGGTGCGCGAGGACGACGGCCGCGTCAGTCAGTGGATCGGCACCTATACCGACATCCACGACCGGCGCAGCGTCGAGGAGCGCCTGACCGAGAGCGAGGCGCGCTTCCGCAAGCTGTGCGAAACCGTGCCGGCGATGATCTGGATGTCCGATGCGCAGGGCAACTGCGTGTACTGGAACCCGCGCTGGACCGAATTCACCGGGCAATCCAACGCCGACGCCGTGGCCGGCGGCTGGTGGGACGTGGTGCATCCGGACGATCTGGCGCGCGTGCGCCATGGCTTCCTGCAGGCGCTGGATGAGCGCCGTGCCTTCGGCGCCGAGTACCGCGTGCGGCGCCATGACGGCGAATATCGCTGGTGCATGGATACGGCCACCGCGCATTTCGGCGTGGATGGCACTTTCCTTGGCCACATCGGCTCGCTGATGGACATCTCCGAGCGCAAGCGCATCGAGGATGCCACCGCCTCGGAACGCTCGATCCTCGGCCTGATCACCACCGGTGCGCCCCTGCCCATGGTGCTCGACTCGATCGCGCTCAGTGTCGAGGCCCGAGGCGAGCGCAGCCTGCGCTGCTCGATCCTGCTGGCCAATCCGGAGCAGACCCTGCTGCGCTGCGCCTCCGCGCCCAGCCTGCCGCTGGAGTACGCGGTGCGCTTCGACGGCCTTGCGATCACTGCTGACGGCACGCCCTGCGGCCGCGCCGCGCACCAGGGCCACCAGGTGATCTGCGAGGACATCGCCGCCGATGCCAGCTGGGGTGAACATCGCACTCACGCCCTGGCGATGGGCATCGCCGCCTGCTATGTCACCCCGATCCTGGGCAGCAATGGCGTGGTGCTCGGCACCCTGGCCATGTATTACCGCACGCCCTACCTGCCCACCCTTCACGAGCAGGCGATGGCGCGCTCGGCCTCGCATCTGGCCGGCATCGTCATCGAGCGCAACCGCATCGACGCCCAGTTGAAGGCCTCGCTGAAGGCGCAGACCGACGCGCGCAACGAAGCCGAAACCGCCAGCCGGATCAAGGACGACTTCCTCGCCACGCTCAGCCATGAGCTGCGCACACCGTTGAACGCGATCCTTGGCTGGTCGCGGCTGATGCAGACCGAGTCCTTCGCCCCGGAGAACATCGGCAAGGGCCTGGTCATCATCGAACGCAGCGCGCGTTCGCAGGCGCAGATCATCGACGACCTGCTGGACATGAGCGCGATCCTCTCGGGCAAGGTGCGCCTGCAGCCCGAGCACTTCGACATCGGCGGCCTGGCCCGCAGCACCATCGACCTGATGCGCCCGACCGCGGCCGCCAAGCAGGTGGACCTGCGCGTGCGCGGCCTGGAGGACGGCGCGGCGCCATTCTTCGGCGATGCCGGGCGCCTGCAGCAAGTGCTGGTGAACCTGCTCGGCAATGCGATCAAGTTCACCCCGGCCGGCGGCAAGGTCGAACTGGAGATGGCCGCGGCGCCCGATCACCTGCGCCTGTCGGTGCATGACACCGGCGCCGGTATTGCCCCGGATTTCCTGCCGCATGTGTTCGACCGCTTCCGCCAGGCCGATGCCAGCACCACGCGCCGCGTGGGCGGCCTCGGCCTGGGGCTGTCGATCTCGCGCCAGCTCATCGACCTGCATGGCGGCTGGCTCGGTGCCAGCAGCGCCGGTCACGGATTGGGCGCGACCTTTACCTTGGTGCTGCCGCGCCAGCACGGCGTCAGCCCGCCGCGCACGCAGGACCCGGTCAATGGCAAGGTCGGCCCGCTGCCGCAGGAAATGGCCGGCCGCCTGCGCGGCGTGAGCCTGTTGCTGGTGGATGACGATGACGATTCGCGCGATGCCGCCGAGCATTTCCTGCGCCATGCCGGCGCGCACGTGACCGCGGCCAACTCCGCCGATACCGCCGAGCAGCTGTTGCGCCAGCAGGCGTTCGATGCGCTGATCAGCGACATCGCCATGCCCGGCCGCGATGGGTACGACCTGATCCAGGCCGTACGCGCCAGCGTGCAGGTGCGCCAGCCGCGGATTCCGGCCATCGCGCTGACCGCCTACGTGCGCGAGGAGGATCGCGAGAAGGCGTTGCGTGCCGGCTTCGACGGGCACATGGGCAAGCCGCTGGACCCGCTCGGGCTGGTGGAGCTGGTCGAGGCGCTGTCGCGGCGGAATGGGGAGTCGGTTGAGGGGCGGACGGCGATGGTTTGAGGGGCGCCGTCGCTGTGTCGTGTCGGGGCTGAAGCCCCTCCTACAAGACCCTCCTACGAGCCCCTCCCGCAAGCCTGTTCTACAGTTTGCGGGCCCGTGCGAAGGCATCGGCCAGGGCGCTGTTGGCCGGGGCCGGTGCATTGTTCGGGCGCGGCTTGGCCGCGTTGCCGCCACCGCCGCCCGCGCCACGACCGCCTTGGCTGCGACCGCCTGTGCGTTCTCCGCTCGGCGCGCTGCGTGCATCACGCGCGGCCGGTGCCGGCGTGTCTTCGAGGCGCCGGGTAAGGGCGATGCGCTTGCGCGCCACGTCCACCTCCAGCACCTTCACCTTGACGATGTCGCCGGCCTTGACCACATCGCGCGGATCCTTGACGTAGGTATCGGCCAGCGCCGAGATGTGGATCAGCCCGTCCTGGTGCACGCCGATATCGACGAACGCGCCAAACGCGGCCACGTTGCTGACCACGCCTTCGAGCACCATGCCCGGGCGCAGGTCCTTGATGTCCTCCACGCCTTCGGCAAAGCGCGCGGCCTTGAATTCGGGGCGCGGATCGCGGCCGGGCTTTTCCAGTTCCTTGAGGATGTCGCGTACGGTCGGCACGCCGAATTGCTCGTCGGTGTACTGCTCGGGACGCAAGCCGCGCAGGAAGCTGCCGTCACCCAGCAGCGCCTTGATCGGCTTGCCCGTGCCCTGCACGATGCGCTCGACCACCGGATAGGCTTCGGGGTGCACAGCCGAGGCGTCGAGCGGCTCGTCGCCGTCGGCAATGCGCAGGAAGCCGGCGCATTGCTCGAAGGTCTTCTCGCCCAGGCGCGGCACCTTCAGCAGTTCCTTGCGGCGCTTGAACGGCCCGTTCTCGTCGCGATGGCGCACGATGTTCTCGGCCACCGTCGAGGACAACCCCGACACCCGCGCCAGCAGGGCCGCCGAAGCGGTGTTGACGTAGACGCCAACCGCGTTCACGCAGTCCTCGACCCGCGCTTCCAGCGCGCGCGCCAGGCGGAACTGGTCCACGTCATGCTGGTACTGGCCCACGCCAATGGCCTTGGGCTCGATCTTCACCAGCTCGGCCAGCGGGTCCTGCAGGCGCCGCGCGATCGACACCGCACCGCGCAGCGACACGTCGAGATTCGGGAACTCCTTCGCCGCGAACTCCGACGCCGAATACACCGAAGCACCGGCCTCACTGACCACGATCTTCTGCAGCTTGGTCTCCGGCAAAGACTGGATCACCTCACCGGCAAGCTTGTCGGTCTCGCGACTGGCGGTGCCATTGCCGATTGCGATCAACTCCACGCCATGCTGCACGCACAGCTTGCGCAGGATCGCCAGCGACTGCTCCCACTGCCGCTTGGGTTCATGCGGGTAGATGGTCTCGGTTGCCACCAGCTTGCCGGTCGCATCGACGACGGCGACCTTGCAGCCGGTGCGGATGCCGGGATCCAGGCCGAGCACGGTGCGCGGGCCGGCGGGCGCGGCCAGCAGCAGGTCCTTGAGGTTGTCGCCGAACACGGCGATCGCCTCGGCCTCGGCCTTCTCGCGCGCCTGGTTGAACAGGTCCAGCAGCAGATGCATGTGCAGCTTGGCGCGCCAGGTCAGGCGGCAAGCGGCCAGCAGCCAGGCGTCGGCCGGGCGGCCGCGCTCGGCGACGCCGGCAGCCAGGGCCACGCGGCCTTCGCAATACTGGTGCCCGGCTTCGGCATCGTTGCCCGGGTCCAGGTCCAGGAACAGGATTTCCTCGCGACGGGCACGGAACAGCGCCAGCAGGCGGTGCGAGGGAATCTTCGCCAGCGCTTCGGCGTGCTCGAAATAATCGCGGTACTTGGCGCCGGCCTCTTCCTTGCCTTCGGCCACGCGCGCGCGGATCACGCCGTGCTCGCCCAGCCATTGCCGCAGTTCACCGACCAGGGCCGCGTCCTCGCCCCAACGCTCCATCAGGATCGCGCGCGCGCCTTCCAGCGCGGCCTTGGCATCGGCCACGCCCTTGTCGGCATCGACAAAAGCGGCGGCGAAGGTCTCCGGCACCAGGGTCGGATCGGCAAGCAGGCCATCGGCCAGCGGCTCCAGCCCGGCCTCGCGCGCGATCTGGGCGCGCGTGCGGCGCTTGGGCTTGTACGGCAGGTACAGGTCTTCCAGACGCGACTTGGTGTCGGCCGCGGCGATTTCCGCGCGCAGCTCATCGCTGAGCTTGCCTTGTTCGTCGATGCTCGCCAGCACCGCGGCGCGACGATCCTCCAGCTCGCGCAGGTAGGTCAGCCGCACTTCCAGGTTGCGCAGCTGGGTGTCGTCCAGGCCGCCGGTGACTTCCTTGCGGTAGCGCGCGATGAACGGAACGCTGGCGCCTTCATCGAGCAGGGCGATGGCGGCGCGGGCCTGCGCGGCCTGTGCGCCGATCTCCTCGGCAATGGTCTGGGCAATGTGCTGGGCGAGCCGGGGATCGGACTTGGCGTCTTGCATGCGTTGGGCGGTACTGCAGCTACGGGAGGCGGCATTCTGGCAGCGCCCGGCCCGCCCGGAAACCCGTTGACAGCACCGCCGGAAAGACCTCCGGCGGTGCGCTGATCAGCTGCGTGCGTAATGGTCGGCCAGACGCGCGGCCACCAGCGTGTCCTGCAAGGACTCCAGGGCCATGACCCGCACCTTGCCGACGTGGTCGAGCGAAAGCACACGCTCGGCATAGAACTCCGGACCTTCCTCGGTCATCGCCATCGAGCGGCTGAAGCCGTAGGGCACCAGGCCCTTTTCGCCATCCTTGCTGCCACCGACATAGAGGAGGATCGACATGTTTCACCTTGTTGCGACTGCTGGAACCGGGCGCAGCTTACGCAGGTGCGCGTTAGGGCCTTCTCCACGCAAGTTAACCGCAGCTGTTTGCGGTTCGATGACGCTGCATCGGCCTATCGCTTTACTCACTGCCGCTTAACGCCAGTGAGCAACGGAGCGCCTAGGTCAGCTGTGGTGCGCACTGCGCCATTGCGGCCACCAACCCTTGCCGTGCATGGCGTAGTGGTCCGCGGCACGCTCGAACGGGTTGCGCACGCTGACCCCGCCGCAGGCCAGATAGACCGGAATGAACAGCGGGCCGAGCAACAGATACTGGTACACATGGGCACGTTCGTGATCGCCCAGGCGCACGCTCGGATGGGTGCAATGACCGGCGCGGTGCGCATAGGTCGAGCACGGCACATCCAGCGAGGTGCCCTTGAGCAGGATCACATTGCCCAGGGTCATTGCGCCGCCCGGCCCCCACGGCCAGGCTTCAAAGACCAGGGCCAGCTCGCGGCGATGCCAGCGCAGGCGCGCGCCCGCGGCGCAGCCGGCCAGGCCAGCGAGCAGCCCGGCAAGCGTATTGGGCAGGGTCCACAGCGCGCCAAGCAGTTGCAGGGCGCGCACGGCCGCGATCAATCGGCCTCGTTGGGGATCAGCAGCCACAGCAGCAGGTAGACCAGCAGGCCCGGGAAGGCCGCCGAGGCGATCGAGACGATCACGTAGATCACCCGCAGCAGCGTCGAGCTCCAGCCGAACCGGTGCGCGATGCCGCCGATGACCCCGGCGATCATGCGGTCATTGAGCGAACGGGATAGCGTGCGCGGTGGCTGGCTCATGCATCGGCTCCTGAATCCGGTATGGCAGCCAATATAGTCCGCTTCACGCGCGGGAGTGCCGGCGCCGGCGCGCGCCGCTGACGTCGTGCGCGCGCAGCCACTGGTGGATCGCCGCCGGCACCTCGCGCTGCGCGCGGCCGGACACGTAGATGCCGATGTGCCCGCCACGGAAGCCCAGCTCGCTGTAGTCGGCACTGCCGATGTGCCTGGCCAGCGCGCGCGAGGAGGCCGGCGGCACCAGGTGATCCTGCTCGGCGTAGATGTTGAGCACCGGCATGGTCACGGCGGCAAGATCCACCGGCTCGCCACCGATCACGATGCCACCTTCCACCAGCCCATTGCGCTGGTAGAACTGCTTGGCAAATTCGCGGAACGCCTCGCCGGCCAGGTCCGGCGAATCGAAAATCCACTTTTCCATGCGCAGGAAATCTTCCAGCGCCTGCTTGTCGTCGAGGATGTCGAGCAGCCCGACGTACTTCTGCAGGTTCAACCGGAACGGCTTGAGCATGAGGTAGCTGGCATTCATCAGGTCTGCCGGGACATTGCCGACCGTATCCACCAGCAAGTCCACGTCCAGCGTGCGTGCCCAGCTGGAGAGCATGTTGTCCGGGGTGTGGAAGTCCACCGGCGTCACCATCGTCACCAGGTTGCGCACCTTGTGTGGACGCAGCGCGGCATAGCACAGCGAGAAGGTACCGCCCTGGCACACGCCGAGCACGTCGATGGCCGGCACGCCGGCGCGCGCGCACAGCGCATCGACGGCGCCGTCAATGAAACGCAGCAGGTAGTCTTCCAGGGTGAGATAGCGCTCGGAGCGGTCGGGGTAGCCCCAATCCAGCACGTAGACGTCCTCGCCTTGCGCCAGCAGGCCGCGCACCAGCGAGCGGTCGGCCTGCAGGTCGACCATGTACGGGCGGTTGACCAGGGCGTAGACGATGAGCAACGGCACGCGCGCGGTCGGCGGCTGTTCGCCGACGAAGCGGTACAGCACCACGCGGCCGTCGCGCCACACTTCCTCGCGGGCGGTCGCGCCATAGTCCACCTCTTCCACCCCGGGCAGGATCTTCAGGCCCTCGGCAAGCTTGCGCTGCAGGGCGATGGTTTCCTGCATCAGGTCGTCCAGGTTGAAGCCGAGCGGACCTTTCACTGCGGCTTCCTGGGTGCGCGCGGCTGTGCGCTCTTCGCACGCGGCTTGGCCTGCTGCGCAGCGGGCCTGGCGGCCTTTGGCGCGGCAGCGGGCTTGTCTGGCCGTGTTTGCGATGGCGATGGGCCAGGCGAACGCGCCGTCGCCGCGACCAGCCGGCGCACCGTGCGTTCAAGTTCGGCAATGCGCTTGTGCGCGGCGTCCATCTCCGAGCGCGTCGGCATGCCGTACTGGCTGGCGACCTGCTCCACCTCGCCCTGCAACGCCGCACGCAGGCGCATGTGGGCGTTGGCGAAGGCGCCATAGATGTCGCGGAATTCCTCGGACAGCGCAATCGCCGAATACGCCTCCTCGGCCGCTTCGATCCACAGGTCGAACAGCGCGCGCGCACTGGTCAGCTTGCTGCCCAGCGCCTCATGCTCGGCCAGTTTGGTTTCAAAGCGGTCGAAGGCCTGCTCCAGCGCCTCGCGCAGTTGCTGCAGGTAGGCCTGCGAGCGCGCCTGGTAGTCCTGCTGCAGGCGGGCCATCGCCTGCCAGCGCGAATGATGGTTGCGGCCCAGGCCAAACGCCGGCATGTCCAGCCACGGCGCGCTGTTGCGCTGCCATTGCCCGAGCAATTGCGCCGCCTGCTCCAGCCACGGATCGAAGCCGCCGGCGGCGCCACCACGCAGGCTCCCCAGCACCCAATGCAGCATGCCGTCGCCCTGCGCCTTGACCGCGTTGCGCCAGGCATCGGCGACTTCGGCGCTGCTGGTATCGCGGCCGGCAAAGCGCGCGGCCACGTCCTGCATCAGCGCGAGCCAGTCGGCGGCCTGGCCGCTGGCGCGATCAACCGGCGCCTGCGCATCGGCGGGCACACCTTCGCCGAGCACCGAGCGCCACCAGCCCAGGGCCTGCGACCATTCTGCGCCGGCACCACTGCCCTCGCCTGCCGCGCCCTGGCCGGGCACCGGACCACCGCCGGCACCCTGTTGCAGGGATTGGCTCCAGGCTTCCCAGTAGCGGCGCGACTGCGCCTGGAAGTCCTGGGCCGGATCATCGCCATTGGCCGTCATGTCCGCCTCCTCATCACGGCTTGGGGATGCGCAGGGTCTTGCTGATCATCAGCGAGCCCGACAAGGCGTACAGCAGCACCAGCGGATGCAGCAGCCACGGGCCGATGCGCCACTGGCCCCACCACAGTTCCTCGCCGATGCGGCCGCTCGCGGCGGCCACCACCAGGACAATCACCAGGATCAGGCTGGTCGGGATCGGCGTGCCCTCGAAATACGGCACCTTGTCGTCGGCGCCGGCAATCTGCTCGGCGGTGACGTTGTAGCGCGCCAGGCGGCTGACGCCGCAGCACACGAAATAGCTCAGCACCAGCCAATCCCAGCCGCCCTGCAGGCCGCAGGCGTAACCGAGCGCGGCGGGCGCCACGCCGAAGGAGATCACGTCGGCCAGCGAATCGAGCTCGCGCCCCAACGTGGAGGAAGACTTGCGCCAGCGCGCGATGCGGCCGTCGAGTGCGTCGAAGATGAAGGCCAACGGGATCAGCGCCATGCCAAACAACAGGTCGCCGCGATGGCCCTCCTGCAGGAAGCGCATGGCGGCGAAGATCGCGCCGGTGCCACAGAAGGCGTTGGCCAGGGTGAACCAGTCGGCCAGCTGGAAGTCGCGCAACATCGAGAAGTGGCGTTTCATGCAAACTCGGGACCGGGACCGACGCACAGGTTAGCGCGACGAAGGCGCGGCGGCGACCGGTCGCACCTGCCCTTCCCCGCCATCTTCAGGAGGCTTTGATGCATCACGTTCTGATCACCGGTGCCGGCAGCGGCATCGGCGCGGGCATTGCCGCGCACCTGGCCCAGGCCGGGCACCATGTGCTGGCCAGCGACCTGGACCTGGGCGCGGCGCAGGCGGTGGCCGCGGACATCAACGCGGCGGGCGGGTCGGCGCAGGCACTGGCGCTGGATGTCACCTCCGAAGCCAGCATCACCCAGGCGCTGGCCGGGCTGTCGCGCGGGCCGGACGTACTGGTCAACAACGCCGGCTTGCAGCACGTGGCGCCACTGGAGGCGTTCCCGATGGAGCGCTGGGAGTTGCTGGTGGAGGTGATGCTGACCGGGGTGGCGCGGCTGACGCGGGCGGTGCTGCCGGGAATGCGCGAGCGCGGCTTCGGCCGGATCGTCAACATCGGCAGCATCCATTCGCTGGTGGCGAGCCCGTACAAGAGTGCGTATGTGGCGGCCAAGCACGGGCTGGTGGGGTTTGCCAAGGTGGTGGCGCTGGAGACCGCGGCGCACGACATCACGATCAACACGCTGTGCCCGAGTTACGTGAAGACACCGCTGGTGGACCGGCAGATCGCCGACCAGGCGCGTGCGCGGGGGATGGCGGAGGACGAGGTGATCGCGAAGGTGATGCTGGCGCCGATGCCGAAGGGTCGGTTCATCGAGTACGACGAGCTGGCCGGGGCGATCGGGTTCCTGGCCTCGGCGGCGGCGCGCAACATCACCGGGCAGGTGCTGGCGATCGACGGGGGCTGGACGGTGCAGTGAGGGCGGCCAGATGGGGCCAAAACGATGTGGTCAAAACTTGGCCACCCTACTTGACAGCCAAGGCCGGCACGGGCTCCCGGCGATTATCCATAACGTTGTCCACATGGGGTGTGGATAGTCCGGGGGCGCTTACCGCGAGAACGACCAGGACTGCATGCGGCCGTCGCGGTACGGCATCACGCCGTGGAACGGCCGCGGGTCGGCGTCGAAGACCAGGGGCAGGAAGTGGCGGTCGCCTTCCCACATCGGCAATCCGTGCAGGCGGTCCAGGGCGACCCATTCCAGGGTGCCTTCGGGGTTGGATTGCAGGGTCTGCCCGCTGTAGCGATCGATGACGAAGACAAAGCCCAGCCAGTCCTCGCCGTGCTTGCCGAAGCCCGGCCAGCTGACCGTGCCGCGCAGGCGCATGGCCTCGCATTCGATGCCGGCTTCCTCGCGCAGCTCGCGACGCATGCAGGCCATCACGTCTTCGTCCGGTTCCACCTTGCCGCCCAAGCCGTTGTACTTGCCCAGGTGGTGGTCGCCAGGGCGGGCATTGCGGTGGACCATCAGGACCTGCGAGCCGTCGGCTGAAAGCACGTAGCCGAGGGTGGCGACGATCGGGGTGTAGGGCATGAGGCGGCGAGGCATGGGACAGAAAGGGCGGCAGTATGCCGCATCGCCCGCCAGCGGTTGCCGCTCAGTCGGCCGGGACCGCCGCCAGATCCGGGGTGGCCGGGCGCAGGCGGGCCACGCCGTGGCCGCGTTCGGCCAGGTATTCCAGCCACTTGCCGAGGAAGGTGTTCATCCGCATGCGGTGGCTGATCAGCTCGGCCGGCGGGGGGTACAGGCCCATCACGTCCTGCCAGCGGCGCCCCACATAGCAGTGGGTGGTCTCGGCCTGGCGGGCGTCACGGTAGACGCGCACGTAGGCCGATGGATCCGGCTCGCCGGTGACCGGGTCGCACAGGTCGTAGGTCAGGCGCAGCTCCACCGTGTAGGGGTGTTGCTCCAGCACTTCCAGGCGCAGGTCCAGGCCGTCGCCGACGCTGGAAATGTAGCTGCCGGCGGCCAGATCGGCCGGGGCAAACAGGCGCGTGAGATGGACGTAGTTCTCCGCGTACAGGCCCATCAGCCAGCCGAAGCGGCTCAGGCGGGGGATGCGTTCGTGGCGTGCCGGGGCGTACTGCATGCGCCGATGCTACACGCTGCGCCGCGCCGTGGGCAGAATTGAAAACCGCCCTGCCCGTCCCAATCTGAAGGGCGCGGCGTCGGTGCCCGCCCCACCCGCTCAGAACATTTCGCGCTGCAGGCCAAAGGTGCTGAGCACCTTGCTGGAGATTTCCTCGATCGAGGTATGCGTCGTGCTCAGCGTGGGAATGCGCTCGAGCTGGAACATGCGCTCGGCGGCGGCCACTTCGCGCCGGCAGGTCTCCAGCGCCGCATAGCGCGAATTGGGCCGACGCTCCTGGCGGATCTGCTGCAGACGGTCCGGATCGATGGTCAGCCCGAACAGCTTGCGCCGGTAGGCGCGCAGCCGCGGCGGCAGATGCTCGGACTCCAGATCCTCATCGGTCAGCGGGTAATTGGCCGCCTTCACCCCGTAATGCAGGGCCAGGTAGATGCAGGTCGGGGTCTTGCCGGCGCGCGACACGGCCACCAGGATCACGTCGGCCTCGTCGTAGTTCAGGGCCACGCCGTCGTCGTGGCTGAGGGCGAAGTTCATCGCGTTGATGCGGCGATGGTAGGTCTCGAAGTCGACCATGCCGTGCGCCTGGCCCACCCGCGAGTGGCGCGGACTGTTGAGCTCGCGCTCCAGCGGCTCGATGAAGGGGGCGAACACGTCCAGCATCAGTGCCCCGCTCTCGGCCAGGATCAGGCTCAACTGCGGGTCCACGCAGGAATTGACCACGATCGGCCGCGCCTGGTAGCGCTCACCGGTGGCCACGATGCGGTGGCAGGCCTCACGCGCCTTGTCTGGATCGTCTATGAACGAAAGCCGGTCGGTGACGAAGCTGAAACCGGTGAACTGGGTGAGCAGGCTATGCCCAATGGTTTCAGCGGTGATACCGGTTCCATCGGACACATAGAACACCGGCCGGATCATCGACATAGGCTTCACTCCCTTGGTGATTTTCGCTTCGCGCGGAAATGCAATCTTGTGCCGGCTTGCTGGCGCACTGCATCATAGTGGCTTCTTCCTACGGACGCGGCCATGCAGCCCGCTCGGGCGATGGCCATACGGAGCATCGCGCTTGAACGAGAATATCCTGTGGTTGCATGAGCTGCGCCTGGCCGATCTGGCCCGCGTGGGTGGCAAGAACTCTTCGCTGGGCGAAATGATCGGCCACCTGGCCGGCCTGGGGGTTTCGGTCCCCGGCGGCTACGCCACCACTGCCGAAGCCTTCAAGGCGTTCATCGCGCACAACGACCTGTCCAAGCGCATCTTCGACAAGCTCGCCACGCTGGATGTGGAAGACGTCAATGCGTTGACCGCCGCCGGCAAGGAAATCCGCGGCTGGGTGATCGACGCGCCGCTGCAGCCGGACCTGGACCAGGACATCCGCAGCGCCTATGCGCAGCTGTGCGCCGAAAATGGCGGCGGCGACGTGGCGGTGGCGGTGCGCTCCTCGGCTACCGCCGAGGACCTGCCCGATGCCTCCTTCGCCGGGCAGCAGGAGACCTTCCTCAACGTGACTGGTGCCGACGATGTCGTGCACAAGGTCAAGGAAGTGTTCGCCAGCCTCTACAACGATCGCGCCATCGCCTACCGCGTGCACCACGGCTTCAAGCACGAGGACGTGTTCCTGTCGGCCGGCGTGCAGCTGATGGTGCGCTCGGACGTGGGCGCCTCGGGCGTGCTGTTCACCCTGGACACCGAGTCCGGCTTCCGCGACGTGGTCTTTGTCACCGCCAGCCTCGGCCTGGGCGAGATGGTCGTGCAGGGCGCGGTGAATCCGGACGAGTTCTACGTCTACAAGCCCACGCTGCAAGCGGGCAAGCCGGCGATCCTGCGCCGCTCGCTCGGCAGCAAGGCCGTGCGCATGGTGTATTCGGACAAGCCCGGCGAGCGCGTGCGCATCGAGGACACGCCGGTCGAGCTGCGCGGCCGCTTCGCTCTCAGCGATGCCGACGTGCAGGAACTGGCCAAGCAGTCGCTGGTGATCGAAAAGCACTACGGCCGGCCGATGGACATCGAGTGGGCCAAGGACGGCGTGAGCGGCAAGCTGTTCATCGTGCAGGCGCGCCCGGAGACGGTGAAGTCGCGCAGCCACGCCACGCAGATCGAGCGCTACGCATTGGAACGCCGCGGCGAAGTGATTACCGAAGGCCGCGCGATCGGGCAGAAGATCGGCGCCGGCGTGGCCCGCGTGGTGCGCTCGCTCGATGACATGAACCGCGTGCAGCCGGGCGATGTGCTGGTCGCCGACATGACCGATCCGGACTGGGAACCGGTGATGAAGCGCGCCAGCGCGATCGTCACCAACCGCGGTGGACGCACCTGCCATGCGGCGATCATCGCGCGCGAGCTCGGCGTGCCCGCCGTGGTCGGGACCGGCAACGCACTGGAAACCATCAAGGACGGCGCCGAGGTCACGGTCAGCTGCGCCGAAGGCGACACCGGCTACATCTATGCCGGGCAGCTGGCGTTCGAGCGCACCACCACCGACCTGGGCAACATGCCGCCGGCGCCGCTGAAGATCATGATGAACGTCGCCAACCCCGAGCGCGCGTTCGATTTCGGCCAGCTGCCCAACGCTGGCATCGGCCTGGCGCGCCTGGAAATGATCATCGCCAGCCACATCGGCGTGCATCCCAATGCCCTGCTCGAATACGACAAGCAGGACGCCGAGACGAAGAGGAAGATCGACGCCAAGATCGCCGGCTATGCCGACCCGGTCAGCTTCTACGTCGACCGCCTGGCCGAGGGCATCGCCACCCTCACCGCGTCGGTGGCGCCGAACACGGTGATCGTGCGCCTGTCGGACTTCAAGTCCAACGAGTACGCCAACCTCATCGGCGGCAACCGCTACGAGCCGCACGAGGAAAACCCGATGATCGGCTTCCGCGGCGCCAGCCGCTATGTCGATCCGTCCTTCGCCGCCGCCTTCGCCCTGGAGTGCCGCGCGGTGCTGAAGGTGCGCAACGAGATGGGCCTGGACAACCTGTGGGTGATGATCCCGTTCGTGCGCACGCTGGAGGAAGGCCAGAAGGTGCTCGATGTGCTGGCCGCCAACGGCCTGCGCAAGGGCGAGGACGGGCTGAAGATCATCATGATGTGCGAGCTGCCGTCCAACGCGCTGCTGGCCGACGAGTTCCTGGAACTGTTCGATGGCTTCTCGATCGGCTCCAACGACCTGACCCAGCTGACCCTCGGCCTGGACCGCGACTCCTCGGTCGTGGCGCATCTGTTCGACGAGCGCAACCCGGCGGTGAAGAAGCTGCTGTCGATGGCGATCAAGGCCGCGCGCGCCAAGGGCAAGTACGTCGGCATCTGCGGCCAGGGCCCCTCGGACCATCCGGACCTGGCCGAGTGGCTGATGCAGGAAGGCATCGAGTCGGTGTCGCTCAATCCCGATACCGTGGTCGATACCTGGCTGCGCCTGGCCAAGCTGAAAGCGGCAGGCTGACATCGCGTTGACCGTTCGCGGTCTAGTCTGAACTCACGCAGGCCCCGCAATGCGGGGCCTCGTGTTTTCTGACCAGAGGAATCCCCCGCATGACGCCAGCCGCTCCTGCCCACCCCGCCCCCGCTGCCACCGACGCCCCGACGCTTGAACCGCTGGCCCCGGTGTCCTGGGTACAGCACGTGGACTGGCAACGCCTGCTGGAAACCTACGGCATTCCCGCGCTGGCGGCGCTGGCGGTACTGCTGGTCGGCATCTGGCTGGCGCGGCGCATCGCGAACGTGGTGCCGCGCGCCACACACCGCATCGGTGCCGACCCGATGCTCGGCAGTTTCCTGCGCAATGTCACTTACGTGGCGGCGCTGGTCATCGTGGTGGTCATTGCCATTGCCACGCTGGGCGTGCCGGTCTCGCCGCTGCTGGCGGTGCTGGGTACCGCCGGTCTGGCGGTCGGCCTGGCCTTGAAGGATTCGCTGTCCAACATCGCCTCGGGGGTGATGCTGGTGACGCTGCGGCCGTTCCATGTCGGTGATGTGGTCACGGTGGCCGGCGAGACCGGCACCGTCGAGTCAGTGCGCATCTTCCAGACCGTCCTCAATGGCGCCGACCTGCAGCGCTACACCATCCCCAACAACCTGATCACCGCCGCGCCCATCATCAACCTCACCGCGCAGCCGAACCGCCGCGTCGAGCTGGTGATCGGCATTGGCTACCAGGACGACATCGAACAGGCACGGCGCATCGTGCTGGACCTGATGAAGGCCGATGCGCGCATCCTGGCTGAGCCAGCGGCGGATGTGGTCGTCTACGAACTGGCCGCCAACGCGGTGAATCTGGGCATCCGCTGCTTTGTCAGGGCGCCGGACTGGTTCGGGGTCAAGGTGAGCCTGCTGGAGCAGATCAAACTGGCCTTCGACCGCGCCGGCATCAATATCCCCTACCCGCAGCAGGACATGCACCTGTACCTCCACGGCGAAGACGGCCAGGCGACCTCGCTCAAGGCGCTGGTACGCGACAACAGCGGCCCGCCTGCGCAGGCATGATCGGCCGCGGCGTCAGCCTGGCTTCGGCAGGCCCGCCAGCTCGCCCATGTAGGCGCGGTAGTGGCGCAGTTCGTCAATGGAATCGTGCACGTCGCTCAACGCGGTGTGGCTGGAAGTCTTGGCGACACCGGCGAGCACTTGTGGCGCCCAACGCCGCGCCAGCTCCTTGATCGTGGACACGTCGAGGTTGCGGTAGTGGAAGTAGCGTTCCAGCCGCGGCATCTGCCGGTGCAGGAAGCGGCGGTCCTGGCAGATCGAGTTGCCGCACATCGGCGAGGCGCCGGCACCGATCCACTGCTGCAGGAACGCAACGGTCTGCGCCTCGGCCTGGGCGTGGTCGATCTGGCTGTCGAGCACCCGCTGCCACAGGCCGGAGCGGCGGTGCTGATTGCGGTTCCACTCGTCCATCGCTTCCAGCGTGGCCAGCGGGTGGGCGATGGCGTATTCCGGACCTTCGGCAAGCACGTTCAGCTGGGCATCGGTGACCACGGTGGCTATTTCGATGATCGAGTCGCGCCCTGTATCCAGCCCGGTCATTTCCAGATCGATCCAGATCAGCCGATCGTTACCCGCCGTCATTGCCGCCATGTCTCCGCCGTGCGTCGAGGAATGAGACCTTCATCATACCGCGCGATGTCGCCATGCGGCCGCATCGCCCGCCGGGCTACGGCCTCGCCCCGGGCAGCGCGCTCAGACCAGCGGCTTGCCGCGCTTGGCGCGGAAATAATTGGTCAGGCGGCGCCCGGCCTCCTCGGCCAGCACACCGCCGTCGACCTGCACGCGGTGGTTGTGCCGCGCATCGCCGAGCAGGTCGAACACGCTGCCCGCCGCGCCGGTCTTCGGGTCGCGCGCGGCGTACACCACCCGCGCCAGCCGCGCGTGCACCATCGCCATCGCGCACATCGCGCAGGGCTCCAGCGTCACATACAGGGTGCAGCCGACCAGGCGGTGATTGCGCAGATGCTGCCCGCCTTCTCGCATGGCCATGATCTCGGCGTGCGCGCTGGGGTCGTGGCTGGCGATGTTGTAGTTCCAGCCCTGCCCGATCCGGCTGCCATCGGCGGCCACCAGCACCGCGCCGACCGGAATCTCGTCGAAGTCGCGCTCGGCGCGCTCGGCCAGGGCCAGCGCTTCGCGCATCCAGCGCTCGTCGGCCTGCGCGGCGCTCGCGCTCGTTGCGTCGCTCAGCCCGGGCTGGCCATGCGCGTCGGCGGCGCTCATCCGCCCTCCCGCTCGCGGACGAAGGCGGCAAACGCGGCCAGCGTGGCCTCGCTCACGTGATGCTCGATGCCTTCCGCATCGCGGCGCGCGGTGTCCGGCTCGATCCCCAGCGCGATCAGGAAGCGCTCAACGGTCTGGTGGCGCTGCCGGCACTCGGCGGCCAGACCCTCGCCGGCCGGGGTCAGGAACACGCCGCGATACGGGCGCTGGATCGCCCAGCCATCGCGGACCAGGCGCTTGAGCATCTTGGCCACGGTCGGCTGGGCCACGCCCATGCGCGCGGCGATATCGACCTGCCGCGCCTCGCCGCCATCGGCCAGCAGGTCGGAGATCAGCTCGACGTAATCCTCGATCAACTCGGTGCGATGGGCCTCGCGCACCTGGCGAAAGCTCTCCACGTGCACGTGCGCGTCCACCAGCGCCGGGGCCCCTTCGGGCTGTTTTTGGCTCTTGCCCATTCATCCATCCTGCGGCAACGGTCGCCGTCACGCCATTTTGAAGCACGATGCCTATGATGACGATTCAATTTGCCAATGCTCAATAATATAGCTTGTGCTATATGATGCGTTATCGCCCCCGGAACCGTCGTATGTCTCAGGACGCCACGCCACTCAAAGCACCTGCCCCATGGGCGGCCGCGCCCAGCCTGGGTGAGATGCACCGCAGCGTACCGGTACCGCGCGGCGGGCGCTGGTGGTTTCGGCTGTTCGCCTTTCTCGGCCCCGGCTACATGGTGTCGGTGGGCTACATGGATCCGGGCAACTGGGCCACCGACATCGCCGGCGGTTCGCATTTCGGCTACCTGCTGCTGTCGGTCATCCTGCTGTCCAACGTGATGGCGATCGTGCTGCAGGCGCTGTCCGCGCGGCTGGGCATCGGCAGCGGCCGCGATCTTGCGCAGGCTTGCCGGGCCCACTACTCGCGCCCGGTCAACCTCGGGCTCTGGGCGATCTGCGAGGCGGCGATCATTGCCTGCGACCTGGCCGAAGTGATCGGCACGGCGATCGCACTGAAACTGCTGTTTGGCATTCCCTTGCTGATGGGCGCGGTGATCACCGCCGTCGATGTGGTGCTGGTGCTGTATCTGATGAACCGCGGCTTCCGCGCGCTGGAGGCGTTCGTGGTCGCGCTGCTGGCAATCATCTTTGCCTGCTTTGCGATCCAGATCGTGCTCGCCGCACCGCCGGTGGCCGAAGTGCTCGGTGGCTTCATCCCGCGCGCGCAGGTGGTCACCGACCCGAAAGCGCTGTACATCGCCATCGGTATCCTCGGTGCGACAGTGATGCCGCACAACCTCTACCTGCATTCGTCCATCGTGCAGACGCGCGCCTTCCCGCGTACCGACGAAGGCCGCCGTTCGGCGCTGCGCTGGGCGGTGACCGACAGCACGCTGGCGCTGATGCTGGCGCTGTTCATCAACGCCTCGATCCTCATCCTGGCGGCGGCGGTCTTCCATGCCAACGGCCGCACCGACGTGCAGGAAATCGAGCAGGCCTACGAATTGCTGGCGCCGATGCTGGGCGTGGGCCTGGCCTCGACGCTGTTTGCGGTGGCCCTGCTGGCGTCGGGCATAAATTCCACGGTCACCGCGACGCTGGCCGGGCAGATCGTCATGGAAGGTTTCCTGCACCTGCGGCTCAAGCCGTGGATGCGGCGTCTGCTCACCCGCGGCATCGCCATTGTGCCGGTGATCGTGGTCACCGCGCTGTACGGCGAGGAAGGCACGGCGCGGCTGCTGGTGCTGAGCCAGGTCATCCTGTCGATGCAGCTGCCGTTCGCCGTGGTGCCGCTGGTGCGCTTTGTCTCCGACCGCAAGCTGATGGGCGCGCTGGTGGCGCCGCGATGGCTGGTGCGTGTTGCCTGGGCCATCGCGGCGCTGATCATCGTGCTCAACGCCAAGCTGTTGATGGATACGTTTCTGAGCTGAGCAGGCTCAGGGCTCGGCGAGGAAGCTGACCACCGTGCGGTTGAGGTCAGCCGTGCACTCCTCCGGCAGCCAGTGCCCGCAACCCGGCAATACCTTGCCGGTGACGTTGGTGGCGTAATGGCGCATCTGGTCGGCCTGGAATTCGCCCAGGCCGTTGCGGCCGCCACCGCCGATCGCCATCGCCGGGATCGTGATCTTGGTCCGCGACAACTGCTTGTTGTCCTGCACGTTGGTGTTGAGCACCCGGTAGTACTCGAAGGCGGCGTTGAGGCTGTGCGGCTTGGCGTAGGACTTCGCGTACAGGTCGATCAGCTCGGGAGTGAAGACCTCGACCTTGTCGCCATGGCCTTTGATGAAGTGGTCGAGGAAGAAGGCTTCCTTGCCGGCGATCAGCGTTTCAGGCAGGCGGTTGCCGGCGGCGAAGAAGCTGAAATGCCAGACCAGCGATTCGCCCTGCGGGGTGAACGCCGGGAAGTCATAGATGCGCTCGTCCGGGATGGGCGCTTCCATGTAGATGACGCGGCGGATGTCCTTCTGGTTCTTCACCAGCATCGGATAGGTGTTCCAGATGCCGATATCGTGGGCGACCAGATCGAACTTGCGCCCGCCACTCTGGCTGATCGCATGCTTGTAGAGCAGCGTGGACACGTCGGTGGCACGGAATGAAGTCGGCACCTGCGACTGGCCCAGGCCCGGCAGGTCGGGTGCGACCACCGTGTAGCGCCTGGCCAGCTCGGGCATCAATTGGTGCCACTCGTACCAGGTCTGGCCGAAGCCATGCACCAGATACACCAGCGGACCCTTGCCGCCTTTGACGTAGTGCAGTTTCACTCCGTCAATGGTCTGGTATTCGCTCTTGAAGCCATCCGGTACCGGGAATTCCCCGGCGATGGCCAGGAGCGGAAATGCGGCGGCCAGCACCGCGACGTAGCAAAGTCTTTTGAGGGCGCGAAGGAACATGATCTTCTTTCTGGGTGGAGTTATGTATCGGTCGATACATATTTCGGGCGACCCTCCAGGTTGTCAAGCACTTTTGTACCGATTAGTCTCTATCTCCCGCAGCCGGAGACCCGCCATGGCGCAACTGGGACGCCCCCGCAGCTTTGATCGTGACCAGGCCATTGAACAGGCGATGCATCTGTTCTGGGAGCACGGCTATGAAGCCACCTCGCTGGCGCAATTGAAGGCGGCCATCGGCGGCGGCATCACCGCGCCCAGCTTCTATGCGGCGTTCGGGTCCAAGGAGGCGTTGTTTGCCGAGGTGGTGGAACACTATGTCGCGACCCACGGCCAGGTCACCGCGAGCTTGTGGGACGATGCGCTGCCGCCACGGCAGGCGGTGGAAGCCGCGCTGCGCCGGTCCGCGCGAATGCAGACCGAGCGCAGCCATCCCAAGGGTTGCCTGCTGGTGCTGTCCGCCCTCGCCTGCTCGCCCGGACAGGAAACGGTGCAGAAGCTGCTGGCCCGGCAGCGGGCGCGTACTCGCGAAGGTTTCCAGTGTTGCGTCCAGCGCGCCGTGGATGCCGGCGAGCTGCCAGCGGATACCGACGTGCGTGCCTTCGCCGCGTTGTTCAACGGTTTCCTGTTCGGGCTGTCGCCCCAGGCCCGCGATGGCGTGCCCGGTACCGTGCTGGATGCGTCGGTGACCGAAATGATGCGCAACTGGGACGCGCGCGTCGGCTAGCTGCCGCTCACTCCTGATGCGGAAACCCCGCCGCACTGAGCGCGACGAGGAAGGCCTGCGCGTCCATCGCGCTTTCGACCCGCACCTCACGCGTGGGCAGGTTGGTGTCGATGGTCGCCTGCGGGTCAACGCCCAGCAGCGCCGCGGTGACCGACCTGGCGCAGCCGCCGCAGGTCATGCCGGGGATGTGGAAACGATGCATCGCGATCTCCTGGTTGTCAGTGTTCCGCCAGGATGCGGTTTGTCAGCGTGGCAGAGTCAAGCGCCGACGCCTGTGCTGGCCTCGCCCACTCCTCAGGAACGGTCGGCTGCGCGGTCCCGGCTGCGCGATGAGGCTGGCGTATCCACGCCAAAGCGAGGGGCGCGGCGGCGACGCGCAGGTGGGGGCTCAGTTTCCGCCTGTGGTTCGGTCGCAAGGGCGAGATCGGCGATGATCGGGCAATCCGGCCGGCCGTCGCCGTGACAGTGATCGGCCAGTTGCTGCAGCGTCTGCGCCATGCCCTGCAGCTCGCTGATCTTGGCTTCAAGCGCGGCCACATGCGAGAGCGCTACTTGTTTGACGTCCGCACTCGCGCGCTCGCGATCACGCCAAAGCGCCAGCAGGTCAGCGATCTTCTCGACGGAGAAACCCAGGTCACGCGCGCGACGGATGAAACGCAGGCTATGCGCATCCTGCAGGCTGAAACCGCGGTAGCCCGCTTCCGTGCGGGTTGCCGGCGGCACCAGGCCGATCTGCTCGTAGTAGCGGATCATCTTGGCCGACACGCCGGAGAACCGCGCTGCCTCACCGATGTTCATCATGCTGCTTTTCATGCTGCCCTCCCGGGAGTGACGGCCTGCATCAACGGGGCACGGAAGCGCTTGAGTCGCAGCGCATTGCCCAACACGAAGACGCTGGAAAGCGCCATCGCCGCGGCGGCGAAGATCGGTGACAGCCCCATGCCGTTGATCGGATAAAGCGCGCCGGCCGCCACCGGAATCAGCACTGCGTTATAGGCGAACGCCCAGAACAGATTCTGCCTGATATTGCGCAGGGTGGCCTGGCTGAGCGCAATGGCGTTGACCACGCCGCGCAGGTCGCCCGACATCAACACGACCTCGGCGGCCTCGATGGCCACGTCGGTACCGGTGCCGATGGCTATGCCCACATCGGCCTGCGCAAGCGCCGGTGCATCGTTGATGCCATCGCCGACGAAGGCCACCGGCCCGCCCTGCGCGCGCAGCCTCTGCAAGGCCGCGACCTTGCCATCGGGCAGCACCTGCGCCTCGACGTGGTCGATGCCCAGCTGCCGTGCAATGGCCGTGGCGGTGCAGCGTTGTCGCCGGTGATCATGGCCACCTTCAGGCCGCGCGCGTGCAAGGCCTTGATCGCCTCTGGGGTGCTCTGCTTGATCGGATCGGCGACGGCTATGACCGCCGCCAAGCGGCCGTCAATCGCTGCATACAACGGGCTCTTGCCCAGCTCGCCGAGACGCTGCGCATGCGGCTGCAAGCCTGCAACATCAATGCCGAGCTGTTCCATGTAGCGATCCGCGCCGACCGCGACGGCGCGCCCTGCCACGGTGGCAGAAATGCCGAGGCCCGGAAGCGCATTGAAGCCTTCCACAGGCGGCAAGGCGATGTTGCGTTGTTTGGCGGCGGTGACGATGGCTTCGCCGATCGGATGCTCCGAGCGTGCTTCCACGGCGGCCACGAGCGCCAGCACTTCGCTGTACTCGAAGCCTTCGGTGGTCGTCAGGTCGATCAGTTCAGGCCGCCCCTGGGTCAGCGTGCCGGTCTTGTCGAGCGCGATGACCCGCACATCGCGCAGCGACTGCAGGGCCTCGCCGCGGCGGAACAGCACGCCGAGCTCGGCGGCGCGGCCGGTGCCGACCATGATCGAAGTCGGCGTTGCCAGGCCCATCGCGCACGGGCAGGCGATGATCAGCACCGCGACTGCGTTGACCAGGGCGAAGGTCAATGCCGGTGCCGGGCCGAAGAGCAGCCAGGCGAGGAAGGTCAAGGCCGCCGCTGCCATCACCGCCGGCACGAACCATAGCGTCACCTTGTCCACCAGCGCCTGGATCGGCAGCTTGGATCCTTGCGCTTGCTCGACCAGGCGAATGATCTGTGCGAGCACGGTGTCCTGCCCCGCGCGGCTGACGCGGAAGCTGAAGGCGCCGGCCTGGTTGATCGTGCCACCCACGACCTGAGCGCCCTCGCGCTTCGCCACGGACAACGGCTCGCCGGTGATCATGCTTTCGTCAACATACGAGGTGCCTTCGATGACCTGGCCATCGATGGGAATCTTTTCGCCCGGGCGGACCAGTACCCGATCGCCGATGGCCAGCTCGTCGATCGGAAGCTCCAGGGTTTTGCCGTCGCGCTCGACCCGCGCGGTTTTCGCCTGCAAGCCGACCAGGCGCTTGATCGCCTGCGAAGTCCGGCCCTTGGCCTGGGCTTCAAGCGTGCGCCCGAGCAGAATCAGGGTGACGATCACCGCCGCGGCTTCAAAGTACACATTGGCCGTGCCGGCCGGCAGTACGCCGGGCAGGAAGGTCGCGACCACCGAATAGCCGTAGGCCGCGGCAGTGCCGACCGAGACCAGGGAATTCATGTCCGGTGCGCCACGCAGCAGCGCCGGCACGCCCTTGCGGAAGAAGCGCAGGCCGGGCCCGAACAGCACGGCGCTGGTGAGTGCAAACTGCAGGTACCCGCTGTTCGGACCGAGGTTGCCGATTACCCAGTGGTGCATGGCTGGAATCAGGTGGGAGCCCATTTCCAGCACGAAGACGGGCACGGTGAGGATGGCTGCGAACAGCGAGGCGCGGCGCAGTTGCTGTGCCTCTTCCTCGCGGCGTGCGGCGTCCTGCTCGTCTGCATGGGTGCGGTCCACGGGCAGGCGGCGGGCGTGGTACCCCGCTTGTGCCGCGGCCGCTTGCAGGTCGGCGAAGGTGACTGCGCCGGTCGCATGGCGCACCTGCGCGCGCTCGGTGGCGAGGTTGACGCTGACCTGTTGGACGCCGGGCACCTGCGCGATTGCCCGCTCGACGCGACCCACGCAGGAGGCGCAGGTCATGTCGTCGATCAGGATTTCGGTGGTTTGATCGCGGGCGGCGGCCGCCTGCGGGGGGATGACGGGAGTCATCGGCACCTCTGGGCTGTCTTGGGGTGCAAGTAGCCTGGGGGTTCCTACGATGGGAAGGTCAAGGGTTGGGCTGGCACAGCATGGCAAGGACTTCCAAATGCCACTCGCAAGCTGGGATGGAAGTCACTTGAAATTGCAGGCCCCATCGTAGTGTCGCTACGACAACGGCAACTTATCCAAAAAGTCCCACTCGGCGTGCGGACCAGGCACCTCTCGCCCCTGCACGGGGCGGCATAGAAGTTGACCTGTGTCGTGTCGCTCCTAGCTCACGCCGGCCAATACAGCCGTTTCAGCGGAACAATTCGCTTCGTCTCGGCGTCGGTCCCGTCGTAATGCTCAATCAGCGCCCGCACTACATGGTCCAGCGTCCACATCGCCAACGGAATGGATGCCCGGTCAGCTTCGTAGAGGGCGTCCTTACTGAAGCCGCCGGTGCTGACATACAACCCGCGATCATCCTTGTGGCAGCCACCGAGGAAGCTGCGGATCTCCTGGCTACCCATCTGTCCCTTGCGATGCTTGACCTCCACGACGATGCGCGGGTGTTCAAAGCCGAATCCGTCCGGCGAGGCCACGATGTCCTTACCACGGTCGGCGCCGGGCGGCGAAACCTGGGTCTTGTAGCCCATGGCGCGCAGGATGCCAGCGACCAACTGCTGCATGTCGTCCCAGTCGAGTTCGTTGACCCGATCCTTGATGCGCTCCAGCGCCTGCGACTCGATGTCGGCCAGTGGATCTGCGATGACTTCATCGGTCTCCTCTTCCACCGCGGGTGCGGGCTTACCCTTCACTGCGGCCAGCACTTCGGCTGCCGCGCTGGAGGGCACCTCGAATAGGGTCAGGGTCGAGCCCAAGCTGTTTTTGCTGCTGGTGCCCAACTTGTCGCGTGGCAATTCCTGCCTTTGCCATTGCACCTTGCGCACCAGGGCCATGCCTTGCTCAGCCCACTCGGGGTGGTGCTCGGCCGGTCCAGCGATCGTGCCGATTGAGTACAGGCGATTGGCGGGCGAATAGGTGATCACCCAGTCGCCCTCCTGAATTTCGTTGACGAAGCGCCAGACCTGGGATGCGCCCGAAACTACCGTGCCCTGTTTCGCCAGAGGCTCGGCGGACTGGTACAGGGCAACCAATTGCTTGCGCCCGATACCGGGCTTGGCATGTGCCGCCAACTGATTCCAGCCTACGGCAGCTACGCCCCGCTCCCGAAACGCGTCGTACAGGCTACCGCCTTCGCCACGCACCATCCACATTCTGGCCATCGTGTTCCCTTCAGACCTATACCGATCAATACAACACGGCCAACAGTCCAGTCGTCCGCGCCGGCAAAACTCGCGCTCGAATAGTAACTCGTCCTTGAGATGACTAAATCGACACTCGCCAACTGAAAAGAGCGCCGAAGCGCCCTTTTCTATTATTTCAACTGACTCCCCTACTCCCACTCAATCGTAGCCGGCGGCTTCCCCGAAATGTCATAAACCACCCGCGACACCCCACGCAGCTCATTGATGATCCGGTTGCTCACCGTACCCAGGAACTCATACGGCAAATGCGCCCAGTGCGCGGTCATGAAGTCGATGGTCTCCACCGCGCGCAGCGCGATCACCCACTCGTAAGCGCGCGCGTCGCCGACCACGCCGACCGACTTCACCGGCAGGAACACCGCAAAAGCCTGGCTGGTCTTGTCATACAGATCAGCCTTGCGCAGCTCATCGATGAAGATCGCATCAGCCTTGGCCAGCAGCTCGGCATACTCAGGCTTGACCTCGCCCAGGATGCGCACGCCCAGGCCCGGGCCGGGGAACGGATGGCGATAGACCATCGTGCGCGGCAGGCCGAGCTCGACGCCCAGCCGCCGCACTTCATCCTTGAACAGTTCGCGCAGCGGCTCGACCAGGCCCAGCTTCATGTGCTCGGGCAGACCGCCGACGTTGTGGTGGCTCTTGATGACGTGAGCCTTGCCGGTCTTGCTGCCGGCCGACTCGATCACGTCCGGATAGATGGTGCCCTGCGCCAGCCACTTGGCGTTCTTCAGCTTGTTCGACTCTTCCTCGAAAATCTCGACGAACAGGTTGCCAATGATCTTGCGCTTGGCTTCCGGGTCGGACACGCCTTCCAGCGCCTTGAAGTAGCGCGCGGCCGCGTTGACCCGCACCACCTTGACGCCCATGTGCTCGGCGAACATCGCCATCACCTGGTCGCCTTCCTGCCAGCGCAGCAGGCCGGTGTCGACGAACACGCAGGTCAGCTGCTCGCCAATGGCCTTGTGCAACAGCGCGGCCACCACCGACGAATCCACGCCGCCGGACAGGCCCAGGATCACCTCATCCGAGCCCACCTGCTCGCGCACGCGCGCGATCTGGTCGTCGATGATGTTGGCTGCTGTCCACAGCGTGGCGCAGCCGCAGACATCCACCACGAACCGGCGCAGCAAGGTCTGCCCCTGCAGCGTATGGGTCACTTCCGGATGGAACTGCACGCCGTACCAGCGCTTGGCCTCGTTGGCGAACGCGGCCACGGGGATGCGATCGGTCACCGCGGTGACGGTGAAGCCCGGCGGTGCCTGCGACACGTGGTCGCCGTGGCTCATCCACACGTTCAGGCGCGGTGCGCCGCCGTGGTCGCTGAGGCCGGAGAACAGCGCGTCCGGCGCGACTACCTCAACCTCGGCGTGGCCGAACTCGCGCTGGTCCGCCGCCTCGGTGGCGCCACCCAGCTGCGCGGCCATGGTCTGCATGCCGTAGCAGATGCCCAGCAGCGGCAGGCCGGAATCGAACACCGCCTGCGGCGCCGCCGGCGCACCCGGCAAGGTGGTCGACTCGGGGCCACCGGACAGGATGATGCCCTTGGCCCCAAAGCCGGCGATCTCGGCCGGGTCATGGTCCCAGGCCCAGATTTCGCAGTAGACACCCAGCTCGCGGATGCGGCGGGCAATCAGCTGCGTGTACTGCGCGCCGAAATCGAGGATGAGGATCTTGTCGCTGTGGATGTTGGTCATGGGCCGGGAATCGGGAATGGGGAGTGGAGAATCGGGAATGGTCAGCGAAGGCAAGCGGTTCATCGATTCCCTATTCCCGATTCCCCACTCCCGGTCGCTCAGCCGGCGCGGTAATTCGGCGGTTCCTTGGTGATCTGCACGTCGTGGACGTGGCTCTCGCGTTGGCCGGCGCCGGTGATCTTGACGAACTTCGGCTTGCTGCGCATTTCCTCGATGGTCGCGCAGCCGACATAACCCATGGTCGCGCGCAGGCCGCCGATCAACTGGTGGACGATGCTGCTGACCGGGCCGCGGTACGGCACGCGTCCCTCGATGCCTTCGGGGACCAGCTTGTCGGCGTCGGAGGCGTCCTGGAAGTAGCGGTCCTTGCTGCCCTTCTCCATCGCCGCCAGCGAGCCCATGCCGCGGTAGCTCTTGTAGCTGCGGCCCTGGAACAGTTCGACTTCGCCCGGCGCTTCCTCGGTGCCGGCGAACAGGCCGCCGATCATGACCGTCGATGCACCCGCGGCCAGCGCCTTGCCGATGTCGCCCGAGTAACGGATACCGCCATCGGCGATCAGCGGAATGCGGTCCTGCAACGCTTCGGCAACCATGTCCACGGCGGTGATCTGCGGCACGCCGACGCCGGCGACCACGCGCGTGGTGCAGATCGAGCCGGGGCCCACGCCCACCTTGACCGCATCGGCGCCCGCGTCCATCAGCGCCAATGCCGCATCACCGGTGACGATGTTGCCGCCAATCACCTGCAGCTGCGGGAAACGTTTCTTGGCCCAGGCCACGCGGTCGAGCACGCCCTGCGAATGGCCATGCGCGGTATCGACGATGATCACGTCCACGCCGGCGGCGGCCAGCGCCTCGATGCGGCGCTCGGTGTCACCGCCCACGCCCACCGCGGCGCCCACCAGCAGCCGCGTGGCGACGTCCTTGGCTGCGTTGGGGTAGTCGGATTTCTTCTGGATATCCTTTACCGTGATGAGCCCGCGCAGGGCGAAGTCGTCGTTGACCACCAGCACCTTTTCGATGCGATTTCGGTGCAGCAGCCGCAGCACTTCCTCGGAAGGCGCGCCTTCCTTGACCGTGATCAAGCGGTCCTTCTTGGTCATGATGTGGCGGACCGGATCGTCCAGCTCGGTCTCGAAGCGCATGTCGCGGTGGGTGACGATGCCCACCAGCTGACCGCCATCGACCAACG
>DASPIU010000060.1:0-16909 GCA_035629025.1 Stenotrophomonas sp.
CGAAGTGCCGGAGAGCTTCTACACCGACCCGCTGATGTACCAGGCCACCAGCGCCGGGTTCTATGGCCCGCGCGACGCGGTCAAGGTGGTGAGCGAAGACCATGGCATCGACCTGGAGGCCGAGATCGTGGTCATCACCGACGACGTCCCCATGGCAGCCAGCCCGGAGCAGGCGGCCGCGCATATCCAGCTGATTGGCCTGGTCAACGATGTGTCGCTGCGCAATCTGATTCCCGCCGAGCTGGCCAAGGGATTCGGCTTCCTGCAATCCAAGCCGCGCTCGGCGCTGTCGCCGGTGTTCGTCACCCCGGACGAGCTGGGCGATGCCTGGCGCGACAACAAGGTCCACCTGCCATTGGTGACCCATGTCAACGGCGAGTGGTTCGGCGCGCCCGAAGCCGGCGAGGACATGCAGTTCGATTTCGCCCAGCTCGTCGCCCACGCCGCCCGGACCCGCCCGCTGGGCGCCGGCACCATCGTCGGTTCGGGCACGATCGCCAACCAGGACACCTCGCGCGGCGCTTCGTGCTTTGCTGAGCAGCGCGTGGTCGAAACCTTGCGCGATGGCCAGCCGAGCACGCCCTTCATGAAATTCGGCGACGTGGTGCGCATCGAGATGTTTGATCGCGACGGCCACAGCGTGTTTGGCGCGATCGAACAGCGCATCGAGGCGCAGCCGCAACCCTGAGCCGCGAGGACACCATGAGCGAACCGCTGCAGCTGTACACCTATTTCCGTTCCAGCGCGGCGTACCGCGTGCGCATTGCGCTCAACTTCAAGGGCGTGGCGCACGAGCTGGTGCCGGTGCATCTGCTGCGCGACGGTGGCCAGCAGCACGCCGCCGACTACGTGCGCCTCAACCCCCAGCACATGGTGCCGACGCTGCGCCACGGCGACCACGTGCTGGTGCAGTCGATGGCCATCCTCGAATACCTGGACGAAGCCTTCCCGGACGTGCCGCTGCTGCCAGCCACCGCGCCGGGCAGGGCGCGCGTGCGGGCGCTGGCCCAGGCGGTGTCCTGCGACATCCACCCGCTGAACAACCTGCGGGTGATGCAATACCTGGAGCACGAGTGGGAAGTGGATGGCCCGCGCCGCGAAGCCTGGATGCAGCACTGGATGCGCGAAGGCTTTGCCGCACTGGAAGCGCTGCTCGCCGGCAGTGCCGACACTGGCCGCTTCTGCCATGGCGATACGCCGAGCCTGGCCGACTGCTGCCTGGTGCCGCAGCTGTTCAATGCGCACCGCTTTGGCGTGGATCTCGCGCCGTACCCGACCCTGGCCCGCATCGAGCAGGCCTGCCTGGCGCTGGAGGCATTCGACCGGGCGCGCCCCGAGCAACAGCCGGACGCGCAGTAGGTGGAATGAAAAACGGCGCCCCGGGGCGCCGTTTTCGCATCGGGCCTGGCGGCCAGCCTCAGCCGAAGCCGTGGCTGATCCGCGGCGAGGCCGCATTGTCGTAGTCCGCGTACGGATCATGCTCGCCGGAGGCGCCTTCGGACAGGCGGAACTTCAGCGCCAGACCATCGCGCGAGTCGGCCGCGCGCAGTGCCTCTTCCTGGTCGATGGTGCCGGCCTTGGCCATGCGGAACAGGCACTGGTCGAAGGTCTCCATGCCTTCCTCCAGCGACTCCTCCATCGCCTGCTTGATCTCGTGGACCTGGCCGCGACGCAGCAGGTCGCGGATCATCGGCGTGTTGAGCAGCACCTCGGTGGCCGGCAGGCGGCGCCCGTCGGCACCCTTGACCAGGCGCTGGGAAATGACCGCGCGCAGGTTCAGGGCCAGGTTCATCAGCACGTTCTTGTGCGCGCTTTCCGGGAAGAAGTTGAGGATGCGCTCGATGGTCTGGTCGGCATTGTTCGAGTGCAGCGTGGCCAAGCACAGGTGGCCGGTTTCGGCAAAGGCGATCGCCGCTTCCATGGTCTCGGCGTCGAGGATTTCGCCGATCAGGATCACGTCCGGTGCTTCGCGCATCGCGTTCTTCAGCGCGTTGTGGAAGGCGTGGGTATCCAGGCCGACCTCGCGCTGGTTGACGATCGACATCTTGTGCTTGTGCAGGTATTCGATCGGGTCCTCGATGGTGAGGATGTGCCCGGTCGTGGTGCTGTTGCGGTGGTCGATCATCGACGCCAGCGAGGTGGACTTGCCCGAGCCGGTCGAGCCGACCACCAGCACCAGGCCGCGCGGCGTCATGATGACGTCCTTGAGCACCTGCGGCAGGTTGAGCTCCTCGATGCTCGGGATCTTGCTGCGGATGGCACGGATGACCATGCCGACCTCGCCGCGCTGCTTGAACACGTTGACGCGGAAGCGCCCCGCGTCGGGCAGGGCGATGGCCATGTTGAGTTCCAGGTCGCGCTCGAACTGCGGCACCTGGCCCTCATCCATCAGGGAATAGGCGATCTTCTTGACCATGCCCGGTGGCAGGCCGGTGTTGCCGAGCGGATAGAGCTTCCCCTCGATCTTGATATAGACCGGCGCCCCGGTGGTCAGGAACATGTCCGAGGCGTTCTTTTCGGTCATCAGCTTCAGGAAATAGCCGATATCCATGCGCAATGTTTCCCCAACGATCAGCGACGTCCCGTTGCAAGCGCGCCGCAGGCTTCCGACAATGGCCGCGCTCTATCCCATCCGCAACGGCACCCCAATGACGGCTAGCTTCGCACAAATACGTCGATCGCTGTACGTGATCGTCTTGGCATTCGCGCCCTTTGCCCCGGCCCTGGCGCAGGTTGCGCCCGAGCTTTCGGTGGCCGAGCAGGCCGTGCAGCGCGCCACCCAGGCCGATGCCGACCAGTACGCCCCGGACCTGATCAGCCGCGCCCGCCAGGAGCTGATGCAGGCCCAGCAGGCCGCCCTGGAACGCAGCCAGCGCAAGCAATTGCCGGCCCTGGCGATGCGCGCGGCAGTGGACGCCGACCTGGCCCGCGCGCGCAGCGAGGAAGCCGTGGCCACCGCGCAGCTGGAGCAGCGCCGCGCCGAAGTGGCGCAGCTGCAGGCCACCCTGGGCACCGGGGAGGGTCGCTGATGAAACTGCGCCCGCATCTGCTGGCCCTGAGCCTGTTGCTGGTCCTGCCGGGCACGGCCAGTGCCCGCGACGAACTGCCCCAGGTCATCGCTCTGCGCCAGCGCCTGGCCGGCCTGCAGGCCCAGCCCGAGGCCGCCGACGTGGCCCGCTATGAACGCCTGCAGGCCGAACAGTCGATCAACGCGGTGGCCGAGGCCAAGCGCAAGGAGCAGGAACAAGCCCTGTACATCGCCGACCGCCGGGTCGAGATTGCCGAGACCAGCGTGCGCACCGCGCTGGCGCGTCGGGACCTGGCCCGGCTGGAGGGCACCCGCAACGAGCTGCTGATCGAAGCCAGCCGCCGCGATGCGGCGCGCGCCCGCCAGGAGGCCGAGCAGCTGCGCGTGCAGGCGCAGATCCAGGCCGAGGAAAGCGAGCGCCTGCGCCAGGCCGCCGAACAGGAAACCCTGGCCCGGCAGGACGCCGAGGCCGCGCTGACCAGCGTGGCCGGCAAGCAGACCGCCAAGCTCAACGCCGCCCAGCAGAAGGCCGCGCAGCTGGCCCGCGAGGAAGCCGAGCTGATGTCCGGGGCCAAGCTCCCCGCTTCGCGCTTCGAGGCGCGTGGCGAGGTCTTCTCCCTGGGCGCGGACGCCTATGCCGGCAAGGCCGAGCTGTCCGGCACGGCCGCGGCCCAGGCCAAGGCGCTGGCCGAGTACTTGAACATCGGCAAGAAGGGGCGGGTCAACATCCTCGCCTACGGAGCCGACGCCAAGCCCCGCGGCGAGGCTCTGCGCGACGCCCTGGTCGCCGCCGGGGTCAGTGCCAGCCGGGTCCAGGTCAGCGCTGGCAAGGGCGCGCCGACCAAGGCCCGCGCTGCCGAGGTGGTGGTCGCCCCGTAACGCCATGTGCTTGTTTGTGAAGGAAACTCAGGGCCGCCCGCGAGCGGCCCTGAATCTTTCTTGAGGCGCGTGGGCCGCCGCTGCTGAAAGTGTGAGCGGGGCTATTGCCGGGGCCGGGGGACAGGCGTAGGGTCGGTTATCCGGGTGGCACACGGTCGCCCGGATCAGCGGAGGACGATCCGGTGGAACAGCGGCCCGAACCGAGCGTTGGTGTCCCGAAGCCCCAGGGCTCGGCCGTCACCGCACGTCGCGCCGGTACCCCTTCCGATGCAGCGCCCCGCGCCGGGTCCGGCCGGGGCGTTCTTGTTTACGGAACCTTGTAGGAGGCCACGCCATGTTCGAAGGGCAACCGCAGAGCGAAATCGATGCACTGATGAAGGCTGATCCCGAATTCAAGCAGCTTTACCAGCGTCACAAGCTGCTGGACAAGAAGTGCATGGATGCCGAACTCGGTGTTTTACCGATCGACGATCTCACCCTCGGGCAAATGAAGCGCGAGAAGCTCCACGCCAAGGAAAAGCTCACCCGGCTCTATGACCGGATGACCCATTGACCTCCCCCAGCAATAGTTGACCGCTCACCGTCGCGGGCGGTGGCAGCCTTCCTCGTCGGGCTCGCCACCGTCCGCGTCGCCTTTTCCGGGCTCCGGTGGCTGCAAACTGAACATCGCGCTAAGCATTTGGGCTGTCATACGTCGATAATGCCCGGTCAGCCCCACGGGCATACCCAGAAGAAGCGATGGCCATCCACTCCTCGGTCCTGGAACTGATCGGCGAGACCCCGATCGTCAAGGCGCAGCGCCTGGACACCGGCGTCTGCGAGGTCTACCTGAAGCTTGAAAGTGCCAACCCTGGCGGCTCGATCAAGGACCGCATCGGCCTGTCGATGATCGAGGCGGCCGAGCAGCGTGGCGATCTCAAGCCCGCCGCGACCCTGGTCGAAGGCACCGCCGGCAATACCGGGCTGGGCCTGGCCCTGGTCGCCCAGCAGAAGGGCTACCGCCTGATCCTGGTGGTTCCGGACAAGATGAGCCGGGAGAAGATCTTCAACCTCAAGGCCATGGGCGCCGAGGTCGTGCTGACCCGGTCCGACGTGGCCAAGGGCCATCCCGAGTACTACCAGGACCTGGCGGCCAAGATCGCCAGCCAGACCCCGGGCGCCTATTTCATCAACCAGTTCGGCAACCCGGACAACCCCGCCGCGCACGAGTTTGGCACCGGTCCGGAAATCCTGCGGCAGATGGACGGGGCGCTGGACGCGGTAGTGTTCGGCTGCGGCAGCTCCGGCACCATGACCGGCCTGTCGCGCGCCTTCGCCAAGGCCTCGCCGCAGACCGAGCTGGTGCTGGCCGACCCGGTTGGCTCGATCCTGGCTGAGTACATCAATGAGGGCCGCCTCAACGACAAGTCCGGCAGCTGGCTGGTCGAGGGCATCGGCGAGGACTTCCTGCCCTCGATCTCCGATTTCAGCCGGGTCAAGAAGGCCTACGCCATCAGCGACGCCGAAAGCTTCCACACCGCGCGCGAGCTGCTGGCCAAGGAGGGCATCCTTGGCGGCTCTTCGACCGGCACGTTGCTGGCCGCAGCGCTGAAGTACTGCCGCGAGCAGACCACGCCCAAGCGCGTGCTGGTGCTGGTGCCGGACACCGGCAACAAGTACCTGTCGAAGATGTACAACGACTACTGGATGCTGGACAACGGCTTCCTGGAGCGCCCGCAGTACGGCGACCTGCGCGACCTGATCCTGCGCCCCTACAGCCAGCGCGACACCGTGGTCGTCGGCCCGCGCGACGCGCTGACCACCGCCTACCAGCGCATGAAGCTGTACGACGTGTCGCAGCTGCCGGTGATTGATGAGGGCGAACTGGTCGGCATCGTCGACGAAAGCGACGTCCTGCTGCACGTCTATGGCGACGAGGGTCGCTTCCGCGACCCAGTGGCCACGGCGATGGTCAGCAAGCTCGACCGGCTGGACGTGAAGTCGCCGATCGAGGCCCTGCTGCCGGTGTTCGACCGCGGCCAGGTCGCGATCGTGATGGATGGCGAGCAGTTCCTGGGGCTGATTACCCGGATCGACCTGTTGAACTATCTGCGGCGGCGCGTGCAGTAATGTGATGGTTATCGATCTTTCGATGGCTAGCAGTTCACGCCCAATTGTTAGAATCCCGTTCCCTTGATGGAAGCCACCATGCCGGACCACAACAACAGCAGCCAGGACGGCGGCCGTTCCTTGTCCCTTGCCACCCTGGCCATCCATGGCGGGCAGGCGCCCGACCCGAGCACCGGGGCGGTGATGCCGCCGATCTACGCGACTTCGACCTACGCGCAGTCCAGCCCGGGTGAGCACCAGGGTTTCGAGTACTCGCGCACCCACAACCCGACCCGGTTTGCCTACGAGCGCTGCGTGGCCGCGCTGGAAGGCGGCAGCCGCGGTTTCGCGTTCGCCTCGGGCATGGCCGCGACTTCGACGGTGATCGAGCTGCTCGACAGCGGCGACCATGTGGTGGCGATGGATGATCTGTACGGTGGCAGCTATCGCCTGTTCGAGCGCGTGCGTCGCCGCAGTGCCGCGCTGGATTTCAGCTTCGTCGACCTGACCGACCTGGCCGCGTTCGAGGCTGCGATCACGCCGAAGACGAAGATGGTGTGGATCGAGACCCCGACCAACCCGATGTTGAAGATCGTCGACATTGCGGCGGTGGCCGCGGTGGCGCGCAAGCACGGGCTGATCGTGGTGGTGGACAACACCTTTGCCTCGCCGATGCTGCAGCGGCCGCTGGAGCAGGGCGCCGACATCGTCGTGCACTCGGCCACCAAGTACCTCAACGGGCATTCGGACATGGTCGGCGGCATCGCGGTGGTCGGCGGCAATGCCGACCTGGCCGAGCGCATGGCCTTCCTGCAGAACTCGGTGGGTGGTGTGCAAGGGCCGTTCGACAGCTTCCTGGCGCTGCGCGGGCTCAAGACCCTGCCGCTGCGGATGCGCGCGCATTGCGACAATGCGATGGTGCTGGCGCAGTGGTTGCAGACGCATCCGGCGGTGGAGAAGGTGATTTACCCGGGCCTGGCCTCGCACCCGCAGCACGAGTTGGCGAAGCGGCAGATGTCTGGCTTCGGTGGCATCGTGTCGGTGGTGCTGAAGGGCGGGTTTGAAGCGGCCAAGCGGCTATGCGAGCGGACGGAGTTGTTCACGCTGGCTGAGTCGCTGGGTGGGGTGGAGAGTCTGGTGAATCACCCGGCGGTGATGACGCATGCTTCGATTCCGGTGGAGCGCCGGGCGCAGCTGGGGATCAGTGATGCGTTGGTGCGGTTGAGCGTGGGGGTGGAGGATGTGGGGGATTTGCGGGTGGATCTACAAGCCTCGCTTTCCCTCTGACTTCTTTGACTATGGTTAAAAATGACTACTGAAAGTTCTTCGGGCCGCTTCAATGCAGCGCCCTGGTCGGCGCTGGGGCGGCATTGGTCGCTTACGCGCGAAATGACCAAGCGTGACGTCCTCGGGCGGTACCGCGGCGCGAGCTTCGGCTTGCTCTGGTCACTCATCAGTCCGTTTCTTCTGCTGATGGTCTACACCTTTGCATTCGGCACGGTCATGAAAGGCCGATGGCCGGAAATCGAGGCAGGACAAACGCAGTTCTCCATCATCCTGTTCGCCGGCCTGATCGTGCATGGGTTTTTTGCTGAATGCCTTGGAAAGTCGGTTGTGCTGATTGTTGGGAACCCGAATTTCGTCAAGCGTGTCATTTTTCCCCTGGAGATTTTGCCCTGGCCGATGGTGTTCTCGGCGCTGTTCCACACTTTGATGAATCTCTTGGTCTTCTTGCTGCTGCGGCTGGTCATGGATGGCCATATTGCAGCGACCACCCCGCTGTTCCCGCTTGTCATGCTCCCGCTGGTTGTCCTGATGATGGGGGTCTCGTGGCTCATGGCATCGTTCGGGGTCTACTTTCGCGACATTGGACAGATCACCGGCGTACTTTCCATGGCGATGCTGTTCCTGTCCTCGGCAATGATGCCGGTCGACAGCGTTCCGGAAAAATATCGCTGGGTGTTCCAGTTGAACCCGCTGACATTCATCATTGATCAGGCGCGAAACGTCTTGTTGTGGGGCCGCCTGCCTGATTGGATCGGATTGGGGATCTACCTGGTGGTAAGTCTGGTCGTGTTCTACATCGGGTACGTAGTGTTCTCAGCCACGCGCCGGGGCTTCTCCGATGTCCTCTGACCTGGCAATAGAAGTTCATGGAGTAAGCAAGTCTTTTCCGGTTTACGCCAAACCGCACCATCGCCTGTTCCAGATGGTTATGCCTGGCCAAGGTTGGTTTCGGGAATTCAACGCGCTCAAGCACGTGGACCTCAAGATCAGCCGCGGAGAAACCGTTGGCATCGTGGGGCGTAACGGCTCCGGCAAGTCGACTTTGCTGCAGATCATCTGCGGGACCCTTTCTCCGAGTCGCGGTGACGTGAGCGTGCGCGGCCGCGTGGCCGCGCTGCTGGAACTGGGGGCCGGCTTCAATCCCGAATTCACCGGCCGTGAGAACGTGTTCCTCAATGGCACGGTATTGGGCTTGACGCGGGCAGAAGTCGAATCCAAGTTCGACGAGATTCTTGCATTCGCCGATATCGGCGAATTCATCGATCAGCCCGTGAAGACCTATTCGAGCGGCATGTACGTGCGCCTGGCGTTCTCTGTTGCGATCCACGTCATGCCTGACATCCTGATCGTCGATGAGGCCCTGTCAGTTGGCGACGAGGCATTCCAGCGCAAGTGCTTCGCCCGCATCGACGCGATCCGCGATGCCGGCGCAACCGTGCTGTTCGTATCTCACTCGGCCAGTACCGTAGTGGAGCTATGCGACCGTGCCATTCTGCTAGATAAGGGTGAGGTCATCTCCGTGGGCCCACCCAAACGAGTAATTACCCAGTACCAGAAGCTGTTGTATGCGCCCGCCGAGCGGGCGGCCGAAGTTCGACAGGCGATCGTCGCAAGTGAGGGGGCCGCGCCGACGATCCCGGAATCGCAAGACGGGAGCGGGGCAGGGCATGTCGCCGTGCCGGTCCCGGAAAACCGGCCCGACAGCTATTGGGAAGAGGGATTGCGTTCGGAAAGCGCAGTGGCGTACGCAGCACGAGGCGCTACGATCCGCGATCCTCACATGCAAATGCTGGATGGCCGTCGCGTCAATATGCTCGTGCCAGGCGAGCAGTATGTTTATGGCTATTCGGTGGACTTCGAAAGCGCGGCCGTCGCCGCCCGTTTTGGCATGATGATCCGTACCGTCACCGGGGTGGAAGTCGCCGGGGCCGCGAGTAGTACGCCCCAGGACGCTGTAGCAACCGTGGACGGCGGTTCCTGCGTCCACGTGCGCTTCCGCTTCCGTTGCTTGCTGGCCCCCGGGACCTATTTCGCCAATGCGGGCGTGCTAGGTATGGTGGAGCAGGAAGAATCGTATCTGGCACGAATTATCGATGCATTCATGTTCAAGGTGATGCCTGATGCTGGGCGTTTGGCGACCGGGTTTGTCGATCTGGACGTCGTTCCGCAAATCAGGGTCGAGAGTGACGAAGGGGTCTCTTCTTGAGTACGGCAATACTGATCTGTGGCATGCATCGCAGCGGCACGTCGGCAGCTACCGGCGCGCTGCGGCTTGCCGGGGTGTCCTTGGGCAATCAGCTGCTTGAGCCAGGCGTGGACAACCCCAAGGGCTATTGGGAGAACACGCGCGCAGTGGCCATTCATGAGCAGTTGCTCAAGGCGCTTGACCGATCCTGGGACGATGTTCGCGCGCTTCCTGATGGTTGGACGCAGGGTGCAGCAGCGGCTGAGGCCGGAGCCCAAATCCATGCGTTGATAGATGAGCAGTTTGCCGACGAGTCGCTGTGGGCGATCAAGGATCCCCGGCTGTGCCGGTTCGTGCCCTTGTGGAAGGAAGTTCTTGAGAAGCGTGGCATCCGTGCGGTGGCTCTGTTCGTGGCGCGGCATCCCGACGAAGTGGCGAGATCCATCGAAACTCGGAATGGATGGCCCATGCCCGTCGGCAAACTGCTGTGGATGCGCTATACGTTTGAGGCGGAGGAAGCTACTCGCGACCTCCCACGGGCGGTCTTGACCTATGATCGTTTGCTGAAAAAACCAATTGACGCATTGCTGGCGGCGATGACCAGGCTGGACGTGGAGGTGCCGCCGCGCGACCATGTGTCGCTTGAGGAACTTGATTCTTTCCTCGATGCGGGAGACAGGCACCATAGTTTCAACACAGAGCATATCCGAGCCACACCTGTCGATGAAGTGCTGGCTCAGGCATACCAGCAGCTTGTGAATATAGAGGCTGGGGCAGGCGACTGGCGTGCGTTAGGCGACAGTGGCGCCCATGCCTGGTCGCTGCTGGTACCGGCCATTCCCGAGATCGATGGAGTCGCTGCGGTAGCGCGCGAGTGGCAGAAGCGTTGCGAAATCGCCCTGGCTGAGGGGGCAGAGCATCACAGCAAACTGATAGCACAGATCCGCTGGTCAGAGGAAGCCGTCCAGCGGCACGACGCGCTGCATGTGGACTTGGCTGCCGCGCGCGAGCAGGCGCAGCTGCAGGCATTCGTTGCGAACCAGGTTTCGAACCAGGCCCAACTGCTGGGCGAGCTGTCGCTCAGCTGGACCGAGCAGGCCCGGCGCATCGCTGAGTTGCACGAGTGGAGCGCGGATTTTCATCAGTGGCGCCGGCAGGAGATTGAGGACCTCCGTGCGCAGCTGCTGGAACTGCAGCGCACGAATGCGGTTCTTGAAAAGCGGGCGACCGATTTGCAGGTCGTAACTGATCGAAGCGTGGCGGAAGCGGCTATGCTTCGCGATGAGGCGCACAGCCTGAGGGTGGAGAATCAGAACCTGCGAGAGGACGCCCACCGCCTGCTTGGGGAAAACCACGCGCTGATGGATGAACGCCAACAGGCAGTTTTGCAACTGAACCTGGTGCTGCGTTCCTTTACATGGCGCTTTACCCGCCCGCTGCGTTCCGCAGTTGATTGGCTGCGTCGTTTGATTTCCTGATTGAACCATACTCGCCAGGCATCAGTGCCGGCGCACTCACACACCTGAGCGAACCGATGATCTATTACACCTCAATTTGTGCCAACTACCTCCCGAAAGCGATGGCGCTCGCCGAGTCGGTGAAGCGCCACAACCCGGACGCGGTCTTTGTGCTTTGCCTTGTCGAGCGCGAGGTGCCGGCGATCGCGCGGTCATTCCCGCATTTTGACGACGTCGTGCTCGCGAAGGATGCTGGCTGGGACAACTTTGACGCTTTCATGTTCCGTCATTCGATTGTCGAAGCCTCCACTGCGGTGAAGCCCCGCTTCCTGCAGTACCTGATTGAACGATTCGCGAACGCGGAAAAGTTCGTCTATCTCGATCCAGACGTGCTGGTGTATGGGGAGTTTACCGAGCTGCGCGCGCTGCTCGATGAGCATAGCATCGTGCTCGCTCCGCATCTGCTGCGCCCTGGAAACATCGACATGGAGATCAGCTCCTTGGCGCACGGTAGCTATAATTTGGGATTCCTTGCCGTGCGACGCAGTGACAACGCTCATCGCTTCGTAAGCTGGTGGGCGAACCGCCTGTTCCTGTTCTGCTACGACGACAAGGCCCGCGGCATCTTCACGGACCAGAAGTGGATTGACTTGGCGCCGTGTTTCTTCGACGTGCACGTACTCAAGCACCACGGCTATGATTTCGCGACGTGGTCGCTTCTGGGAAGTGATCTGCGTGGAACCGATGGCAACTATGTCGTAAACGGAGACCCGCTGCGCTTCATCCATTTCTCTGGTTTGGACTCCGGCACGATTGATAAGGCCATTGGTTGGTGGCTCACTGACGACAACAGCGCTTGTTTCAAGACTCTGTACGCCGAGTACAAGGCGCTGTTGGAGCACCATGGCCAGCGCGAGTTGGGCAGGCTGCCCTGGAGCTACAACACTTACCTGGACGGCTCGGCAATCGCCCGCAACACGCGCTTGCTGTATCGCGACCCCGCACTGTGGGAACAGATTCCCCAGCCTTACGCCGCCAGCGATGTGCAAATCGCGATGGCTGCCCGCGTCGATGTAGAGGTTCCTGCACCACTGGAAGGTCTGAACAACCTCGAATCGCGCTACCCGCGGGCGAAACATGCGCCGCCGACCATACTCGATCGACTTGCCCGTTCCGTTGTGGACATTGGCTTCGGTGCGACCGTCACCAAGGCACTCAGGAAGCTGGCCGGCGCCTGATCGCTGCAGCGTCGAAGGAACATGTGAATGAAATGGAGGGCGTCATGGCGCGGGTCTCGATAGTCATACCTTGCTATAACGCGGGCGACCTCATCCTGGAGGCAGTCGAATCTGCGTTGGCGCAAACCTACGCGGACATTGAGTTGGTAATCGTCGACGACGGGTCGACCGATCCACGCAGCCGTGAGATTCTGGACCGCGCCAGTTGGCCACGCACCACCATCATCCGGCAGCCAAACGCGGGCCCGGCCGCGGCGCGCAATCGGGCTGTGGCGGCGGCTTCGGGCGATTATATTTTGCCGCTTGATGCGGACGACCGCATCGATCCTACATACGTGGAAAAGGCGATTGCTGTTCTAGAGACGCGACCGGAAGTCGGTGTCGTGTATTGCCGCGCGATGAAGTTCGGTGCCGAAAGCGGCCCCTGGAGCTTGCCGCGATACGATTTGCGTGAACTGGTCATCGACAACGTAATTTTCGTGACTGCCCTGTATCGCAAGGCCGACTGGGCAGCAGTTGGAGGTTACAGCGAAACACTCCGGCACGGCGTGGAGGATTATGAGTTCTGGGTCAAGATGGTCGCCCTGGGGCGAGACGTAGTCCAACTGGACGAGTTCCTGTTCTTCTATCGAATCCAGGACGTCTCACGTACGAGCGAGTTTCAGCAGGACCGCAGTGCGGTTGTTAAAACATATGCGGATATTTTTAGGAATAACTCGGAGTTCTACCTGCGCAATGCCGAATACCTGTTCGAGCACCGCTTTGGGTTGTACGATGAGTTATTGCGATATCGTTCCCGGTATGGACTCGTTGATCAGATAATCACCAAGCGGCCTTGGCTGGAACGATGGGCGCGCGCGGCAAACCGCTTACTGCGCAAGCTGGTCAGGAAGTAAGAATTTCTGGGGATCGAGTGGATAACATGGAATCGCGTGTCGCGGTGATCATTCCTGCGTACAAGGTCAAGGCACAAGTACTCGACGTCATTGGGAGAATCGGTCCCGAGGTTGCGCGGATCTACGTCGTTGACGACTGCTGTCCCGAAGGTTCAGGGGACTTCGTGGAGGCCAACTGCGGCGATCCAAGAGTCAAGGTGGTACGCAATCCTGAGAACCTCGGGGTCGGCGGTGCGGTGATGAATGGCTATATTGCCGCCATCGCGGACCGGTGTGATGTCTTGGTGAAGGTCGACGGTGATGGCCAGATGGATCCGGCTCTGATCGACGGTTTCATTGAGCCCATCCTGTCAGGCGAAGCTGACTACACCAAAGGAAACCGGTTCTACGATCTGTCTGGAATTTCGGCCATGCCCAAGCTTCGGCTTTTTGGCAACGCCGGGCTGTCGTTCCTCGCGAAGCTGTCGTCCGGGTATTGGGACCTGTTTGACCCGACCAACGGTTATACCGCGATCCACGCGCAGGTTGCACGGCACCTGCCATTCGGGAAGATCAGTAAGCGCTATTTTTTTGAGACGGACATGCTGTTCCACCTCAACATCCTTCGGGCCGTGGTCGTGGATGTGCCTATGCACGCAAAATATGAGGACGAGGTGAGCAATCTGAAGATTTCAAAGATCTTCGGTGAGTTCTTGTACAAGCATGCTCGGAACTTTTGCCGCCGGGTTTTCTACAACTACTATCTGCGCGGGATGTCGGTGGCCTCTCTCGAGCTCCCGCTGGGTTTGCTCCTGGTCATTGTCGGGGTTGGCTATGGTGGGTATCACTGGGCCCAGTCAATGCGCATGAACGTGGAGACCGCGGCTGGCACCGTAATGGCTGCGGCGCTGCCCGTTATCATCGGCATCCAGATGTTGTTGGCGTTTGTCGGCTATGACATGGCTTCGGTGCCGCGGCGGCCGCTGCATCCCCGCGCCCGCGCGCCTCTCGCTCGACACCGGTAGCGACGCCAATGATCGAGGCGGACAGCCGTTGGTCGAGTGGTGAGGTCGCTACGGCAGCGGGGAAGCGCCGTGCCGCCAAGATTTGGGCGCTGTTGACGGGCGTCGCGCTGGTAGCACTATGGCTTGGTTTCCAGCCATATCAGAGCCATTACCAATCCGCATTGAGGTTGCTGGGCGATACCCAGTCACAGAGCTACTTCGGCGTGCCGAAGGAGGGGCGCGGTGACGAGTGGTCAACCTACCTGCCGATCCTCAAGCAGGCCTATCTCGAAGGCTTTCCCGCTGTATCGCCACTAGCGCCCTACAACGAAAAACTCAAATGGTTCATTGCGATTCCGCACCTTGATGCGTCGGTGCTGTTCTTGCCGAATCACTTGGCCTACTGGGTGATGCCAAGTGGAATGGCCCTGTCGTTCCAAGGGTTCTACTACTACTTGATCCTGTTGGGCTCGGCGTTCTGGCTGATGCGGAACATGGGGGTGCGCGCTGTCATCGCGGCGTGCGCGACTGTCGCGTTGAGCTTTAGCCATCTATATCAGGCGTGGTGGACCAGCAATTTCGCCGTGCTCGCGACGTGCTTGCTGCCCTTCGCTGTGCTTACCAGCGACCTGAGACCGATACACAAATGGCCCCTGCTGTTCTGGTCATTTGGTTCCATGCTGTTCGGTCAGATGTATCCGCCGTTCTATTTTTCGCTGGCATTGACGTTGGGTCCATTCGTGCTGGCGGTCAAGCCCGGGCTGCTCAGCTGGCGCACGCTTGCATGGGCGAGCTTGTGCGCCGTAGCGGCGATGGCGGCGTACCTGCTGGTCAACCTGGACTACGTCACGGCAGTTTCTAATACGATCTATCCAGGCCATCGCAGCAGTTCGGGCGGGGGATCTACCCTGCGAATGCTGATGGCGGCGTTTTTTCCTACCTTCCCTACGCATGCGCCACCCGAGGTTCCAGGTGCCCTCTATGAGGGGGCGATGGCCGGAACGTACTTCCCGTTGCTGTTGGCGGCGGTGCTGCCCTTTGTGCGCTGGGATAAGACTGAGATCCGGGTAACTTGCGTCGTCGTACTGGTTGGCCTTGTACAGGCGTTTTATGCAGTCCACGGCTTCCCCGAATGGCTCGCCAAGTACAGCGGGTTTTTCATCATGCCGGGCCGGCGCGCGCATTTTGGCCTCTCTGTACTGGTGCTGGTCTACAGCGCCTTCATGCTGTCGCGCAACTTCGACCGTGTACGTGCGGTGCCGTTGCTTCTGTGTTGTGCCGGCTTCGCAGGGGTAGGGCTCTGGTCAGGTGTGTCCGACGACATCTCGAGCGGGTTCTCGGGGATTGCTCGGTACCCCTATTTCCCGTTGTTTTTTGCGTCAATTGCCCTTCTTTTCTCGATCTACTTCGGACGCCGCGACCAGGCTGCCCGGGCGATGGCACACAGCATCCTGGTGGGTATGGCTGTGGTGCATGTCCTCGTCTTCGGATCCTTCAACCCTGTGATACGTGCTTCGTTGATCATGGACCCAGTGGACTCGCAGCTGATCCGGGACTGGAAAGCGTTGCTGCAGAAGAACGGCGGCCAGCCGTTGTCTGTGATCGGCAGCTATGGGCATTTGCTGCGAGGGGAAAACCTGCCCGCTTTCGAGGCGATCCATCTCGCGAACGTTGATCGGGGGAAGTATCGCGAACTGTTCCCGATGCTGGACGATGTTGCGCTCACAACTACGTTCAATCATTTCCGTGGGATCGCGTTTGCAAATATTCCCGTGTATCAGGTGTCTGGCCTGACCGCAATTTTCCCGGTGGACTGGCATGGCGTTGCGTTCACACATTCCCTGAGCCGCGAGCCGCGAGGGGAGCGAAATCTGCTCACGGGCGAGCCTACGGTCTCGGTCGTGCAGACGCCGGACGGCACCGTCGTGTACTGGCAAGCTTCTCTCGCACACCCATTGCCCATCAATGCGCCCCTGGAACTCGCGCTGCCGTGCGTCGCGGATGAGAGCTGGCTCACGCGATACCCGCTGGGAGGGGGGCTGGTGCCGGAAGGTGTCGCGTTGCAGGGCGTGGCAGGCCACTTCCGACTCCCAGGTGGCGGCGAGCGCGAGGCCGCCGCCTGCGCGGCAGCGATGGCGCTGGTCTCCTCATCCGACGTGGAAGTGGCTGATGAGCAGGCGCTGTCGTCTTTGCCAGTCGGCGAGGTAGATGGCTGGTCTTGGTCCGGACGCGCGTGCGACATCGCCTTGCCGCCTGGCGTGGCGGCGCTGAAAATGACCAACGGCAAACGGCAGGAGTTCAATGGCTTCGTCGTCGGACCAGACCAGCGGCCGGCAGAGCGGTTGCAACTGGTACTGCGAGGTCAGAAGGACTTTGCACTTCCGATCACGAGGCGAACGTCGCGGCCGGACGTTGCCGAGTACTTCAAGGCACCGGCACTGGAGAACTCAGGATTCGCAGTGTCCTCGACTCTGGCCGAGGTCCCGGCGGGAGAGTACCGGCTTTTCTTCGGCATGGCCTACGACGAAAAGAACTTCCTTTGTGACTCGGGCAAACAGCTGGTACTGCAAGCGCCATGAGCAGCGAAGGGTCGGGGGACGGTGCCCCACGACCCGTACCGCCATTCGTTACAGTGCCTTCTCCAGCTCCGGCAACAGCGTAAACAAATCCCCCACCAACCCGATATCCGCGATCTCAAAGATCGGCGCCTCGGCATCCTTGTTGATTGCCACGATCGTCCCGGCATCCTTGATCCCGGTCAGGTGCTGGATCGCGCCGCTGATGCCCACAGCCACATACAGCTCCGGGGCGATGATCTTGCCGGTCTGGCCAACCTGCAGCTCGTTGGGCACATAGCCGGCATCCACC
>DASPIU010000061.1:0-135619 GCA_035629025.1 Stenotrophomonas sp.
CGTCAACGCAAGGCCACGCCCGCAGAAATCGCGCGGTTTGCAGAACAGGCGCGTGTATGGAAGGTCATGCATCCCTATCTGACCACGCTGGTCTCGCATGACTAGACCCCGCACCAACGTCGCCGCCTCGGTGCGTGCGCGGAGACCCATCAGCTGATGTCTTGCTGGCGCGATTTGCCGAGATCGCCGCAATCGCGGCCGAAGACGGCCTGGCCTACAACACATTGTCGTTGACGGCCGAAACCATTCGCGAAGATCAGCACTATGGCGGCGTCCGCCTGCGTACTACTGCGGCCCTGGCTGGCGCGCGCATCCCGATCATTATCGACGTGGGCTTTGGCGACGCCACCGAGCCCGGCCTGCAGGAAATCAGTTTGCCCGTGCTGCTCGACATGCCGGCACCGCACTTGCTTGCATACCCGCCCGAGACAGTGATTGCCGAGAAATTCGAGGCAGTGGTCAAGCTCGGCCTGGCGAATTCGCGTCTGAAGGACTATTACGACCTATGGGCGCTACTGACGACGCGCGAATTGGACCAGGAGCGCCTGGCCAGCGCGATCAGCGCCACGTTCACACGGCGCGGTACCAGGTTGCCCGCCGCGACCCCGGATGGACTGACTGCCGGCTTTGCTGCGAACCAGGCTCGGCGCACTCAATGGCTCGCCTTCACGCGTGACATAGAGCGCAAGGCGCCCACTCTTGACGCAGTAGTCATGGAGCTGGAAACGCGGTTGATGCCACTCGTCCGCGGGCTTTCGTCCCGATAGCGCACCTGCACTACTCGATATTCTGCACCTGCTCGCGAATCTGATCGATCAACACCTTCAACTCCACCGCGGCATTCGACGTGCGGCTGTCCACGGACTTGGAGCCCAGCGTGTTGGCCTCGCGATTGAACTCCTGCAGCAGGAAGTCCAGGCGCCGGCCCACCGGTTCGCGCTGCGCCAGCACGCGGCGGATTTCGACGATGTGGCTGGACAGACGGTCCAGCTCCTCATCCACGTCCAGCTTCTGCAGCCACAGCACCAGCTCCTGCTCGGCGCGGCCCGGGTCCACCGGATGCGGCAGGTCGGCCAGGCGCGCGGCCAGCTTGGCGCGCTGCCCTTCGCGGATCACCGGGATCAGCGTGCGCACCTCGGCGGCAATGCGCTCGATGGCATCCACGCGTTCGGCAATGGCCACCGCCAGCTTGGCGCCCTCGCGCTCGCGCGCATCGACGAACTGGGCAATTACCGTGTCCAGCAGCTGCATGGCCTGCGCCTGCAGCTCGGCCGGGTCGGCGGCTTCGGCCTTGAGCACGCCGGGCAGCTGCAGCAGGTCGGAGAATTCCACGCGCAGGTTCGGGAACTGCCCGTCCATGCGCTGCGCCAGCGCGCCCAACTGCGCCAGCAATGCTTCATTGACCGTCAGCGCGCCGCCGCCTTCGGGCGAGCGCAGGCGCAGCACCAGGTCGAGCTTGCCGCGGCTGGCGCGCGCGGCCACGCGCTCGCGCAGCAGCGGTTCGAGGTTGCGCAGTTCCTCGGGCAGGCGCACGCCCACTTCCAGGAAGCGGTGGTTCACCGAGCGCAGTTCGCAACCCAGCGTGCCCCAGGGGGTGATGTGCTCGCCGCCGGCAAAGGCAGTCATGCTTCTGATCATCGGCGTGGTATCCGGCAAGGCCGGGTCTCCGGCAAGGCGCGAATGGTACCCTAGCGCACCGCGCGCACTGCATACGATGCCGGCCGCGTGGCCACTTCGACTGCGGAATACCGATGACCTTCTCCCGACCCAGCGGCCGCCCGGCCGACCAGTTGCGCCCGGTGCGCATCGAACGCGCCTTCACCCGCCATGCCGAAGGCTCGGTGCTGGTGAGCTTCGGCGACACCCGCGTGCTGTGCACCGCCAGCGTCGAGAACCGCGTGCCGCCGTTCCTGCGCGGCAAGGGCGAAGGCTGGGTGACCGCCGAGTACGGCATGCTGCCGCGCTCGACGCATACCCGTTCCGACCGCGAAGCCGCACGTGGCAAGCAAGGTGGCCGCACCCTGGAAATCCAGCGCCTGATCGGCCGCGCCCTGCGCGCCTGCGTGGACCGCGGCGCGCTCGGCGAGCGCACCATCACCCTGGACTGCGACGTGCTGCAGGCTGACGGCGGCACCCGCACCGCCGCCATCACCGGTGCCTACGTGGCCCTGGCCGATGCGGTGCACTGGCTGCAGCAGCGTGGCGAGATCAAGCGCCACCCGCTGGTCGGCGCGGTCGCGGCGGTGTCGGTGGGCGTGTACCGCGGCGTGCCGGTGCTGGACCTGGACTACGCCGAAGACAGCGACTGCGATACCGACATGAACGTCGTCATGAACGACGGCGGCGGCTTCATCGAATTGCAGGGCACGGCCGAGGGCCATGCCTTCCGCCGCGATGAACTCGATGCCCTGCTGGCCCTGGCCGAGAAGGGCGTGGGTGAGCTGCTGGCGCTGCAGCGCGAGGCCTTGCAGCAGGAGACCGCGCCGCGATGAGCCAGCGTCTTGCCCTGACCACCCTGGTGGTGCGCGACTACGACGAGGCCTTGGCCTGGTACCGCGACGTGCTCGGCTTCCGCGTGCTGTCCGACCAGGCGCTGGGCGAAGGCAAGCGCTGGATCGTGGTGGCGCCGCGCAGCGAAGACCCCACCGGCCTGCTGCTGGCCCAGGCCAGCGACGCGCATCAGCGCAGCCGCGTGGGCGACCAGACCGGCGGCCGTGTCGGCTTCTTCCTGCATACCGACGACTTCTGGTACGACTACAAGGCCATGCGCGAGCGCGGCGTGGAATTCCTCGAAAACCCGCGCGAAGAGGCCTACGGCATCGTCGCGGTGTTCCGCGATCTGTACGGCAACACCTGGGACCTGCTGGAGCCGCGGCTGTGAGCGCGGCCAGCACGACGCTGGTGCTGGCCAGCGGCAACCCCGGCAAGCTGGAGGAACTGCGCGCGATGCTCGCCGGCCTGCCGCTGCGCATCGTGGCGCAGGGTGAGCTGGCCGTGGAAGACGTGCCGGAAACCGGGCTGACCTTTGTCGAGAACGCGCTGATCAAGGCCCGCCATGCCAGCGCGGTCACCGGCCTGCCGGCGCTGGCCGACGATTCGGGACTGATCGTCGATGCACTCGGCGGCGCGCCCGGCCTGTACAGCGCACGCTATGCCGGCAGCCCGACCAACGCGGCCGCCAACAACGCCAAGCTGCTGGAGGCGATGCGTGAAGTGCCGGCGGGCCTGCGCAGCGCGCGCTTCTACGCGGTCATCGTGCTGCTGCGCCACCCGGAAGATCCGCAGCCACTGATCGCCGAGGGCAGCTGGGAAGGCGAAATTGCCTTCGCCCCGCGCGGTGAAGGCGGCTTCGGCTACAACCCGGTGTTCTTCGACCCGGTGCACGGGCAGACCGCCGCGGAAATGGACGCGGCCACCAAGAACCGCCTCAGCCACCGCGCCCGGGCCCTGGAAATCCTGCGCGAGCGCCTGCGCCAGCTGCCTGGCTGAACCGCCGGGCGCTTGCGCTGCGCGCGATCGCCCGCATCCTTGTTCCTCCCGCCAGGCGGGCCTGCCTGCCGCCCCGCCCTATCGCCATGCTGATTCCGCCGCCCCTGTCGCTTTATGTGCACCTGCCCTGGTGCGTACGCAAATGCCCGTATTGCGACTTCAACTCGCATGCGGCCAAGGGCGCGCTGCCATTCGACGAATACGTCGATGCGCTGATCCGCGACCTCGACCACGACCTGCCGCTGGTGTGGGGGCGCGTGGTGCATTCGGTGTTCTTCGGCGGCGGCACGCCGAGCCTGTTCCCACCCGAAGCAATTGATCGCTTCCTGCAGGCCGCCAGCGCGCGCCTGCGTTTCGCGCCGGGTCTGGAAATCACCCTGGAAACCAATCCCGGCACGGCCGAGCACGGGCGCTTCGACCGCTATCTGGCCGCCGGCGTGAACCGCCTCAGTTTCGGCATCCAGAGCTTCGACGATGCCGCGCTGCAGCGACTGGGACGCATCCATGACAGCGCCGACGCCGAGCGCGCGGTGAAGCTGGCGCAGGACAGCGGCTACGACAACATCAACCTCGACCTGATGTACGCGCTGCCCGAGCAGACGCTGGCCCTGGCCGAAGCCGACCTGGCCCGCGCCTTTGCCCTGCAGCCCACCCATGTCAGTCATTACCAGCTGACCCTGGAACCCAACACCGTGTTCTTCGCGCGGCCGCCGCAGGGCATTCCCGACGAGGACTCGGCCTGGGACATGCAGGAGCACTGCCAGCGCCTGCTGGCCGAGGCTGGCTACGCGCAGTACGAAGTCAGCGCCTACGCCCAGCCTGGCCGGCAATGCGCGCACAACCTCAACTACTGGCGCTTCGGCGACTATCTGGGCATCGGTGCCGGCGCCCACGGCAAGATCAGTTCCGGTGCCGAACAACACGTCCTGCGCCGCTGGAAGCACAAGCACCCGCAAACCTACCTGGCCCAGGCCGGCAGCGCGGCGGCCATTGGTGGTGACGAGATCGTGCCAGCCGCGCGCCTGCCATTCGAGTACATGCTCAACCTGCTGCGCCTGCATGAAGGTTTCACCGAAGCCGACTTCGCCGCCAGCACCGGCCTGGACCCGGCGGTGCTGGCCGCGCCGCTGGCGCAGGCCCAGGCGCGCGACTGGCTGGAGCCGGTCACTGGCCGCTGGCGCCCGACCGAGCTGGGGCGGCGCTTCACCAACGACGTCATCGAACTGTTCCTCGACTGAACCCTGCCGTCCATCGGCCCAGCGTCGCCGCACGATGGTCGGCCCTGCAAAAACGTGATACATAGCTCGTTCTCAGGGGGAGAACAGTTGCGCAAGGATGGTCACGTCCGCGTTTTCGTCGTCCACGCATAGCCACGGGCCGTTGGCGACGGCACCGGTATCGGCGCGTGCGCGCCGCCTGCTTGAAGCGCTCTACGCGCAATACGCCCAGGCCCTGGCCGACCCGCTCAAGCTGACCCTGGTCAGTCTCGAACGCGAGCTTTTCAGCCATGCCGAGCGCGCGCGCAACAGCCAGATCCAGGCCGATTTCTACGCCGAGATGCAGCGCCTGCGCGAGCGCGCCGAGCGTTTTGCTCCGCGCTTCCTCGATGGCCTGCTGCAGGAGCTGGGCGCGCTGTGCGAACCGCGCCGGCACCTGGCCACGGGCGAAAGCGCTGGCCCGCAGCAGGCCTTCCATGCGTTGACCCTGGTCGAAGATACCGAGATCGACCGCGACATCGTGCTCAACGAGATCGCGCGCCGCGAGGCATCGCGCTGCAACACTCAGCTGCAACTGCTGGGCCAGCGCCTGGGTGTGCTGGCGGCGGCGCCGGCGTTCGAGCCCGAGCACGTGCCGCTGGGTCCGTATGCCGCCTGCCGCGTGCTGCGCGAAGCCGGCGACGTGCTTGGCCTGGCGCTGGATACCCAGCTCATGCTCTACCGCGTGTTCGAGCGGCAGGCGCTGGAGCGCTACCTGGAACTGATCGAACGCGCCAATATCCTGCTGGCGCACGAAGGCGTGCTGCCGGGGCTGGTCTACCTGCCCTACCTGGCGCGCTCGCCGGCCACGCGCCGCACGCCTCGCCCGCCGGAGCACGAGCGCGCCGAGCCGGGCGCGCCGACCATGGCAGCGGGCGCGGCGCATGCGCCCGGCCCGCAGCACGGCCACGGCCCGCGCGCCAACAGCCAGCGGCCATTGACCAGTTGGGGTGGACAGGCACCGCCTGCGGCGTGGTCCGCGGTGATGGCCGCGGCCACTGCGGCAGGCGCTGCCGCGGCCAACACCGCGCATGCCGGCGAACACGCTGAAAGCAATGCCGATCAGGCGCACGGCGGCATCACTCCGGCAGCGCTGCACGACATGCTCGGTGCCGCGCGCCAGCAGGGCGGCTTCGCTGCCGCCGGTGGCAGCCGCCCGCGCGTTGCTGGCAGCGGCGGCAGCCCGGTGCAACCGGCGGCGCTGCATCAGGCACTGGGCGCGCTGCAGACGCGCGCGCCGAGCGGCCATGGCAGCGCCCACGGCCACCGCAGCGTGGCCGACGTGCAGCAGGAACTGCTGAAGATGCTGCGTGCCGAACACGGCCCGCAGGCCGACCTGTCGCCACAGGACACCGACACCTTCGACCTGCTTGGCCTGCTCTACAACGAGATCGACCGCGAAGTGCGCAGCGGCACCTCCGCCGCCGAACTGCTGGTGCGCCTGCAGGTGCCAGTGGTGCGCGCGGCGTTGCAGGACCCGGCCTTCTTCGTGCGCGACCAGCACCCGGCGCGCGAGCTGATCAACGCGGTGGCCGAATCCGGCGCGACCTGGCTGGCCGAGGAAGACACCGATCCGCAGCTGCTGCAGAAACTCGGCAGCGCGGTGGACAAGGTCGTCGCCGAGTACCAGGGCGACGAGGCCGTGTTCGAGGCCGCCAACCAGGAAGTGCAGGCGCACTACCGCGCGCAGGCACGCAAGGCCGAAGTGGCCGAGCGCCGCCATGTCGAAGCAGCACGCGGCAAGGAACGCCTGGAAATGGCCAAGCGCCTGGCCGGTGACAGCATCGAACACGTATGCGCCGAACACACGCCGCCCAAGTTCGTGCAGACCCTGCTCAAACAGGCATGGAGCGATGTGCTCACGCTCACCCTGCTGCGCCAGGGCGAGCAATCCGACGAATGGGCCGAACGCCAGCAGGCCACCGACCGCATCGCCGAGGTCACCTGCCGCCCGGCCGGTGGCCCGCCCGATATCGCCCTGGGCAGTGATGTCGAGAACGCGTTGCTGCAGGTGGGCTACCACCGCGACGAAGCCGGTGCGATCGCGCGCCGCCTGTCCACGCCGGGCGGCGAGGACGATGTCACCTCGCGCACCGAACTGACTGCCAAGCTCAAGGCACGCAGCCGCCTGGGCGAACAGGGCGAAGGCGACGCCGCACCGCGCAAGCAGGCCGCGCCGGCGCGTTCGCCCGCGGAGGAAAGCCACTACCGCGGCCTGCGCACGCTGCCGTTCGGCACCTGGTTCGAGTTTGTCACCAACCAGCAGGGCGACGTGCGCCGCCAGCGCCTGTCCTGGTACAGCCTGATCACCGACAACGCCCTGTTCGTGAACCCGCGCGGGCAGAAGATCGGCGAGCAATCGCTGGATTCGCTGGCGCGGCTGATGGCCAGCGGCCAGGCGCGCATCGTCACCGAAGAAAAGGGGCGCCTGATCGACCGCGCCTGGCAGGCCACCGTGCGCACCCTGCGCTCACTGGCGGGCGGGCGCAGCGCGCAGGAGCAACCGGCATGATTCACGAAGCCCGCCGCAGCCCGCGCCGGCAACCCACGGCCAGCATCCCGGTGACCGACTTCATGGCCGAGGCGCCCATCGGCCGCCTCGGCAATGTCTCGGAGAGCGGGATGTTGCTGCTGGCTTCCGCCCCGCTGGTCGAAGACGCGCTGTACCAGCTGCACTTCGCCCTGCCCGATCGTCATGGCCAGGCCCACGACATTGCCGTGGGTGTGCATCTGTTGTGGCTGGAGCAGGCGCATGCGCCGGGGCAGCACTGGGCCGGCTTCCGCTTCCTGACGATCAGCGACGAACACCGCGAGCGCCTGCGCGACTGGGTGGCCGAGGCGCACATGCCGGCGTGATGGCGACCCTCTTGTGGGAGGGGCTTCAGCCCCGACGAGCGGAGTTGCAATCTGCCAGATGGCGGTCGCGGCCGATGGCCAAAGGCCACAAGAGCCGCTCCTACAGTGCGTTTGTTGGGCAAAGCGCAAGCGTTCGCCTTCCCTGTCCGGCCGCGATGATCTGTCGGGCGGTCGGGGGCAGGCCCTTTCGGGACGCTAGACGACAGGATGTCGTCTAGCAGCCCCATGGATGGGTTCACCGCGTGTCCCGAAAGGGCCTGCCCCCGGCCGCCACGCAGGAAACCCTGACAGCCGCTTCCACTCCGGGCGCCACGCCCGCCATCGCGCCCACCCTGACGATCCGGCAAAATCGCGCCTTGCACACCGCAATGCCGATCGAGCTGCCCATGTCCCTGCGTGATCCCGGAACCCTCTACCCCGCCCACCTGACGGTACTCAAGCAACGCGCCGACCAAGCCCTGGCGCGCGGCGGCTTCGACCACCTGGTGATCCCCAGCGGCACCCTGCACTACCAGCTCTTCGACGACCGCGACTACCCCTACGCCGTCAATCCGCAGTTCAAGGCCTGGCTGCCCCTCACCCGCGTACCCAACAGCTGGCTCGTCTACACCCCCGGCCAACGCCCGCAGGTGATCTTCCACCAGCCTTTCGACTACTGGCACGTCGTCCCCGCCGCCCCCTCCGGCTGGTGGGTCGAACATTGCGACATCCACATCATCCGCGAGCCGCAGGACGCCCTGGCCCTGCTGCCGCGCAACAGCGCCCGCTGCGCCATCCTCGGCGAGCCGCAGAGCGCCCTCGGCGACTACACCCCGAACAACCCGGCCGCCGTCGTCGATTACCTCGAATACCACCGCGCCTTCAAGACGCCCTACGAACTGGCCCTGATGCGCGAAGCCCAGCACCTGGCCGTGCGCGGCCACCGCGCCGCCGAAGCCGCCTTCCGCGAAGGCCGCGATGAATTCGCCATCCACATGGCCTATTGCAGCGCCGTGGGCCAGGACGCCAACGACCTGCCCTACGGCAACATCATCGCCCTCAACGAACACGGCGCGGTCCTGCATTACACCCAGCTCGACCGCGCACCGGTCGCCACGCCGCGCAGTTTCCTCATCGATGCCGGCGCCTCGGCCGCCGGCTACGCCAGCGACATCACCCGCACCCATGCCGCCGACACCGGCAGCGAGTTCCACGCCCTGATTCAGGCCGTGGACCGCGCGCAGATCGCGATGGGCCAGAACGTGCGCGCCGGCGTCGACTACAAGCAATTGCATGTGGACGCCCACCTGTCGCTGATGGGCATCCTGCAGGAGTTCGGCGTGCTCAGGGTTTCGCCCGAAGCCGCTTTGGCCACTGGCGTCAGCGCCGCATTTTTCCCGCACGGCCTCGGCCACATGATCGGCCTGCAGGTGCACGACGTGGCCGGCTTCGCCGCCAGCGACCGCGGCGGCCGCATCGAGCGTCCCGCCGGTCACCCCTACCTGCGCATGACCCGCGTGCTGGAACCGGGCATGGTGGTAACCATCGAACCCGGCGTGTACTTCATCGACATGCTGCTGGACGAAGTGAAGAAGAACGGCCACGCCAGCAGCGTCGACTGGGAACGGGTCGCCGAGTTCCAGCCCTACGGCGGCATCCGCATCGAGGACGAAGTCGTATGCACGGAGGGCGAGCCGGAGAACCTGACCCGCCCGGCTTTCGCCGCGGCCGAGGACGAGGCCCGGGATCTGAAGTTCGTCGCGCATTGAGTGGTCGCGGGGCCCTGGGCATTGCAAATGCTCGGGGCACCGCAGTGCCGTAATTGCACGATGCCTGAGAAGCTCCGCAATGCCGGTCACTGCACAGACTGTAGGAGCGGCTTCAGCCGCGACGAGCGCAGTCGCAATCTGCCGGATGGCGGTCGCGGCTGAAGCCGCTCCTACAACGACGCCAGCGCGCGTCCCGCGCGTCGCACACCCGGGGCCTAGTGCTTCCCGCCGCGCATGAACGCCTCGATCTCCTCCGCACTGCGTTCCAGCTCCGCCGTCAGCACCCGATGGCCCTCGGCGGTGATCAACACGTCATCCTCGATGCGAATGCCGATGCCGCGCCACTTCGCTTCCACCGTCTCGTCATCCGGCGCCACGTAAAGCCCCGGCTCGATCGTGAACACCATGCCCGGCTCCAGCAGGCGCGACTCGCCGCCCAGCCGGTATTCGCCCACGTCGTGCACATCCAACCCCAACCAGTGCCCGGTCTTGTGCCGGTAGAAACGCCGGTAATGCCCCTCGGCGATGTTGTGCTGCAGCTTTCCCTTCAGCAGCCCCAGGCGCAACAGCCCCTCGGTCAGCACTTCCACCGCCGCCAGATGGCCCGCCTCATACGGCACGCCCGGCCGTGCCTGCGCCAGCGCCGCCGCCTGCGCCTGCCCGACCAGATCGTGCAGCGCGCGCTGCTCGCGGCTGAAGCGGCCGTTGACCGGAAAGGTACGCGTGATGTCGCTGGCATAGCCGCGGTACTCGGCGCCCGCATCCACCAGCACCAGGTCGCCGTCGCGGCTGCGCGCGCTGTTGTCGCGGTAATGCAGCACGCAGGCGTTGGCGCCGCTGCCGACGATGCTGCCGTACGCCGGCCACGCATCACCGGCGCGGAACTCGCGCTCCAGGTCCGCCTGCAATTCGTATTCGTGCACGCCCGGCCGCGCCGCGCGCATCGCCGCGCGATGGCCACGCACGCTGAGATCGGCGGCCTGCTGCATCAGCGCGATCTCGTCGCGCGATTTGAACAGCCGCTGCTCGTGCAGCAGGTGGCCCAGCTCCAGGAACTCATGCGGCGGCTGCGCACCGTGGCGCACCTGCGCGCGCACGCGGTTGACCCAGCCGATCAGCTTGAGGTCGAAGTCGGCATCGCGGCCGAAGTGGTAGTAGACCCGCGAGCGCCCTTCCAGCAGCCCCGGCAGGATCTCGTCCAGATCCTCGATGGGATAGGCATCGTCCATGCCGTAGTCATCGACCGCGCCTTCCTGCCCGGCGCGGCGCCCGTCCCAGGCTTCGCGTTCGGCGTCGCGCTCGCGGCAGAACAGGATCACCTCGCCGTGGCGGCGGCCGGGTATCAGCACCAGCACCGCATCGGGCTCGGGAAAGCCGCTCAGGTACCAGAAGTCCGAATCCTGCCGGTACGGATAATGCGTGTCGTGGCTGCGCACGCGCTCGGGCGCGGCCGGCAGCACCAGGATCGCCTGGTCACCGGCCATCCGCATCAACTGGCGCCGGCGGCGGGCGTACTCGGCCGCACTGATCCCGGTCAGGCGCTTCACGCTTGCCTCAGTTCAAGCGTTGACGGTAGCGCGGGGCGAGTACGCAGTCGCCATGCAGCAGCAGCGCCGCCACGCGCACGAATTCCTCGATCTCGGCCAGCGCCGCCTCGTCCTCCTCGGCACGGTCGAAATCGCCGCTGGACGCCTGCGCCAGTCGCGCCAGGTCCTGCAACGCTTCCTCGCCTTCCTCGGACAACTGCGGGCGCGCGCGCGAGGCCAGGCCGAAGCCGCCCAGGAACGCGCGGCACCACTCGAACAATGCATCGGCACGCGTGGCGATGGCCGCGCCGTCCTCGACGAGCAGCAACTCGAAGGCGAAGTCACGGTCGGCCAGCTGTGCGGCACTGACCTCGCGCAGCTGGTCCAGCGCACCGCCGGGGGCCGGCGCGGGCAGGTGATCGTCGGCCAGCACGCGGGCCGGCCAGGCGGGAACGTCCTCGCCGCCGGCGGCAAGCCAGCCGCACAGCCCGCCATGCAACTCGGCCGCACTGGCGGCCAGCCCAAGCGCACGGCTCTCTTCCTGGACGGCCAGGACTTCCGGCAATTCGATCATCTGCATCGTTTCCGCACGTAGGGTCACGGCCGGACGCGCCAGGCCAGAGCGCAAGTGTAGCAATCCACCGCTGCTGTCTTGTCGGTTTCCATCGCGCAGGCGACACTCGCCGCTCATCTGCCGCGTAATGCCTCATGTCGCTTGCCAGTGCCGTCCCGTTGTTGCAACGCCCGCTTGCCGCCATCGCCGCCGCCGCGGCCTCGGGCATTGGCGCCACCCTGCTCTGGCGCCGCCACACGCGGTCGGGCAAGCGCGGCGAACTGGACGCGGCCGCCGCGCAGGCGCTGGCGCTGATCGACGAAGCGGTGGCGCTGCTGGATGCCGAAGATCGCGTGGTCGACTTCAACCCGGCCTTCCTGCGCCTGGGCGGCTGGCCGGCCGACGTACTGCGCAACGCACCGTTCGCCACCTTGCAGGCGCAGGACGAAGACGCGCCCGAAGCCCTGGATGCCAACGAGACCTGGCTGCGCCGCGCCGACGGCCAGCTGCTGCCATGCCGGGTCCGGCGCCAGACACTGGCCGGGCCAGCCGCGCGCACCCTGGTCTGCCTGCGCGACATCGGCGAGTCGCGCCGCGCCGAGCGCGAACTGCGCTATCTCGCCAACTACGACACCCTGACCGGCCTGCCGCTGCGCGCCCGCCTGGCCGAGGACCTGGCACACGCCCTGGTGGGCGCACGCCGCGACGGGCAGACCGTGGCCCTGCTGGCAATGGACGTGGATCACCTGGGCCATATCAACGACTGGCTCGGCCATCGCGCCGGTGACCAGGCGCTGCGCGCCACCGCCGAACGCCTGGCCGCGACGATCGGCGGCCGCGGCCTGCTCGCGCGCCTGGGCGGCGACGAATTCGCCGTGGTGCTGTGCGCATCCGATGCCACGCGCCAGGCCGAGCAGCTGGCCGAGGAAATCCTGCGTGCCTTTGCCGAGCCGCTGCTGCTGGGCAGCGACCAGACCACTATCGTCTCGCTGTCGCTGGGCATTGCCGAGGCGCCGGCGCACGGCCGCCTGCCGAGCGAGCTGCTGGCCCATGCCGAAAGCGCCACGCGCCGGGCCAAGGCTGCCGGGCGCCGCACCTGGCGCGCCTATTCGGCCATGCTCGACCGCGCCAGCCACCGCCGCGCGCGCATTGCCAATGCCTTGCGCGCGGCCGAGATGGATCGCAGTTTCCACCTGGTCTACCAGCCGCGCCTGGCGTTGGCGAACGGGCGCATGGCCGCGGTCGAAGCCTTGCTGCGCTGGCATGACGATGCCTTCGGCAACATCTCGCCGGACGAATTCATTCCCGTGGCCGAGCAGATCGGGGTGATGCCCGAGATCGGCGCCTGGGTGCTGCGCAAGGCCTGCGCCACCCTGGCCGACTGGCGCCGCCAAGGCGTCACCGACCTGCGCATGTCGGTCAACGTCTCGGCCTGGCAGCTGCGTCAGCCGGACTTCGCGCAGCAGGTGACCACGCTGCTGGCCGAGCATCGCCTGCCGCCGGACCGGCTGGAGCTGGAGCTGACCGAAAGCGCGATGCTGGCCGAAGGCGAGCGCGGCATTGCCCTGCTGCGCGAGCTGCGCAGCCTCGGCGTGGCGGTGGCGGTGGACGACTTCGGCACCGGCTATTCCTCGTTGTCCTACCTGCGCCAGCTGCCGGTGACCACGCTGAAGATCGGCCAGCCCTTCGTGGCCGACCTGGCCCAGGGCAGCGGCCCGATCGTGGCGGCCATCATCGACATGGGCCACGCGCTCGGCCTGCAGGTGGTGGCCGAGGGGGTGGAATACGCGCGCCAGCGCGACTTCCTGCTGGCGCACGGCTGCGACGAGATCCAGGGTTACCTGGTCGCGCCCGGCCGTGATGCCGGGGCCTGCCTGGCCCTGTTGCAGCCTGCGGCGAACGCGCGATCGCTGGCCCTGGCCGTACCTTGACCGCGCCTCAACCCGCCCCCTAGTCTTGGCCGATGGAACCGACCGATCCCCTCGCCGAATTGCGCGCCCTCGCCGCCCGCGTCGAGGCGTTGGTCGAACGCAGCCAGCGCCTGGCTGACGAGAACCGCAGCCTGCGCCACCAGCAGGAACAGCTGATCAGCGAACGCGCGCAACTGCTGACCAAGAACGAACAGGCGCGCTCGCGCGTGGAAGCGATGATCGTCCGCCTCAAGTCACTGGAGCAGCACACGTGAGCCAGGGCAACGAGCCGGTGAGCGTCCGCATCCTGGACCGTGAATACACCGTGGGCGTCACCGCCGACGAGCGCGACAGCCTGACCGCGGCCGCGCGCCTGCTCGATGCGCGCATGCGCGAGATCCGCGGCAGCAACCGCATGGTCGCGCTCGATCGGTTGTCGGTACTGGCCGCGCTCAATCTGGCGCATGAGTTGCAGCAGCTGCGTGACGAACAGGGACGGCAGCAGCGCGAGCTGGCGCGCACCCTGGCCGAACTCAACCGGCGCCTGGACAGCGTGGTCGATACACCGCGTTGAAGCCCAATGCGCGCCCCGATCGCAAAAATGAATTCCCGGGCAACGCGATCCAGGCAAATCCGCTGGCGGCGCGCGCGACACTGGCTATAATGGCCACGCGTTCTCTGCTGTGAACGACGGCGTGTGCAAACATTCGCCTTGTCCCTTAATTACGACCACGGGGGCGCGACGACGCCGGGTGTGCATGTCCGCCTCGCAGCGGAAAGCCCGATGGCTTCCCAGCGTTCCCACTTGAACCCCGGGTTCAAGGTCGTTTCGCACGCATCGTCACCGCGGAGAATGCAATATTTCGCAAGCGCGGCGTCCCCCAAGGGCGTCGCGCTTGTTCTTTGTGCGGCCTGCCTGGCGCGCACGCTAAGCTTGCCTTCCTCTCCCTTGCAGACTGGAACCGCATGACGGCCGACCGCGACGCTCTGCGCGCGACCTTGCGCGAACGCCGCCGCGCCCTGCCCGCGGTCACGCGCATCGCCGCCGCCGACGCGCTCGCCGAACGCCTGCTGGCGCTGCCGTTTGCACCGGCTTCCGGGTACGTGGCCGGCTACTGGGCGCTGGATGGCGAGATCGGCCTGCACCGCTGGCAGCTGAGTCTGCCCGCTGACGTGCGCTATTGCCTGCCGACGCTGCATGGCAAGGTGTTGCGCTTCGCGCCGTGGCGCCCGGGCCAGGCGTTGAAGGCCAACCGCTACGGCATTCCCGAGCCGGACACCGACCCTGCATTGGCCTTGCCCGCCGAGGCGATGAGCCTGGTGGTCGCGCCACTGGTCGGCTTCGATGCCGCCGGCCACCGGCTGGGCATGGGGGGCGGCTGGTATGATCGCAGCTTCGCGTTTCGCGCACGGCAGGCAGCGCCGCCCTGGTTGGTCGGCGTGGGCTTTGGCGTGCAGCAGGTTGCCGCGCTGGACGCCGAATCCTGGGATGTCCCGCTCGACGCGATCTGCACCGAAGCCGCCACCCATCTCTGCTCGAACATCCCCGCATGACTGCCCGCAAGCGCTACTGGTTGATGAAGTCCGAGCCGGACACGTTCTCCATCGATGACCTGCAGCGGGTCGGCGTGGAGCCCTGGAATGGCGTGCGCAACTATCAGGCGCGCAATTTCATGCGCGACGGGATGAAGGTCGGCGACGGGGTGCTGTTCTATCACTCCAACACCCAGGTGCCGGGCATCGCCGGCCTGGCGACGGTAGCCAGCGAGGCCTATCCGGACCCGACCCAGTTCGATGCGAAGTCCGATTACCACGACCCCAAGTCCACGCGCGAAAACCCGCGCTGGCTGCTGGTTGACGTGGCCTTCGAGCGCAAGCTCAAGCGGGTGATCCCGCTGGAGGAGATCAAGCAGCACACCGACGCGCTGGGCGAAGGCTTCGCCCTGACCGCGCGCGGCAACCGGCTCTCGATCCTGCCGGTCACCGCCGCGCAATGGAAACTGCTGCTGTCCCTTGAGTGAGTCGGCCTGCGGCCGCCCGCTTTTCCAATTCCCGATTCCCCATTCCCGATTCCCGACAATGTCCGAAGCCAAACGGCTGGCCGCCGAAAAAGCCATCGAATACGTACAGGACGGCATGATCGTCGGCGTGGGTACCGGCTCGACGGTGGCGTACTTCATTGATGCGCTGGGCCGTATCGGGCATCGCATCAAGGGCGCGGTGTCGAGTTCGGAGCAGAGCACCGAGCGTCTGCGTGGGCATGGGATCGAGGTGTTCGATCTCAATCACACCGGGCCGCTGTCGCTGTATGTGGACGGCGCGGACGAGTGCGATCCGGGCAAGTGCCTGATCAAGGGCGGCGGCGCGGCGCTGACGCGGGAAAAGATCATTGCCGAGGCGAGCGAGCGGTTCATTTGCATTGTCGATCCGAGCAAGCAGGTGCCGGTGCTGGGCAAGTTCCCGCTGCCGGTGGAGGTGATTCCGATGGCGCGCAGTCTGGTGGCGCGGCAGATCCTGGAGCGGACCGGCGGGCAGCCGGCGTGGCGCGAAGGGGTGGTGACGGATAACGGCAATGCGATCATCGACATCCATCATTTGCGGATTACCGACCCGGTGGCGATGGAGCGCGAGCTCAATCAGATTCCGGGTGTGGTGTGCGTGGGCTTGTTCGCGCGGCGCCGGGCGGATGTGGTGATCGTGGGTGGCGAGCCGCCGGTAGTCCTCTGAACCGGGATCGTTGCGATCGCACGCCAGGTCCCCCGCACTTTTGTAGGAGCGGCTCTTGTGGCCTTCGGCCATCAGCCGCGATCGTTCGTTTTCAGGCCTCAATGCACCCTGACGGAAGCGGCTGTTTGTGATCTATCGCGCAGCGCCCGGGGGCAGGCCCTTTCGGGACACGCGGTGAACCCATCCATGGGGCTGCTAGACGCCATCCATGGCGTCTAGCGTCCCGAAAGAGCCTGCCCCCGGGCGCCCGACAGTTCAGCGCGGACGGAAACGAGAGCTGACATCGCTCTACCCAGGGGCCGCCGCGCTGCTTGCTGGGTGCACTGTGGGAGGGGCCTCAGCCCCGACCGTGCGGGGTCAGTCTTCAACAATGCCTGATTCAAGACTGCTTGACGGCATCGCAGGCTTGGCCGAATGTTCGGCGTCCCTCCTATGGCGTGCGCGCGATGAATCTGCTCCGGCTGCTGGTCCTGGTTTCGGCATTGGTGTTGGGCGGCTGTGCCAGCGCTGGCGGGCATTGGGTGGAGCTGGGCGGCCAGCGCTACGAGGTGGAAGTGGCGCAGGACGATGCCACCCGGGCGCGGGGCCTGATGTTCCGGGACGAGATGGCGGCCGATCACGGGATGCTGTTCATCCATGAACGCGAGGAGCCGCAGGCGTACTGGATGAAGAACACCAAGATCGCGCTGGACATCCTGTATTTCGACAACCAGCGGCGGCTGGTGTCGCAGCAGCGCGACGTGCCGCCGTGCACTCTGGGCGATGGCTGCCCGCCGTACCCGAGCAAGGCGCCGGCGCGGTACGTGCTGGAGCTCAACGCCGGGCAGGCCAACCACCTGCAACTGCGTGATGGCGCTGAACTGAGGTTCGGTCCGGGAATCCCGACCACGCCCTGAATCAGCGTGCGCCCCGACCGTGCTGTCGGGGCTTCCCGGACTTGAACCTCCGCGCTTTTGGCGCCAGTCTTTGAGCCCATGGGGGACTCACTGACATTGCCCGGCTGGAGCACGCTCGCGAACCTGGACGACGACGCCTTGCCGTTGCTGCCCACCGCGCTGCTCATCGCGCGTGACGAATATCCCGAGCTCGACGTGCGCTTCTATGACACGCTGGTGCAGACGCATGTGGAGCACCTGCGCACCGAAGTCGGCGCGATCGAATTGTGGCCGCTGAAGATGGCCGCGGTGAACCGGCACCTGTTCGACGAACTCGGCTACGCCGGCAATCACGACGAGTATTACGACCCGCGCAACAGCTACCTCAACGAAGTCTTCGAGCGCCGGCTGGGCAACCCGATCTCGCTGGCGATGGTGCAGATGGAAGTGGCGCGGCGGCTCGGCATCCCGCTCGATGGTGTGTCCTTCCCCGGGCATTTCCTGGTGCGGCTGCCGGTGGACGACGGCCTGCTGGTGATGGACCCGTTCAATGGGGGCCGCCCGCTGGGCGTGGACGAACTGCGCGAGCGCGCGCGTCCGCACCTGGGCGGCGAGCTGCCGGACGACCGTGCCTTGCTGCAGATTCTCGACCCGGCGCCGCATCGCGCGATCCTGGTGCGGATGCTGCGCAACCTGCATGGCGTCTATGCCGACGAAGCGCAGTGGGACCGTGCCGCGCGCAGCGCCGACCGCATCCTCAAGCTCATGCCCGACCAGCCCGAGGCGCTGCGCGACCGCGGCCTGGCCTATCTGCAGCTGGAACACCGCAACGGCGCGCGCCAGGACCTGTCGCGCTATGTACAGCTCAATCCGCAGGCCCGCGACGCGGTGGCCATGCGCGAGCACCTGGTCGAACTGAACCAGGGCCGCAGCCGGATGCATTGAGCGGCGCCTTGGGGTTCTTGGGATCCTTGGGATTCTTGTAGGAGGGGCTTCAGCCCCGACAGGTCTCAGTCCAGCTCCACCATCTCGAAATCGTCCTTGGTCACGCCGCAATCCGGGCAGGTCCAGGTATCGGGAATGTCTTCCCAGCGCGTGCCCGGGGCAATGCCCTCTTCCGGCAGCCCGTCCTGCTCGCGGTAGATGAATCCACACACCACGCACATCCAGTTGCGGTAGGTGGTCGCGGTCACGTCGCTCATTGGATAATTGCGGCTACTGTCGGGCGGAGGGGCATTGTCCCACCCCGCCCGCCGCATCGGAAGCTCGCTGATGAACCCGCACCTGGCCCGCCGTGGCCTGTACCTGATCACCCCCGACGAGACCGACACCCCGCGGCTGCTGGCGCGCACCGCGCCGCTGCTGGCCGGCGTGACCTGGCTGCAATACCGGAACAAGGCCGTGGATGCCGCCACCCGCCAGCTCCAGGCCGGCGCGCTGGCGGCGCTGTGCCGCGAACACGGCGTGCCGCTGATCGTCAACGACGATGCACAGCTGGCGCAGGCGGTGGGTGCCGACGGCGTGCATCTGGGCGAGGACGACGGCGATATCGCCGCCGCGCGCACCCTGCTCGGGCCGCGGGCGCTGATCGGCGCCTCCTGCTACGACCAGCTGGCGCTGGCGCAACGCGCAGTCGCGGCAGGTGCCAATTACGTCGCCTTTGGCGCGTTCTTCCCCAGCCGCAGCAAGCAGGGCACGCGCCACGCCGAACCGGCGCTGCTCGACGGCGCCGCGAAGTTGGGCGTGCCGCGGGTGGCGATCGGCGGCATCACCCCGGACAATGGCCAGGCACTGGTCGACGCCGGCGCCGACCTGCTCGCGGTCATCAGCGGCGTGTATTCGGCGCCCGATCCCCTCGCCGCCCTGCGCGCCTACCGCGGCTGCTTTGACGCCGCTCACCCTACCCGGACCCATCGATGAACCACGAACGCTCGCATGCCCTGTTCCACCGCGCCCAGCAGCTGATCCCGGGAGGCGTGAACTCGCCGGTCCGCGCGTTCCGTTCGGTAGGCGGCGAGCCGTTCTTCGTGCAGCGTGCCGACGGCGCCTACCTGTTCGATGTCGATGGCAACCGCTACATCGACTACGTCGGTTCCTGGGGGCCGATGATCGCCGGTCACAACCATCCGGCGGTACGCGAGGCGGTCGAGCGCGCGGTGCGCGATGGGCTGTCATACGGCGCGCCGTGCGCGGCGGAAGTGACGATGGCTGAAACCATCACCCGCCTGGTGCCGTCGTGCGAGATGGTGCGCATGGTCAACTCCGGCACCGAGGCCACGTTGTCGGCGGTGCGGCTGGCGCGTGGCGCGACTGGCCGCAGCCGCATCGTCAAGTTCGAGGGCTGCTATCACGGGCATGGCGATTCGTTCCTGGTCAAGGCCGGCAGCGGGATGCTCACGCTGGGCGTGCCGACCTCGCCGGGTGTGCCGGCCGGCCTGAGCGAATTGACCGCGACGCTGAGCTACAACGACTTCGAGGGCGCCACGGCGCTGTTCGACGAGATCGGTGGCGAGATCGCCGCGCTGATCATCGAGCCAGTGGTCGGCAATGCCAATTGCATCCCGCCGCTGCCCGGCTATCTGCAGCACCTGCGCGAGCTGTGCACGCGGCATGGCGCGCTGCTGATCTTCGACGAAGTGATGACCGGCTTCCGCGTGGCCCTGGGCGGGGCGCAGGCGCATTACGGCATCACGCCTGACCTGACCACGTTCGGCAAGATCATTGGCGGCGGCATGCCGGTGGGTGCGTATGGCGGCCGCCGCGAATTGATGTCGCAGATCGCGCCAGCTGGCCCGATCTATCAGGCGGGCACGCTGAGCGGCAACCCGGTGGCGATGGCCGCGGGCCTGGCGATGCTGGAGCTGGTGCAGGCGCCGGACTTCCATCGGCAATTGTCGGAGGCGACGGCGCGGCTGTGCGAAGGGCTGGAAGCGGCCGCGGGCGAAGCCGGCGTGCCGGTGACGACGAACCAGGTCGGGCCGATGTTCGGGCTGTTCTTCACCGCCGAGAAGGTCAGCAGTTATGCGCAGGCCACGGCTTGCGACATTGCGGCGTTCAATCGCTTCTTCCACGCGATGCTGGAACGCGGAGTATTCCTGGCGCCGTCGGCGTACGAGGCAGGCTTTGTTTCCAGCGCGCACGATGCGGCGGTGATCGATGAGACGCTTAAGGCGGCGCGCGAGGCATTCGGCGTGGTGGCCGCGGGCTGAAGATGGCGGGCGGCGGATGTGCGGTGCGCTCAGCCGAAGCTGAGGGTGCCGCGCATGAGGGCGAAGTGGCCAGGGAATGAGCAGAAGAAGCTGTAGGCCTGGCCTTTGCGCAGCAACTTGGTGGAAAAGCGCACGCTGGTGGTCTGGCCGCCGCCGATGAGTTTGGTATGGGCGATCACGCGAGGGTCGCCGGGGGGCAGGTAGTCGTCTTCAAAGCGGGCACGCATGCCGGCCATGGCAACGGGTTGCAGATCGGCGCTGCGGGTGAGGACCCAGTTGTGGCCCATGGCCTTGGCCGAGAGGGTGCCGGTGTGGTGGAGGGTGACGACGGCTTCGGTGCAATCGGGGGCGACGTTGATGGCGGTGGTGTCAAAGCGCATCTGGTCGTTGCTGTTGATGGTGAAGGTGCAGGTTCGTGCAGACGCTGCGGGTGCGATGGTGGCGGTCAGCAGGATCAGGATGGGCAGGGTTTTCATCGCCGGGATTCCTTGGGCTTTCAGGTCATTCTAGGAAGCCTGGCGCAGCGGCTGGGCGTGACGGGATGTCGCAGTTTGCTGGACGCACTTGCTGGATACGGCGGCCATGGGTTTCCCGCGCAGCGGCCGGGGGCAGGCCCTGCCAGGACACGCCGTGAATCCATCCATGGAGGCTCCTAGGCAACATCCATGTTGCCTAGGGTCCTGGCAGGGCCTGCCCCCGACCGCCCGACAGTTCAGCGCGGGCGGATGGCAAGAGCAACGGCAATGGCGTTCGGTGGCCATACCGTGGCCAAATCTGGCGGCGTGTCAGGTGCGGGAGAAGATGGCGATGACGGCGTCGAGATGGGCGGCCATGGCTTGGCGGGCGGCTTCGGGGTCGCGGCGCATCAGGGCGTCGAGGATGGCGCGGTGTTCGGTCTCGGAACGGCGCGGCATGTCGGCGGGGGTGTACAGGGTTTGCAGGCGCTGGAACAAGGTGCCGTAGCGGTGACCCAGCAGATGGCGCAGCAGCAGGGCGTAGGCCGGGTTGCCGCTGGCTTCGGCGATGCGGATGTGGAACAGACGGTCGCCCGGATGGGTGCGGGAGCCCTGCAGGTTGTCGTGGACGTTGTGTTCGTAGGCTTCGGCAATGCCGGCCAGTTGTTCGTCCGATGCGTTGAGGGCGGCCAGGGCGGCGGCTTCGGGTTCGACCAGACGCCGCGCTTCGAGCAGGGCGAAGGGTGGTACCTCGCGCTCGAGGTCCTGGCTCAGGTCCAGTTCCACAGCCAGTTCGGGGTCGGTCTCCCAGGGTGCGGCAATCTCGTCGGGCTCGTCGGCGGGGCCGGCGCCGGCCAGCACTTCCACGCCGCTGCCCACGCGTACCCGCACCAGGCCGCCAATCTCCAGGGCGATCAACGCTTCGCGCACCGAGGTGCGGCTCACGCCGAGCAGCCTGGACAGCTCACGCTCCGGGGGCAGGTGGCTGCCCGGCGGATACTCGCCAGCCTCGATCGCCGCGCGCAATTGCTCGGCGATCTGCAAGTAGAGGCGGCGGTTCTGGATGGCCTGGATCGGCATGCGTCGTGGGTCTCCGGGAGCCGGCGATTCTAGCTTGCGCTCTGGCGTGCGTGCTCTGGGCTGCGCGCGCGGCTGCCAACGAAGCCGTACCAGCAGACGATGGCAAAGCAGGCGGCGGGAATGACGAAGGCGGTGGCAATGCCGCGCGCGTCGGAAATGGCACCCATCACGTACGGGGCAATCGCGCCGCCGACTATCGACATGATCAGCAGCGAGGCACCGCGCTTGGTGCTGCCGCCCAGCCCCTGCACGCCGAGGGCGAAGATGGTGGGGAACATGATCGACATGAAGAAGAACACGCCCAGCAGCGCCGGGATGTAGACATAGGCATTGCTGCTGGACATCGCCACCGCCACCAGCACCACGTTCGCCGCGCCATAGATGCCCAGCAACTTGCCCGGGGCCACCACCGACATCAATGCGGTGCCGAGGAAGCGGCCGACCAGCAGCATCACCATCGCCAGGGACAGCAGGTAGGCGGCCTGCTGCGAGCCGATCGTGCCGCCACGGGTGACGAAGTTGATGAAGAAGGCACCCACACCGACTTGCGCGGCCACGTAGAAGAACTGCGCAACCACCGCGAACACGAAGTGGCGCTGACGCAGCAGGGGCACCTTGGCGGCACTCGCATCACCGTCAGCGCCCTTCTCGCGGATGTCCGGCAGCGCGGTGCGCCAGAACAGCACGGCCATGGCCAGCACGACCACGGCGATCGCCACGTATACCGCGCGCACCGGATCGCTGGCGGCGTCGCCGCCGGCGGCTTCGGCGGGCGTGGCCTGGCGGAAGAACAGCAGGCCGCCAAGCAGCGGACCGACGAACTGACCCAGGCCGTTGAACGACTGCGACAGGTTCAGGCGCCGCGCCGCGGTGGCCGGGGCGCCGAGCACAGTGACGTAAGGGTTGGCCGCCGTCTCCAGACAGCCGAGGCCGCTGGCGATGACGAACAGCGCAAACAGGAACATCGGATAGCTGGCCGAGGCGGTCGCCGGCACGAACAGCAGCGCGCCGGCCGCGTACAGGCCCAGGCCCAGCAGGATGCCGGTCTTGTAGCCGGCGCGCTCCATCAGCGCCGCCGCCGGCAAGGCCCACAGGAAGTACGCGCCAAAGTAGGCGGCCTGCAACAGGCCCGACTGCGCATGCGAAACGTGCAACGTTTCCTGGAAGTGCTTGTTGAGCACGTCCAGCAAGCCGTACGACAGACCCCACATGAAGAACAGGCTGGTCACCAGGACCAGCGCCAGCACATGGGCGCGGCGGTTGCCGTTGTTCCCTGTCACCGCCTGTCCGGACATCATTTCCATCGTTGCTTCCCTCCGCTGTGAAATCCCGGCGTGCTTGCTACTGCGCGTCGAGATCGAATATCTGCTGCATCGGCGTCCACTTGCGGCCGATCACGCTCCACGGCGTCGGCGCCTGGTAGCGGTCCATCAGCGCCTCCCATTCGCGGCTGCGCGGATCGCGGGCCAGCCGGAGCGCGAAGCGCCCGGCATCGAAACGGGCGTCGTCGGTGAGCATGCGCATGACCAGGCGGGTGCCGAGGCGGAATATCTGCATTTCCAGCACGCCTTCCTCGCGCAGCGCCGCGGCGATCTCGGGCCAGATGCGCCGGTGATGTGCTTCGTACTCGGCAATCAGCGCCGGATCATCCTTCAGGTCGAGCGCGAGCAGTTGCTGCATGGCTCAGGTCGCCGCGCGGTCGAGATGGGTATAGCCGCCGTCGACGAACACCCATTGGCCGGTGGTATGGCCGGCGCGCGGCGAGAGCAGGAACACGACGTTGTCGGCGATCTCCTCCGGCGTGGTCATGCGGTGGCCGAGCGGAATGCGCGCGGTGATCTTCTGCAGCTGTGCCTGTGGATCGTCGAAGCTCTGGATCCAGCGCTCGTACAACGGCGTCATCACCTCGGCCGGGACGACCGCGTTGACGCGCACGCCGCTGTCGGCAAAGGCCACCGCCCACTCGCGGGTCAGCGCCAGTTGCGCGCCCTTGGCGGCGGTGTAGCCGCTGGTGCGGCCCTGGCCGGTGACGGCGGTCTTGGAGGAGATGTTGACGATCGCGCCGCGCGCGGCACGCAGGTGCGGCTCGCAGTAATGCGCCATCACGTAGTAGTGGATGAGGTTGCGTTGCAGCGAGGCGACAAACGCATCGCGGCCCGCATCCAGGCCGATGTTGTCATTGGCGCCGGCGTTGTTGACCAGGCCATCGACGCGCCCGAAGCGCGTCACCACCTGCTCGACCACGCCGCGGCAGGCGGCTTCGTCGGTCAGCTCGGCGCGCAGGAACCAGGCCTGCGGCTGCAACGGATGCAGTCCGGCGATGAAGCCGCCGTCGTCGTTGTGACCCACCGCCACCGGAATGGCGCCCTCTTCGGCGAGGCGGCGGCTGATGGCCGCACCAATGCCCGAGGCGCCACCGGTGACGATCACCACCTTGTCGCGCAATTGCAGATCCATGTTCCCTCCCGGTGGAACGGTTCAGCGCGTGTCTTGCGCGCCGAGATAGATGGTGCGGGCATTGCCGCCGAAGATGGCTTCGCGCTGTGCCTCGGGCAGCGGTGCGGCCCAGTCGCGGGCCAGGGCGAGCACCTCGTCGAACGAGGCCGCAAGCTGGCACACCGGCCAGTCCGAACCAAACAGCAGGCGGTCGGCGCCAAACAGTGCGTAGGCCAGGTCGAGGTGACGGCGAATGCCTGACAGGTCGAGCGCGCCACCAGGCTCGCGGTCCGCTTCGGTGACCAGCCCGGAGAGCTTGAGGCTGACATGCGGCAGCGCGGCCAGCGCCTGCATGTCGCTCTCCCAGCGCGCGAACGCGGCCAGGTCGCCGGAGATGTCCGGCTTGCCGAGGTGGTCGATCACCAGCGGCGCTGCGGCGTGCCGCGCGCAGAACGCGGCCGCCGCATGCAGTTGCTCATGCCGAAGCAGCACTTCATACACCAGCCCGGCGTCCTGCACCGCCGCCACGCCGCGGTTGAACGCGGCGTCGGCCAGGTACGCGGCTGGGTCGGCCTCGTCCTGCACCTGGTGGCGGATACCCAGCAGCGGGCCCTGTGCCCGCCAGTGCGCCAGGCGCGCCGCGGCAGCGTCGGCGCGCAGGTCGATCCAGCCCACGACGCCAGCGATCCATTCGTGCGCGCGCGCCAGCTCCAGCAGCCAGGCGGTATCGGCTTCGTCACTGCGCGCCTGCACGGCGATGGTGGCGGCCACGCCGTGCCGCTCGCGCAATGGCGCGTAGTCGCCGGGCAGCCAGTCGCGCGCCAGCACGTCCATGCCCGGGCCGATCCACGGATAGGCGTCGGGGTCGTAGCGCCAGTAGTGCTGGTGGGCGTCGATGATCACAGGCAGCTCCCGGGTTCGTATCAGCCGCGGAACAGATAGGTGTCCAGCGACTCGGGCTTCATCTCGATGGAGAAGCCCGGGGCGTCCGGCACCTGGTAAGCCGCATTGCGTACCACGCAGGGATCGACGAAATGCTCGTGCAGATGGTCGACGAATTCGGTCACCCGGCCTTCGACGCTGCCAGCCACGCACAGGTAGTCGATCATCGCCAGATGCTGCACGTATTCGCACAGGCCCACGCCACCGGCATGCGGGCACACCACCTTGCCGTACTTGGCTGCCATCAGCAGCACGGCGAGGATTTCGTTGACGCCGCCCAGGCGGCAGGCGTCGATCTGCACCACGTCAATCGCGTCACGGGTGATGAACTGCTTGAACAGGATGCGGTTCTGGCACATCTCGCCCGTGGCGACCTGGATCGGCGCGATCGCCTGGCGGATGCTGCGGTGCGCCTCGATGTCGTCCGGGCTGGTCGGCTCCTCGATGAACCATGGCTTGGCGAAGGCCAGCGCCTTGACCCACTCGATGGCGGTGCCGGTTTCCCAGACCTGGTTTGCATCGATCATCAGCTTGCGCTCCCAGCCGATCACCTCGCGGGCGATGCCGACGCGGCGGATGTCGTCCTGCAGGTTGGCGCCGACCTTGAGCTTGATATGGCTGTAGCCCTCGTCCACCGCCTCCTGGCACAGGCGGCGCAGCTTGTCGTCGCTGTAGCCGAGCCAGCCGGCCGAGGTGGTGTAGCACGGGTAGCCGTGCTCGCGCAGGCATTGCAGGCGCTGCGCCTTGCCCGGTGCCTGCGCGCGCAGCAGCGCCAGCGCCTCGTCGGGAGTGATGCAGTCGCTGAGGTAGCGGAAGTCGATGCAGCGGACGAATTCCTCCGGGCTCATGTCGGCCACCAGCTGCCATACCGGCTTGCCTTCGGCCTTGGCCCACAGGTCCCACACGGCGTTGACCACCGCGCCGGTGGCCAGGTGGATCGCGCCCTTGTCCGGGCCGATCCAGCGCAGCTGGCTGTCGGAGGTGACGTGGCGCCAGAACGCGCCCATGTCCGCGGCAATGTCCTGCAGCTTCAGGCCGATGACCAGGTGCTCCATCGCCTTGATCGCCGCGCAGCAGATTTCGTTGCCGCGGCCGATGGTGAAGGTCAGGCCATGGCCCTTGAGCGCGTCGTGGTCGGTGTCGAGGATGACGTAGGCGGCCGAATAGTCCGGGTCCGGGTTCATCGCATCGGAGCCGTCGAGCTGCTGCGAGGTCGGGAAGCGCACGTCGAGCACGCGCATGCCGGTGATGGTGGCCTGGCGAATGCTCATGCCTGCACCACGCGCTGGCGCTGCTCGCCCAGGCCCTCGATGCCCAGGCGCATGACCTGGCCCGCGCGCAGGTAGACCTGCGGCTTCTGGCCCATGCCCACGCCCGGCGGGGTGCCGGTGGAAATCACGTCGCCCGGCTGCAGGCTCATGAAGCGGCTGAGGTAGGCGATCAGGAACGGCACGCGGTAGACCATGGTGGCGCTGGAGCCGTCCTGGTAACGGTGGCCGTCCACTTCCAGCCACATCTTCAGCTTGTGCGGGTCGGGCACTTCGTCGGCGGTCACCAGCCACGGGCCGGTGGGGCCGAAGGTGTCGCAGCCCTTGCCCTTGTCCCAGGTGCCGTGGCGTTCGAGCTGGAACTCGCGCTCGGACACGTCGTTGATCACGCAGTAGCCGGCGACGTGCTTGAGCGCGTCGGCCTCGTCGATGTAGCGCCCGCCCTGGCCGATCACCACACCCAGTTCCACTTCCCAGTCGGTCTTGCTGGAGCCGCGCGGAATTTCCACGTCGTCATTCGGGCCGACCACCGCACTGGTCCACTTGTTGAACACCACCGGCTCCGGCGGCACGGTGGCGCCGGTTTCGGCGGCGTGGTCGGAATAGTTCAGGCCAATGCACACGAACTTGCCGATGTTGCCGACACAGGCGCCCAGGCGCGGGCTGCCTTCCACGCGCGGCAGGCTGGCCGGGTCCAGCGCGGCCAGGCGCGCCAGGGAGGCCGGCAGCAGCGCTTCGCCGGCAATGTCGGACACGTGCGCGGACAGATCGCGCAACTGCCCTTCGGCGTCGAGCAGGGCGGGCTTTTCCTGGCCCTTGGGGCCGTAACGCAGCAGCTTCATCGAATGACTCCTGGAGGTGGGGGAACAGCTGCGGTCAGTTGGACCAGCCGCCGTCGATCAACTGGATGGTGCCGGTGGTGAAAGCCGATTCGTCGCTGGCCAGATAGGTCGCGAGCAGCGCGATTTCCTCGGCGCGGCCGACGCGCCCCATCGGCTGGCGCGCGACGAACGCGGCGCGCACGGTTTCCACCGGCACGTTCTGCTCGGCGGCCTGCGCGCTGATGCGCTGTTCCAGCGAGGGCGACTCCACCGTGCCCGGGCAGATGGCGTTGCAGCGGATGCCTTGGCCAACGTAGTCGGCGGCGATGGCCTTGCTCATGCCGATCACCGCGGCCTTGGTGGTGCCGTAGACAAAGCGGTTGGGCACGCCCTTCACGCTGGACGCGGCCGAGGACATGTTGATGATCGAGCCCTGGCCCTTGCCCAGCATGCCTGGCAGCAGCGCCTTGATCAGGCGGAACATCGAGGTGACGTTGAGTTCCCAGGCAAAGGACCAGTCGCGTTCGCTGCACTCGGCGATGCTGCCGGCGTGGACGAAGCCGGCGCAGTTGAACAGCACGTCGAACGCCTGCGCGCCGCCATGCGCATCGGCGAGCGCCTGGATCGCGGCTGCGTCGGTGACATCGAGCACCTGCGTGCGCAGCCCGGGCACGCCTTCGGCCTGGAGCGCGGCGAGCGCTTCGGCGTTGATATCGGTGGCGAGCACCTGGGCGCCTTCGCGCGCGAACAGCAGCGCGGTCGCGCGCCCGATGCCCTGCCCGGCCGCGGTGACCAGGGCCGTCTTGCCTTTCAATCGCATTGTTCCCTCCCGTCCGGACAGGCTGTCCAGTGGCTGGACCAGTTCTACCGGCCGGCGTCGGTCTTGGCAACCGGGGTTGGGCAGTGCCGCCCGATCCGGCATGGTCAGGCATTGGCGATCAACGACTTGGGCGCGTCGCCTATGATCAGGCGATGCCTGTACTTCCTCCGCCGCGCGCCCTGCTCCTGGATTTCGACGGGGTGCTTGCGCAGTACGCCCGGCCGATACGCCTGGCCCGCCTGGGCGAACATGCCGGTCGCCCGGCGGCCGAAGTCCACGCGGCCTTGTTCGCCTCCGGCCTGGAGGCGGCCTATGACGGCGGCGAGCTGGACACGGGCCAGTACCTGCGGCAACTCGGCGAGGCGCTGGGCACGCCGGTGGACGAGGAAACGTGGATCGCCGCCCGCGTCGCTGCGTGCCGGCCGTTTGATGAAGTGGTGGCCGCTGCCGTGCGGCTCGCGCAGCGCATGCCGGTGGCGGTGCTGACCAACAATGGTCCGCTGATGGCGCGGGCGATCGCGCGGGTCGTTCCGGCGTTGATGCCAGCGCTGGCGGATCGGGTGTTCTGCAGCGCGCAGTTTGGCGGGCGCAAGCCGCAGCGCGAGGTGTTCGCGCGCGCGCTGGCGGCGATGGAGGCGGTACCGCGCGAGACCTTGTTCGTTGACGACCTGTTCGTCAACGTACGCGGCGCGCGGGCGGCGGGATTACGCGCCGAGACCGCGCGCGACCCGCGCGAATTCCGGCGCGTGCTGGCGCGCCACGGCATCCAGCCAACTGCACTGTAGGCGCGGCTTCAGCCGCGACTGCCATCTGACAGATCGCGACCCCGCTCGTCGCGGCTGAAGCCGCTCCTACAACGGCGACAGCCAACATCATCACTGGGTCCGAGCGGCGACCTCTATCACCGCGCCTGCCACCGCACAACTGCCTCGCGCAACAAACCCAAACCTTCTTCCACCTCGGCATCGGTGATGTTCAGCGCCGGCACGAACCGCAACACGTCCGGCCCCGCCTGCAACGCCAGCAAGCCCACTTCCGCGGCCGCATCCAGAATCGCTCCGGCCTGTCCCGCATGCGCCGGCGCCAGCACCGCGCCCAGCATCAGCCCACGCCCGCGCACCTGCGCGAACACGCCCGTGTCCGCGCCCAGCTTCTCCAGGCCCGCACGCAATGCCGCCGACTGCCGCGACACGTTCGCCGCGATCTGCGCCGAGCCCAGCTTGCGCAACGCCACCCGTGCCACCGCCGCGGCCAGCGGATTGCCGCCGAAGGTTGTGCCGTGCGCGCCGAACTGCATCGTCTCGGCCACCTTCGGCCCGGCCAGGCACGCGCCAATCGGGAAACCGCCGCCCAGGGCCTTGGCCAGGGTGACGATGTCCGGGGTCGCCTCGTCCTGCCAGAAGGCGAACAAGGTGCCGGTGCGACCCATGCCGGCCTGAATCTCGTCCAGCACCATCAGTGCGCCGTGGTGGTCGCACAACTCGCGGACCCGACGCAGGAAACCCGGCTTGGCCGGCGTCACTCCGCCTTCGCCCTGCACTGGCTCGAGCATGACCGCGGCCACGTCACCGGCCGCCATCGCCGCTTCCAGCTGCACCTCGTCGTTGTAATCGCAATAGCGAAAGCCGCCCGGCAAGGGCTCGTAGCCTTCCTGGTACTTGGGCTGCGCACCGGCGGTCACCGCGGCCAGCGTGCGCCCATGGAAACTGCCGCGGAAGGTCACGATCACCCGCTGCTGCGGCGGCCGGCCCTGGTTGCTGGCCCACTTGCGCACCAGCTTGATCGCGCACTCGTTGGCCTCGGTGCCGGAGTTGCACAGGAACACACGCTGCGCGAAGCGCGAGGCCTGCACCAGCTCCTCGGCCAGGCGCAGCGGCGGCTCGCTGTAGAACACGTTGCTGGTGTGCCAGAGCTTGCCGGCCTGTTCCGCCAGCGCCGCATGCAGATCCGGGTCGTTGTGGCCCAGGCCGCAGACCGCGATGCCCGCGGCCAGGTCCAGGTATTGGCGGCCTTCGCTGTCCCACAGGCGCACGCCCTGGCCACGCTCCAGCACGACCTGGCGCGGGCGGTACACCGGCAGGTAGTAATGGGAAAGAGACAACATGTGATCAGTGGCTTCGGTCATGGCGGCAGCAGCATGGCGGGGCAAGTGGCGCATTCTCGCGCATTCGGCCCGGGCGCGGGCAAGCGCAGCTCAGGCACAATGCGGACATGCGACCGTTCTCAGACCCGCAGCTCAACCCGGCCACCGAAAGCGGCTGGCGCCGCCGCTGGTTCGACATCATCTACCGCCACGACAGCGGCGCGGAGCGCAACTTCGACCTGCTGCTGGTCTACGCGATCCTGGCCAGCGTACTGGTGGTGATGATCGACAGCGTGCAGTGGATCCACAACCGCTGGGCCAGCTGGTTCTACGTGGTGGAGTGGGCCTTCACCCTGGTGTTCAGCGCCGAGTATCTGTTGCGCCTGGCGGTGGTGCGGCGGCCGCTGCGCTACGCGGTGAGCATCTGGGGCATCATCGATCTGGCCTCGATCCTGCCGACCTACCTGTCACTGTTCATCCCCGGCGCGCAAAGCCTGCTGGTGGTGCGCGTGCTGCGCATCCTGCGCCTGTTCCGCATCCTCAAGCTGACCCGCTACATCGAGGAAAGCGGCGTGCTGATGCAGGCGCTGTGGCGCAGCCGCCGCAAGGTGCTGGTGTTCCTGTTCACGGTGCTGACGATCACGGTGATCGCCGGCGCGCTGATGTACGTCATCGAAGGCCCGGCCAACGGCTATACCAGCATCCCGACCAGCATGTACTGGGCCATCGTGACGATGGCCACGGTGGGCTTCGGCGACGTGGTGCCGCAGACCACGCTGGGGCGCTTCGTGACCTCGCTGCTGATCCTGATCGGCTACAGCATCATCGCCGTGCCAACGGGCATCTATACCGCCGAGCTGGCTACCAGCCTGCGCGATGTCGAAGACGCGCACCGCCACGACAACCGCGGTTGCCCCGAATGCGCGCTGGAAGGCCACGACCGCGACGCCCTGCACTGCCGCCGCTGCGGCGCGACCTTGCCGGCGCCGCTGCATCCGACCGGCTGAGCGGGCGCGATCAAGCCAGGCCTCGGTCAATCCAGAAACAGGTCCGGCAGCAGCGGCGCCGTGGGGTCCACCGCGTAACCCGACAGGTCGGTGATGCCGGCTTCGGCCAGCACCTGCTCATCGATCAGGAAGCGCCCGCTGAAACCGGCCGCCGGACGCGTGAGCAGCGCGTGCGCGGCATCGGCCACGATCTCCGGGCGGCGCCCGTTGCGCAGGTCCACACCGGGGATCATGTTCAGCGCATCGGTAGCGATCAGCGTGCGCGGCCACAACGCATTGACCGCCACACCCTGCGGCCCGAACTCCGCGGCCAGGCCCAGGGTGACGAAGCTCATGCCCATCTTCGCCAGCGTGTAGGCGGTATGCGGCGCCCACCACTTCGGGTCCAGTGACGGTGGCGGCGCCAGGCTCAGGATATGCGGGTTGGGCGCCTGCAGCAGGTGCGGCAGGCAGGCTTGCGCGCACAGGAAACTGCCGCGCGCGTTGACCTGCTGCATCAGGTCGAAGCGCTTCATCGGCGTGTCCAGCGCACCGCGCAGCCAGATCGCGCTGGCGTTGTTGACCAGGATGTCGATGCCGCCAAAGGTGTCCACGGTCGCGGCCACGGCGGCCTGCACCTGCTCTTCCTCACGGATGTCGCACTTCAGGGCCAGACCCTGGCCGCCGGCCTGGTTCACCGCCTCGGCGGCGCTGTGGATGGTCCCGGGCAGCTTGGGATTGGGCACCGACGACTTGGCCGCGATGGCCACGTTGGCGCCATCGCGCGCCGCACGCAGTGCAATCGCCAGGCCGATCCCGCGCGAAGCGCCGGTAATGAACAGCGTCTTGCCAGCCAATGAACCCATCACGCAACTCCTATCCGGTTGAACTCAGCACCGTATCCACGACAGTAGCGCACCGGTCCCGGGTCCCGGGTCCCTGGTCCCTTGTTCAAGGCTTCGGCCCCTGCCCTTCGTTGTCTTCCCAATGCAACAGGCGCCGCGTCACAAACCGGTACACCGGCTTGCCCGTGCGGAACCACAGATCGCGTACCCAGGAGTGGCGCTTGAGCAACCGCCGCTCCACGGGCGTCAATGCGTGGCCGCAGTACATGCGCTTGTGCTTGAGCAGGTGGCGCAAGTCTTCGCGCGCCAGCAGGCGCATCCAGCGCGAACGCGGGTTGCCGCAGACCGCGAGTTGGAAATCGATCAGCGCGGGCGAGCCATCTTCCTGCACCAGCCAGTTCGCTTCCTTGGCCAGGTCGTTGTGCGCCACGCCGTGGCGGTGCAACTGCTGCAACAGGCGGCGCGCGGCGCGGAAATAGGCGACGTCGCCGCGCGGCGGGCGCAGGTACATGGCCTGGCCGGCGAGGAAGCTGCGGTCCAGGTAGGTACCGTCCCAGCCCAGCAGGCTCGGCGTGGCGGCCATGCCTGCCAGCTGGCGCAGCGCCCGCGCCTCGCGCCGCGCCAGGTACCAGGCGGGCAACCGCAGCCACCAGGGCGAGGCGGTCAGGTCGCGGCGCACGAATACCTTGCCCGGCGCGCGCACCAGCAGGATGCGGCCGAAGCTGTCGGACTTGAGCGCTTCGGCGTCGGCGGGCAAGGAGGGCATGGCGCATTGTAGGCGGGCCCGGGCTGCGCCGGGCCGTACGTGGCCGGTCTTTCCGGCGCTGGCGTGCGCGGCGGGGTATCGGCTCAGGGCCTGCCTCCTATAATCGGCGCATGAACTCTCCCTGGATCAACGCCACGCTGGAGTGGATCGGCACCCACCCCATGCTGGCCGGGGGCGTCATCTTCGCCATTGCCTTCTGTGATGCGGTGATCGTGCTCGGTGCGATCGTGCCCGCGCTGCCCCTGTTGTTCGCCATCGGCGTGCTGATCGGCCTGGGGCAGATCTCCGGGCCTTACGCGGTGGCGTGCGCGGCGCTGGGTGCGTTTGCCGGCGATGCGCTGAGCTACTGGGTCGGACACCGCTGGGGCAACCGCCTGCGCGGCTTCTGGCCGTTCCATCGCTACCCGCAGCTGCTGGACCGCGGCGAAGTGCTGTTCCGCCGCAACGCCTTCAAGAGCATCCTGGTGGCGCGCTACGTGGGCGCGATCCGCCCGTTCGTGCCGGCCATCGCCGGCATGTCGCACATGCCGTTGCGGCGCTATTTCCTCGCCAGCGGTCTGGCCGCCCTGTCCTGGGCGCTGCTGTTCCTGATACCCGGATGGGTGCTCGGCACCGCCTACGACGCAGTGGCTGCGGTCGCCGGCCGCCTGGTGGTGGTGACGACGCTGCTGGCCCTGGTGCTGGGGCTGGTCTGGGCGTTCGTGCTGTATGGCTATCGCTGGTCGGCCGCGCACCTGGATTCGCTGCTGGCCCGGCTGCTGGACTGGTCGCACCGGCACCCGGTCATCGGGCACTGGTCGGTCGGCGTGTTCGATCCGCGGCGGCGCGAGTCAGTACCGCTGGCGGTGCTGGCGGTGATGTTGCTGTTGCTGGGCTGGGGCTGGTTCGTGCTGCTGATGGTGGTGCTGGCGCATGGCGAGCCGCTGGGCACCGACTTGGCCGTGCACGACCTGATGCTGGCGCTGCGCAACCCGCTGGCCGACTACCCGATGGCCGCGCTGGCGTCGCTGGGCGACTGGCAGATCCTGCTGCCGGCCATTGCCCTGGCGATGGGCTACCTGTTGTGGCGTCGGCGCTGGTTGTCGGTGATGCACTGGCTGGCGGCACTGGCGTTTGGCCTGGCGCTGACCAAATTGCTCGGCGCCACGGTGCACGTGGTGCGGCCCCCGGCGGCCAGCAGCGGCTTCGGCTTTCCCTCGGTGGCGGTGACCATGGCCACTATCAGCTTTGGCTTCTTCGCGGTGCTGATCGCCCGCGAGCTGCCCGGACGCAGCCGCGTCTGGCCCTACGTGGTGTGCGGCGCGGTGGTATCGATCATTGGCTTCGCGCGGCTGTACCTGGGCGCGCACTGGTTGAGCGATGTCATTGGCGGCATGTTGTTCGGCACGTTCTGGCTGCTGGTGCTGGGCATCGCCTACCGCCGCCGCTTCAACCGCTCGTTCTGGGTCAAGCCGGTGGCCTGGCTGTTCTACGGCAGCTTCGCGGTGGCCGCCGTACTGCTGGCGCCGCGCAACCTGGAAAGCAAGCTGGTGAAGTTCGAGCCACCGCATCCGGTGCACATGCAGTTGCAAGACCGCGCATGGTGGGCCACGCAATGGCGGGCGCTGCCGGCGCGCCGCAACGAGTTCGACGACGACCAGCGCTGGCCGCTGGACGTGCAAGTGGCCGGCCCGCTGGCGCCGCTGCAGCAACAGCTGGAAGCCGCGGGCTGGCGCGCCCAGCCGCAGGCCGGCTGGGAACAGGCGCTGCTGCTGCTCGACACCAAGGCGCGGCCCGCCGACGTGCCGGTGTTGCCGGCCACCCTCGACACGCAAGTCGAGGCGCTGCTGCTGGTGCGGCCGGGCAGCCGCGACGACGAACTGCACGTGCTGCGCCTGTGGCCGGCCTCCGCGCAGCTGCAGCCCGGTGCACAGCCGCTGTGGATCGGCAGCACGCAGACACTGCATTTCGATCGGCACTTCGGCATGGTCGGGCTGTGGCGGCCGATGCGCGGCGTCGACCCGGCATTGGATGCGTTGCAGGCCTCGCTGCGCGGGTTGACCTGGCGCATGGACTACCGGCCGCGCAGTGGCATGCCGGTGGTGTTGATTGATACCGCGGCGGCCACGCCGGCGGCAGCGCCGCAGCGCTGAGCCCCGGCTCAGGGCATCCAGGACAGCAGCAGGTCTAGGCGCCGATGCGGATCGTCCTGTTGCAGCAAGGTCAGGCGCTGCGCTTCGGTCAACGGCAATAGTTCGGCCAGCCGCCAGCTGACCCAGGCCGCCTGGTCGAGCTGCGCCGGCGAGCTCGGCGCGTACTGCGCGCCGGCCTGTTCGATCAGCCGTTCCAGCAGCGTTGCCAGCAGGCTGTGCTCGGGGCGCAGTTCGTCGTCGCTGTCAGGCTCGCGCCACTGCACGTCGCCGATCACCAGACCGTTGTCGCGTACGCGCGTGCGTTCGACATGGAAGCGGCGCGCGCCACGCAGGCGCAGCACCAGCACACCGTCCTTGCCGAGATCGAAATCCTCGATACGCGCTTCGGTGCCGAACGCCGCTGGCGTGGCCGGGGCGCCGACTTCATGGCCGTCCAGGATCAGGCAGATGCCAAAGCCGGCGCCGTGGCGGCCACAATCGCGCACCAGATCCAGATAGCGGCGCTCGAACACGCGCAAGGCGATTCCGGCGCCGGGCAGCAGCACGGCGTGCAGCGGAAACAACGGCAGCGCGGCGGTGTCGTCGGTAGCCATCATCGCGTCAGGTGGGCAGTGCCTGCAGGAAGCGCCGCGGCGCGCCGTCGAATCCGCCGTTGGACATGAACACCACGTGGTCACCTGGCTTGGCCAGCCCCAGCAGGCCTTTCAGCAGGGTATCGGTATCCTGGGCCACCAGCCCCAGGCCGCGCACGCGCTGAAGAATCGGCCCCGCATCCCAGGCCAGTTCCGGCCGATGCAGGAACACGACAGCGTCGGCGGCGTCCAGCGAGGGCGCCAGCGCTTGCGCGTGCGCGCCCAGGCGCATCGAATTGCTGCGCGGTTCCATGGCCACGATGATGCGCGCGCTGCCGACGCGCGCACGCAAGCCTTCCAGCGTGGTGGCAATCGCGGTCGGGTGATGGGCGAAGTCGTCGTAGACGGTGATGCCGCGCCGCTCTCCCAGCACTTCCAGGCGACGCTTGACGCTGCGGAACTGCTGCAGCGCGCCGATGACACTGGCCGGGTCCACGCCCACCGCATGCACCGCGGCCAGGGCGGCCAAGGCGTTGAGCACGTTGTGCCGGCCCAGCAGCGGCCACTGCACGATGCCGATCTCCACGCCGTCATGCAGCACCGCGAAGCGGCTGCCATCGGCACTGAGCAGGCGCGCGCTCCAGTCGAAGGACGGGTCCAGGCCGAAGCGTTCCACCGGCGTCCAGCAGCCCATGGCCAGCACTTCGGCCAGATACGGATCCTCACCGTTGACGATCAGCCGTCCGTTGCCCGGCACCGTGCGCACCAGGTGATGGAACTGGCGCTGGATCGCGGCCACGTCGGGAAAGATATCGGCGTGGTCGTATTCGAGATTGTTGAGGATGGCGACCTTGGGCCGGTAGTGGACGAACTTGCTGCGCTTGTCGAAGAACGCGGTGTCGTACTCGTCGGCCTCGACGACGAATTCGGCACCGGTGCCGACCCGCGCGGACACGCCGAAGTCCTCGGCCACGCCGCCGATCAGAAAGCCCGGCCCGCGCCCCGCCGCTTCCAGCAGCCAGGTCAGCACGGTGCTGGTGGTGGTCTTGCCATGGGTGCCGGCCACCGCCAGCGTGGTGCGGCCGGGCAGAACCTGCTCGGCCAGCCACTGCGCGCCGGAGGTGTAGCGCAGGCCCTGGTCGAGCACTGCCTCCACCGCCAGGTTGCCGCGCGAAAGCGCGTTGCCGACCACGATCTGGTCACAATCCGCGGAGATATTGCTCGCCGCATAGCCCTGGGCCAGGGCGATGCCGAGCTGTTCCAGCTGTGTGGACATGGGCGGGTAGATGGCCTGGTCGCTGCCCTCCACGCCATGCCCGAGTTCGCGCGCCAGGGCAGCCACGCCGCCCATGAAAGTCCCGGCGATGCCGAGGATGTGGATTTTGCTCATGGCGGCATTGTCCCTGATCGCGCCGCCATCGCCCATGCCTGGACCGGCCGTCGGCGGCTGGCGAAGGCCCGCGAGCGGGTGTCAGGGATTCGCTGGCGCCTGTCGGGAACTTCCCGATATGGAGGCGAGAATCGCGCAGTCACAATAGTGAACGCCAGCCGCAGCATCCCATCTGGTCCTACTCCCCAAGAGGCCAATCCCCAGGGAGCTCATGTTGCGGGGCTTTGAGCAAGCCTGACCGCTGGCGCTTTTTGAAATCAGACCCCCGGCCTCGCTTCGGCGAAGCCGGGGGCTTTTTCTTTGCGGGCCGCGATGCCCGGAAGGCGGCCCCTCCCGCAATGCGGGAGGGCGCGACTCAGTGCGGCAGGGCCGCGGTGATGCGGGCGAGGACTTCGTCCTGCGCGCCCACGCCATCGACGCGGGCCAGAGTGCCGCGATCGGCGAAGAAGCCGATGACCGGCGCGGTGGAGTCGTTGTAGACCTGCAGGCGCTTGCGTACCGACTCGGGGTTGTCGTCCTCGCGGCCTTCGGCCTTGGCGCGGCCGGCAATGCGCTCGACCAGCAGGTCGGTGCCCACGTCCAGCTGCACCACCGCATCCAGCGGCTGGCCGATCTTGGCGAGCAGGCCATCGAGCGCCGCAGCCTGGGCGAGGTTGCGCGGGTAGCCATCGAGAATGAAGCCGTTGGCCGCATCGGGCTGGCTCAGACGCGATTCCAGCATGCCGAGCAGGATTTCATCGGACACCAGGTCGCCACGGGCCATGACTTCCTTGGCCTGCAGGCCGAGCGGGGTGCCGGCGGCGACTTCGGCGCGCAACAGGTCGCCGGTGGAAATGTGGGGAATGCGCAGCGTTTCCTTGAGTCGGGCCGCCTGGGTGCCCTTGCCCGAACCGGGCGGTCCCAACAGAACCAGTCGCATCATGTACTCCAGAGGATTGGAAAGCAGGGCGGTGGCTCCCCGCGACAGGCGTCGCGCTGCACCGCAATACACGCACTTTACCGCATCCGGGTAATGTCCCGGCAACGTCCCACCGCTACCGGAGTCAGCCCCCATGGCCCAAGGCACCCTGCTCTACGCACAGTCCGGCGGTGTCACCGCCGTCATCAACGCCACCGCCGCGGCGGTGATCGGCGAGGCCCGCACCCGCAAGGTCAAGGTGCTGGCCGCGCGCAACGGCATCCTCGGCGCGCTGCGCGAGGACCTGATCGACACCAGCAAGGAATCGGCGGCCACGATCCGCGCGCTGGCGCATACGCCGGGCGGCGCGTTTGGCTCGTGCCGCTACAAGCTCAAGTCGCTGGAGGCCGACCGCGCCAAATACGAGCGCCTGCTGGAAGTGCTGCGCGCGCACGACGTGCGCTACTTCCTCTACAACGGCGGCAACGATTCGGCCGACACCGCGCTGAAGGTGTCGCAGCTGGCGCAGGCCTTCGACTATCCGCTGCACTGCATCGGCGTGCCCAAGACCATCGACAACGACCTGGCCGTGACCGACACCTGCCCGGGCTTCGGCTCGGCGGCCAAGTACACAGCGGTGTCGGTACGCGAGGCGGCGCTGGACGTGGCGGCGATGGCCGACACCTCGACCAAGGTCTTCATCTACGAGGCCATGGGCCGCCACGCCGGCTGGCTGGCCGCGGCGGCGGGCCTGGCCGGGCAGTCGCCGGACGATGCGCCGCAGATCATCCTGCTGCCCGAGCGCGCCTATGACGAAGCGGCCTTCCTCGCGCAGGTGCGCAAGGTGGTGGAGCGGGTGGGCTGGTGCGTGGTGGTGGCCAGCGAAGGCATCCAGAACGCGCAAGGGCAGTTTGTCGCCGATGCGGGCGGGGCGAAGGATTCGTTCGGGCACACGCAGTTGGGCGGGGTCGCGTCGTATCTGGCGGCGCAGGTGAAGCAGGCGCTGGGCTACAAGGTGCACTGGACGCTGCCGGACTATCTGCAACGTTCGGCGCGGCATATCGCCTCGTATACCGACTGGACGCAGGCGCAGGCGGTGGGCAAGGCGGCGGTGCGCTATGCGCTGGAGGGCCGCAACGCGGTGATGCCGGTGATCGTGCGCAGCAGTGATGCGCCTTACCGCTGGCGGGTGGAGGCCGCGCCGCTGGCCAAGATCGCCAACCAGGAAAAGAAGATGCCGGCGGGATTCATTCGCAAGGATGGATTCGGGATTACCGAGCGGGCGCGGCGTTATCTGCAGCCGTTGATCCAGGGGGAAGCGCCGCTGCCTTATGGGCGCGATGGGCTGCCGAAGTATGTGGAGTTGAAGAATGTGGGGGTGGCTAGGAAGCTGGATGCCTGGGAGGAGTGATCGGCTTCAACGCCGGCATGGATGCCCTGCACAGGATGCCCTGCAGGAGCGGCTTCAGCCGCGACCGCCATCTGACAGATCGCGACTTCGCCCGGTAGCGGTTGAAGCCGCTCATACAAGGCGGTATCCGCCGCGACCGCGATCTGGCCGATCGCGTCGTCGGCCGTCGCGGCTGAAGCCGCTCCTACAGGCAGGCCTTGCCTTCGAGCTGCATGCGCGCGGTGTAGGTGGACACCTGCGGCATCTTGCCGCTGGCGGCTTGCTGCTTGGCTTCCTGCAGGTAGATGCGGGCCTGGCCCTGGCCGTCGAGTTGCGGAGGCTGGTTGTCGGCGGGCAGGCGCCACACGCGGACCACCGCCTGCTGCGAGGGGCAGCTGGCGTTGGGGACACGGATGACGTCGTTGAGTTTCCAGCCCTTGGCCACGTCAGGCGCGGCCTGCAGGTAGTCGACAAAGCGGGCGCGCGGCTGGCAGTTGGGGCTGCTGCGCGCCACGGAGAAACGGTAGGGCTCGGCGGCCTGACCAGTGAACACGCCTTCCAGGCGGGCACAGGCCTCGGGAATCTGGCGCAAGGTGTGGACCGCGCCGGTGGCCTGTGGCGCGCCGACGGCACGCTGCAGTTCGGGCGGGGACTCGGCGGCGGCAGCCACGCTGCTCAATGCCAGCAGGCCAATGCAGTACCAGGGACGCAGGGTCATCGCAGGGCTCCTCGATCGCTGCACGCAGCCTGTCACGCAGCATCTGAACACCGCGCCAAGGCAGCCAGCGCCCGGCCGGGCTTCCGCATTGACAGCGCCGCCACTGCACGATGACCGATGACAGCGGCCCATCGACAGTGGCAGGGCCCGCACCCGGCGGGCATACTCGGTGCACGATCCAGGGCAGTCCGAACATCGCGACACGCTTGCGGCCAGGCGGCTGAAACGTTCCCGTGGTTCCACTTCTCCGCCCCCGCTGGCCATCGCCGCGTTCGCGCTCGCGCCGGTGACATCCACATCCTTGGGAGGGGTCATGCTGGAACAATACGGGTTGGCGTTGGCATTGGGCTGTGCGGTGCTGGCGATTCTCTACGGCATCGTGTCCGCGCGGTGGATCCTCAAACAGCCGGCGGGCAACGCACGCATGCAGGAAATTGCCGCCGCCATCCAGGAAGGCGCGCGCGCCTACCTCAACCGGCAATACCTCACCATCGGCATCGCCGGCGTTGTGCTGTTCGTGCTGGTCGGCGTGTTCCTCAACTGGTACACGGCGATTGGCTTTGCGATTGGCGCGGTGCTCTCGGGCCTGGCCGGCTACATCGGCATGAATGTCTCGGTCCGCGCCAACGTGCGCACCGCCGAGGCCGCGCGGCATGGCCTGGGCAAGGCGATGGACGTGGCATTCCGCGGCGGCGCGATCACCGGCATGCTGGTGGTGGGCCTGGGCCTGCTCGGCGTGGCCGGCTACTACGGCGTGCTGCAGCAGATGGGGCTGCCGCTGGAGCAGAACCTGCATGCGCTGGTGGGGCTGGCGTTCGGCTCATCGCTGATCTCGATCTTCGCGCGACTGGGCGGCGGCATCTTCACCAAGGGCGCCGATGTCGGCGCGGACCTGGTCGGCAAGGTCGAGGCCGGCATTCCCGAGGATGACCCGCGCAACCCCGCGGTCATTGCCGACAATGTCGGCGACAACGTTGGCGACTGCGCCGGCATGGCCGCCGATCTGTTCGAGACCTACGCGGTCACGGTGATCGCGACGATGCTGCTGGGCGGGCTGATGGTCGCCGAAGCCGGCCCGCATGCGGTGCTCTACCCGCTGGTGCTGGGCGGCGCATCGATCATTGCCTCGATCATCGGCGCGGCCTTCGTCAAGACCAGGGCCGGCGGTTCGATCATGGGTGCGCTGTACAAGGGCGTGATCGTGTCGGGCGTGCTCGCCGCCATCGCGTTCTGGCCGATCACCCGCGCGCTGATGGGCGAGAACACGCACGGCGCCAACGCGATCTACATCTGCGCCTTGATCGGGCTGGTGCTGACCGGCCTGATCGTCTGGATCACCGAGTACTACACCGGCACCGACTACAAGCCGGTGCAGCACGTGGCCGCGGCCAGCACCACCGGCCACGGCACCAACATCATTGCCGGCCTCGGCGTATCGATGAAGTCCACCGCGCTGCCGGTGGTGGCGGTGTGCGCGGCGATCTGGGGTGCCTTCCACTTCGGCGGCCTGTACGGCATTGCCACCGCGGCCACGGCGATGTTGTCGATGGCCGGCATGGTGGTGGCGCTGGATGCCTACGGACCGATCACCGACAACGCCGGCGGCATCGCCGAGATGGCCGAACTGCCACCGGAAGTGCGCGCGGTCACCGACCCGCTCGATGCGGTCGGCAACACCACCAAGGCGGTCACCAAGGGCTATGCGATCGGTTCGGCGGCACTGGCGGCGCTGGTGCTGTTCGCCGACTTCACCCACAACCTGCGGGCGGCGCATCCGGAGCAGGTGTTCACCTTCGACCTGTCGGATCACTACGTCATCATCGGCCTGCTGATCGGCGGCCTGATTCCCTACCTGTTCGGCGCGATGGCGATGGAAGCAGTCGGCCGCGCCGCCGGTGCCGTGGTGGAGGAAGTGCGCAGGCAGTTCCGCGAGATCGCCGGCATCATGCAGGGCACCGGCAAGCCGCAGTACGACCGCGCGGTGGACATGCTCACCCGCTCGGCGATCAAGGAGATGATCCTGCCTTCGCTGCTGCCGGTGGTGGTGCCGATCGTGGTCGGCTTGCTGCTCGGGCCGCGCGCACTCGGCGGCCTGCTGATCGGCACGATTGTCACCGGCCTGTTCGTGGCCATTTCCATGACCACCGGCGGCGGTGCGTGGGACAACGCCAAGAAGTACATCGAGGACGGGCATTTCGGCGGCAAGGGCAGCGAGGCGCACAAGGCCGCGGTGACCGGCGACACGGTCGGCGATCCCTACAAGGACACTGCCGGCCCCGCAATCAACCCGCTGATCAAGATCATCAACATCGTGGCCCTGCTGCTGGTGCCCCTGCTCTGATCCGGACCCGCGGGGCGCCCAGGCGCTCCGCGGGCCCTGGCGGCAACCGACGCCACGCTGCAGCGCAACAGCCGAGCGCGTAGAATCGTGCGTTCAAACCCCCGCACAACGCCTCGGAGCACGCATGGGCCTGGAACTGGTCACCGCCGGCAAGAACCTGCCGGAAGAAATCAACGTCGTCATCGAAATCCCGAAGGATTCCGAGCCGGTCAAGTACGAAGTGGACAAGGCCAGCGGCGCGATCTTCGTCGACCGCATCCTCTCCACGCCGATGCGCTACCCCTGCAACTACGGCTACGTGCCCAACACCCTGTGCGGTGACGGCGACCCGGCCGACGTGCTGGTGGTGCTGCCGCTGCCGCTGGTGCCCGGCTCGGTGGTGCGCTGCCGCCCGGTGGGCGTGCTGAAGATGAGCGACGAGGCCGGCAGCGACGAGAAGATCCTGGCCGTGCCGGTGGCGAAGATCTTCTCCGGCTACGAGCACATCGAGGACATCAACCAGGTGTCCAGCCACTGGCTGGAGCGCATCGGCCACTTCTTCGAGCACTACAAGGACCTGGAGAAGGGCAAGTGGGTCAAGATCGACGGTTGGGGCGGCGCGGCCGAGGCCAAGCGCATTCTGACCGAGGCCGTGGCCCGCTACGCCGACGACAACGCCTGAGTTCCCCTGGACGGGCGGCGTCAGCCGTCCGTCACCGGGAGATCGGGGTCACGTTTCAAGGGTGATCCCGATGACCCGGCCCCGCCGTTGCAGTACATTGCAAGCTCTATAGGGGCCGCGCTGCTGGCGGCCCCCGCATTCGGGGAAGTGCCTTGCGTATTCTGTTTGTAGGCGACGAAGCCAGCCTGCCGTCGGAGCTTGTCGATTATCTGGGCGACCTGGGCGATGAGTTCCAGGTCCACCAGGTACCGGATGGCAACGCGGCCATCGCCAATGCCGCGCAGTATCCGATCGACGTGGTCATCGTCGCCCCGGTGCTGCCAGACCTGACTGCCTCCACCCTGCTCGGCCAGATCCGCACGCTGCGCCCGGAGACGATCCGCATCGCGCTGCTCGCCGGTGACGAAAGCCAGCGCACGCCGCCGGCCCGCATCATTGGCGTGGCACATCGTTTTCTGCCGCTGCCGCTGGCGCCGGAAGTGCTGCTGGAAGCCATCACCAGCCTGGAAGAACTGCGCGAACTGCTGGACAACCCGCGCCTGCGTTCGGCGATCGGCCGCATCGAGAAGCTGCCCTCCCCGCCGCATCTGTACCTGAGCCTGATGCACGCGCTGGAAGAGGACGAGGACACCGACGCGGCGGACATCGCCAAGCTGGTCGCCGCCGACCCGGCCATCGCCGCCAAGGTGTTGCAGCTGTGCAACTCGGCATTCTTCTCCGGCGGCCGCACCATCACCGACTTGCGCGCGGCGGTCACCCGCCTGGGCGTGGCGACGCTGCGTGACCTGGTGCTGGCCAGCGAAGTGTTCTCCATCCCGAGCCTGTCGGCTGCCGAACGCAACGCCATGCAGCGCCGTGCGCTGGTGTCCTCGCGCCTGGCCGCCAAGTTCCTGCCGCATGCCAGTGCCGAACTCGGCGCCACCGCGGCGCTGCTGTCGGACATCGGCCTGCTGCTGCCGGGCGTGCGCAACGAGCATGAGGCGCAGAGCGACGGCGACGAGCGCCCGGGCCACACCGAGGCCGGTGCCTATCTGCTGGGCTTGTGGGGCCTGCCGATGCCGATCATCGAGGCGGTGGCGTTCCAGCGTCAGCCGCGCCGCTCCAGCACCCGCAGCTTCTGGGTGACCGGTGCGGTGCACGTGGCCACCGCGCTGGCGTCCGGCGCGGAAGTGGATGAGGAATACCTGACCCGCGTAGGCGTGATCTCGCGCCTGCCGACCTGGCGTGAACAGGCCGAGACACTGACCGGGCAGGCGGCCGAGGCCTGAGCCCGACGCAGAAACTGGATTGCAAAGGCCCGCGCAAGCGGGCCTTTTCTTTGCGCGTCGAAAGCCCGGCACCCGAAAAAAGGAAAGGCGGGCACGAGGCCCGCCTTTCCGGCATTGCAACCCTGGCTTCGATGGATCAGAAGCGCTGGGTGTAGTTCATGAAGAAGAAGCGGTCGTAGTCCAGCATCGGGTCGATCGACGACGAGCTGTTGTTGGTCACCGAGTAGGTGATCGGCGGCTGCTTGTTCCACACGTTGCGGACGCCCACGGTCACGGCGCCTTCCCACGGGGCCTGCCAGGTCAGCGAGATGTCCTGCTGGTTCAGCGAGCCCTTCTTGTTGGCGCCGGTACCGCCGCCCCAAGCCGGGTTGTTCTCGCTGATGTAGTTCGGCTCGCTGCACTCTTCGTCAGCCGACCAGCAGTAGTCGCGGAAACCACCGTAGTAACGCAGGTCCCAGTTGGCCGACAGGTTGCCCAGGGCCCAGCTCACGCCCAGCGTGGCGCGCACGCGCGGGTAGTTCCAGTAACCGGCGTAGTCACCCCACTGTGCATCCGGGGTCGCCAGCTCGCGGAAGCTGGTCAGGTAGTTGCTGTCGAGGTTGACGGCGAACTGGCCGATGCCCATTTCCGGCAGGCGGTAGTGGGCGCCGAAGTTGTAGCCTTCGGTTTCCAGCTTGCCGAGGTTGGCGTTGCCGCGGTTCAGGGTCACCACCTGGCCGCTGGTCGCGTCACGCGAGAACTGGTCGCACATCACGCCGCTGACGTAGCACTGGGTCAGCACGTAGTTGGCGTCGACCGCGGTGATCACGTTGGAGATCGAGATCTTGTACCAGTCCAGCGAGAAGTCCAGACCTTCCACGTAGCTCGGGCTGTAGACGAAGCCCACGGTACGGGTACGGCTGTACTCCGGCTGCAGGTCGGCGTTGCCCACGCCGGCGTTGAACGCGGTGTTGCTCTGCGTGTCGCGCTGGCTGACCGGGTTGCCGGCCGAGTCGGTCTGGCGGAAGTTCGCCGGCAGGCCCTGGGCCGCGCAGCGGTTGGCCACGTTCGAGTTGCCAGTCTGGCCGTACACGGCATCGCACGGATCGGTGTAGTCGTCGAACGACTGCGAACCGCCGCCGAAGGTGTCTTCCAGCGTCGGCGCGCGGAAGCCAGTGGCGTAGGTGCCGCGGACCAGCAGGTCGTCGATCGGCTTCCAGGTCATGCTGAACTTGTTGTTCGTGGTGTTGCCGAAGCGGTCGTAGTTCGAGTAGCGGCTGGCCACGTCGAACGACAGTTCCTTGGCAAACGGCATGTCCTTGAGCACCGGGATCAACAGTTCCAGGTAGAACTCGTTGGTCTGGTAGCCACCGTTGGTCGGGCCGGCGGCCAGGTCGGTCGTGTAACCGGCGCTGGACAGCTGATCCGGGTAGTCGTAACCGGACACTTCGCGGTGCTCGTAACCGGCCGCGAACGAGAACTCACCGGCGTTCAGCGGCATGTCGAACAGGCCACCGGTGATGTTGGCGGTGTACTGCTTGGTCTCGTTGCGCTGGGTCGCCTGGCCCAGGGTGCTGATGTAGGCCAGCGCCTCGGGGGTCGCGGCCGACGGGCCGCCCAGGATGTCGAACGGGGTGCACTGGCCGAGCGACTGGCTGGTGCCCAGCGGAATCGGGCTGCCAGCGGTGCCGCACTGGGCAATGCCCTGCGCGTTGATGAACGACGGGCCGAGGGCCTTCTGCAGCGCCAGCAGGTTGATGTTGCCGGTGTTGACCTGGGTGACGTCGTAGCGGTTGTAGTTGAAGCCGACGTCCCAGTTCCAGCCGTGGCCGTTGACGTCGAACATGCCTTCGACGGCGGCGTCGAAGTGGTCGGTCTTGACGTTGTTGCGGGTGACGCGCGGCAGCTCGACGATGCGGCGGTACCAGTTGGTGATGTCCGCGCCGACCGGGTTGTAGATGCTGTCAGCCGAGATCGCGACCGGGAAGTTGGCCTGCGCGTTGGCGCTCAGCGGGTAACCGGCGATCTGGCGCTCGGAGTCACGCTCCGAATGCATCGCGGTGGCCTTGAACGTGATGTTGTCGGTCAGGTTGTAGCTGCCGTTGGCGAAGACCGACTTGGTCTCGGTCGACTGCTGCAGCATCATCTGCTGCGTGGCGTTGTAGTAGTCGTCGAGCGTGGCGCCGTTGTGGTAGTTGGCCAGGTCGTTCGAGTTGCCGATCGAGGCACCCGCGCCGTCCCACGAACCGGTGTGGCTGCGCACCCAGGTGTCGTCGCCATAGGTGAAGCGGCCCCACGGGCCAGTGGCGCTCAGGCCGTCTTCCGGATGGTTCGGGCCGTAGGTGTAGCGGGTCAGCGCACGGTCCTTGGCCCACACCGGATCTTCCTTGGTGTAGTTCACGCCGAAGACCAGCGAGGAGCGGTCGGTGGTGTTGCCGACGATGAAGGAGTACTGCTCCTTGCTGCCGTCGCCACGGCTGTTCTGGCCGTAGTAGGCCGAAGCCTGGGCGCCGTCGAAGTTCTTCTTCAGGATGATGTTGACCACGCCGGAGATGGCGTCGGAGCCGTAGATCGCCGAGGCGCCGTCCTTCAGCACTTCAATGCGGTCGATCAGCGCGCTCGGAATGGTCGACAGGTCGCTCACGCCCGACAGGCTGGTGGTCCAGCGCTTGCCGTTGACCAGCACCAGGGTGCGCTGCTCGCCGAGGTTGTACAGGTTGACGTACTGGCCACCCTGCTCGGCATTGGAGGTCAGGACCGCCGCCTTGCTGAAGGTCTGGGTGCCGGAAATGGCCAGGTTCTGCAGGATGTCGCCAACGCTGACCAGGCCCGAACGGGTGATGTCCTCGGAGGACACGGTGAACACCGGCTGCGCGGTTTCCAGATCCACGGAGCGAATGCGCGAACCGGTGATCTCGATGCGGTCGAGGGTGGTGGGGGCGGACTGGTCTGCGGACTGCTCTTGCGCGCTGGCGAAAGCCGGCGTCAACGCGATCGCGATGCTGGCGGGCAGCAGGCCCACCCGCAGGGCGGGAGTGCGAAGGTTCATCAATCTCTCCAAAGGTCGTTAGTGGCGTGTTAAACGCCCCCAGCAAATTACGACTGCGTGAAGGCAGCCGCTTTGCGCGGCATGCCGCCTGACTTTGCCGACTCTGGCGACAGGCCCGTCCGCTCGCGATAGTGGGACGCGGACATGCCGAAGCGCGCGCGGAACGCCCGGGCGAAGCTGCAGCAGTTGTCAAAGCCGCTGGCCGCGGCGACCTCGCCGATCATCATCGAGGTATCGCGCAGCAGGTCGGCGGCGCGTTCCAGACGCAGGCGCGCCGACAGCGCCTGCGGGCTTTCCTCGTACAGGCTCTGGAAGGTCTTGGACACATACCAGCTGGAGAAGTTGGTCAGCTGCGCCAGCTCGGCCACCCGCACCACGCGGTCGCTATGCCCTTCCAGGTAGAGCCGGGCGCGCTGCATGCGGCCGAAGACCTGGCGCCGGCGGCTGCGAGAGCGTCCGGGGCAGCGCTGTTCCTGCTGCGCGAACTCGCCCTGCATCGCCGCCAGGTGCAGCAGCATCGGCCGCGCACCGGCGGCATCGCCACTGCGCGCGGCGCTGCGCCACAGACGCAGGGCCACGCGCAGATCCCCACGCTGCAGGTGGCTACGCCCGGGATAGAGCACGCTGTCGGTCAGTTCGGCCAGGGCCTGCAGGCCGCTGCCATCCAGGCCGACGCCGATGCACAGGCCGTTGCGGTCGGCCTGCACGGTGGGGCGCGAGTCACGGTCGAAGGCAATCCAGTCGCCGGCGCGCAGGCGGAACTTGCCCTCCTTCGCCTCGATCCAGGAGCGCCCGCGCAACTGCACCCATACGGTGAACATGCCGCTGGCCGCGCGCACGCTGCCCAGCCGCGATACCGCCAGGCAGACCGGGGCATGGGCATGCGCCTCGTGGTCCAGTGTCAGCGCCAGGCCACGGTCGGCCGTGATCATCGGATTCATTGCACACCCTGAGTTGATCGAAGGGTGCGAATTGTTTTGCCGAATCAGGCCGCAATCAGGAGGTTTCGCTGAAATCGCGGCGAATTCGCCACGAACCTCCATCCGAAAGATTTACGAAGGCGGATTTCTCAAGCTGTACAACAACTTGGAGATCACGCCGAAGGTCGGCGCCGGTGCCTTGGGCAAGGCCATGAAGCCGATGCCGGCGCCATCGGTGGCGGCGATGGCCACGTACAGGGCGCCATCGTGGACATCGATGCTGAAACCGTTGACCGTGCTGAACTGCGCGGCCGCCAGGCAGGTGTCGGCGGCTTCCTGTGCGCCCAGCCAGGAACCCAGACTGGAGCATTCGTTGCTTGATGACAGGTAATACGCGCGGTCCGCGCCAGCCAGCGCCCAGCTGCGATAGCGCCAGCGGCTCGGCGCTTCGCCATCCACTCTGACCAGGCTCGCGGCGGTCAGCCCGGCATCGATGTGCCACAGGCCGCTGGCGGAAAAGCGGGTAAAGAACACCTGCCCGGTGTCCGGGGCGTAGCGCGCCTGCGAGACATCCTCCAGCCGCGCCAGCTCGCGCCAGGGTTGCTGCGAACGGTCATAGAGAATAAGCGTGGCATCGCCGCGCGGCTCGGCCGACAGCACCAGGATGCGCGTGGGATCGCCCACGTGCAGACCTTGCAGCAGGCGCGGCGCCGGTACCGGCAGCACGTTGACCCGGCTCTCGGCCGGCGTCACTTCATACAGCAGCGCCTGACCCTGCGCATCGCGGCCAATGGCCAGCAGGCTGCCTGCGTCTGGCGCCCAATCCACCGGCTGGCGCGTTTCCGGTACCAGGCCGGCAATGGGATGCAGCGAATCGGGGCGCGAAAGGTCCGCCCACCACAGGGCGTATTCGCCGGAGCGGTCGGAGGTAAAGGCCAGTTGCCGGCCGTCCGGCGACACCATGGGCTGTGCATCGCGGCCATTGGAAGGAAACAGGCGCTCGCGGCTGTAGCCGCCGTGAGCGCTGTTGCGCTGCATGCGATACAGCGCGAACTGCGGCCGGCGCTGCACGAAGGCGAGCTGTCCGTTGTCCTGCGACACCGTTGGCGACTCGGCATCGCTGAGTCCGAGGTCATGCAGGCGCTGGCTCTTCAGGTCCAGGCGGTACAGCCGCGATTGCGCGTCCACGCGCCGGCCAAACACCAGTCCGGAGCTGTCCGGCAGCCAGTCCCAGCCGCGGATTTCGGCGCTTTCATGGGTCAGCGCCGTCGCCGCGCCACCGCTGGCCGGCATGATCCAGACACCCCCGAGCTGCGGATTGCGCACGAAGCCGATCCAGCGCCCGTCCGGCGAATACTTGGGTGCGTAATCGAAGTCGCGCGCACTGGCGCCGTAGTTCAGCGCGCGCCAGGTGCCGGTGTCCAGGTCCAGCTCGCGGATGCTGGCGCCAGCATTGGCGCCGGTCATCGTGCCGAACAGCAGTGCATTGCGGCCCGGCACCCAGCTGAAGCTGAGCAGCTCGGTGTGATCGCAACGCGCTACTTCGTGTTCGCCCGCCGCGCCATTCGTCGCCGCGACCATGATGCGGCAGCTGCCGTCCTCGCCCTGGCGGGCAAAGGCGAGCTGGCGCCCATCGGGCGACCACGCGGGCAGGCGGTCGGACTCTCGCGGGCCGGGAATGACCAGTTCGCGCGAAGGCGAATTGCTGGTGGTCTGGATGCGGATGGAGGTCCCCGGCCGCTGCGTGGACAGCGAGGCGAACGCGACCATCGAGCCGTCCGGCGACAGCGTGGGGGTCAGGTCGAAACCGCCACCGGAGGTGATCAGGCGATAGGGCAAACGCGGTGCGCCGACCACGCGTTCCTCGCCGGCGTCGTTGCCTGGCGTGGCCGACGCGCCACCTTGCAGCCACCACCACAGCCCTGTTGCCAGCGCGGCGGCGAGCAGCGCGAGGGCAATCAGCAGCGGCCAGTGGCGGCGACGCGGGTAGGGGCGCGTGGCGGGAGTGACGGCAGCGCTGAAGGGCGCTGGCGCATTCACGGCCGCAGGTATTGCGAGTTCAACGACCGTGTTTGCTTCAACCGCTGTTGCAGCGGCGGGCGCTGCCCCCATCGGCGGTGTCGTCGCCACGGGCGCGGCGGCTTCCCAGCGCACCGGCGCGAGCAGCCGATAGCCGGTCTTGGCAATGGTCTCGATGCCGCCTGCCCGCCCGGCCTCATCCCCTGGATACTGCAGCGCCTTGCGCAACTGGGTGATGGCCTGGGTGACCACGTCGTTGGTCGGCAACGTATCGGGCCACACTTCGGCCAGCAGTTGTTCGCGCGACACCACCTGGCCCGGCTGTTCGGCCAGCACGCGCAGCACCGCCATCGCCTTGGGCGTGAGCCGCGTCGGGCGACGCGCGCCCGGCGCGTGGACCTCGCGCGAAGCGATGTCTACGACGCACTCGCCTACCCGCAGCCTTTCCGGCTGCGCAGCTCTGGTCGTGGTTGGGGACATGCGTGGGGCGGACCGTCTACTCGGGCGATGGCGCCTTGGTCACGTTTCGCCACATTCCGCAAAGCGGTGCAGCCAAATAGGACAGGCGACGTTGAGCGCGGAATTCTAACCTAGCACTCGCAGCTTCCTGCCCTGGCCGGAAGTCACGCATCAGGCTCTCTCTCTCGCCGACGAACTCACATAATTGTTCCAACACTCGCGCCTTTGGCGCGATTTTTTTATCTGCGGTTCATCAACATGACGGCGACGACGTCCGTGTTGCAAACGTTTGCGGGTGTGCCTGCATTGCAACGGCGATGACTGTCATCTATTTGACGTTGACGGCGCGGCCTGTGTTCTGGCTGCGCGAAAATGAATGGAAACTGTAGGAGCGGCTTCCGGCCGCGACCGACGGAGCCGCGATCCGTCAGATGGCGGTCGCGGCTGAAGCCGCTCCTACATCTCACGAAGGCCGGTACACCTGCGCACCCTGCGAGAGAAACTCCGCCGACTTCTCCGCCATCCCCGCATCCAGCGCCTGCGCCTCGTCCACGCCGTGTTCGGCCGCGTAGTCACGCACGTCCTGGGTGATCTTCATCGAACAGAAGTGCGGGCCGCACATCGAACAGAAGTGCGCGACCTTGTGCGCGTCCTTCGGCAAGGTCTCGTCGTGGAACTCCTTGGCCTTCTCCGGATCCAGGCCCAGGTGGAACTGGTCTTCCCAGCGGAACTCGAAGCGCGCCTTGCTCAACGCGTTGTCACGTACCTGCGCGCCCGGATGCCCCTTGGCCAGGTCGGCCGCGTGCGCCGCGATGCGATAGGCCATGATCCCGTCGCGCACGTCCTGCCGGTTCGGCAGGCCCAGGTGCTCCTTCGGCGTCACGTAGCAGAGCATGGCCGTGCCGAACCAGCCGATCATCGCCGCACCAATCGCACTGGTGATGTGGTCATAGCCTGGCGCGATGTCCGTGGTCAGCGGCCCCAGCGTGTAGAACGGCGCCTCGCCGCACTCGCGCAGCTGCTTGTCCATGTTCTCCTTGATCAGCTGCATCGGCACATGGCCGGGGCCTTCGATCATGGTCTGCACATCGTGCTTCCACGCCAGCTTGGTCAGCTCGCCGAGCGTCTCCAGTTCGCCGAACTGCGCCGCGTCGTTGGCATCGGCAATGCAGCCCGGGCGCAGGCCGTCGCCTAGCGAGAAGGCCACGTCATAGGCCTTCATGATTTCGCAGATGTCCTCGAAGTGGGTGTAGAGGAAGTTCTCCTTGTGATGCGCCAGGCACCACTTGGCCAGGATCGAGCCACCGCGCGAGACGATGCCGGTGACGCGTTTGGCGGTCAGCGGCACATAGCGCAGCAGCACGCCGGCATGGATGGTGAAGTAGTCCACGCCCTGTTCGGCCTGCTCGATCAGCGTGTCGCGGAAGATTTCCCAGGTCAGTTCCTCGGCGCGGCCGTCGACCTTCTCCAGCGCCTGGTAGATCGGCACCGTGCCGATCGGCACCGGCGAGTTGCGGATGATCCATTCGCGGGTTTCGTGGATATGCTTGCCGGTGGACAGGTCCATCACCGTGTCCCCACCCCAGCGGATCGCCCAGACCAGCTTCTCCACTTCCTCGGCAATGCCCGAGGACACTGCCGAATTGCCGATGTTGGCGTTGATCTTGGTCAGGAAGTTGCGGCCGATGATCATCGGCTCGCTTTCCGGGTGGTTGATGTTGTTGGGCAGGATGGCACGGCCGCGGGCGATCTCGTCGCGCACGAACTCCGGGGTGATCAGCCTGGGAATGCTCGCGCCGAAACTTTCGCCCGGATGCTGCGCCAGCAGCGCGGCATCGCGCACCGCTTCCACGCGCTGGTTCTCGCGAATGGCGACGTACTCCATCTCCGGGGTGATGATGCCGCGCCGTGCGTAATGCATCTGGGTGACATTGGCGCCGGCCAGCGCGCGCCGCGGCAGCGCGCGCGCCGGGAAGCGCACTGCGTCCAGTCGCGGGTTGGTTTCGCGGCCGCGGCCGAAGTCCGAACTCAGCGCCTGCAACTGCTCGGTATCGCCACGCTCGGCGATCCAACCCGCGCGCAAGGCCGCCAGGCCGGCGCCCAGGTCGATGCGCGCGTCCGGATCGGTATACGGGCCGGAGGTGTCGTACACCGTGACCGGCGCGTTCTCCTCGCCGCCGAACAGCGTGGGCGTGCGGGTCAGGGCAATCTCGCGCATCGGCACGCGGATGTCCGGGCGCGAGCCCTCGACATGGATCTTGCGCGAACCGGGGATCGGCCGGGTGACCGACTCGGAGAGCTGCTCGGTCTGCTGCAGCAGCGATTGGGGCTGGGCATTCATGGCTTTCGTCCTGGCAATGGGCGGGACGAAGCGGCGGCGCGCGATGCGAGGGAATGGTTGCGGCCTTGGAGGCCAACACCGGGGCATCAGCCCCTTCCCGGCGCATGTTGCGAAGCTTCCCTACGCCGGTATCAACCGGATCAGGTTCGAAGGGTCTGTCTCAACCGCGTGCCCGAGGCACGGGTACCCCCGCTTCGGCGGCGATTAAAGCACATCAGGGCCCGTGCCGGCATCCGGCGCTGCTTGTCGGCAGGCGACATCCGGGGTCATCGCACGCGCGCCCATGGCAGCGGGCGCCGCCTGCACGCAGACGCCGGAAGCGCGCGCCAGCTGCCGCCACGCGGGCGAGATTCGGAGAAATTCGGGCGAAACCTGCTCGTTAGATTCGCGGCAAGCCCTCGTTGCAGTTTCGTTACGACCGTCGATGGCCCGCGTCGCTCATCGCGATGCCCACCCAACCCATCAGGAACCGCCCCATCCATGATCACGCATTCGTTCCGACCCGATCTGCGACCGCTTCCGCTCGCCGCCGCGATCACGCTCGGCCTCCTCGCCCCGAGCCTCGCCCACGCACAGGACCCCGGCGACAACCCCACCAGCCTGGACCGCATCGAAGTCACCGGCTCGCGTATTCGCTCGGTGGACGTCGAGACTTCGCAGCCGGTACTGGTACTGACCCGTCAGGACATCGAAAAGCAGGGCCTGACGTCGGTCGCCGACGTGCTCAAGCGCATCTCGGTCAACGGCGCCACGATGAACACCACCATCAACAATGGCGGCGACGGTTCGGCCACGGTCAACCTGCGCAACCTTGGCGCCGACCGCACGCTGGTGCTGGTCAACGGCCGCCGCTGGGTGTCCGGACTGAGCGGCACGGTGGATCTCAACACCATTCCGACCGCGGTGATCGAACGCATCGAAGTGCTCAAGGACGGCGCCTCCTCCATCTATGGCTCCGATGCCATCGCCGGCGTGGTCAACATCATCACCCGCAGCAACTTCGACGGTGCCGAGGTCAACGCCTATGTCGGCCAGTACGGCCAGGGCGACGGCCAGCGCACCTCGTTCGACGCCACGCTGGGCATGAACGGCGAGCGCGGCAACCTGGTGGTGGGCGTCTCCAGCGTGACCGAGGACGCGGTGATGGCCGGCGACCGCGCGCTGTCTGCCGAGCCCTACTATGGCTACGGCTCGTCGGCGTACAGCAGCTATTCGGCCAGCGGCAAGTTGCGCGTCGGCAACAGCTGGATGGTGCTGCCCAACGGCGCCACTGGCAGCGGCGATGCTGCCAACCCGTACTACGCGCTGGACCAGTACGTGCCGTACACCACGTCCGAGTACGGCTACAACTACGCCAAGGACAACTACCTGGTCACGCCGCAGAAGCGCGATTCGCTGTACGTGCAGGGCAGCTACGACCTGACCGCCAACCTGCGCTTCAAGCTCGACGCGCTGTACAACCAGCGCCGTTCCTCGCAGCGCCTGGCCGGCTATCCGCTGTCCTCGACCGGCACCGGCATCCTGATGAGCGGGGAAAGCTACTACAACCCGTTCAACACCGAGTACGGCGGCGACGGCAGCGATGCACAGTGGTCGCACCGGTTGACCGAATATCCGCGCCTGTACCAGCAGGACGTCAAGACCTCGCACGTCTACGCCGGGCTGGAAGGCGACTTCGAGTTTGCCGGCCGCCAGTTCAACTGGGATGCCGGGTTCTCCGCCAACAAGACCGACCAGACTGAAACCCAGTACGGCGACGTCAACCTGCTCAACCTGGCCAATGCGCTGGGCCCGTCCGCGGTGGTCAATGGCGTGCTCTCGTGCCTGGACAGTGGCGGTGCGGTCATCGCCGGCTGCGTGCCGTTCAACCCGCTCTCGCCGGCCGGCGCGGTAAGCCAGGAGCAACTTGAATACCTGTTGTTCACCGCGCACAACACCTACCAGTACAAGAACAACAGCATCACCGCCAATATCGGCGGCGAACTGGCCGAGCTGCCCGCGGGCTGGATGAGCTTTGCCGCCGGCTTCGAGCACCGCGAGGAAAGCGGCTATTCCTCGCCGGACGCGCTGATCAGCAGTGGCTACACCTCCGGCAACTCGTTTACCCCCACCGCCGGCGGCTATGACCTCAACGACTACTACGCCGAACTGGCCATCCCGCTGCTCAAGGACCTGCCCGGGGCCAAGGCGCTGGACCTGAGCCTGGCCGGGCGCTTCTCCGACTACAACACCTTCGGCACCACGACCAACTACAAGTTCGGTTTCACCTGGAAGCCGTTCAACGACCTGCTGGTGCGCGGCAACTACGCCACCGGGTTCCGCGCGCCGTCGATCGAGGATCTGTACCTGGGCGCGTCGGACAGCTACGACTCCTACGCCGATCCCTGCTCGACCAACAGCACCACCTACACCGATGCGGTGGCCGCGGCCTGCGCCGCGGCGGGCGTGCCGGCCGGCTACGTGGCCGAGTACAACAGCAGCACCGGCTCCAATTCCGGGCAGACGATCTACCCGTTCACCTACAGCAGCAACCCGGAGCTGAAGCCGGAGCAATCGAAGAACACCACGTTCGGCTTCGTCTACAGCCCTTCGTGGGCACCCGGCCTGGATGTGTCGCTGGACTGGTGGAAGATCCGCATCGAGGACGCGATCTCCGAGTTCAGCGCCAGCTACATCCTCAGCCAGTGCTACGAGAAGGGTATCAGCGCGTACTGCGATCTGGTCACGCGCAATGCCGAAGGCACCATCACCAACCTGGTGATCAAACCGCTGAACGTCGGCCAGCGGCGCATGGAAGGCTACGACTTCGCCGCGCACTACCGCCTGCCGGAGACCGCGTACGGCCAGTTCAGCGTCAGCCTGGACGCCACCTATGTCACCCGCAACCAGAGCAAGGTGGACGACGACTCCGCTTGGGAAAGCAGCAACGGCATCTACTGGCAGACCGACCCGAACTGGCGCCTGCGCGGCACGCTGGGCCTGGACTGGAGCTACGGCGACTTCAGCGCCAACTGGAGCCTGCGCTACTACTCGGGCCTGCAGGACTACGCCTGGGGCCAGAACGAGGACGGCAGCTACAACCGCATTGCCGCCACCGCCTTCCACGACCTGCAGCTGGCCTACCAGTTGCCGTGGAACGCCACCGTGCGCCTGGGCGCGAGCAACCTGTTCGACAAGGACCCCCCGGTCGCGATGGGTGCGTTCGCCAACTCGTTCGATCCGGCCTATTCGATCCCCGGCCGCTATACCTACCTGCAGTACACGCAGCGGTTCTGAGCCACGGCAGGCCGCTGCTGACAGGCGGCGCCGCCGGGCGCCACCTGTCACCCAGCTGTCTTTGCGCCAGCTTCATGACAGCAATGACACAGTGGCCGGCGACGATGGCGACGCGGTCAAGCATCGACATCGCCGCGCCAAGCGGCCACGGCAAGCTGGGCGCACAACAAGATCCTGATCTCTCTCTCCATCGCCGCCGGCCCTCCGGCGGCGCTTTTTTTGCGGGGTTGCGTCAGTAGCCCGCCGCCTGCCCGTCCTTGCGGCTCTCCGAGGCGCCGTAATACACGCCAGTGTGCGGGTCGCGCATGATCGCCTGGTAGCCGCCGTACGGGCCGTCGGCAAAGATGATGCGGTGGCCCTTGCGCATCAGCGCGCGGATGGTTTCGTAGGCGAAGCCGCTTTCCAGGTTGACCTCGCCGCCGTCGCTCATCGCCGTGGCCTGGCCGGTGGGCTCGGTGGAGCCTTCATGCTGGATGCGCGGAGCGTCGCCGGCCTCCTGCAGGTTCATGTGGAAGTCGACCAGGTTCATCACGATCTGCGCGTGGCCCTGCGGCTGCATTGCCCCGCCCATCACGCCGAAGCTCATCCACGGCTTGCCATCCTTGGTGATGAAGGCCGGGATGATGGTCTGGAACGGACGCTTGCCCGGCGCGTAGCCGTTGGGGTGGTCCTTCTTCAGCACGAACATCTCGCCGCGGTCCTGCAGGATGAAACCCAGTCCCGGCGGCGCCATGCCGCTGCCCATGCCGCGATAGTTGGATTGGATCAGCGAGACCATCATCCCGTCCGCGTCGGCCACGGTCATGTAGATGGTGTCGCCCTCTTCCAGCTGCTTCGGCGTGCCGGGCTGCACCTCCTTCAGCGCCTTGTCCATGGAAATCAGCTTGCGCCGCTCGGCGGCGTATTCCTTGGAGATCAGCCGTGCCACCGGCGCCTTCTGGAAGGCCGGGTCGGCGTAGAAGCGCGCGCGGTCGGCGAAGGCCAGCTTCTTGGCCTCCACGTACAGGTGGATATGCTCGGGCGAACCGAAGGCGATCTTGGAAAAATCGTAGCCTTCCAGGATGTTGAGAATCTGCAGCGCGGCAATGCCCTGGCTGTTGGGCGGCAGCTCCCACACGTCATAGCCGCGGTAGTTGCTGCTCACCGGCTGCACCCATTCGCCGTGGTGGCTGGCGAGGTCGTCGTAGCTGAGGAAGCCGCCGTTGGCCTTGAAATAGGCGTCGATGGTGCGGGCGATGTCGCCCTTGTAGAAGGCATCGCGGCCGCCGTCGGCAATCTTCTGCAAGGTGTTGGCCAGGTTCGGGTTCTTCCACAGCTCGCCCTTGCGCGGCGCGTGGCCGTCGATGGTGAACTGCTCCTTGAAGCCCGGGTATTGCGACAGCCGCGGCACCGAGCGGTCCCAGTAATAGGCGATGGTCTCGGCCACGGGGTGGCCTTCGCGCGCGTAGCGGATGGCCGGGGCCAGGTTCTCGCCCATCGGCCGGCGGCCGAAACGCTCGTGCAAGGCGAACCACGCATCCACCGTGCCCGGCACCGATACCGGCAGCGGACCGGTCGGTGGAATCTCCTTGAGCCCGCGGCGCTGGAACTCGGCCAGGGTCAGCGACTTCGGCGAGCGGCCCGAACCGTTGTAGCCATACAGCTGCTGCGTCTTCGGGTCCCAGACAATGGCGAACAGGTCGCCACCCACGCCGTTGCCGGTCGGCTCCATCAGGCCCAGCGCGGCGTTGGCGGCAATGGCCGCATCCATCGCCGAGCCGCCCTGCTTCATCACGTCCAGTGCGATCTGCGTGGCCAGCGGCTGCGAGGTGGCGGCCATGGCGTGCGGGGCGATCACCTCCGAACGCGTGGCGAAGGCGGCGCCGGTGATGCGGTCGCCGGCGCGGGCCGGCGCGGCCGCGAGCAGGGCGCAGGAAACCAGCAGGAAGCAGGCAAGCGGGGACGCGGCGAGGCGGCGGGCCTGGCGGGAAGCGGGGCTCGAAAGCATGGTGGTAACCGGTGACAAGGACGTCCCCACCCTAGCACCGCGGCCACCGCCCCCCGCCCTGCCGGAAGTCCTGCGTCAGCGGATCGACTCCAGCATCGCGCGCAGGCCGCCGGCCGCGGCATTGCCCTGGCGGATGTCATCCAGCAGCCAGGCACCGTTGGCGCGCACCAGCTCCAGGCGCGCGATCGCCACCGGTTCCTCGGTGCCGTCCACCAGCATGTCCACGTCCACTTCGGCGCGCCGGGCATCGAGCGCATGCACGCTCACCCGGCCTGGCCGCCAGGCGTCGGCCAGGCCGAAGTAGCTCCACTGGTCCGCCGCGGCTTGCTTGCGGTAGCGCCCGGCCCCGCCGCGCCGCTCGCTGGCCTGTGCACGCTGCATCGCCTGGCGCAGCGAAGGCGCCAGCATCAAGGCTTGCTGTGCCCGCGCGCCCTCGGCATCGAGTTGCAGGAAGGTGCGCGCGAAAGCCACGGCCTGCGCGCGCGGCGTCGGCACCGGCGCGGCCGCGACGACCGGCTCGGCGGACACGCCATCGGCGGCGGGCGGTTGCGCGCAACCTGCGGCCAGCGCGGTCGCCAGGACGAGAATCGCGGTCAGTCCGCGACTACGTCGTGCCATAGGTCCTCCTTCGGATCATCACGAGAAACATCGCAGCATCGGCGGCGCGGGTAAAGCAAAAAACGGCATGCAATCAACAGCATCAAGGCGTGGCAAAGCGATGAATCCACATTCGATTTTTCTCGTAAAAGCCGCGCGATCCGTTGCTCGCGAAATGGTTGCATCTGCCACGAAAAATAATTGCGGTGATCGCTTGACACACCCTCCGCATGCATGTTTTTCTCGTCCGCATGTTGCAGCGCCACAGCCACGCGAACGCCGATCCGAACGCACTGCGTCACGCAGCGCGCGGAAGCGCATCGCTCCTCGTCCTCGTACTTATTACCTCGCCCACGAGTGCGGGACGAACCGGCGCGTAAGCACACAACGCCAGGATTCGACAAAACCCCGCACCGGCAACGGCGCGGGGTTTTTCTTTTTAGCAAGCACCATTCACGCAATACGGCAGGTCATGACCCACCCGGCACACACAACCCGCAACGCACGCCACGCCACTCCCGGCCGTGGCTGCGCGTGTGCGTGCGCCCTCCCCGCCCTCCCCCACAGCCGGCTCGCCTGCAAGCGCGCCGGCTGATCTTTTTCAACCTCGAGGAAATCGCACGATGAGCAGCAACGACAACCCGCGTATCACCGTCGTCGGCTATGGCAGCCAGGGCCGCGCCCACGCCATGAACCTGCGCGACTCCGGCTTCGATGTGACCGTGGGGCTGCGCCCGGGAGGTCCGACCGAAATCCAGGCCAAGGCCGATGGCTTCCAGGTGCGCGCGCCGGCCGACGCGGTACGCGAGGCCGATCTGGTGGCGGTGCTGACCCCGGACATGGTGCAGAAGAAGCTCTACGAGGAAGTGCTGGCGCCGAACATGAAACCCGGTGCCTGCCTGCTGTTCGCGCATGGCCTGAACGTGCATTTCGGCATGATCGAACCGCGCGAGGACCTGGACGTGGTGCTGGTCGCGCCGAAGGGCCCGGGCGCGCTGGTGCGTCGCGAGTACGAGATCGGCCGCGGCGTGCCCTGCATCTGGGCGGTCTACCAGGACCGCAGCGGCCACGCCGAACAGCTGGCGCTGACCTATGCCGGCGGCCTGGGTGGCGCACGCGCCAACCTGATCAAGACCACCTTCAAGGAAGAAACCGAGACCGACCTGTTCGGCGAGCAGGCCGTGCTCTGCGGCGGCGCCAGCGCGCTGGTGCAGGCCGGCTTCGAGACGCTGGTCGAGGCTGGCTACCAGCCGGAGATCGCCTACTACGAAGTGCTGCACGAACTGAAGCTGATCGTGGACCTGTTCTACGAGGGCGGCATCACCCGGATGCTGGAGTTCATCTCCGAAACCGCGCAGTACGGCGACTACGTCAGCGGGCCGCGGGTGATCGATGCCGATACCAAGGCGCGGATGAAGGCGGTGCTCAAGGACATCCAGGACGGCACCTTCACCAAGAACTGGGTGGCCGAATACGAAGCGGGCCTGCCGAACTACAAGAAGTTCAAGCAGGCCGACCTGGACCACCCGATCGAGCAGGTCGGCCGGCAGCTGCGCGCCAAGATGGTCTGGCTCAACGGCCAGGGCGCCGCGGCGCAAACATCCGATAGCCAACGCGCGGCGTAAGCCGCGCCCTCCCCCTGCTGCAAAGGACGCCCTTGCATGGACACCACCGCACCCGCCACGCCGCCTTCGCCGATCAACGGCGCACGCTGGCTGACGCAGGCCCTGGAAGCTGAAGGCGTTGACACGCTGTTCGGCTATCCGGGCGGCACCATCATGCCGTTCTACGATGCCCTGGTAGATTCAAAGCTCAAACACATCCTGGTCCGGCATGAGCAGGGCGCGGCACTGGCCGCCAATGGCTATGCGCGCGCCAGTGGCCGCGTCGGCGTGTGCGTGGCCACCTCCGGCCCCGGCGCCTCCAATCTGGTGACCGGCATCGCCGATGCGATGCTCGATTCGGTGCCGATGATCTGCCTGACCGGCCAGGTCGCCACGCCACTGCTGGGCACCGATGCCTTCCAGGAACTGGACGTGTTCGGTCTGACCCTGCCCATCGTCAAGCACAGCTTCCTGGTGCGGCGCGTGGATGACCTGCCGCAAGTGGTGGCCGAAGCCTTCCGTATCGCCCGCGAGGGCCGCCCCGGCCCGGTGCTGATCGACCTGCCCAAGGACGTGCAACTGGCCGATGCCTCGGCGCTGCCCGCGCATGTGCCGGCCGTGGTCGCCGCCCCACCGGCGCCTGATGCCGAACGCCTGGCCGAAGCGCTGGCCGCCATTGCCGGCGCCGAGCGCCCGGTGGTGTATGCCGGCGGCGGCATCGCCCTGGCCGATGCGGTCGATACCTTCCGCCAGTTCGTCGAGGCCGCGCGTCTGCCGACGGTGATGACCCTGCGTGGCCTGGGCGCGCTGCCGCCGCAGCATCCGCAAAGCCTGGGCATGCTGGGCATGCACGGCACGCGCGCGGCGAACATCGCCGTGCAGGAGAGCGACCTGCTGGTGGTGGTCGGCGCGCGCTTCGATGACCGCGCCACTGGCAAGCTGAGCGAGTTCGCGCCGTTTGCGCGGGTGATCCACCTGGATGCCGACGCCCGCGAAATCTCCAAGCTGCGCGCCGCCGACATCGCCATCCCCGGCGACCTGGCGACCGGGCTGAAGGCGCTGGTCGCCGCGCGTGCCACCTGCGAGGACTGGCGCAAGCGCTGCAGCGGCAACCGCGAACGCTTCGGCGCGCGTTACGACGCGCCCGGCAGCGACATCTACGCTCCGGCCCTGCTCAAGCGCCTGAGCGAAGTGGCCCCGGCCGACACCATCATCGCCTGCGACGTGGGCCAGCATCAGATGTGGGTGGCCCAGCATTGCCGCTTCCAGCACCCGCGCAACCACCTGACCAGCGGCGCGCTGGGCACCATGGGCTTCGGCCTGCCGGCGGCGATGGGCGCGCAGTTCGCCTGCCCCGAGCGGACGGTGGTGCTGGTGTCCGGCGATGGCAGCTTCATGATGAACGTGCAGGAGCTGGTGACCATCGCGCGCTGCCGCCTGCCGGTGAAGATCGTGCTGCTCGACAACAGTTCGCTGGGCATGGTGCGGCAGTGGCAGGAGCTGTTCTTTGCCGAGCGCTACAGCGAGATCGACCTGTCCGACAATCCGGACTTCGCCGCGCTGGCGCAGGTGTTCGGCATCCCGGCCACGCGCATCACCGCGCGCGACCAGGTCGACGACGCGCTGGCCGCGCTGCTGGCCCAGCCTGGCCCCGGCCTGCTGCACGTGGCCATCGACGCGCGCGCCAACGTGTGGCCGCTGGTGCCGCCCAACACTGCCAACAGCACCATGCTGGAAAGCAACCCCGCCCATGCAGCCCGGGAGGCCAGCCATGCGATACCGGCTTGACCTGGTGCTGCGTCCGGCCGAAGGCGCGCTGCTGCGGGTGATCGGCATGGCCGAACGCCGCGGCTTCAGCCCGCGCGCCATCCACGGCGCGCCGGACGCCGACGACCAGGGCCGCTGGCACCTGCAGCTGGAAGTGGAAAGCAGCCGCCCGGCCGAGTCGCTGTGCCGGCAGCTGGAGAAGGTGTACGACTGCGAATCGGTACAGGCCACGGCCATTCCCCTGGAGGCCGCGGCATGAACCCGGCCGTACATAACCCGGAGCAAGTGGTACGGAGGTGTCTTCTTCCGCGCCAGTCGCCTGCGTGCCGCCATGTCCGGGCGTGATGCCATGGAGCCCGACGTAGCGCAGGCACAGGTCAGCGTGGCCGACGTGCTGGCCGCGCAGGCACGGCTGCGCCGTTATCTGACGGCCACGCCGCTGCACTACGCCGAGCGCTTTGGCGTATGGCTGAAACTGGAGAACCTGCAGCGCACCGGTTCGTACAAGGTGCGCGGCGCATTGAATGCCATGCTGGCCGGCCTGGAGCGCGGCGACGACCGCCCGGTGATCTGCGCCTCGGCCGGCAACCATGCCCAGGGCGTGGCGTGGTCGGCGTACCGCCTGGGCCTGCCGGCGATCACGGTGATGCCGCATGGCGCACCGGCGACCAAGATCGCCGGCGTCGCGCACTGGGGTGCCACGGTGCGCCAGCACGGGCACAGCTACGACGAGGCCTATGCCTTCGCGCGCGAGCTGGCCGCCAACAACGGCTACCGCTTCCTGTCGGCGTTCGACGACCCCGACGTGATCGCCGGCCAGGGCACCGTCGGCATCGAGATCGCCGACAGCGCGCCAGACGTGGTCATCGTGCCGATCGGCGGCGGCGGCCTGGCCTCCGGCGTGGCCCTGGCGCTGAAATCGCAGGGCGTGCGCGTGGTCGGCGCGCAGGTCGAGGGCGTCGATTCGATGGCTCGCGCCGTGCGCGGCGAGGAAGGCGAGTTCCAACCGGTGCCGACGCTGGCCGATGGCGTCAGGGTCAAGGTACCCGGCCTGCTCACCCGCCGCCTGTGCAGCAGCCTGCTCGACGACATCGTGATCGTGCGCGAGGCCGAGCTGCGCGAGACTCTGGTACGGCTGGCGCTGGAGGAACACATCATTGCCGAAGGCGCCGGCGCCCTCGCGCTGGCCGCCGGCCGCCGCGTCGCCGGCAAGCGCAAGTGCGCGGTGGTGTCTGGCGGCAACATCGACGCCACCGTGCTGTCCACCCTGTTGTCCGAAGTGCGGCCACGGCCGCCGCGCAAGCCGCGGCGCCGCAACACCGAGCGACTTAGGCTGGCGCGCGCGAATACCGGAGTCGCTTCCGGCATCGCGTCCGCGCCCGTGCCCTCTCCTGCCGTCCAGCCCGCCCCCAAGCCTGCCATCGCACACGCCATCGCCGCAGAGGAGTCCTCCTGGTGAACACCCCATCTTCCGTCACTCCCCCCCGAATCCGCATCTTCGACACCACTCTGCGCGATGGCGAACAGTCCCCCGGCTGCAGCATGAGCCCGGCGCAGAAGCTGGTGATGGCGCGCGCGCTGGAAGAGCTGGGCGTGGACATCATCGAGACCGGCTTTCCGGCCAGCTCGCACTCCGACCGCGAAGCCATGGCATTGATCGGCCGCGAGATCCGCACGCCGACCCTGGCGGTGCTGTCGCGCTGCCTGGCCGGTGACATCGAGACCTCGGCGCGCGCGCTGGAAGCCGCCGCCCGCCCGCGCCTGCACCTGTTCCTGTCCACCAGCCCGCTGCATCGCGAACACAAGCTGCGGATGAGCCGCGAGCAGGTGCTCGAATCGGTGCACCAGCACGTGACGCTGGCACGCAGCTACCTGGACGATGTGGAATTCTCCGCCGAGGACGCCACCCGCACCGAGGAGGACTATCTGATCGAGGTGGTGCGCGTGGCGATTGCTGCTGGCGCCACCACCATCAACCTGCCCGACACCGTCGGCTTCACCACGCCGGACGAAATCCGCGGCATGTTCGCGCGCGTCATCGCCGGTGTCGGCGACCCGCCGGGCATCGTCTTCAGCACCCACTGCCACAACGACCTGGGCCTGGCGGTTGCCAATTCGCTGGCCGCGGTGGAAGGCGGCGCGCGGCAGGTGGAGTGCACCATCAACGGTATCGGCGAGCGCGCCGGCAACTGCGCGCTGGAAGAGATCGCGATGACGCTGAAGGTACGCAACGCGTTCTATGAAATTGACAGCGCCATCCATACCCCGCGCATCGTGCCGACCTCGCAGCTGTTGCAGCGCCTGGTCGGCATGCCGGTGCAGCGCAACAAGGCGATCGTGGGCAGCAACGCCTTCGCCCATGAGTCGGGCATCCACCAGCACGGCATGCTGCGCCACCGCGGCACCTACGAAATCATGCGCCCGGAAGATGTGGGCTGGCCGTCCTCGCAGATGGTGCTGGGCCGCCACAGTGGCCGCGCCGCGGTCGAACAGCGCCTGCGCGCGCTGGGCTACTGGCTGGAGGAAGAGCAGCTGAAGCTGGTGTTCGAGCAGTTCAAGGCGCTGTGCGAGCAGCAGCGCGTGGTCAACGATGTCGACCTGCGCGCGCTGATGCAGGACACCGAAGGTGCCGAAGGCTACCGCCTGGCCTCGATGACGATCAGCGACGTCGGCAGCCGTGCCAATGCGCTGGTCGAGCTGTCCGACCCGGACGGCAAGCGCGTGGCCGAGACCGCGCAGGGCAATGGCCCGGTCGATGCGCTGTTCGGCGCGCTGGCGGCGGCCACCGGCGTGCGCCTGCAGCTGGACAGCTACCAGGTGCACAGCGTCGGCATCGGCGCCGATGCGCGCGGCGAGGCCAGCCTGAGCGTGCGCCATGAGGGTGTGGAGTACGAAGGCACCGGCACCAGCAAGGACATCATCGAAGCCAGCGCCCTGGCCTGGCTGGACGTGGCCAACCGCCTGCTGCGCCAGCGCGCTGCCGGCGACCGCGCGACCCCGTCCAGCCAGCCGCAGGAGGCCGAAGCCGCCCTGCGATGAATGTCGTTTTCCACTTTCCGCTCCACGCTCCCTTGGTTTCAATGCACCAACGCCAGGCATCCCGATGAACCGATCACCTCGCCCCCTGTACGACAAACTGTGGGACGCGCATGTCGTCGTCCCCGAGAGCGACGCCGCGCCGGCCGTGCTCTACATCGACCTGCATCTGATCCACGAGGTCACCTCGCCGCAGGCCTTTGCCGAGCTGCGCGCGCGCGGCATCGCGCCAAGCCGGCCCGACCGCACCAAGGCGACGATGGACCACTCCACGCCGACCCTGCCGCCCGGTCCTGACGGCCGCCTGCCCTACGCCAACGACGCCGCCCGCGTGCAGGTCGAGACCCTGGCGCGCAACTGCGCCGAGTTCGACATCGAACTGTTCGACATGGCCTCGGAGAACCGCGGCATCGTCCACGTCATCGCCCCGGAACAGGGTTTCACCCAGCCCGGCATGACCATCGTCTGCGGTGACAGCCATACCTCCACCCACGGTGCGTTCGGCGCGCTGGCCTTCGGCATCGGCACCAGCGAAGTCGGGCACGTGCTGGCGACGCAATGCCTGTTGCAGCGCAAGGCGCGCACGATGTCGATCACCGTCGAGGGCGAGCTCGCCCCCGGTGTCGGCGCCAAGGACGTGGTCCTGCACATCATCGGCGTGATCGGGGTCAACGGTGGCACCGGCCACGTCATCGAATACCGCGGCTCGACCATCCGCGCGATGGACATGGAGCAGCGCATGACCCTGTGCAACATGTCCATCGAGGCCGGCGCGCGCGCCGGCATGGTGGCGCCGGACCAGGTCACCTTCGACTGGGTCGCGGCCACCCCGCGCGGCCCCAAGGGTGCGGCCCTTGAACAGGCCGTGGCCTATTGGCGCAGCCTGCACAGCGATGAGGGCGCGCGCTTCGACGTGGACGTGCGCATCGACGCCGCCGACATCCGCCCGACCCTGACCTGGGGTACGCATCCGGGCACGGCGATCGCCGTCGACGCGCCGATCCCGGCCGCGCAGGACGCCGCCGCGCAGAAGGGCCTGGACTACATGCGCCTGCAGGCCGGCCGCAGTCTGGCCGGCACGCCGGTGGACGTGGTGTTCGTCGGCTCCTGCACCAACGGCCGGCTCAGCGACATGCGCCAGGTAGCCACCGTGCTGCGCGGGCGCCGCGTGGCCGATGGCGTGCGCATGCTGGTGGTGCCGGGCTCGGAGATCGTCAAGCGCCAGGCCGAAGCCGAGGGCATCGACGCGATCGTGCGCCAGGCCGGTGCCGAGTGGCGCGAGCCGGGCTGTTCGATGTGCATCGCGATGAACGGCGATCTGGTCGCGCCCGGGCAGTTGGCGGTCAGCACCAGCAACCGCAATTTCGAGGGCCGCCAGGGTCCGGGCGCGCGCACCTTGCTGGCCTCGCCGGCCAGCGCGGCGTGGGCGGCGGTCAACGGCCGCGTGGCCGACGTGCGCGAACTGCATGCCGACGCACTGGAACTGGAGCTGGTGCCATGAGCGCTAGCAGCTTCCGCCCACATACCCAGGAGAACCGCTGATGCCGGGCTTCACCACCGTGTCCTCGCGCAGCGTCGTGCTGCGCCAGACCAACATCGACACCGACCAGATCATCCCGGCACGCTTTCTGTCCACCACCGAGCGCGCCGGCCTGGGCCGCAACGCCTTCAATGACTGGCGCTGGCTCAGCGACGGCAGCCCCAACCCGGAGTTCGCCTTCAACCAGCCGGCGAACCAGGGCCGCAGCATCCTGCTGGCCGGGCGCAACTTCGGCTGCGGTTCCTCGCGCGAGCATGCGCCGTGGGCGCTGACCGACCTGGGCCTGCGCGCGATCGTCTCCAGCGAGATCGCCGACATCTTCCGCAACAACTCCCTGAAGAACGGGCTGCTGCCGGTCGTGCTGCCCGAGGAAGTGGTGCAGGCGCTGATGCAGCGCCCTGACGACGAACTCACCATCGACGTGGCCGCGCGCGAGCTGCGCACTCCCGACGGTCGCGTCCACGCCTTCCCGCTGGATGCCTTTGCCCGCACCTGCCTGCTCGAAGGCGTGGACGAGATGGGCTACCTGCTGGCGCGCGGCGCCGAAATTTCCCGATACGAGGCCCACCATGAACGCTGACATCGTCCTGCTGCCCGGCGACGGCATTGGCCCGGAAGTGATTGCCGGCGCGGTCGCCGTGCTGCAGGCCGTGGCCGAACGCCACGGCCACAGCTTCCAGTTCCACGAATACGACATCGGCGGCATTGCCATCGACCGCCACGGCGAGCCGCTGCCTGCCGCGACGTTGCAGGCCTGCCAGCGCGCCGACGCGGTGCTGCTCGGCGCGGTGGGCGGGCCGAAGTGGTCCGACCCCAACGCCAAGGTGCGGCCCGAGCAGGGCCTGCTCGCGATTCGCAAGGCCCTGGGCCTGTACGCCAACCTGCGCCCGGTCAAGCCGCATGCCGCGGCGCTGGATGCCGCGCCGATCAAGCCGCACCTGCTGACCGGCGTGGACATGATCGTCGTGCGCGAGCTCACCGGCGGCATCTACTTCGGCGACAAGACCCGCACCGCCAGCGACGCCAGCGACCTGTGCCGCTACAGCGTGGTGGAGATCGAACGGGTGATGCGCGCCGCGTTCCGCCTGGCCCGGCAGCGCCGCCACCACGTCACCTCGGTGGACAAGGCCAACGTGCTGGAGACCTCGCGACTGTGGCGCGACGTGGCCACGCGCATCGGCCGCGACGAGTTCCCGGACGTGCGCCTGGAGCACCAGCTGGTCGACTCCATGGCGATGCATCTGCTGTCGCGCCCGCGCGATTACGACGTGGTGGTGACCGAGAACATGTTTGGCGACATCCTCACCGACGAGGCCTCGATGCTCGCCGGTTCGCTGGGCTTGCTGCCTTCGGCCTCGCTGGGTGAAGGCAAGGTCGGTCTGTATGAGCCGATCCACGGCTCGGCGCCGGACATCGCCGGCAAGGGCATCGCCAATCCCTACGCGACGATCCTGAGCACCGCGCTGCTGCTGCGCCATTCGCTGGGGCTGGAGCAGGAAGCGCAATGCGTGGAGCAGAGCGTCAGCGACGCGCTGGACGCGAAAGCCTTCACCGCGGATCTGGCCGCGCACGGCATCGCGCCGTTGAGCACGCAGCAGGCGGCGGTGGGGGTCGTGCAGCGGATTCGGGAACGCTGCCCTGTGGCGGAGTTGCGTGACTGAAGCGTCGGGAATGGGGAATTGGGAATTGGGAATGGGAAGAGCAAGGTCAAAAGCGGACGGCCACCCGAGGGTGGCCGTTGCTTTGCCGGTCCCGGGTCCCCGGTCCCCGTTCTCAGCCAGCCTCCGCCTCGCGCACCCGGAACCAGGTCGCATACAGCACCGGCAAAAAGACCAGGGTCAACACCGTGCCGATGATCAGGCCACCCATGATCGCCACCGCCATCGAGCCGTAGAAGGCGCTGCGCGACAGCGGGATCATCGCCAGCACCGCGGCCAGCGCGGTCAGGACGATCGGGCGGAAACGGCGCACCGTCGCGTCGAGGATCGCGTGCCAGCGGTCATGGCCGGCGTCGATGTCCTGCTGGATCTGGTCGACCAGAATCACCGAGTTGCGCATGATCATGCCGGCCAGGGCAATCGTGCCGAGCATGGCGACAAAGCCGAACGGCATCTGGAACAGCAGCAGGAACAAGGTCGCGCCGATGATGCCCAGCGGCGCGGTCACCAGCACCATCGCCGTGCGCGAGAAGCTGCGCAGCTGCAGCATCAGCAGCGTCACCACCACCAGCAGGAACAGCGGCATGCCGGCGTTGATCGAATTCTGCCCGCGCGCCGAATCCTCTACCGTGCCACCCACCTGCAACAGATAGCCTGAGGGCAGCTGCGCGCGAATCCCGTCCAGCGTCGGCAGGATCTGCTGGGTCACCGCCGGCGGCAGCATGCGGTCGGCGATATCGGCGCGCACGGTCACCGTCGGCAGGCGATCGCGGTGCCAGATGATGCCGTCCTCGAATGCCGGCTCCAGCCGCGCCACCTGCGACAGCGGCACGCTGCCGCCATCACCGGTGGGAATGCCGAGCCCGCCGAGCATCTCCAGGCTGGCGCGCTCCTCTTCCGGCCCGCGCAGCAGCATCTCGATCAGCTCGTTGTCTTCGCGGTAGGTGCTCACGCTCAGCCCCGACAGCGCTCCGGACAGGAACTGCGCAATCTGCGCGCTGCTGATGCCGAACTCGCGCGCACGGTCCTGGTCGATCACCACACGCACGATCTTGCTCGGCTCGTCCCAGTCCAGGTTGACGTTGGTGACGTGCGGGTTGGCGCGCACCTTGGCCGCCACTTCGCGGGCGATCGCCTGCACGCGCTCGATGTGCTCGCCCGACACGCGGAACTGCACCGGGTAGCCCACCGGCGGGCCGTTCTCCAGGCGCGTCACCCGGAACTGCAGTTGCGGGAACTGCGGCGCGACCTCATGCAGCAGCCAGTCGCGCAGTGTCTCGCGGGCATGCGTGTCCTTGGCCAGCACCACGAACTGCGAGAAGTTCGTCGCTGGCAGCTGCTGATCCAGCGGCAGGTAGAAGCGCGGCGAACCGGTGCCGACATAGGCCACGTAGTTGCTGATGTCCTGGCGCTGGGCCAGCAGCTTCTCCAGCTGCCGCGCCTGTGCTTCAGTCGAACGCAGCGAGGCGCCCTCGGCCAGTTCCAGGTCCACCATCAGCTCGGGCCGCGTGGAGTCAGGGAAGAACTGCTGCGGCACGAAGCGGAACAGCAGCAGCGAGCCAATGAACAGTGCCAGGGTCGCGGCGATCACCCACCAGCGGTGGCGCAGGCAGGTTTCCAGCAGCGCGCGGAAGCGCTTGTAGAACGGGCGCTGATAGGGGTCGTGCTGATGTTCGTGGCTGGCCGGCGCCGGCGCCAGCCAGCGTCCAAACGCCGGATGGCGATCGGCCCAGGCCTCGCGCCGGGCGCGCCAGCGCGCGGCCAGGCTGCCCGGCCGCGGTGGCTGCGGGTTGGCCAGGTCCGGCAGCATCTTGTCGCCGAGGTACGGAATGAACAGCACCGCCGCCACCCATGAAACCAGCAGGGCAATGGTCACCACCTGAAACAGCGAACGGGTGTACTCGCCGGTGCTGGAGGCCGCGGTGGCGATGGGCAGGAAGCCGGCGGCGGTGATCAGCGTGCCGGTGAGCATCGGGAAGGCGGTCGAGGTCCAGGCGAAGCTGGCCGCGCGCAGGCGGTCGTAGCCCTGCTCCATCTTGATGGCCATCATCTCCACCGCGATGATCGCATCGTCCACCAGCAAGCCCAGCGCCAGCACCAGCGCGCCCAGCGAAATCTTGTGCAGGCCGATGCCGAAGTAATGCATCACCGCGAAGGTCATCGCCAGCACCAGCGGAATCGACACCGCCACCACCAGGCCGGTGCGCAGGCCCAGCGAGAACAGGCTCACCGCAAGCACGATGATCACCGCCTCGGTCAGTACGCGGACGAATTCGCCGACCGACTCTTCCACCGCATGCGGCTGGTCGGACACCTTGCGCAGCTGCATGCCGGCCGGCAGGGTCTTTTGCAGACGCTCGAACTCCGCGTCCAGGGTCGAACCCAGGCGCAGGATGTCGCCGCCGTCCTTCATCGCCACGGCAATACCGATGGCGTCCTCGCCCATGAAGCGCATCTTCGGCGCGGCCGGATCGGAAAAGCCGCGATGCACGGTGGCGATGTCGCCCAGGCGCACGGTGCGGCCTTCGGCGTGGATCGGAAACTCGGCAATGTCCTCGACCGAGCCGAGCTGGCCGCTGACGCGCAGCTGCACGCGCTCGCCGGCGGTTTCGACAAAGCCAGCCGGGGCCATCGCGTTCTGCTGCTGCAGCGCCTGCTGCACCGCGCTCATCGGCACGCCCAGCGTGGCCAGCTTGGTGTTGGAGATTTCGACCCAGATCTTCTCGTCCTGCAGGCCGACCAGGTCGATCTTGCCCACGTCCGGCACGCGCTGCAGTTCCAGCTGGATGCGGTCGGCGTAGTCCTTCATCACCGCATAGTCGAAGCCCTTGCCGGTGAGTGCGTAGATGTTGCCGTAGGTGTCGCCGAACTCATCGTTGAAGAACGGGCCGACCACCTCCGACGGCAGCGTGGCGCGAATGTCGCCAACGCGCTTGCGCACCTGGTACCAGAGCTCGGGCACGTCCCTGGACTTCATCGAGTCGCGCGCCATGAAGATGATCTGTGACTCGCCTGGCCGCGAGTAGGAGCGGATGAACTCGTACTCGCCGGTGTTCATCAGCGCCTTCTCGATGCGCTCGGTGACCTCGCGCGAGACCTGCTCGGCGGTGGCGCCCGGCCACAGCGTGCGCACCACCATGGCCTTGAAGGTGAAGGGCGGGTCCTCGGACTGGCCCAGGTGCCGGTACGACCAGGCGCCAATGATCGCCATGGCGATCATGGCGTACAGCACGAGCGCGCGATTGCTCAGCGCCCACTCGGAAAGGTTGAAGCGACGCATGGGGGAACTCCGCAAGGGTCGGGTGTGCCGCGGGGTGCAGGTACCGGCGCGAGGCCGATGGCGTCAGCGCTTGGCCGTGGGCGCGGCAGACGGCGGAGCAGGCGCGCGCAGCGGACGGTTGCTGCGATCGACCGGCGTCACCTGCTGGCCTTCGCGCAGCAGATGTCCGCCCGCGGCCACGACCCAGTCGCCCGCGGCGACGCCCGACAGCACCGGCACCTGGTCGCTGGCATAGCCGCCAATGCGCACCGGCCGTGCCTGCACCTTGCCGTCGGCCGGGTTGACCACCCACACCGTGGTCGCGCCCTGCGCGCCGCGCTGGATCGCCGACAGCGGCAGCGTCAGCCCGCCCGCGTCGGCGCCCGCCAGGTAAACGCGGGCGCTCTGGCCCAGTTCAACGTTGTCGAGTGATTCGGTTGCCAGGGCCACGCGCGCGGCGTGGGTGCGGGTCTGCGAATCAGCGGCCGGCGCGATCTCGCGGATCGTGCCGGGCAGGCGCTTGCCCGGCTGGCCCCACAGCTCCACTTCGGCGCGGTCGCCGACATTGAAGCGGTGCGCGCCCGATTCGGGCAGGTTGATCGCGATCTCGCGCGCGCCATGGGCGGCCAGCGTGAACACGGTCTGCCCGGCGGCGACCACCTGCCCGGCTTCGGCCTGGCGGCTGGCGATCACGCCGTCGGCCGGCGCCAGCAGCTGCGCGTAGGCGGCTTGGTTGCGGGCCACGTCGAGGTTGGCGCGCGCGGCTTCGGCCTGGTTCTGCGCGGCCTTGTAGGCGGCGGTCTGCGCGTCGAAGGTCGAGCGGCTGACCAGTTGCTGGTCCACGAGCTTGGCGTAGCGCTGGTAGTCGTCGCGCGCGCGGGCCAGGTCGGCCTGCGCCGACTCGAACTGCGCCTGCGCCGAGCGCGCCTGCAATGCGAGGTCGGCCGGATCAAGCTCGGCCAGCACCTGGCCGCGCTGCACGCGCGCGCCGGCATCGACCAGGCGCTTGACCATGTGCCCGCCAACGCGAAACGCCAGTGCGCTTTCCTGCCGCGCCCGCACTTCACCGGGGAAGGTCGCCATGCCGGGACCGGAAGCCGGCACCGGCTGCACGACCAGCGCGGGCGTCGGTGGCGGCGGTGGCGGCTCGCCGCCTCCGCAACCGCTCAACAGCAGCGCAACCAACGGGCCAGCCAACAGCAGAGCCAACGGGTTGCCCTTCATCCTTGCAACAGTGCTCGGGCGCATCGCGAGTGTTCCGGCCATGGGAAAGTGAGAGTCGAATAGTGAACCTGCCGGTATAGTATAAATATAGAACCGAATGGTCTAGTATTCGCGCAATGTCGACCTCGATTTCTCCCCAGCCGCCCAAGGCGCCTTCCAAGGCCGCCGGCAAAGGCAACGGACCCGGGCGACCCAAGGATCTGGGCAAGCGCGCCGCCATCCTGCAGGCGGCCAAGTCGCTGTTCGTCGAGCAGGGCTACGGCGGTGTGAGCATGGACGGCATTGCCGCATTGGCCGGCGTGTCCAAGCTCACCGTGTACAGCCATTTCGGCGACAAGGAGACCTTGTTTGCCGAGGCGATCCGCGTGCAGTGCCAGGAAATGATGCCCGACGGCCTGTTCGAGCACGCGCCCAAGGGCCCGTTGCGGCAGCAGCTGATCAGCATCGGCGAGGCGTTCTTCGCCATGATCAGCTCCGACGCGGCGCTGGCCACGCACCGCATGATGCTGGCGCCGGGCACCGGCGATGACCATATCCGCGAGATGTTCTGGAATGCCGGGCCAATGCGCATCCAGCGCTCGCTGGCCGACTTCCTGGCCGCCCGCGTTGCCGCCGGCGAGCTCGAAGTGCCGGATCTGGCGCTGGCCGCCTCGCAGTTCTTCTGCCTGCTCAAGGGCGAACTGCACCCGATGATGATGTGCGGCCTCGGCGGCACGCCCAGCGCGGCGGCGGTGCATCGCCACGTCGAAGCCAGCGTGGACTTCTTCCTGCGTGCCTATGCGCCGCGCTGAATGCGCGCCGGCCGAGCCGGTGGTCGCGGTGACTTCCGGCACTGCGACCCCTTCCCCCGCCCGGTGATGCTACTGGCGCACCGAGCCGGCACTTCACCGTTAAAATGCCTGCCCCACCGTGTTGGATAACGCCCCCATGACGATCGATTTCTCCCAGGCCCGCGAAAAGATGGTCGAACAGCAGATACGTCCCTGGGACGTGCTGGACCTGCGGGTGCTCGACGTCCTGGCGCGTTTGCCGCGCGAGGCTTTCGTGCCGCAGGCCTACCAGGCGCTGGCCTATGCCGACCTGGAAATTCCGCTGGCCGGTGGGCAGAAGATGATGAAGCCGGTGGTCGAAGGCCGCATGCTGCAGGCGCTGGACCTGCAGCCCGGCGAAGACGTGCTCGAGATCGGCACCGGCAGCGGCTTTGCCACCGCCTGCCTGGCCGCGCTCGGCCGCGAAGTGCTCAGCCTGGAAATCGACCCGGCTCTGGCTGCCGGTGCGCGCGCCGCGCTGGATGCCACCGGGCTGGGCAGCAACGTGCGCATCGAAACCGCGGACGTGTTCGCCTGGCAGAGCGAGCGCCGCTTCGATGCCATCTGCGTCACCGGCGCCGTGGACCAGGTGCCCGCGCAGTTCCTGCAGTGGTTGCGCCCGGATGGCCGCCTGTTTGTCGTGCGCGGTCACGATCCGGTGATGGAAGCCGTCCTTGTCCGCGCCGATGTCAACGGTTCGCGCATCGAGTCGTTGTTCGAGACCGATCTCGCCTACCTGCGGGGCGCGGCCCCCACGCCCAAGTTCAAATTCTGAATCCCAAGGAAGCCCTATGATTCGCCGATCCCTCGCCCTGGCGCTGGCCGCCGCCCTGTTCCCGATGGCCGCCCAGGCCGCCGATCTGCTGCAGGTTTACGAAATGGCCCGCAATGGCGACCCGCAGCTGTCCACGGCGGAGTCGACCCGGCTGTACAACAAGGAAGGCCAGGTGCAAGCACGCGCGGCGCTGCTGCCGCAGCTGGACGGCAGTGCCTCGCTGACCCGCAACAGCAACGACTATGACGTGGGCGGGACCTCGACCAGCAAGACCCGCCGTTACGCGGTCAACGGCACGCAGACGGTGTTCAACCTGGCGCAGTTCGCCAACCTGCGCGCGCAGCGCGACATCAGCCGCGCGGCCGACTTCACCCTGGACTCGGCCAACGACGACCTGATCGTGCGCACCTCGGCGGCATACTTCAACGTGCTGGTGGCGATCGAGTCGCTGGCGGCGGCCGAGACCAACGAGGCGGCGGCCAAGAAGCAGTTCGACTACGCGGACAAGCGCCTGGAAGTCGGCCTGGCGCCGATCACCGACGTGCACGAAGCGCGCGCGCAGTACGACCAGGCACGCGCTGACACGATCAATGCGCGCAATACGCTGAAGGACTACTACCAGGCATTGACCGAGCTCACCGGCCAGCCGGTGACGGGCTTGCGCGCACTGCCGGAAGAGTGGCGCCCGGAAGTGCCGGCGCAGTACAGCAACGTCGATGAGCTGGTGAACACGGCGGTGACCGAGAACCCGGCGCTCAAGGCGCAGGGCTTGCAGGTGAGCGCGGCGGAATCCAACGTGTCGGCGGCGCGTGCGGGCCACTACCCGACGATCAGCCTGGGTGGCAGCTGGGGCCGCGGCGCGACGTGGGGTGATTCCACTGGTTCGGCCGGCGTCAACGGCGACAGCAACTCGATCGGCGTGACCCTGTCGGTGCCGATCTTCTCCGGCGGCGCGACGCAGTCGCAGGTGCGCCAGGCGCTGGCGCAGCGCGACATCCAGCAGGACACGTTCGAGCAGCAGAAGCGCGCGCTGGACCGCAACACGCGCAATGCCTACCAGACGGTGGTGGCGGGCGTGAGCGAAGTCGAGGCGCGGCGCCTGGCGGTGGTGTCGGCGCAGGCGGCGTATGACGCTTCGCAGGTGGGCCTGGAAGTGGGTACGCGCACGGTGCTGGATGTGGTGCAGAACCAGCGCACGCTGTTTGCGGCGCAGGTGCAGTACGTGCAGGCGCGTTACACCTTCCTGCAGAACCGGCTGCTGCTGGCGCAGGCCACCGGCAAGCTGGAGATTGCTGATCTGCAGGACATCAACCGCATGCTGACCCAGGATGCCGAGGCCAAGCTGCAGAACGCCAATGACGCGATGCAGCGGCAGTAAGCGCTCAACCAGTGCTGACGAAAGAGGCGAGCTTCGGCTCGCCTCTTTCGTTTGGCCTCCAGCACTGCCGGACCCACTGTAGGAGCGGCTTCAGCCGCGACCGCCATCTGCCAGATCGCCTCTTCGCCCGTCGGGGCTGAAGCCCCTCCTACAACGGTCCCGGCGCGCATTCCCGATGCCGGATGGGCGCTCCCTACCCCGCCACATACTCCGCCACCGGCGGCAGATGCGGCGCCACCAGCACCAAGGTGCGCGCCACCGCACCGCGGCCATTGGCGACCAAAGCCAGGCCGGCATCGCGCATGCGCTCGCGGGCCTGCGGGTCACCGAGCAGGGTTTGCAGGGACTCACACACGCCATCCATGTCATCGCGGATGGCAACAGCACCCGCCTCGCGCATGCGCCGGGAGATTTCGGCGAAGTTGTGCAGGTGCGGGCCGGTGACCGCGGGCGTTCCCACGGCCGCCGGCTCCAGCAGGTTGTGCCCCCCGATCGGCTGCAGGCTGCCACCAACGAAGGCGACTTCGGCGCAGGCGTAGAAGCTCATCAGTTCGCCCAGCGTGTCGATGACGAATACCTGCGTGGCCGCGTCCGGCCAGCGCTGCTGCTTGCGCGTGGCCACCGCCCAGCCCTGCTCGCGCGCCTGCGTCTCGACCTTGGGGAAACGCTCGGGATGACGCGGCGCCCACAGCAGGAGCAGGTCGGGAAGCACGCGGCACAGCCGGCGATGCATCTCGACAATAGCCGCCTCTTCGCCTTCATGGGTGCTCGCGGCAATCCACACCGGCCGCGTCGGAGGCACGCGCTGGCGGAATTCGGCGACAAAGGCGGGCAATTGCTCCGGCACGGCGATGTCGAACTTGAGGTTGCCCAGGGCCACGACCTGTTCGGGCCGTGCGCCCAGGCGCGCAAAGCGCTCGGCATCGTCCTGCGATTGCGCGGCCACACAGGTCACGGTGCGCAGGGCGCGGCTGATCAGCGGTGCCAGCAGGCGGTAGCCGCGCAGCGAGCGCGCCGACAGCCGCGCGTTGAGGATGTAGACCGGAATGCCGCGGTCGCGGCAGCCAAACAGCATGTTCGGCCATAGTTCCGTTTCCACGATCAACGCCAGGCTGGGCTGGAAGTGGCGCAGGAAGCGGCCGACGCTGCCCGGCACGTCATAGGGCAGGTAGACGTGATCCACCGCCTCGCCCCACAGCGCGCGCACGCGCTCGGAGCCGGTCGGGGTGATGGTGGTAATGACCCAGCGGATGTCCGGGCGCTGCGCACGCAAGGCATTGACCAGCGGTGCGGCGGCGTTGACCTCGCCCACCGATACGGCGTGCACCCAGACCTGCGGGCGGCCGCAGTCACTGGGATAGGCGGCGTAGCGCTCGCTCCAGCGGTTGAAGTATTCGCGCACGCGGAAGCCGCGCCATACCAGGTGGTAGACGGTGATCGGCAGCAACAGGTACAGCAGGGCCGAGTACAGCCCGCGCAACAACCATTCGATGGGGTCTTTCCGCATCGGCGAAGGATACGACGGCGCCTGCCCCCGCGCGATGCTTGCCCTCCCGGCCCGCGCATGCGCCGCTCGCGCCGGGAACGCTAGAATTGCGCCATGCCAGAAGCCGCCGACGTCGCCATCCGCCCTTCCCTGCTCAAGCCGGCGCACTGGCCGATGTACCTGGCGCTGGTGGTGATGGTGTTTGCCGGGCGCCTGCCGTGGCTGCTGCAGCGCGCACTGGGCCGTGGCATCGGCTGGATCGCCTTTCATGTGGCCGGCACCCGTCGCCGCGCCGCCGAGGTCAACCTGCGCCTGTGCTTTCCCGAACAGGATGACGCATGGCGTGCGCGCCTGCTGCGCGACAGTTTCGACGCGCTCGGCGTGGGCCTGTTTGAATTCGCCCGCGCCTGGTGGGGCAGTATCGATGCGATCCGCCCGCGCGTGCGGATCGAAGGCGTCGAACACCTGCATGCGCTGCAAGCCCAGGGGCGCGGCGTGCTGCTGGTGTCCGGCCACTTCATGACCCTGGAAATGTGCGGCCGCCTGCTCTGCGACCACGTGCCGCTCGCCGGCATGTATCGCCGCCATCGCAACCCGGTGTTCGAGTGGGCGGTCAAGCGCGGACGCCTGCGCTACGCCCAGGCGATGTTTGCCAACGAAGACCTGCGCGCGACCGTGCGGCACCTGAAGAAGGGCGGTTTGCTGTGGTATGCGCCCGACCAGGACATGCGCGGCAAGGACACGGTGTTCGTGCCGTTCTTCGGCCACCCCGCCTCCACCATCACCGCCACCCATCAGCTCGCGCGCCTCACCGGCTGCGCGGTGGTGCCGTATTTCCATCGCCGCGAAGGCGGCCGCTACATCCTGCGCGTGGCACCGCCACTGCCAGGCATTCCCTCTGACGATGCCATTGCCGACACCACCGCGGTCAATGCCGCCATCGAGGACATGGTGCGCGAGGCGCCCGACCAGTACCTGTGGATCCACCGCCGCTTCAAGCGCCAGCCCGGCGGCGGCCCCAAGCTCAAGCTCTATCAGTAGTCGGCGACGCCGGCAGGCTCACGCCGCCGGTGGTTCGCGCGTGCCGTCCTCGTTGAGCAAGGCGCCGGCGTAAAGACCGGCCAGCATCAGCGTGAGCCCGCCCCAGAAACTCGAATAGAACGCCAGGTGGGTGTTGAGCGGGAACACCGTCGCCAGTAGCGCAACCATCGCCGGCCGCGCCTGTTCGCGCGCTGCCGCGCTGGAGTAGCGCCATGCGCGCCACGCCTGCGCCGCGCCGGCCAGCCACAGCAGCAGGCCGAGGAAGCCGGTTTCGGCGAGGATTTCCAGCACGATCTGGTGGGCGTGAAAGGCCGGGCCCTCACCCCAGGCCGGCACCCGTTCCGGGTGCGGGTCGCATTGCGGATAGGCCTCGCGAAAACCGCGGGCGCCGACGCCGTTGAGCGGATGCTCGCGCACCATGCACAGCGCCGCCGACCAGATCTGCGCGCGCCCGGACAGCGCCGCGTCGATGCCTGCTAGTCCGCCGCCCAGCACCGTCTGCGTGCGCGCCACGCGCTCGTGCACCTGCGGCGAGACCTGGTACAGCACGATCACGCCAAGCAGCGCGGCCATGCCGACACCGAACATGCCGCGCGCGCCAATCAACCGCCAACCCGAACACAGCAGGATCACCGCGTAGGTGATCCACGCCGCGCGCGCACCGGCCATCACCACCACCGCGCCTACCGCCAGCGCTGCCAGCAGCCATGCCAGCCGCCCGCGCGCGGCCGCGGCAAACAGCAGGAACGGCGAAAGGCTGGCCAGGGTCTGGCCGAATTTGAGATTGCATGGCCCAAGCAGGCCGCTGAGACGATCGACCGCGGCGATCTCCTGCGCCGTGCACAGGCCATGGCCGCTGATCACCCACTTCAACTGATCCATCGACCAGAACAGCGCACTGGTGCCGACCAGCGCCTGCAGCAGCGCATCCAGCGTCCACACGCCGCCGATGATCGCCAGTCCGGCAAAGGTACGCCGGCGCCGCGCCGGGTCGGCCACCGCAATCGCGCACAGCCACATGAAAGGCAGGTAGCGCAGGTCGGCCAGCGACTTGCGCAGCGCCAGCGGCACGTCGATCGCATCGATCGCCGACAGCAGCTCGGGCAACCAGTAGGCGAAGAACAACACGCTGGTCAGCGCCCAGGCCGCGCCGCTCAACAGCTGAGTGCCCCCGCGAAAGCGGCGCCGCAGCAGCCGCCACGTGGCAAATACCGCGCCCAGCGAGAGCACGGTTTCGGCTAGCCCGGGGGCGGGCCACAGGGCGACGAAGGCAATCACCCACACCGGCGCCCAGCGCCCCGCCCTGGGCGGCAATGCCGGCACCGGCGACGACGACGCGCTGCGCTCAGCGATGGAGTTCGGCATAGACCTTGAGCGTGCTGTCCTGCATGGCTTGCAGGGTATAGGGAATGCGTGCAGGCGGCGTCGGCGGCTGGTCGAGCAGCGACTGCGCGCGCTGGGCCAGCGCATCGGCGTCGAAGGCGGTGACCGCGCCTTGCGGCTGCAATTCGCGCAACAGCTCACCCACCCCGCCATGTTCCCAGCCCAGCACCGGCCGGCCCACGGCCAGCGCCTCCAGCACGGTGCGGCCAAAGGCTTCGGGCTTGCGCGACAGCTGCAGCACCAGATCGCTGGCAGCGTAAGCCTCCGCAATGCGCGCGGTCGGTTCGGTGAAAGCCACGGCCCCGGCCACTCCCAGTACGGCAGCCTCGGCTTCCAGCTCACGCAGATATTGCTCGCGCCCCGGTTCGCGCGCGCCGGGCAGCCAAAGGCGTGCATCGCGACCTTGCGCGCGCAGGCTGGCAAGAAGTTGCAGGCCATCGCGGTGACCCTTGAGGCGGGTACCGCGGCCGGGCAGCAACAGTAGCGCCTGCGCACCGCGCAGCGCCGGCACTTCCGCTTCGGCCCAGGCGCGGGCCCGAGGATCGGGCCGTGGCCGGCGCGGGAACTGGGCAATGTCGATGCCGCGCGGAATGGTCCGCAAACGCTCCGGGTCGGTATTCGGGTAATGCTGCAGCACGTAGTCATGCACCGTGCGCGACACGCAGATCACCCGATCGCCATAGGTCATCACCGCGCTGTAGCGGCCGGGCGAGTTCAGCCCATGCACGGTGGTGACGAAGCGCGGCCGCCGCGCCGCGGGCATCCCGCGCAAGGCATGCCAGGCCAGCCAGGCCGGCAAGCGCGAACGCGCGTGCACGATGTCCGCGCCGACTTCGTCGAACAGCCGCCGCAGCGCCGGCACATGGCGCAGCGTCAGCAGCGACTTGCGGCCGATATCCAGGGTCAGGTGTTCGGCGCCGCTGGCCAGCAGCGGCTCAACCAGCCGCCCACCAGCCGAGACCACGAGCGCGCGATGCCCGGCGCCTGCCAATGCCTGGGCGATTTCAAGAGTGGAGCGCTCGACGCCGCCGGAATGCAGCGCCGGCAGCAATTGCACCACGGTCAGGCGGTGCATGGAGCCGGATCAGTCGATCAGGACGAACTGCGCGCCGCAATACGGGCACTTGGCCTGCTGATTGGGTTCGTCCTCGATCGGCAGGTAGACGCGCGGATGCGAGTTCCACAGCGCCATCTCCGGGGTCGGGCAGCTCAGCGGCAAGGCGCTGCGGTGCACGTCGTAGCGCTTTTCGGCATTGGCGGGCGCGGTGGCGGTATGGCTCATGGCGGGGGTCGCAGGCAGTACGGAACGAGGGGCCGATTCTACCAGTGTTGCCCCGGGGCCGGCCCGGGGGCGGGCCAGGCGCCGGCTTCACGTTCCCGCCCCCGGCCGCAGGCGCCGTCACGGAACAACCGCCGCTCAGCCGGCTACCCGCCCAAACAGCAGGCCAAGCGCCAGCAACGCGTTGCTCACCAGCAAATGCAGGCACAGCACCATGACGAAGGCCTGCTTGCGCCCGGCTGGCCGCCATACCGCGTACGTGACCGCGTAGAGGAAACCCTGCACACCACCGCCGAGCAGCAGTTTGCTGAAACCAGACGAGTGCAGCAGAGTGAAGGCCGCCCAGGACACGGCGATGCGCACCCGCTGATTGACGCCCTGGCGCAGCAGCGCTTCCTGTATCCATTCCTGGAACACGAGCGTCTCGAATACGGGCGCCGCCAACCCGACCACCAGCCAGAGGATCAACCACTGCTCGGTCGCCAGCGTCACCGCGGGCGTGTACATGGCGACCGGAACGGCGATCCACAGTACCAACACAAAGCAGGCCGCCGTGTAGGGCAACGCGCCAGTGGACTTGAGCACGTATAGCGGCTGCAGGAGATTCGGCGCGCGTCGCTTGGCGCGGATGCCATTGCGTGGCTTCATCGCGTTTGCGTCGCCGGATGTGTCTGGTGCATGGTGCATGCTCGCTCCTCCCTGGATTCGTGCTTTGCGCACGCGCACGATCACAGACGGACACGCAGCGCTCAACCGCGCGCATACGTCAAAGCCGTTGTCATTCATGATCGCTAGCGCCGTGCCACAAGCGCTGAAAGATGCATTGCCAACAGAGCAATCCAGTTGCGCCAGAATCGCTTGCACAGGCTCCAATTCGCTGCGTACGGCGCTAATCTTCTCCACGAGGAGAAGCGAATGGAAAGGGACATCGGCACTCGCATCCGCAGTGCTCGGCGCATCGCCGGCATCACGCAAGCGGGGCTGGCTGAACGCTTGAACGTGACGCGTAGCGCAGTGGCCAACTGGGAACGCGTCAGTGGCGTCTGGCCAGCGAGCGCGCGCTTGATGGCGATCGCCGTGACCACGGGCGTGTCCTACGAATGGCTTGCCACCGGTCGTGGCATGCCCACCGACGAAGTGCCGCCACCCGCGGTGGCAGGCGAACTGGTGGACGACCCGAAGGAGCTGCGCCTGCTGCGCGCGTATCGGGGCTGCCAGAGCGCGGTGCGGCGTGCGCTGCTGGACATGGCCGAATCGCAGCGCCATCGGCGTGCGTAAGGAGGTTGGCGCGCCGGGGCTGCGCGAAGCAAGGAATGCGACAGTTGTCTACGATGGGCCATTACGATAAAATCCCTGTCAACATACCCGCCACGCTTAGCCCTGCTTCGGTAGGTGATGCGCATAAATGGCGGGTTTTTATTGCCTGAGATGCGCTACTCAAAGCAACCCCTTTCGTTCGCCGACCAGTTGCAGCTCATGCAGGACCGTGGGCTGATCGTTCGGGATCCGGCACGCGCGCTTCGTTGGCTGAAGAACGTCAGTTACTACCGCCTCAGTGCGTACTTCCTCCCGTTCAAGCGAGATGAAGCCTTTATCCCCGGCACCGAGTTCGACGACATAGCGGGTCTCTACATCTTTGATCGCAAGCTTCGTTTACTTGTGCTGGATGCGATCGAGCGCGTCGAAGTCGCGATTCGCACGGCAGTCGCGTACGAAATCTCGCGCATCGGCGGTGCATTTGGCCATGTCAACCCTGCGAACTTCGCTCCGCAGTATCGTCATGCCGATCTGCTGCGCGACATCCGGACGGAAGAAGTCCGCGCAGGCGAAACCTTCGTCCAGCATTTCCGCAACAAGTACACAAGCGAGCCCGACTTGCCAGTATGGATGGCAACAGAACTGCTCTCCTTCGGGACGATTTCGCTGATGTATCGATTCATGCCCCCGGCGTCGAAGTCGGCAATCGCACGTCCCTACGGCGTCCCCGATGCATTCTTCGCCCGATGGCTGCACTCGCTGAGCTACGTGCGCAACGTCTGTGCGCATCACAAGCGGCTATGGAATCGCGAGTTTGCGATTCGCCCACCTCTCCCCACTCGCACTCGCACCGTGGCATGGGGACCGACGATTCCCCACGCGGGCCGCATTTATTGCGCCTTGGCGATCCTGAGGCATCTACTGCTCGTTGTATCGCCGGGATGCCACTGGAAGGCGCGACTTGAGGGACTGCTTGCACAGCACCCTCACGTGTGCAGGCAGGCGATGGGCTTCGATCCGGATTGGCAAAGCCGGACCTTGTGGCGATGAGTCGTCTACCGGCTGTCCACCAGCGTTAGAGCCCCCCAACAGCAGCAATGCCGTTCAAACGGAGGCGCTCCAACCGGACTCGCTCAACCCCGCTCAGCTTCCATCTGCTTGCGGATCTGCGCATCCACCGCGGCAATCGCGGTCATGTTCATCACCCGGCGCGAGGTCGCGCTGGAGGTGAGGATGTGGACCGGCTTGGAAATGCCCATCAGGATCGGGCCAATCGCCACGCCGTCGGTGAACACCCGCACCAGGTTGTAGGCGATGTTGGCCGCCTCCAGGTTGGGCAGCACGAACAGGTTGGCGCGACCTTTGAGCGTGCTGTTGGGCATGATCTTCTGCCGCAGCGCCTCGTCCCAGGCGGTGTCGCCCTGCATCTCGCCGTCGATGTTGAGCTTGGGGTTGCGCTTGACCAGCAGCTCGCGCACCTCGCGCATCTTCAGCGCGTCACGCGAGGCGTGGCTGCCGAAGTTGGAGTGCGACAGCAGCGCAATCGCCGGCTCGATGCCGAACAGCTTCAGGCGGTACGCCGCCTGCAGCGTGGCCTCGACAATCTGCTCGGCGGTCGGGTCTTCCTGCACGTGGGTATCGACGAAGAAGAACGCGCCCTGCTGGTTGATCACGCCGGTCATCGCCGAAGTCGAGCTCACCCGCGGTTCCAGCGGGATCACGCTGCGCACGTAGCCGAGCTTCTTGTGGAAGCGGCCGACCACGCCGGTCAGCATCGCGTCGGCCTCGCCACGCGCGACCATGACCGCGGCAATCAGCGTCGGACGCGAGCGCATCAGTTCCTTGGCCGCGCTGACGGTCACGCCGCGGCGCTCGGTCAGGCGGTGGTAGTACTGCCAGTAATCGTTGAAGCGCGGATCGTCGAGGATGTTGGTGATCTCGAAGTCGGTGCCCGCCTTCATGCGCAGCCCCATGCGGCAGATGCGCGTCTCGATCACATCGGGGCGGCCGATCAGGATCGGGAAGGCCAGGCCTTCGTCCACTACGTTCTGCACCGCGCGCAGCACCACTTCCTCTTCGCCCTCGGCGTAGACCACGCGCTGCTTGTCGGTGCGCGCGGCGTCGTACACCGGCTTCATCATCAGGCTGGTGCGGTAGACGAACTGGCTCAGCTGCTCGCGGTAAGCGGCCATGTCGGTGATTGGCCGCGTGGCCACGCCCGAGTCCATCGCCGCCTGCGCCACCGCCGAGGACAGCTCCACCAGCAGGCGCGGGTCGAGCGGGCGCGGGATCAGGTAATCAGGCCCGAAACTCGGCGTTTCGCCGCCATAGGCCGCGCCCAGGTCGGAGGCTTCGCGCCGCGCCAGGGCGGCAATGGCGCGCACGCAGGCGACCTTCATTTCCTCGTTGATCGAGGTCGAGCCCACGTCCAGTGCGCCGCGGAACAGATAGGGGAAGCACAGGACGTTGTTGATCTGGTTCGGGTAGTCCGAACGGCCGGTGCCGATGATCGCGTCGGGGCGCACCGCGCGCGCCGCCTCCGGCATGATTTCCGGGTTCGGGTTGGCAAGGGCGAAGATCACCGGGTTGGGCGCCATCGTGGCGACCATTTCCGGGGTCAGGATGCCGGCGGCCGACAGGCCTAGGAAGATGTCAGCGCCCTCGACGATCTCGGCCAGGGTGCGCTTGGGCGTGTCGCGGGCGTAACGCGCCTTCTCCGGGTCCAGGTCGGTGCGCTCGGTGTGCAGCACGCCGTCGCGGTCATAGGCGAGGATGTTTTCCGGCTTCAGGCCCAGCGACACCAGCATGTTCACGCAGGAAATGCCCGCCGCGCCCATGCCGGTGGTGGCGAGCTTGACCTCGCCGATCTTCTTGCCGGTGATCTCCATGGCGTTGATCACCGCCGCGCCGACGATGATCGCCGTGCCGTGCTGGTCATCATGGAATACCGGGATGTTCATGCGCTCGCGCAGCTTGCGCTCGACGATGAAGCACTCCGGCGCCTTGATGTCTTCCAGGTTGATGCCGCCGAAGGTCGGCTCCAGCGAGGCGATGATGTCGACCAGCTTGTCCGGGTCCTGCTCGTTGACCTCGATGTCGAACACGTCGATGCCGGCGAACTTCTGGAACAGCACGCCCTTGCCTTCCATCACCGGCTTGCCCGCCAGCGGGCCGATGTTGCCCAGGCCGAGTACCGCGGTGCCGTTGGAAATCACCGCCACCAGGTTGCCACGCGCGGTCAGCTCACTGGCCTGGCGCGGGTCCTCGACGATCGCCTGGCAGGCAAAGGCCACACCCGGCGAGTAGGCCAGCGACAGGTCGCGCTGGGTCAGCATGGGCTTGGTCGCGATGACCTTGATCTTGCCCGCCGGGGCCATGCGGTGGTAGTCGAGGGCGGCCTTCTTGAACTCGTCGTTGGACATCGAGGTTTCTGTTTGGCGGAAGCGCGAGACCGGGGATTCTACCCGGCCGATGGTGACGCTGGCTGTCGCGCAGCTGTCGCCAGGACATGGCGCGCATGTTGCGATGCGGCGAAAACGCGCCCGCCGCGCTGCGGCGGCGGGCTTGTGGAGACAGCGGCAAAGGGTGGCAGGCGCCTCAATCCGGGCTCTTGTCGTCCACGCCGACGAAGGCCGCGGCCAGTACCGGCGGCGCTGCATAGGGATCTTCGCCCTGGTCCAGCGCGCGCTGCAGTTGCTCGCGGTCCAGCGCATTCTCCCAGCGCGACACCACCACCGTGGCCACCGCATTGCCGATGAAGTTGGTCAGCGAGCGGCATTCGCTCATGAAGCGGTCCACGCCGAGGATCAGCGCCATGCCCGCCACCGGCACCTCCGGCACCACTGACAGCGTCGCGGCCAGGGTGATGAAGCCGGCACCGGTGACACCAGCCGCACCCTTGGAGCTGAGCATCGCCACCAGCAGCAAGGTGATCTGGTGGCCCAGGGTGAGCTCGGTATTGGTGGCCTGGGCGATGAACAGCGCCGCCAGCGTCATGTACAGGTTGGTGCCGTCCAGGTTGAAGGAGTAACCGGTGGGCACGACCAGGCCGACCACCGACTTGCTGCAACCGGCCTTCTCCATCTTCTCCATCAGCGAGGGCAGCGCCGATTCGGACGAGGACGTGCCCAGCACCAGCAGCAGCTCGGCCTTGAGGTAGCGGATGAGCTTGAGCACGGAGAAGCCGCACAGGCGCGCCACCAGACCCAGGATCAGCAGGACGAACAGCAGCGAGCTGACGTAGAACGAGCCCACCAGCCAGGCCAGGTTGACCAGCGACTCGACCCCGTACTTGCCGATGGTGAAGGCAATCGCGCCAAAGGCACCGATCGGCGCGGCCCGCATCAGGATGTGCACCAGGCGGAACACCGGCGCGGTCAGCGCTTCGAGGAAGACCTGGATCGGCCGGCCGCGCTCGCCCACCATCGCCAGGGCGATGCCGAACAGCACCGCCACGAACAGGGTCTGCAGGATGTTGCCATCCACGAACGCGCTGACCAGCGTGTTGGGGATGATGTCCATCAGGAAGCCGACCAGGGTCAGGTCATGCGACTTCTGCACGTAGCTGTGCACCGCGGTCTGGTCGAGGTCGGCGGCGTTGACGTTCATGCCGGCGCCGGGCTGGACCACGTGCGCCACGACCATGCCGACCACCAGCGCCAGCGTGGAGAAGAACAGGAAGTACACCATCGCCTTGGCAAACACGCGTCCGACGGTGCGCAGTTGGCTCATGCCGGCGATGCCGGTGACGATGGTCAGGAAGATGACCGGGGTGATGATCATCTTCACCAGCTTGATGAAGGCGTCACCCAGCGGCTTGAGCGATTCGCCCAGCGCCGGCTCGTAATGGCCGAGGACCGCACCCAGCACGATCGCCACCACCACCTGGAAATACAGCTGCCGGTACAGCGGCAGCGATGAGGGACGCGGCGGGCGCGAATCGGGATCGGGCAGCGAACCGGGGGTCGCGACTTGCATGTTCGGCACTCCAGCGGACGGAGGGCCGGCTGGCGCTCCTGCGCGGACTTTGTAGCCCAGCAAGGCACGCACCGCAGATAGCCTATTGGTACTAGATGCACGGTTCATCACGCACTGCGCACCTAGAATCAATATTCCGGCGCTCCGGCCGCTATCAGATTCGCAACGCCGAGCGATGCACTGCGCATCCGGCCGCCCCGCCGCCGGGCGTCCTCCCTACAAAGACCACGCCATGAAACCCACCACCCTGTTTTCCGCACTGTGCCTGTGCGCCCTCCCCGCCGCCGCCAGCGCCGCCGACTTCGACGCCTGGCCGACCAAGTACACCTTCGAGGACGGCACCGAGCTTGCCGGCACCTTGAACTTCGCCTATGACACCAATGACTTTTCCGGTGACGACCGCCTGGAAGACGACAACGGCATGCGCCGCCGCGAATTCGGCGCGACGCTGAAGAAGAAGGGCGTGTACGACGCGATGGTGTACTTCGACTTTGAAGCGCACACCTGGCTGGACGTGTACCTGCGCATGGAGACCAAGGCGCTGTTTGGCACGGACTTCGGCAAGATCCGCGTCGGCTACATGAAGACACCGGTGGGCCTGGATGCGGTGACCAGCTCGCGAGCGGGCAGCTTCCTGGAAGTGGCGCTCCCGGTGCAGGCGATCTACGCCGGCCGCCGCACCGGTGTCGAGTGGACGCTGGAAAAGCCGCAGTACTTCCTGCAGGCCGGCGCCTACGGCGGCAAGGATCTGCAGGGCGACAACCCGGGCACGATGCAGGCCGTACGCGGCGTGTGGACACCGATCAAGGCGGCGGGCGATGTGCTGCACCTGGGCCTGTCGGCGTCGGTGGAGAATCCGCGCGGCTACCACAATGGCCGCGACGAGCATTTCGATGCGGCCGCGCGTCTGCGCGCACGCCCGGAAGCGGGCCTGACCGACGTGCGCCTGGTCGATTCGGGCACGCTGACGCCGGTGGACCAGATTCGCCGCGCGGGTTTCGAGGGCATCTGGATTCACGGCCCGTTCTCGGTGCAGGGCGAGGCGTTGCAGGCCAAGGTCACGCGCGAGGGCGGCCTGCCCGACTACAGCGTGGATGGCCAGTACATCTATGGCAGCTGGATCGTCACCGGCGAAAGCCGCCCGTACGCGGCCGGCGCGGTGGCCAACGTCAAGCCGGCGCATGCCTATGGCGCGGTGGAACTGCTGGCGCGCTACAGCCGCCTGGATTTGCAGGACACCGGCCTGGATGGCGGGCGGCAGCATGACTGGACGTTCGGCGCGAACTGGTATCTGACCAGCCACTTCAAGTTCCAGGCCAACTACGTGAAGGTGGATGCGAGCCGGCGCGGCGTGCATACCAAGCCGGATATCGTGGAGTTGCGGGCGCAGGTGATGTTCTGATTTTGGTTTTTGCGGGGCTGTTGGCTGTTGGCTGCTGATGGTGGGCTGCATGGCGGGTGGGGTAGGCCCTGCCAGGACACGCCGTGAACCCATCCATGGGGGCTCGTAGGCAACATCCATGTTGCCTACGGTCCTGGCAGGGCCTACCCCACCCACCCGACACTGCCCCGCGGGCGGTGGGGTGGGAAAAGCGGGCTCTGCGCGAACTGTTGGACCTGGATATTTTCCGGGGTCCTTGTAGGAGGGGCTTCAGCCCCGACCGAGCGGAGCCGCGCCTACAGGAGCGGTTTCGAGCACACCCTCTATAGTTCCGCTCAGCCATGCAGCTAGCGCGCCGCCCCCAGCTGATCCTGATCCTGCTGCTTGTGGGCGGCGGCATGCTGCTGGCGATGGCCGCCGCGGCGCACTTCGCGCAGCAGCGCGCACTGCGCGAGGAAAGCGTCAGCGTGCGCCGGCAACTGGATCTGTATGCCCAGGCCCTGCAACAGCGCATCGACCGCTACCGCACCCTGCCGCAAGTGCTCGCGCTGGACCCGGAACTGCGGCAGGCCGTGGCACGCCCACCCGACGCCGCCGAGGTCGCGCGCCTCAACCGCAAGCTCGAAGCGGCCAACCGCATTACCGGCTCCTCCACCCTGACCCTGATCGACCGCCATGGCCGCGCGCTGGCGGCCAGCAACTGGCGCACGCCGCGCAGCAATGTCGGCGTCAACTACAGCTTCCGTCCCTACGTGCAGCAGGCGCTGGCGCAGGGCAGCGGACGCTTCTACGGCATCGGCATGACCACCGGCGAGCCGGGCTACTTCCTCTCGCAGGCCCTGCATGACGAGGCCGGCGCGGTCAGCGGCGTGGTGGTGATCAAGATCGAGCTGGCCGCACTGGAGCGCGAATGGCTGCAGACGCCGGACATCGTGCTCGCCTCCGACGCCCACGATGTGGTGTTCCTGGCCAGCCGCCCGGAATGGCGCTACCGCGTGCTCGATCCACTCGATCGCCACGAGCGCAGCGAGCTCGAAGCCACCCGCCAGTACACCGGCCAGGTGCTGCTGCCACTGCGCGCGCGTTTCGGCCGCGCCACCGGGCCGGGCGCGCGGCTGGCGCATGTCGATGAGCCTGCCCTGCCCGGCTCGGTGCTGTGGCAGACCCACGAAGTGGCGCAGACCGGCTGGCGCCTGCATCTGCTGCACGACACCGCCGGCAGCGCCGCGGCCGCGCGTGCGGCGGCGCTGGCGGCCGGCGGTGGCTGGCTGGCGCTGGCGCTGCTGGTGCTGTTCGTCGAACAGCGCCGGCGCCTGGCCGCGTTGCGCCAGCGCAGCCGGCGCGAACTGGAGACCGTGCTGCAACAACACGCGCACGAACTGCGCACCGCACAGGACGGCATCGTGCAGGCAGCGCAGCAGGCCGACAGCGGCCTGAGCCGCAGCCTGGAGCACCTGCCGCAGGGCGTGGTGATCATCGATGCCGAGCTCAACCTGGTCGCCTGGAATCAGCGCTACGTCGACCTGTTCCGCTTTCCGGCCGAACTGCTGCGCGTCGGCACGCCGATCGAACAGCTGTTCCGCTTCAACGCGCGCCGCGGCCTGCTCGGCCCGGGGCCGGTGGAAGAGGCCATCGCCCGGCGCCTGGAGCACCTGCGCAGCGGCCGCCCGCACCTGCGCGAAAGCGAGAAGGAAGACGGCACGGTATTGGAGATTCGCGGCAACCCGCTGCCCGAAGGTGGCTTCGTCACCAGCTATGCCGACATCACCAGCTACAAGAACGCCGCGCGCGAGCTGCGCTCGATCGCCGACGCGCTCGAACACCGCATCGTCGAGCGCACCCGCGACCTGGAAGAAGCCCGGCACGAGGCCGAGAACGCGAACCGCTACAAGACCCGCTTTGTCGCCGCCGCGGTGCATGACCTGCTGCAGCCGCTGAATGCCGCGCGCATGTTCCTGTCGGCGCTGCGCGGCCATCTGCACGAGGCCCCGGCGCGCGAGGTCGCCGACAGCGTCGAGGGCGCACTGGCCGCGCAGGACGCGATCCTCGCCAGCCTGCTGGAAATCTCGCGCATGGAATCGGGCCAGCTGCAGCCGCGCCCGCGCGACTTCGCCGTGCAGGGCCTGCTCGATGCCCTGCTGCGCGAGTTCGGCATCATCGCCGGCAACCGTGGTCTGGAACTGCGTGGCGTGCCCACCAGCGCCGTGGTCCGCAGTGACGAGGCGCTGCTGCGGCGCATCCTGCAGAACTTCCTTTCCAATGCGGTGCGTTACACGCGGCACGGGCGCATCCTGGTCGGCTGCCGACGCGAAGCCGGCCACCTGCGCATCGAAGTGCACGACCAGGGGCCGGGCATCCCCGAAAGCCGGCAGCAGGAAATCTTCGAGGAATTCCGCCGCCTGGACGATGGCGACCAGCGCGGCGCCGGCCTCGGCCTGGCAATCGTCGAGCGCATTGGCCGCGTGCTTGGCCACCGCATCGGCCTGCGCTCGCGCCTGGGCCATGGCAGCGTGTTCTGGGTGCGCGTGCCGCTGGGCGACGCCGCGTCGGAAGCACCCGCGCAGGCGTTGCCGGCCGTCGGCATCGCGGACGATCGCCTCGACGGCTGCCCGGTCTGGTACGTGGACGATGACGCAGCCGCCTGCGCGGCGGCGCGCACGCTGCTCGAACGCTGGGGCTGCGAGGTCGGCCTGGCCGGCAGCCTCTGGCAGGCGCTGGGCGCCGCGGTGCCCGGCAATGGCCCGCGACTGTTGCTGCTGGACCCAGGCGAGTTGCCAGCGCAGGGCATGGAGTCCTATCGCCAGCTGTGCGCGCGTTGGCGGGCGGCACCGGCGGTGATCGCGGTGAGCGCCGAGGCTGGTGACAGCGTGCGCCAGCACGCGACGCAACAAGGCTGGGGCTTCCTGATCAAACCGTTGCGGCCGCCGGCACTGCGCGCGCTGATGACGCAGTTGCTGCTGCGCCAGCGCTGAGCGCCGCGCCTCGCGCTCAGGGCGCGCTTTCCGGTTCCAGCGCCTTCACCAGTACCGCGGCCTGGGTACGGCTGTAGCAGTCGAGCTTCTTCAGGATGGCGGTGACATGCACCTTCACCGTGTTCTCGGCCAGGCCGAGCTGGTGGGCGATCTGCTTGTTGAGCAGGCCATCGGCCAGGCACAGCAGCACGCGGAACTGCTGTGGCGTGAGCTGGGCGAGATTGGCAGCCAGCTGCGCGTCGGCTTCGGAGCGCTCGGCCTGCATCGGCGGGAAGGCGCTGCCGCCATCGAGCACGGCCAGCACCGCGCTGCCGATCGCATCTGCGGGCGCCGACTTGGAAATGAAGCCGGCCGCGCCGAACTGCTGCGCACGGCGGATCACCCGCGGGTGGTCGTTGGAGGAAATCACCACCACCGGCACATCGGGATACTCGCCACGCACGTGCAGCAGCGCGGAGAAGCCGCGCGCGCCGGGCATGGCCAGGTCCAGCAGCACCAGGTCGGCATCCGGATGCTGGCCCAGCACTTCGCCGAGTGCGCCAGCGCTGGCGGCTTCGAGCATGCGCGCCTCGGGCAGCGCCGTACGCAGGACATGGATGACCGCTGCGCGGAACAGCGGATGGTCGTCGGCGATCAGCAGAGTCGGGCCGGTCATGACCACAGTCTGGCATGTGCGGTGCTGGACGCCCAAGGGTGCAGGGTCGACTGACGCCGGCTCTGTCGATGCCGGGCCGCGCGGCGCTGGCGTCGGAGGTGCCGGACCCAGCGGCTCCAGCCGATAGCCCACGCCGCGCACGGTCTGGATATGGATCGGCGCTTCGGTCAGGCGCCGGCGCAGGCGGCTGACGTACAGCTCCAGCGCATTGGCGCCGATGTGCTCGCCCGGCCCGAACAAGCCGTTCACCAACTCGTGGCGGCGCACGACCTGGCCGAAGCGGCTGACCAGGATCTCCAGCAGCGCGAATTCGCGCCGTGGCAGCGGCAGCGTGGCACCGCCCACATGCACCCGCCGCGCACGGCCGTCGAAACGGAAGCCGGCGTGCTGGAACACGTCGGCCGCGCGCCCGCGGCTGCGTCGCAACAGCGCGCGGCAGCGCGCCTCCAGTTCGGCCGGATGCGCCGGCCATGCCAGGCAATCGTCCGCGCCCAGGTCCAACGCCAGTACGCGGTCGTCGGCGCAGTCGGCGGTGAGCATCAGCGCCGGCGTGGATTCGCCCTGGCGGCGCAGGCGCGCGAGCAGGCGCACGCCGCTGCCAGCGTCCTTGACGATGTCCAGCAGCAGCACATCGAAGCGGCGCATCTTCAGCCACGCCGCGGCCGAAGCGGGACGCCGCTCCCATTCGATGACATGACCGTGCGCGACAAGCCGGCGCACCGCGGTGGTCGCCAGCGCCTCGTCGGCACTCAGCAGCAGCATTCGCACTGGCGGGCCCGGGGGTTCGGAAGCGTCCGCAAGAATGCGCGGGACGCCGCGCTGTGCCACTTAGATAAATCTTACGACGTGCCGGGAGGATGCAATCGCGACAGGTAGATGACAGATGGCGCTTCCTATGGTCGTGGCCGTGCGGATGCTTGCCAGTACCGCCAACAACGAGCCACTCCTGGGAGGGAAAGCCATGCTCAACACGTGTCCCGTCGCCGTGCGCGCTTCTGCCAGCCTGCTGTTTGCCGCCACCGCCTTGTATTCCCTCGCCTCGCCGCTGGCACGCGCCGCCGATGGGCCGGTCACCGCCGAAGTGGGCGGCCGCATACACATGGACTTCGGCGCTTTCGACAACGACAACCGCGGCCAGCCCAACCCCAACGACACCGAGCTGCGCCGGCTGTGGCTGGATGTCTCCGGCAAGCTCTACGGGCTCAACTACAAGGTGGAAGGCGACTTCTCCGACACGCAGAACATCATTGCCCGCGATGTGTACCTGAAGCGCTCGTTCGGCAAGGCCGGGGCGCTGACGGTCGGCCAGTTCAAGCAGCATTTCTCGCTGGACGATCGCGTCAGCTCCAACTACGGCAGCTTCATGGAACGCGGCGCGGCGGCGACCACGCTGGCGCCGTTGTACCGGCTCGGCGTCGCCTGGCAGGCCGCGCCCGGCGCAATGACCTGGGCGGCAACCAGTTACAGCCTGCAGAGCATCGATGTCACCGACACCGATGGCTACGGCCTGGGCACTCGCGTCACCTGGGCGCCGCCGCGTCCCGATGCGGATGTGCTGCACCTGGGTCTGTCGCTGGCGCACGAGCGCAACGACAAGGTCGGCAGCGGCGGCCGCCCGGCGCTGCGCATCCGGCCGCGACCGGCCGGGCATCTGTCCAACAACAGCCGCATCACCCTGATCGACTTTGCTAGCGGCCGCGATGTGGACGTGGACAAGTGGGCGCTGGAATACGGCCAGGTGCGCGGCCCGCTGTCATGGCAGAGCGAATGGAGCGGCGCGCGCTTCCGCGATGGCGCCCAGCAGGGCCAGGTGCAGGCCTGGTACGGCCTGCTCAGCTGGTTCGTGACCGGCCAATCGCGCCGCTACGACCGCAAGACCGGACGCTTCTAGCGCCTGGGTGCGTTTGGCCCGGGCCTGGGCGCGTTTGAGCTGGCATTGCGCTACGACACCATGTGGGGCGCGCAGCGCCTGGTGCGCGGGCCCGACCTGCGCAGTGGCCGCACCGAATCGCTGACCCTGGCCGGCAACTGGTACCTGCGGCCGAACCTGCGCCTGATGCTGGACCTGATCCAGAGCCACAACCGCGACCGCCTCAACAACCGCACCGCGGACCGCACACGCGCCATCACCGGCCGCTTCCAGTACGACTTCTGATGCCCCGCGCGCCGTGCCTGGCCATCGCGGCCGGGCACGGCGTGCCCCTGCCCGAGGAAAACACCATGATCCGTCTCCAGCGCTCCGTCCTGCGCCTGTGGCCGCGCCGCCTGCTGCCCTCACTGTTGACCCTGCCGCTTGCCGCCCTGCTCGCGGCCTGTGGCGGCCCGCCGGCCACCGGCAGCGAATCCGCCACCGCCGCCGCACCCGCGGCCAGTGCCGGCTACCAACCGCGGCGCCCGGAATGCATCGCGCCGGCCTCGCCCGGCGGCAGCTTCGACCTGACCTGCAAGCTGGCGCAGAGCGCGCTGGTACAGGGCAACCTGTTGTCGCGGCCGATGCGCGTGACCTACATGCCCGGCGGCGTCGGCGCGGTGGCCTACAACACGATGGTCGCGCAGCGCCCCGCCGATGGTGACGTCATCACCGCCTTCTCCAGCGGCTCGCTGCTCAACCTGGCGCAAGGCAAGTTTGGCCAGTACGACGAAACGGCGGTGCGTTGGCTCGCCGCGGTGGGCACCAGCTATGGCGCGATCACCGTGCGCAGCGACTCGCCTTATCGCACGCTGGCCGATCTGGTCGCCGCGCTGCGGCGCGCGCCCGACCAGGTGGTGATCGGCGCCGGCGGCACGGTGGGCGGGCAGGACTGGATGCAGACCGCGATGCTGGCGAAGGCCGCGGGCGTGACCCCGGCGCGGCTGCGCTACGTGGCGATGGAAGGCGGCGGCGAGATCGCCACCGCGCTGCTGGGTGGGCATATCCAGGTCGGCAGCACCGACATCTCCGACTCGATGCCGCACGTGGCCAGCGGCGCGCTGCGCGTGCTCGCGGTGCTGTCTGAGGAACGCCTGCCCGGCCCCGGCATGGCCGAACTGCCGACCGCGCGCGAACAGGGCTACGACGTGGTGTGGAAGGTCATGCGTGGCTATTACATGGGCCCGCAGGTCGACGATGCGCAGTACGCCTACTGGAAGGGCGCGTTTGACACGCTGCTGCAGTCGCCGGAGTTCGCGCGCCTGCGCAGCGAGCGCGAACTGTTCCCGCTGGCCCTGACCGGCCCGGCGCTGGACGCGGAAGTGCGCGCGGAAGTGGCGCGCTATCGCGAACTGGCCCGTGAGTTTGGTCTGGTGACCCGATGAACCCCACGCACCCGGACAGCGCGCTCGCGCGCCGCGAGCGTGCCCTGCAGCGCGTGTGGGCCGGCGCGTGGCTGCTGGCCTGCGTCGGCCTGGCGCTGATGGCGTGGCGCTACCAGCCGGCGTTTTCCTACGAACCGGTCGGGCCGCGCGCCTACCCGCTGCTCTGCCTCGGCTTGATGGCACTGGGCCTGGCCTGGTTGCTGGCGCGCCCGCCCGCGCTCGAAGTCGACCCGCACGCGCCGCCGATGGGCCTGCGTCTGCTGCGCAAGATCGTCCTGTGCATGGCAGTGCTGCTGGGCTACGCGGCACTGTTCGAGCGGTTGGGCTTCATCGCCGCCAGCACGCTGGCCGGCAGCGTGCTGGCGCGCCTGACCGGCGGCCGCGCGTGGCCGAGCCTGGGCGCCGGCGTGGCGATGGGCATCGGCCTGTACCTGCTGTTTGACCGCCTGCTCGACGTGCCGCTGCCGCGCGGCGTGCTGGCTTTTCTCTCCTGACCAAGGCACCCGATGGGAACCCTCAACTACCTCGCCCAGGGCTTCAGCGTGGCGCTGACGCCCTACAACCTCGCCACGGTGCTGGCCGGCACGCTGATCGGCACCGTGGTCGGGCTGCTGCCCGGCATTGGCCCGATCAATGGTGTGGCCCTGCTCATTCCGATCGCCTACGCGCTGGGCCTGCCGCCCGAATCGGCACTGATCCTGCTGGCGGCGGTATACCTGGGCTGCGAATACGGTGGGCGCATCTCTTCCATCCTGCTCAACATTCCCGGCGAGGCGTCGGCGGTGATGACCACGCTGGACGGCTACCCGATGGCCCGCCAGGGTCTGGCCGGCGTGGCGTTGTCGCTGTCGGCGTGGAGTTCTTTCCTTGGCGCGCTGATCGCCACCCTGGGCATGGTGCTGCTGGCACCGGCGCTGGCGCGCTGGGCGGTGGCCTTCGGCCCGGCCGAGTATTTCGTGCTGATGGTGTTCGCGGTGGTCGCGCTCGGCGGGCTGGCCAGCGAACGGCCGTTGAAGACCTTGCTGTCGGCGCTGCTCGGGCTGTTCCTGGCCAGTGTCGGCATCGATGCCAACAGTGGCGTGTATCGCTTCACCTTCGGCAGCCTGCACGTGGCTGATGGCATCCAGTTCGTGATCCTGGTACTGGGCCTGTTCTCGATCAGCGAAATCCTGCTGATGGTGGAAAAGACCCACCACGGCCACCGCATGATCGAAGCCAGCGGACGCCTGCTGTTCAACGCACGCGAGGCGGCCGCGGTGGGCTGGGTCAACCTGCGCTGCGGCGTGCTCGGCTTTCTGATGGGTGTGCTGCCCGGTGCGGGGGCCACGCTGGCGAGCGCGGTGGCGTACATGACCGAAAAGCGCCTGGCCGGTACCAGTGGGCGCTTCGGCCAGGGCGACATGCGCGGCCTGGCCGCGCCGGAAACCGCCATTGGTGGCGCGGCCTGCGGCGCGATGGTGCCGATGCTGACGCTGGGCGTGCCCGGCTCGGGCACCACAGTGGTGATGCTGGGCGCGCTGACGCTGTACAACATCACCCCGGGCCCGCTGCTGTTCCAGGAACAACCGGCGTTGGTGTGGGGCCTGATCGCCTCGCTGTTCGTCGCCAACGCGATGCTGCTGGTGCTGAACGTGCCGATGGTGCGGGTGTTCACCCTGATCCTGAAGATACCGGCGTGGCTGCTGCTGCCGGCAATCGCGCTGATCACCGCGATTGGCGTGTACGCGGTGCACGCGACCACGTTCGACCTGTTCCTGATGATCGCCATCGGCGTGCTCGGCTATGTCCTGCGCAAGCTGGATTTTCCGCTGTCGCCATTGCTGCTCGGCTTCATCCTCGGCGGGCTGATGGAACAGAACCTGCGCCGCGCACTGTCGATTTCCGATGGCGCGCTGGGCATCCTGTGGGCCAGCCCGATCGCGATCGCCATCTGGGCATTGGTGGCATTGATGCTGGCACTGCCCTTGCTGCGCGCCTGGCGCCGGCGCCGCGTTGCCGCATAGCGGCGCGCGCTCAGCCGGTGTGCGCCTGCGGCTCGGTGATCTGGTCCATGCGGATGCGGTTGGCGAACAGCGAGAACGCCAGCATGCCGGCCAGCCCGCTGGCCCGGCTGACCCAGCGCGGCAGCCAGTGCGGCGGCGCCAGCACGCCGGACTCGAACAGCGGCGCGAACGCGGCCACGTCATCAAGCGCCATCTTGCCGGCGAACAGCCAGCGGCACAGGCGCAGTTCGTCGCGCTGCAAGGCGTGACGGAAGAAGGTGTGCACCGCGACCAGGCCGCGCAGGTACACGGTGTCCTTGCTGAAGGCGTGCCCGCCGCCCGGCGGCACGCCGCGGAACACGCGCTGGGCCGAGGCAAAACTTTCGCCGGGGTCCTGCCCGCCCTGGCGGAAGTAGTCGAAGACCTGGATGAAGTCGGCGCCATCGCGGGCCATGGCGATGGCCTCGATGCGCAGGCTGATGCGCTTCATGCGCTCGATGTCGATGCTGCCGGTGATCTGCTCGGCGAAGGTCGCCAGCCCCTCCTGGGTCGCGGTCACGCGCGGCGAGGACAGCGCCAGGCTCGGCAGATGCACTTGCGCGCGGCCATTGAGCGCGGTCAGCGAATGCACCAGCGCTTCGTGGTGGAACAGCTGCGCGCGGTCGTAGTCGCTGAACATCGCGCCGCTGCGCAGGCGGATGCGCTGGGCTCCGGCGGCGGCCTTGGCGATCAGGTCCGGGTCCAGTTCGACGGTGATCATGCGCTGGTCGAAGAACTCGTCCAGATCGCTCTGCAACTGCAGTTGCAGTGCCGTGGCCGAGACCGGAATGTGCTCTTCCGGCGACAGCAGTTCGTGGTCCAGTTCGCGCGCGATCTGGATGAAATGGTTGGCGGCCTGGCGCGTGGTCGGCCCCTGCCCCGGCATCGGGTCATCGGGCAGGCCGAACAGCTGCGCCGAGTACTCGCCCGCGGCCGCGGTGCCCAGCGATTCGAGCAGCGCCGCGGCCAGGTCCCAGCTGTGCACCGAGGCGCGCAGGTAGACACCTAGCGGATGTTGCGGATCGGCCGCGCTGGCAATGGCCGCCAATTCGCGGCGCACATCACCGAAGTCCAGCTTCGGATACACCACTTGCGGCAGTCGCGGACGGCCCTGCGCCACGCTTTCCAGGAACGGGGCCTGCAACGAGGACGGCCAACTGGTCAGACCCAGCAGGCGAATGCCGCGCACCGCGGCCACCAGCCGCGCATCGAGCGCGGTGTGGCGGGCGACGTCCGCATCGCCGGGTCTCATCGCCGTGGCTTGCCTTCCGGGCGCTTGTGCGGCGGCTTCTTCGGCACGCTGGCCGCCGCCTTCTGCGCCAGCCGCGTGGCGAGCTTGTCGGCGGCGCCGGCCACCTCGTCGCGCAGCTTGAAGTAATTGGCCAGCCGCGCCGGGTCCAGTTCGCCGCGCTCGATCGCCGCGCGCACCGCGCAGCCCGGCTCGCCGGCATGCGCGCAATCGCGGAAGCGGCATTGCGCGGCCAACGCCTCGATGTCGGCAAAGCCGCCGTCGGCCAGGTCTTCCTCGCCGGTCGGCTTGAGCTCGCGCATGCCGGGGGTGTCGATCACGCAGGCGCCGCTGGGTAACGTCATCAGCGAGCGGTAGGTGGTGGTGTGGCGGCCGCGCGAATCGCTGTCGCGCACCGCGCCGGTACGCATGCGCTGTTCGCCGAGCAAGGTGTTGGTCAACGTCGACTTGCCCGCGCCCGAAGAGCCGACCAGCACCACGGTACGGCCGGCGCCCAGCCACGGCGCCAGCGACGACACGCTGTGCGGGTCGCGCGCATTGACCGCGCGCACCGCCACGTGCTGCGCGGCCAGTTCGACCAGCGCGGCCACCGCGCCGGGCACGTCGGTGCCGGTGTCGGCCTTGGTCAGCACCACGACCGGCTCGGCGCCGCCGCTGCCGACCAGCAGGCGGTAGCGCTCGATGCGGCGCGGGTTGAAGTCCGCATCCAAGCCACAGACGATGAACACCGCGTCGATGTTGGCGGCAATGACCTGCTGCTGGTAATGCTCGCCGGCCGCGCCGCGCTTGATCGCGGTGCGCCGCGGCAGCAAGGCGACGATGCGCTTGCCCTCCAGCAACACCCAGTCGCCGACCGCCGCGCGCTCGTGCGCGGGCGCGTGGCCCTTCTTGAAGCCAGGCGGACGCTGCCACTCCGGTGGCGACTCGGCCTTGATCGAGGCTTCCGGCGCATCGGCGACCACATAGCCGGAGCGGTGCTGTTCGATCACCCGCGCCGGGCGCGCCTGTGGATGAGCCTGCAACAACGCCAGCCAGGCCGCGTCCTCGGGTTCGCCGGCCCAGGGCCAGCCGATGGAACGCAGGGGGGCGAAGTCGCGGGGGCTGGAATCCATCGGGGGATTCTAGAGGGGCGGCGGCGGCGGCGCACGGCTCATGACAGGCGCAGGGCGATCTGCTCGGCAAGCACGCCGAGAATCAGCGCGCACGAGGCCGCACCGGCATCGGGCACGCCAATCGAGCGCGACCCAAGGCGCGCGGCCCGGCCCAGCCGCGCCTGCATCGCCGCGGTGGCGGCACAGCCGGCGTGCGCGGCATCGGCCATGCCGGCCAATGCCGCGGCGAAACCGGCGTCGGCGGCGAGCAGGGCGGCATAGGCCTGCTCGGCCGGTACCAGCACGTCCACCAGCGTCTTGTCGCCGGGCCGCGCACCGCCCAGCGCCTGCACGGCCTCGGTGGCGGCGCGCAAGGCGCGGCCGAAACGTGCCGCGTCAATCGCCGTCGGCCCGCCCAGCGCTTCGCCCAGGTGCAGGAAGAACACGCCATACAGCGGGCCCATCGAGCCGCCGATGTCATCGAGCAGCGCGGCGGACAATTGCGCCAGTGCCGCGCCGAGATCCTGCACATCAGCGTCGCGCACGCGCCGCAAGCCCTGGGCGAAGCCCTTGCTCATGTTGATGCCGTTATCGCCATCGCCGATCGCCGCGTCGATCTCCGACAGATGCTGGCGCGCCGCGCTGATCGCAGCGGCCAGCGCCTGCACGATCGCCTCGCCACAATGCGGCTCCAGCTGCGCCGGCGCGCTCACGGCTGCGCGCCAACATGCAGGCCGGGGCTGTCGCAGGGATCGAGCAGCCACTGCCGCAGCGCGCTATCCAGCCGGGTCAGGGTCAGGGTCACGCCCATCATCTCCAGCGACGTGAACAGGTTGCCGACCCGGGCAAACACCACGTCCACGCCGGCCCCGGCCAGCCGCCGCGCCACTTCGGCATACAGGATGTATTGCTCCATCAGTGGGGTGGCACCGAGGCCGGAGAGCAGCACCGCAACCTCGTCGCCGCGCGCAAGCGCCAGTTCCGGCACCACCATGTCGAGCATCATCTGCGCCATGCCGGCGGCGGGCAGCACCTCGTGCACGCTTACGCCGTGCTCGCCGTGGTGGCCGATGCCCACTTCCATCTTGCCCTCGGGAATGTGGAAGTTCGGCTGGCCGTTGGCAGGGATGGTGCAGGCGCTCAGACCGATGCCGACCGAACGGGTCTGGCTGATGCAATGCCGCGCGGCATCAGCCACCGCATCCAGGTCGCCACCGCGCAGCGCGCACGCAGCGGCGGTCTTCCACATCAGGATTTCGCCGGCCACGCCACGGCGCAGGTCCATCGCGCTGGGCGGCGCGGAAGCGGCGTCATCGTTGGCGGCCACGCACACCACGCGGGTGCCGCGCGCGGCGGCCAGCTGCACGGCCATCTTCACGTTCATGTTGTCGCCGCTGTAGTTGCCGTAGAGGCAGGCCACGCCCTGGCCACCATCGGCGGCGACGAAGGCGTCGGCAAAGCTGCGCGCGGTGGGCGAAGAGAAAACTTCGCCCACCGCCACGGCGTCGAGCAGGCCGGGACCGAGGTAGCCGAGGAACGCCGGCTCATGCCCCGAGCCACCGCCGCTGACCAGCCCGACGCGATTGCGCGGCGTGCCCAGCGTGCGCGTGACCACGCGGCCGTTGTGCGGCAGCACACGCAACTGTGGATGGGCGGCGACAACACCAGCCAGCATGTCCTCGACGACGCGGTCGGAGTCGTTGATCACTCTGTTCACGGGTTCTCCTGGGCGCGGCGCAGCGAACGGCGCGCGCGCATGCAACGGTGGCTCAGCGGATGCTGTAGCCGCCGTCGATGACGAGGTTCTCGCCGGTCACCATCGCCGCGCCGTCGCTGAGCAGGTAGAGCACGGCGGCGGCAACCTCTTGCGGCTGGGCGAAGCGGCGCAGGGGGATATCGCGCCGCGCACGCGCACCGGCACTGCCCGCCCAGGCGCGCTTGCCCAGCTCGGTCTCGACGATGGTCGGCGAAACGGCGTTGACGGTGATGCCGGCCGCCGCCCATTCCAGCGCGAGCACCCGGGTCATGCCGACCACCGCGGCCTTGCTCGCGCAGTAGGCGGCATGCCGCGGCAGGCCGACCACGCTGGCTTGCGAAGCGAGATTGACGATGCGCCCCCGACCTTGCCGGCGCATGGCCGGCGCCACCGCCTGGGCCAGGAAGAAGCTGGCCTTGAGGTTGGTGTCCAGGGTCACGTCCCAGTCCGCCTCATCCAGCGCCGCCGCCGCGCCGAGCAAGGCCACGCCGGCGCTGTTGACCAGCATGTCGATGCGCCCCAGTCCATCCAGCGCGGCATTGGCCGCCGCGCGCAGCGCCGGCAGCTGGCACAGGTCCACCTGCACGCCCAGGTGCCCGGGCCCCGGCAATGCGCGCGCGCGCATGGCCACGCCCGGGTCGCGGTCGAGCACGGCCACCTGCGCGCCGCGCTCGGCCAGCAATCGCGCGCAGGCCGCGCCAATGCCGGCCGCGCCGCCACTGACCACCGCGGTGCGGCCGCTGAAGTCGAAACCCTCGCGCCACCAGTCGGTTCCGGCCGAAGATGGCGCGCGCATGAGCGTGCTCATGACCCCGTGACCTGTGCGTACAGGGCAGCGGCGTTTTCCGCCGTCACCGGCACCCACGGCAGCACGTAGCGCCGATCGGTGCCGCCGTTCCACGGCATCTGCGTGGCGTAGCGCTGCCATATCTCCGACTGCGGCTGGTAGGCCGGCCCGCGCAGGCGCCGCAACACCAGGTCGATGGCCCCCTGCGCCTGGCCCTGCGCGTCCTGCAGGAAGGTGATCAGCTCGCCGCGCTGGGCGGCGCGGATCGCATCGGGCATGCCGTCAATGGAGGTGACGTGGATGCGCCGCGGGTCCAGGCCGCGCTGCTTGATCGCCTCCAGCGCCCCCAGCGCCATGTCATCGTTCTGCGCGATCACGACGTTGATCTGACCGGGATGCGCGTTGAGCCAGTCCTCCATCAGGTCCATCGCTTCGGCGCGCGACCAGTTGGCGGTGCGCATCTCGATCACCGTGATCAGCGGATAGGCGGCCAGCACCTCGAACTCGCCGCGTTGCCGGTCGATCTGCGCCGACTGGCCGATCGGCCCTTGCAGGATCACCACGTTGCCCTTGCCACCGATCGCCTTGGCCAGCGCGCGCGCCTGCAAGCGCCCGCCTTCCACGTCGTCGTTGCCGATGTAAGGCACCTGGGTATCGCTGACCATCGTGTTGGAAGCGATCAGCGGCACCTGCGCGGCACGTGCGCGGGCCGCGGCGCTGGCGCCGGCCCTGGCATCGATGGGCACGAAGACCAGTCCGTCGTAGCCCTGGGTCAGCAGGGTATCGATCTGGTTGCTCTGGGTCAGCGCGTCGTAGTTGCCGTCGAGCACGGCCAGGGTGACCGCGCCCGAGGCCACCTCGGGGTGGTGCTTGGCCTGGCGCACCCAGTTCTGCATGAACTGGCCTTTGAGGCCGTAAACGGCAGCGGCGATGCGCGGCGGCAGCGGCGCGTTGGCGACCGGCTCGGCGGGCACGGCACAACCGGCCAGCAGCACGGCGAACAATACGAGCGGCAGTTTCATCTTGTTTTCTCCACCATGGCGATAAGGGGCAAGAGGTTTGCGGGGATCAGCGGCGACGCTTGCGCAAGATGTCCACGAGCACGGCCAGGACGATGATCAGGCCCTTGAAAACCTGCTGGTAGTAGGAAGAGACGCCCAGCAGGTTGAGGCCGTTGTTGATCACGCCGATCAGCAGCACGCCGAACACCGTGCCGCCCACGCCACCCTGACCACCGGACAGGGTGGTGCCGCCGATAACCACTGCGGCAATGGCGTCCAGCTCATAGGACTGGCCCGCCTGCGGCAGCGCCGAGGTGGTGCGCGCGGCCTGGATCATTCCGGCCACCCCGGCAAGCGCACCACAGATCGCGTGGACGGCGAAGACCACGCGCCGCACGGCAATACCGGCCGTGCGCGCGCTGGCCGCATTGCCGCCGACGGCATAGACGTAACGCCCGAACACGCTGTGCCGCAGCAGCAGCGCAGCGAGCAAGGCAACGCCGGCGAAGACCAGCACTGGCGTACCCAGCGCGCCGTCGCCACTACTGCCCAGCGCCAGGTAGGCAGCGGGCAGGTCGACCACCGGGCTGCCATCGCTGAGGATGTAGGTCAGGCCGCGGCCGGCGCTCAGCAGGCCCAGCGTGGCCACGAATGCCGGCACCCGCAGTCCGGCGATCAGCACGCCGTTGAGCGCGCCCAGCAGCAGGCCGCAACCGGCGCCGCAGGCCAGCACCAACGGCAGCGAATGCCCGGCCACGGCCAGCAGGCCGCTGGCGATGCCGGACAAGGCGAGCAGCGAGCCGACCGACAGGTCGATGCCACCGGCCAGGATCACGAACGTCATGCCCACCGCGAGGATGCCGTTGATCGAGCATTGCCGCAGGATGTCGGCCAGGTTGCGCCAGGTCAGGAAGTACGGGCTGGCGGTGGCGAGCATCGCGCACAGCAGCAGCGACGCGGCGGGCAGGCCGAGGCGGGCGGCAAGCCTCGCCAGCAGCGGCGTGCGCGCCATCTCGGGGGAAGGCGGAGTCATGGGAAATCCTGGTTCATGACAGGGACGAGGCCAGTTGCAGCAGGCGTTGCGCATCGGTGTCGGCCGCCGCGCAGTCGGCGACTACCCGTCCGCCGCGCAGCACCAGCACGCGATCGCTCAGGCGCAGCAGTTCCGGTGCTTCGGACGACACCAGCAGCACCGCGTTGCCCTCGGCGGCAAAACGTTCGAGCAGGGCATGGATTTCCTGCTTGGCGCCTTCGTCGATGCCACGCGTGGGCTCATCACAGAGCAGCAGCCGCGGGCGTCCGATCAGGCATTTCGCCAGCACCACCTTCTGCTGGTTGCCGCCGCTCAGGGCCGCCACCGGCAGCGGCAGCGCGGTGGCCCTGAGGCGCATGCGCCGCGCCATCGTCGCCAGCTGCGCGCGCAGCGGACGCCAGCGCACCAGCCCGGCCCAGGACAGCCGCCGATATACCGGCAGCGCGATGTTCTCGGCCGTGCTCGCCTGCAACAACAGACCGGTCTGCTTGCGATCCTCAGTGACCAGGGCCATTCCCGAGGCCAGCGCCGCCGCGGGGTGGCCGGGGCGCAGCGCGCGGCCGCGCACGCGCACCGCGCCGGCATCGGCCGTGGTCAGCCCGTACAGACAATTGAGCAGTTCGCTGCGGCCCGAGCCCATCAGGCCGTAGAGGCCGAGGATTTCGCCCTTGCGCAGTTGCAGATCGAGCGGACCGAATTCGCCGCGCCGATGCAGCCCGGTCACTTCCAGGCACGGTGTCGCCACCGCGCTGGCTGGCCGGCGCAAGGCGATCCTGGCCGGGGTGTCGCCAGCGATGCGCCGCACCAGCTGGGCATGGCTGATGTCGGCCATCACCCCGCTCTCGACGTAGGCGCCATCGCGGAACAAGGTGTAGTCGTCGGCGATCTCGAACAGCTCGCCGAGCCGGTGCGAGACGTAGATGATGCCGGTGCCCTGCGCCGCCGCGGCGCGGATGGCGTCGAACAGCATCCGCGTTTCGCGCTCGCCAATGGCCGAGGTGGGTTCATCCATGACGATGACCCGGCAGTCCTGGCTGAAGGCGCGCGCGATCTCCACCAGTTGCATCTGCGCCAGGCTTAGTGTGTGCATCGGCGCGCGCGCGTCGATGGCAAAGCCGAGGCGATCGAGCACGGCCTGCGCCTGCCGGCGCTGCGCGGCTGCGTCCACCCACCAGCGCGCACGGCGCGGCGCGCGCCCGAGGAACAGGTTCTCGGCCACGCTCAGTGCCAGCACCGGCGACAGCTCCTGAGTGATGATCGCCAATCCGTGCTGGCGCGCCTCGGCCGGCGAGGCGAATTCCATCTCGCGGCCGAGCAGGCGCACGCTGCCGGCATCGCGCCGCAGCAGGCCCATCAGGATGCCGAGAAAGGTCGACTTGCCCGCACCGTTGCCACCGCACAGCGCGTGCACGCGGCCGGCGGCCAGATGCAGGCGGCCATCGCGCAGCGCCAACACGCCGCCGTAGCGCTTGGTCACGCCTTCGGCCTGCAGCAGCGGATGCAGGCAGGCTGCAACCGCGGGCGGTGGTTCGAGAGGCAGCAGCATGGCGATGGCAATTGCTCCGTGAGGATCAAATGACCGGCACAAACTGAGCACCACTCGCTACGGCGTCAAACAAGTTTCTGCACCAACTCGGGTCAATCCGGAGGAACAGGCGAAAATTCCACTGCGCTCCACAGTCAGCGTTACCAAACGCTACTTTGTTGATGCACAAATCCGCTTGCCGGCATGGCACATGCGCTCTTCAATGAGCACTAGCTCATTCAGGACGCTCCCCAATGAAGCTCGCCATCGGCTGTGACGAGACTGCCTTCGGCCTCAAGGAATCGGTCTGCCTGCATCTGGCGCAGATGCATCCGGCCCTGGAACTGCACGACTTCGGCACCCGCAGCGCGGCCGAGACCGCGCTGTACCCGGACGTGGCCTTGCGCGTGGCCACGGCGATCGCCGCCGGCGAGTTCGACCGCGCCATCCTGCTGTGCGGCACCGGCATCGGCATGGCGATCTGCGCCAACAAGGTCGCTGGCGTGCGCGCGGCGGTCTGCCACGACGGCTACTCGGCCGAGCGCGCGCGGCGCAGCAACGATGCGCAGATCATGTGCCTGGGCGCGCGCGTCATCGGCGCCGAGCTGGGCAAGCACCTGGTCGATATCTGGCTGGACGCGGAGTTCGAGGGCGGCCACTCGTTGCAGAAACTCGCGCGCATCCAGGCCCACGAACGCGACGCCAGCAGCGCACGCTGACAGCCAGGCACGGGAGCGCAGCGCAACCCGCGCGCGCAAGGCACAGGAGCGCCACCTTCCCTCATGACGAACGAAGAACTGACCCAGCTGGCCAAGCTCTATTATCTGGATGGCCTGACTCAGGAAGACCTCGCGCGGCGTTTCGGCATTTCGCGCGCGACCATCGGCCGCCTCCTCAAGCGCGCCCAGGCCGAGGGCATCGTCGAAATCCGCGTGCGCCACGACCCGGAGGCCACCGCCTCGCTGCAGCAAGCCCTGCTGCAGGAGTTCGGCCTGCAACGGGTGTTGATCTCGCCCGACCACGACAACCCCGACAGTCAGCGTGCGCTGCTCGCCGGCCTGGTCGCCGGCTACCTGGACCGCGTGCTGGCCGACAACGGCACCGTGGCCGTGGGCATGGGCCGCAACGTGGCGGCCGTATCGCGCCACGTGGTCTCCAGCGGCCCGCGCCGCTGCCACTTCGTCTGCGCGGTCGGCGGCGCGCATCGCGGTGGCGAGGAAATGAATGCCGACCACGTCGCGCGGCGCCTGGCAGCGCACTTCGGTGGCGTGGCCGAAACCCTGTACGCGCCGGCCATGGTCGCCGACCCGCAATTGCGCGAGGCCCTGCTGGAAAACGAAACCGTGCGCCGCTGCCTGCAGCGCGCGCGCCGCGCCGATCTGGCCCTGGTCGGCATCGGCGACATCCTGCACGACAGCTACATGTGCCGGATGGGCTGGTTCAGTGCCGAGGAGCTGGCCTCGGCACGCGCCGAGGGCGCGATCGGCGACCTGATGGGTTATGACTTCATCGACCTGCACGGGCGTCCGGTGAGTCCGCAGTTCGGCGGCCGCGCCGTTGGCCTGGGCCTGGCCGACCTGCGCCGGATCGGCAACGTGGTGGCCGTGGCCAGCGAGCCGACCAAGGTCAGTGGCGTGCTGGGCGCGCTGCGCACCGGCGCCATCGACACCCTGGCGGTGACCCGGGCGATCGCGCAGTCGGTACTGGGGCTGGCCCGCGCCACCACCGCGGGCGGCTGATCCCTGCGCCCGGCTCCGCAAAGCGCAAGCGTCGTCAAACCATTCTCCGGGCCCCCGGTCCTTGGTCCCGCCCCGTGAGACTTCCCGCGCCTGGACCCAAAGACCCGCCGTGGCGCTCTTCCGCACCGCCGCAATTCCGCTACCATCCGGTTTCCACGCCATACGGCTCCCGACCGCCATGCCCAATACGCCGCTGAAGCCGCTCGCCATCCGCGAGCGCCTGTCCGAAGTCCGCTACGAGATCCGGGGCGAACTGGCGCGGCGAGCCCGGGACCTGGAGGCGCAGGGCCACAAGCTGATCAAGCTCAACATCGGCAACCCCGGCGCCTTCGGCTTCCGCGCACCGGAACACCTGCAGCGCGCCATCGCCGACGACATGGGCCGCACCGACCCGTACACGCACCAGCAGGGCCTGCCGGTGGCGCGCGAGGCCATCGCCGAATGCTATGCACGGCGCCAGCATCCCGATGCGCACCCGGACCGCATCTTCGTCGGCAACGGCGTCAGCGAACTGATCGACCTGGCCCTGCGCGCCCTGCTCAATCCGGGCGACGAAGTGCTGGTGCCCTCGCCTGACTACCCGCTGTGGTCGGCCTCGACCATCCTCAACGATGGCCGCCCGGTGTACTACCGCTGCGCGCCGGAGAACGGCTTCCAGCCCGACCCGGTGGAGATCGAGGCACTGGTGTCCTCGCGCACGCGCGCCATCGTGCTGATCAACCCGAACAACCCGAGTGGCGCCAGCTATCCGCGCGAGTTGCTGGAGAAGATCGTCGCCATCGCCCGCCGCCACGACCTGTTGCTGCTGGTGGACGAGATCTACGACCAGATCCTGTACGACGACGCCACTTTCCAGCCGCTGGCGCCGCTGGCCGGCGACCATCCCTGCGTGACCTTCGGTGGCCTGTCCAAGGTGCACCGCGCCTGCGGCTGGCGCGTGGGTTGGGCGCTGCTGTCCGGTGCAGACGAGCGCGTGCATGACTTCCGCAACGCGCTGGACCTGCTCGGCGCGCTGCGCCTGTGCGCGAACGTGCCAGGGCAATACGCCATCGTCGCCGCGCTCAACGGCGAGGACACCATTTCCGCGCTCACCGCGCCCGGCGGCCGCCTGTACGAAACCCGCCGTGCGGTGGTCGAAGCCTGCGAGGCCAGCGAACACCTGTCGCTGGTGAAGCCGGCCGGTGCGCTGTACGCCTTCCCCGCCGTGGTCGGGCATGCCGCGCGCGGCTTCGACGACCATGAGTTCGCGCTTGAACTGATGAACGAGGAAGGCGTGCTGGTCGTGCCCGGCTCCAGCTTCAACGTGCCCTACCGCAACCATTTCCGCGTGACCCTGCTGCCCGAAGCGCCGGTGATGCGCGATGTCTTTGCGCGCATCGACCGGGCGCTGGCACGCCGCGCCGAGCGCGCGCACAAGGTCGTGCCGCTGAAGCCGCGCAGCGCCGCATGAGCGCGGCGGCGCGCATCCTGGCGCTGGGCGATTCCTACACGATTGGCGAAGGCGTCGCCGAGTCCGAGCGCTGGCCGGTGCAGCTGGCCGCGCTGTTGCGTGGCGAAGGCCATGCGATTGACGCGCCGGAAATCATCGCCACCACGGGCTGGACCACCGACGAGCTGCAGGCTGGCATCGCCGCGGCAGCGCCGATCGGGCCCTATGCGCTGGTCAGCCTGGCGATCGGCGTGAACAACCAGTATCGCGGCCGCCCGCTCGACGAATACCGCGCGCAATTCGCGCAACTGCTGGCGCAGGCGATTGCCTTTGCCGGCGGGCAGCCCGCGCGCGTGGTGGTGCTGTCGATTCCCGATTGGGGGCTGACCCCGTTCGCGCGCCAGCAGAGCCGCGATGCCGCGGTGGTCGCCGCCGAGATCGACGCCTTCAACGCCGTGGCCGCCGAGCTCTGCGCGCAGGCCGGCGCGGCCTGCATCGACATCACTGACCATAGCCGCAGCCAGGCCCACGACCCGGCGATGCTGGCCGACGACGGCCTGCACCCCTCCGGCCTGATGTACGCGCACTGGGCACGGCAGGCATTGCCGCCGGCGCGACGCGCCCTGGCCGCCTGAGCCTTCCGCGCATGGACGCCGCGACCACTTCCACCCCCGCACAAGGCATGCCGCGCGAGCATGCGCGCGCCATCGCCCGCGCCTTCCTGCCGGCGCAGCGCTGGGGCAACCGCTACGACTACCACTATGTGCAGGCCAAGCTGCGCACTGACCCGCTGTATCCGGGCGTGCTCGCTGTACTGGCTGACTCGCCCTGGCCGATTCTCGACCTGGGCTGCGGCCTGGGCCTGCTCGCGCACGCGTTGCGCGCCGACGGGCAGTGGCAGCGCTATCAGGGCGTGGATATCGACGCCGGCAAGATCGAACGGGCCACGCAAGCGGCCGCACGCGCGGCCTTGCCCGAAGTCGCGTTCGCAACCGCCGACCTGGCCCGGACGCTGCCCGCGCACCAGGGCACGGTGACCCTGCTCGACGTATTGCAGTACCTGCCGGCCACCACGCAGTCGGCGCTGCTGGCCGAGAGCGCCGCGCGCCTGGCGGCCGACGCGCCGCTGGTGATCCGCACGCCGCTGGCCGGCGACCATCCGCGCGGCCGTTTCACCCGCCTGGCCGACCGCCTCGGCCACGTCAGCGGCTGGATGCACAGCGCGCCGCGCGTCTACCCCACGCGCGAAGGGCTGCTCGCGCAACTGGCCGCGCTGGGTTTGCACGGGCATTGCACGCCGCTGTATGGCGCTACGCCCTTCAACAACTGGCTGGTGGTGGCGCGGCGCCGTTGAGCGCCTGCCGGCTAGGTGTTCGGTTCCGGCAGCACGGCATGCAAGCCGCGCGCTTCCATCGCCTCCAGCACCCCGCGCAGGATGGCCGGGTTGTGCCCATGCGCGGCGCCTTCGTGCAGCAGCACGATTGCGCCGGGCTCCAGATCGCGGGCAATGCGCGCCACGGTCTGCTCCACCTCGCAATGCACGCCGTCGAAACCGCGCGCGCTCCAGGCCACGCGGCGCAGGCCATGCGCATGCAGCGGCGCGGCCACGAAGGGATTGGTCATGCCGACCACCGAGCGATACCAGCGCGGCGGCTGCCCGGCGATGGCCGCCAGCGTCGCCTGCGCCTGGCCGATCTCGCGCGCCATCGCCTTCGGCCCCAGCGCCCAGAACCAGGCTTGCGGGTGGCTGTGGCTGTGGTTGCCCAGGTCATGGCCGCGGCGCAGGATCTCGCGCACCAGCTCGGGGTGCTGCGCGGCGCGTTCGCCGACCAGGAAGAAGGTGGCCTTGGCGTCGTGGCGGTCGAGCAGATCGAGCATCGCCTGGGTGTCGTGCGAGGGGCCGTCGTCGATCGTCAGCCACACCGCGGCGCCTTCGCCGGGGCGGCGGTGCAGCACCGGCGCGTACAGGCGCGAGCGCGGCAGGAACACCTGGCCCATGAAATAGGCGTGGCTGAGCACCATGGCCGGCAGGCCGAACTGCCAGCCATGGCGCCACCACAGCAGCACCACCAGCAATTGCGATGCCGCCAGCGCCCAGGCCCAGGCGTAGCCAGGGCGGCCAGCGCGTGGCGGGGCATCGCGATACAGTGTTTCCGGCGCAGTCATGCCGCCATGATCGCACGCCGGTAGAATGATCGGCCCCAATGCCCCGGCCGTCACCGATGTCCCTCGACCCCGCCCTGCGCTCGCGCATCGAATCGCTGCTCCAATCCAACCGCGTCGTCTTGTTCATGAAGGGCCAGCCCGGCATGCCGCAGTGCGGCTTCTCGGCCAAGGCCGTGGGCGTGCTCGACGGGCTGGGCGTGGATTACGCTCACGTCAACGTGCTGGCCGACCAGGAAATCCGCGAAGGCATCAAGGCCTATGGCGAGTGGCCGACGATCCCGCAGCTGTACATCGACGGCGAGCTGGTCGGCGGCAGCGACATCATCGAGCAGCTGGCCAACAGCGGCGAACTGAGCGGGCTGCTCGGCCTGCAGGCGCCGGACCGCACGCCGCCGAAGATCACCATCACCCCGGCCGCGGTGGAAATGCTCAAGGGCGCGCTGGCCGATGCCCCGGGCGCCTCGCTGTCGCTGGCGATCAATGCGCAGTTCCAGCCGAACTTCCAGCTGGTGCCGACCGACGCCAATGCGATCGCCGCCGAGTCCAATGGCCTGCGCGTGCAGTTCGACCTGGCCAGCGCGCGCCGTGCCGATGGCATCACCATCGACTGGGTGGACGACATTCGCGGCCGTGGCCTGGCCATCGACAACCCCAACGCGCCCAAGCCGGTGCAGGAGCTGGCGGTACGCGAAGCCGCTGATCGCGCCACCGCCGGCAGCGTGCTGCTGGTGGACGTGCGCCCGCCGGAAGAGCGGGCCATTGCCGCCGTGGGCGTGCCGTTCCGCAGCTTCGACGGCAATGGCCGTGCCGAGCTCGAAGCCCTGCCGAAGGACACCGCGCTGGCCTTCCTCTGCCATCGCGGCGGGCGCAGCCTGCAGGCGGCCGAGCAGTTCCGTGCGGCGGGCTTTACCCAGGTCTACAACGTTACCGGCGGCATTGATGCGTGGTCGGACGAAGTGGATGGCGGCGTGCCGAAGTATTGAGGCAGGCTGGTCGCTGAAAGAAACGCCGCTTTCGCGGCGTTTTTTTTTGCGCAGCCCATCAATACCGGGAGGCCTGATGGTTGCGCTGATGGCTGCACTGATGCCTGCCCTGTAGGAGCGGCTTCAGCCGCGACCGTGATCTGGCAGATCACGACTCCGTTCGGTCGGGGCTGAAGCCCCTCCTACAAGGACCTCGGCTACCAAGGACCTCGGCGACGCTGCGCCAGCCGCGTTTCGTCAGACCCGCCGCCAGCTCAACCCGCAAACCCACCCTCATCCAGGAAGCGCTGCTCCTCGGCCGTGGTCTCGCGCCCCAGCGCCGCGTTGCGATGCGGAAAGCGCCCGAACCGCGCGATGATGTCCTGATGCAACAACGCCCACTGGTCGGCCTCCGGCTCGGGCAGGCCGCGGTGCAGTTCGACCGAGCGCGCCTGCTCGGCAGGATCTTCGCTGTGCTCGAATGGCAGGTAGAAGAACATCCGCAGCGAAGGCGCCACGTCGTAGTCAAAACCGGCGGCCACCGCCTGCTTGGCGTAGCGCAGGGCCAGGCCGTCGGTGGCATAGGCGTGGGCGCTGCCGCGGAAGCAGTTGCGCGGGAACTGGTCGAGCAGGATCAGCAGCGCCAGGGCGCCGTCGGCGCTGCCCAGCCAGGACTCCAGCTCGCGGCGCGCCGCGGCATGGTGCAGGTCGAGGAAGTGCTGGCGGAAGTTGGCGTCGAATGACTCGTTGTGGCCGAACCAGCGCTCCGGCCCGGCGCTCTTCCAGAATTCGAGGACTTCGGCGATCTGCCGCGCGGTCTGCGTGCGGGCCATATCGGTTCTCCGTCGGTGGCGGACCGCCAGCATGCCACTGATGGCGGCAAGTACGCGCACATGACCCTGCCTTGCGGGACTTGGCAAACGCCGCAGCCCTGAACTAGCGTGCGGGCTGCTTTCCTGCACCCGGGACACCCTGATGCGCCATCTCCTGCTTGCCGGCTTCACCGGCATGTTGCTGTCGGGCACCGCGGCCGCGGCGCCGCGCTTTGTCGATGACCCGTATCCGAGCACATACCGCCCGATCGCGTCGGCGCCAGTGCTGATCGAACATGCCACGGTGCTGACCGGCACCGGCCAGCGCCTGGACGATGCCGCCGTGCTGCTCGCCGACGGCCGCGTGCAGGCGGTGGGCCGCGCGCTCTCTGCGCCCGCCAGTGCCGTGCGCGTGGATGCGCGCGGCAAGTGGGTGACCCCGGGCATCATCGACATCCACTCGCACCTGGGCGTATATCCCAGCCCGGGGGTGAAGGCCCACAGCGATGGCAACGAGATGACCGCGCCGGTGACGCCGAATGTGTGGGCCGAGCACTCGATCTGGCCGCAGGACCCAGGTTTTCTCACCGCGCTGGCCGGCGGCATCACCTCGCTGCAGGTACTCCCAGGGTCGGCCAACCTGATCGGCGGCCGTGGCGTGACCTTGAAGAATGTGCCTGCCACCACCTACCAGGCGATGAAGTTTCCCGGCGCGCCGTGGGGCCTGAAGATGGCCTGCGGCGAGAATCCCAAGCGCGTATACGGCGAGAAGGGCGGCCCTGGGACACGCATGGGCAACGTCGCCGGTTACCGCGCAGCCTTCATCGACGCTGCCGAATACCTGCAAAAGAACGCGCCGAAGAAAACAGCGCCTAAGAAGCGCTGGTGGAGCCGGGGCGGCGACGAAGACAGCGGCGGCGACAGCGGCGGCAAGCGCGACCTGAAGCTCGACACGCTGGCTGGCGCGATCAATGGCGACATCCGCGTGCACATCCATTGCTACCGCGCCGACGAGATGGCGACAATGCTGGACCTGTCCAAGGAGTTCGGCTTCCACGTCACCGCCTTCCACCACGCGGTGGAAGCCTACAAGATCGCCGACCGCCTGGCCGCGGAGAACGTCTGCGCAGGCATGTGGGCCGACTGGTGGGGCTTCAAGATGGAAGCCTTCGACGGCATCCAGGAAAACATCGCCCTGGTGGACCGCGCACCCAACAGTTGCGCCATCGTGCATTCGGATTCGGAAGAAGGCATCCAGCGCCTCAACCAGGAAGCGGCCAAGGCAATGGCCAGCGCGCGCCGCGCCGGCATCGACATCGCGCCCGAGCACGCCATCGTCTGGCTGACCGCCAATGCGGCCAAGGCACTGGGCATCGACAAGCAGACCGGCACATTGGAGGCGGGCAAGATGGGGGACGTGGTGGTGTGGAACGGCAGCCCCTTCAGTTCCTACGCACTGGCCGAACAGGTGTACGTGGACGGCGCGGAAGTCTACGACCGCAACCAGCGGCGCTTGCAGCCGACCTCGGACTTCATGCTCGGCCAGGAGGTGGCGCCGTGAGCCGCCTGCGCCCTGCCTTGCTGGCCTTGTCGGCGCTGCTCGCGACCGCCCCCCTGTCCGCGCAAGACCTGCTCATTCGCGATGCCACCGTGCATACCGCCACCGCCCAGGGCACGTTGCAGCACGGCGACGTGCTGGTGCGTGGCGGGCTGATCCGCGCGGTCGGCACCGGCCTGCCCGCGCCGGCCGGGGTGGCGGTGGTCGAAGCCCGCGGCCGGCCGCTGACACCCGCCTTGTTTGGCGGCATCACCGAGATCGGTATCGAGGAGGTGTCCGGCGAGGAGGAAACCGTCGACAGCGGCGTGAAACTGAAGGACCAGCCGATGCGTCCGGAATTCGACGTGACCCTGGCCTACAACCCGGATTCGGTGCTGGTGCCGGTGGCGCGCGTGGAAGGCATTGGCTTCACCGCGTTGGCCGCGACCACCAGCGGTGCCTTCATCGCCGGCCAGGGCGGCGTGGTGCGCCTGGACGGCAGCGCCGACCCGATCGGCCCGCGCGCGTTGTTCGTGCGCATCGGCGCGGCCGCATCGGAACTGACTGGCAATTCGCGTGCCGCGCAATGGATGCTGCTGGATCAGCTGGTGGACGAAGCCCGCAACCGTGTGCCGCTGGATTCACCGCACGCCTTGCTGACGCCGGCCGGCCGCGCCGTGCTGGCCCGCTACCTGGCCGGCAATGGCCGCATCGTGGTGCAGGTCGAGCGCGCCACTGACATCCGCCAGCTGCTGCGCTGGGCACAACGTGTGAACGTGCGCATCGCCGTTGCCGGTGGCAGCGAAGCGTGGAAGGTCGCGCCGCTGCTGGCGCAGGCGCAGGTACCCGTGCTGGTGGATGCGCTGGCGGACTTGCCGGGCAACTTCGACCAGGTCGGCGCGACGTTGGACAACGCCGCGCGCCTGCATGCCGCAGGTGTGCCGGTGAGCTTCGTGCAGTCCAGTGACCCCTCGCACAACGCGCGCAAGCTGCGACAGCTGGCCGGCAATGCGGTCGCACATGGCCTGCCTTGGGAAGCGGGCCTGGCGGGCATGACCCGCGTACCCGCGGAGATCTTCGGCGTATCCGCGCAGGTCGGCAGTATTGCAGTGGGCAAGCGCGCCGATCTGGTGCTGTGGGAAGGCGATCCGCTCGACGTGGCGCACTACGCCGAGCAGGTATGGCTGGACGGACGCAACATGCCAATGCGTTCACGCCAGACCGAGTTGCGCGATCGCTATCTGCGCACGCCAACGGCGCTGCCGCGGGCGTATACGCGCTGAGCCTGCCGATCCGCGCCAATAGTTGAGAACTCGCAGCGCGTGGTACGGCCCTACGACGCGCTCGCAGGCGAGCGCTCCCAACCAGGCCAGGTCATTGCGCTTTGCCCAGAATTCTTGCGCAAGCACACTGGACCTGGTGGGGAGCCTTCCAGGCGCAAGGCACAGAATGTAGCGTTACGGTGACAATCCGACACGCGATCTGCTTACGTCAATCATCAGTTAGAAATATCTGATCAGATGATCCGAACGAAACAGTAGATTTGTCACACACTCCGTCGCTCGTTGTGGACGCGACGAAGATCATGCCGCCTCTTTCGCAGGAGGTGGCAGTTGTGAACAGAATCTATCGGCTGTTGTGGAACCGCGAGCGTGGTGCTCTTGTCGTCGCTTCCGAACTGGCTCCGAGCCACTCACGCGCAGGACAGACGACGCGCGTCACGAAGCTGTTACACGCCGCAAGGAACGCGAACATCTTCGGTCTGGCGACCTTGCCGTTGTTTGGCGTGCTGCTCTTTGCTGGCCCAGCCGAGCAGGCCAGTGCCGGAGTGATCAACTCGGGGGAATGCCGTACCGGCGAGACGCTTACGCCGGGCAGGACCACCAAGCTCGGTACGATTTCCGGGCCCAGGGACGGCTCAGGCACCTATTCCATCGTCGCCGGTTGCGAGGCCGATGGTGCCGGGCAGGACGGGGTGACGATATACGGTGCCTTCGCCAAGGCCGGAGGTTCCGGTGCCACCGTCACCGGTTTCGGCTCAACGGCTTCCAAGTGGGCATCAGCCTTCGGCATTGATGCCTACGCGCAGGGCGTGGGCTCGACAGCCATCGGCTTCGGCAGCCAGGCATCGGGACTGGGCGCAGTGTCCATTGGCTCGGCCGCGGCTGATGGCACCCGGGTGCTATCGGTTGCGGACTCCCCCACCGCCAGGGGCGCCGGCTCCCTCGCCATCGGCGCCAATGCGCAGCGTGGCGCATGGGCACTCAACGACAACGCCATCGCCCTGGGCGGGCAGGCTACCTCGCAGGCCAACGACGCCGTGGCCATCGGCAGGAGCGCCGAGGCGCGGGTCGCCGGCGCGGTCGCGCTGGGCAGCAACTCGGTGGCGGATCGTGGTAACGCCGTTTCGATAGGTTCGACCAGCACGAAGCGCCAGATCATCAACCTGGCCAAGGGCACAGCCGACACCGACGCCGTGAACCTGTCCCAGCTCAGGCCCGTGGTGAACAGCCTCGGCGGCGGCGCCAAGGTCAATGCCGATGGCAGCGTGACCGGGCCGACTTATACCGTCGCCGGAAAGACCGCAAACAACGTCGGCGATGCACTGAACAACCTCGATGGCAGCGTGCAAGCCATCAACAGCGGCGGCGGCATCAAGTACTTCCGTGCGATGTCTACCGGCCCGGATGCGCGCGCCACCGGCGTCAGTTCCGTGGCCATTGGTCCCTCGTCGGTGGCCAATGCCGAGTGGTCCGTCGCGCTGGGCGATGTTTCCCAGGCGACGGCCCGCGGCGCGACGGCGCTGGGCCGCGCCACCACGGCATCGGGTGCGTCATCACTGGCGCTGGGGCAGAACGCGACTGCCAGCAAGGAGGGTGCGGTAGCGCTCGGCAGCAATTCGGTGGCCGATCGTGGCAACGCCGTCTCGGTGGGCTCAGGCGACCGCCGGCGCCAGATCATCAACGTCGCCGAGGGCACGGCCGATTCGGATGCGGTCAACCTGTCCCAGCTCAAGCCGGCGGTGAACGCGCTCGGTGGCGGCGCCAAGGTCAACGCGGATGGCAGCGTCACTGGCCCGACCTACAGCGTCGGCGGCAAGACCTCGACCAACGTCGGCGACGCGCTGACCGTGGTGGATGGGCGCGTCACCAACCTGAGCAACGGAATCAACGCCGGCACCCTGGGGCTGGTACAGCAGAACCCTGTCAGCAGGGTCATCACCGTGGGCAGGGAACAGGATGGCACGCAGGTCAACTTCGGCGGCACGCAGGCCAACCGCACCTTGACTGGTGTGGCCAAGGGCGAGGTGAGTTCCGCCTCGGTCCAGGCGGTCAACGGCAGCCAGTTGTACAACAGCGCCGCGTCTGTGGCCAAGGCGCTGGGCGGAGGCTCGCAGATCAACCAGGATGGCACGGACGGCGAACTCAGCGCCCCGCGCTACACCATCAACGGCAAGGCGCTGAACAATGTGGGTGATGCACTGACCGCGGTCGATGGACGGGTCACCAACATGGGCGACCAGATCAATCGCGGCAGCATTGGCCTGGTCCGGCAGGATGCAGCCACCGGCAACATCACGGTTGCCAGGGAAACCAGCGGCGCACAGGTAAGTTTCAGCGGCCTGCAAGGTGCGCGCGTACTCACGGATGTGGCCAAGGGCACGCTCAGCGCCACTTCGACTGAAGCGGTCAACGGTTCGCAGCTGCATGGCACCAACCAGTCGGTGGCCAATGCGCTGGGCGGCGGCGCGCAGCTCAGGCCGGACGGCACGCTCGCCGGCCCCAGCTACAAGGTCGACAACAAGACCGTGAACAACGTGGGCGATGCGTTGACCAGCATCGACGGCCGCCTGTCCAGCAACAGCACCCGCATCACCCAGCTCGGCGACCAGATCAGCAGTGGCGGATTGGGGCTGGTGCAGCAGGACATGAGCAACCGCGACATCAATGTGGCCAAGGCAACCGATGGCGGACGCGTGAACTTCACCGGGTCGGCCGGCGATCGCCTGCTCAGTGGCGTCGCGAAAGGCAGAGCTGACAACGACGGAGTCAACCTCTCCCAGCTCAAGAGTGCGGTGGATGGCCTGGGCGGCGGGGCCAAGGTCAACCCGGATGGGAGCGTGAACGGGCCGACCTACACCGTGAACAACAAGCCGGTGACCAATGTGGGCGATGCGCTCACCGAGGTCGATGGGCGCGTTACGAATCTCGGCGATCAGATCGGCACTGGCAGCATTGGCCTGGTGCAGCAGGACGCGACCACGAGGAACATCACCGTAGCGAAAGACACGGACGGCAAGCAGGTGGATTTCAACGGCACTGAAGGCGCGCGTGTGCTTGCAGGCGTTGCGAACGGCGCAGTGAGTGCGACTTCGGCCGAGGCGATCAACGGCTCACAGCTCCACGCCACCACCAAATCGGCCGCCGATGCGCTGGGCGGTGGTTCGCAGGTCAACCCCGACGGCACCCTCGCCGGACCCAGCTACAGCGTGGGCGGAACCACGGTGAACAATGTCGGCGACGCCATCAGCAACGTGGATGGCCGCATCACCAACAACGCCACGGCGATCACCCAGCTGGGTGACAACATCAGCAATGGCAGCATTGGCCTGGTGCAGCAGGATGCCACCAGCCGCGATATCACCATCGCCAAGGCCACCGATGGCGGCCGCGTGAGCTTGGCAGGGGCAGCCGGCGATCGCCTGCTCAGTGGCGTGGCCAGCGGCACGGCCGACAACGACGGGGTCAACGTCTCCCAGCTCAAGGGTGCGGTGGATGGCCTGGGCGGCGGGGCCAAGCTCAACCCGGATGGAAGCGTGACCGGGCCGACATACATGGTGAACAACAAGCCCGTGACCAACGTCGGCGACGCACTGACCGAGGTCGATGGACGAGTCACCAATCTGGGCGACCAGATCAGCAACGGCAGCATCGGTCTGGTGCAGCAGGATGCGGCCACGAAGACGATCACCGTGGCGAAGGACACGAACGGCAAGCAGGTGGACTTCACCGGGACCGAAGGCGCGCGCAGCCTCACCGGCGTGGGCAATGGCGCAATCAATGCCGCCTCGACCGAAGCCATCAACGGCTCCCAGCTCTACGCCACCAGCAAGTCGGCTGCCGAAGCCTTGGGCGGTGGCTCGCAGGTCAACCCCGACGGCACCCTCGCCGCGCCGAGCTACAGCGTTGGCGGAAGCACCGTGAACAACGTCGGCGATGCACTGACCAACATCGACGGCCGCGTGACCACCAACAACACCCGCATCACCCAGCTCGGTGACCAGATCAGCAACGGCAGCATCGGCCTGGTGCAGCAGGACCCCAGCAACCGCGAAATCTACGTGGCCACCAACACGGATGGCACGCGGATAAATTTCAGCGGCGCGCTCGGCGCGCGCATACTCAGCGGCGTCGCCAATGGCATGGCCAACAATGATGCGGTCAATGTCTCTCAACTCAGGGGCGCGGTGGACGGTCTCGGCGGTGGCGCGCGGATCAACCCGGACGGCAGCGTGACCGGGCCGACCTACGTCATCAACAACAAGACCCTCAGCAACGTCGGCGACGCCCTCGGCCAGCTCGGCGATCAGATCAACAATGGCAGCATCGGTCTGGTGCAGCAGGACGCCACCACCCGCGAGATCACCGTGGCCAAGGCCAGCGATGGCAAGCGCGTGGACTTCAGCGGCAGCCAGGGCGATCGCACGCTGGGCGGCGTCGCCCGCGGCGCGGCCGACAACGACAGCGTCAATGTCGCGCAGCTCAAGGGCACGGTGGACGGCCTCGGCGGTGGCGCCCGGGTCAATGCGGATGGCTCGATCACCGGCCCGAGCTATGCCGTGGGCGGCGGCACGGTCAACAACGTCGGCGATGCGCTCACCAACATCGACAGCCGGGTCAGCAACAACGCCGCGGCGATCCAGGACCTGGCCAAGGGAGGCGGGGTGAAGTACCTGAGCGTCAAGTCGAGTGGTGTGGCCGCCAGCGCGACCGGTGCGGAGGCCGTGGCCGTGGGTCCGCAGTCCAGCGCGAGCGGCGCGGCCAGCGTGGCGATCGGCAATGGCGCGCAGGCCAGCGCCGACAACAGTGTGGCGCTGGGTGCCGGCTCGGTAGCCACTCGCGCCAACAGCGTGTCAGTGGGCAACGCTGGCAACGAACGCAGCATCAGCAACGTGGCCGCGGGTACCGACGACGCCGACGCGGTCAATGTCAGCCAGCTGCGCAACGCACAGGCAGGCAGCGTGCAGTACGACCGGCCCTCGCCGGGCGCGGCACCGGACATGGGCAGCCTGACCCTGGGCGGGCCGAATGGCAGCGGCACCACGGTGCGCAATGTCAGTAACGGCGTGGCGCCGATGGATGCGGTGAACGTGCGCCAGTTGCAATCCGGCATGGCCGATGCAGTCGGCCAGTCGCGCGCGTACACCGATCAGCGCATCCAGGCCGTCGCCAACGATGTGTGGGATGTACGCCGCGAAAGCCGCGCCGGCACGGCCTCGGCCATCGCCATGGCTGGTCTGTTGCAGGCCCACGAGCCCGGGGAGAACCTGATGTCGATGGGCCTGGGCGGCTTTGAGGGTCAGTACAGCATGGCCGTGGGCCTATCGGGCGTTACCGACAGCGGTCGCCATCTGTACAAGGTGCAGGCCAGTACCAACTCGCAAAGGGACTTTGGATTCTCCGTATCGGCCGGCTGGCGCTGGTGAGCATGAGGGCGGCGGCCGCAAAGTCGCCGCCCTCCTTCCACGCAGCGCGGAACGACTTGTTAGACTCCCTCGCGCGGCAGCGCCATCACGGCCCGCCAGCAGGACCTCACCCTGCGCGCCGCCCCGAGAGGAATCATGATGGCCGCTCCGCACTGGTACTTCGACTTCGTCTCGCCGTTCTCCTACCTGCACTGGCAGAAGCTGCGCCGGCTGCCGCAGGCGCGCGAGATCGTGCCGGTGCCGATCCTGTTCGGGGCCGTGCTCGACCAGCTCGGCATACGTGGCCCTGCCGAGATCGACGGCAAACGGCTTTTCACCTACCGCAAGGTGCAGTGGCAGGCCGAGCACGAAGGCGTGCCGCTGCGCTTCCCGCCGACCCATCCGTTCAATCCCCTGCCCGCCCTGCGCCTGTGCATCGCGGCGGGGACCACGGTGCACGCCATCGATGCCATCTTCGACTGGCTGTGGCGCGACGGCCTGGCCGGCGACACCGCCCAGGCCTTGCAGCCGCTGGCCCATGCCCTTGGCCTGGAAGCCGAGGCGGCGATGGCCGACCTGGCGGTCAAGGAGAGCTTGCGGAGCAATACCGCGCAGGCCCTGGCGGCCGGTGTTTTCGGCGTGCCGACCCTGGAAATTGGCGGAGAACTATTCTGGGGCAACGACGCGCACGGCCTGATGGAAACCGTGCTGGCCGACCCGGACTGGTTGCAACGGGGCGAGGCCGGGCGCCTTGCCGATCTGCCGATAGGCATCCGGCGCCAACGCTGACGGCCCCGTCAGGAGTTCCCCGGCTTACCCAATCGCCCCGTTTTGGGATAGCTTTCACACCTTGAAACCAACCCACGCAACAGCCGGAGGGGGCAATGCGTATCGGTATCGTGGTGGACTCGGCTTGCGATCTGCCCGTGGAATACATCCAGCAACACAATATCGTCCTGCTGCCGATCAGCGTCCGGATCGGCGAGGCGATACTGGCCGACCACCGCGACGAGGAGGCCACGCTGAGCTTCCTGCAGGCCCATGTGGCCGAGCGCGGGCATGAGGCCGAGACCACGCCGTTCTCGGTCAACCAGATCCGCGACCTGTTCCTGGACCGGCTGGTCATCGACTACGACCACGTCTTCTGCCTGACCATTTCCAAGCTGCGCAGCCAGATCCACGACAACGCGATGCAGGCCAGCTTCGCCATCCTCAACGACTACAAGCCGGTGCGGCAGGCGGCCGGACACAATTCGCCGTTCGCCCTGCGCGTCATCGACACGCTCAACCTGTTCGCTGGCCAGGGCATTACCGCCGTGGAAGCAGTGCGCATGCGCGAGGAAGGCGCCAACGTGGCGCAGATTCGCGCGCGGCTGGAGCAGCTGGCCGAGAACACCTACGGCTACATGATCCCGCGCGATCTGTACTACCTGCGCAACCGTGCGCGCGCCAAGGGCGACCGCAGTGTCGGCCTGATCAGCGCGGCGCTGGGCAGTGCCCTGGACATCAAGCCGGTGCTGCGCGCCTACCGCGGCGCGACCGAACCGGTGGCCAAGCTCAAGGGCTTCGAGCCTTCGGTGCAGAAGCTGTTCGAGTTTTCCGCGCGCAAGGTGCGCGAGGGCCTGATGACGCCGACCCTGTGCCTGGGCTACGGCGGCGAGCTGGCCGAGCTGCGCGCCCTGCCCGGCTACGCCGGACTCAAGGCCGCCTGCGAGGAGAAGAACGTGGAAATGTTCGAGAGCGTGATGAGCCTGACCGGCATGGTCAATGTCGGCAAGGGCGCCGTGGCTGTAGGCTTTGCCGCCGCGCCGCACACGTTCAGCGCCTGATGCCGAACCGTCACGCCGCCCACGCGCGCGGCGACGCTAGGCTAGGCCGTCCAACGAGGAAACCTGCATGTCCGTGAGTTATTCGATCAGCCTTCCCGATCCCGCCCTGGCCCGCGGCAGCGAACCGAGCGTGAGTTTCAGCGCGCACGGGGCCGATGCGTTTGCCGAGCAGCTGCGCGCCGCCCTGGCCGACCCGGCCTGGTTCCAGCGCTGGCTGGCGCTGCAGCCGGATCCGGATGAAGTCGACCCGAGCATGGGCATCACCGATCCCGCCGCCAGCGTGACCGGCCAGCAGAACGATCTCCGCATCAACTTGGTCGCCAATACTAATATTCCCGGCGACATCCTCAAGCACCGCATGCATGTGCTGGCCGGCAGGCATTGGGAGCTGCGCAACGTTCGCTAGGCCAGCGCCTTTGCATGCCACGCCACGTGCTCGCCAATGAAGCTGGCGATGAAGTAGTAGCTGTGGTCGTAGCCCGGCTGCAGGCGCAAGGTCAGCGGATGGCCCGCGGCTTCGGCCGCCGCCTGCAGCAACTGCGGGCGTAGCTGGGAGTCGAGGAACTCGTCCGCCGCACCCTGATCCACCAGCAAGGGCGTGCGCGCGCACGCGGTGGCGATCAGGGTGGTGGCGTCGTAGTCCTGCCAGGCATCGCGGTCCGCGCCGAGGTAGGCGGTGAAAGCCTTCTCGCCCCACGGCACTCGCGCTGGCGCCACGATCGGCGCGAACGCCGAGATGCTGCGGTAGCGCGAGGGGTTGCGCAGGCCGATGACCAGCGCGCCGTGGCCGCCCATCGAATGCCCGCTGATGCCGCGCATGTCGTTGGCCGGGAACTGCGCTTCAATCAGCGCCGGCAGTTCCTCGACGATGTAGTCGTACATCCGGTAGTGCGTGGCCCAGGGCTGCTCGGTGGCATTGACGTAGAAACCCGCGCCCTGCCCAAGGTCGTAGCCTTCCGCATCGGCCACCGCCTCGCCACGCGGGCTGGTATCCGGCGCGACCAGGATCAGCCCGTGTTCGGCGGCGTAGCGTTGCGCGCCCGCCTTGGTGATGAAGTTCTGCTCGGTGCAGGTCAGGCCGGACAGCCAGTACAGCACTGGCAAGCGCGCGCCCGCCACCGCGGCTTGCGGCGGCAGGTACACGCCAACGCGCATGTCGCAGCCGAGCGTGGACGAGGCGTGCTGCCAGACTTCCTGGCGGCCACCGAAGCAGGCGTACTGGTGGATTCTCTGCATGACTCGCTCCTGCGCTGCGTCCGGACTCAGTAGTGCACCACGGAGCGGATCGACTTGCCCTCGTGCATCAGATCAAAGGCGTTGTTGATCTCGTCCAGCGGCATGGTGTGGGTGACGAAGGGGGCCAGTTCGATGTCACCCCTCATTGCGTCCTCGACCATGCCCGGCAGCTGCGAGCGCCCCTTGACCCCGCCAAACGCCGTGCCCTTCCAGGTGCGGCCGGTGACGAGCTGGAACGGACGGGTCGAGATTTCCTGGCCGGCACCGGCCACGCCGATGATCACCGACTGGCCCCAGCCACGGTGCGCGCACTCCAGCGCCGCGCGCATCACGTTGACGTTACCGATGCACTCGAAGCTGTGGTCCACGCCCCAGCCGGTCATCTCCACGATCACTTGCTGGATCGGCTTGTCGTGATCCTTGGGGTTCACGCAATCAGTGGCGCCGAACTCGCGCGCCAGCTCGAACTTCGACGGATTGGTGTCGATGGCAATGACGCGCCCGGCCTTGGCCTGGCGTGCGCCCTGGATCACCGCCAAGCCGATACCGCCCAGCCCGAACACGGCAACCGAATCGCCCTCCTGCACCTTGGCGGTGTTGTGCACGGCGCCAATGCCGGTGGTGACGCCGCAGCCGAGCAGGCACACATGCTCCGGATTGGCCTCGGGGTTGATCTTTGCCAGCGAAACTTCCGCGACGACGGTGTACTCGCTGAAGGTCGAGCAGCCCATGTAGTGGTAGATCGGCTCACCGTTGTGGGAAAAGCGGCTGGTGCCGTCGGGCATCACGCCCTTGCCCTGGGTCGCGCGCACGGCCACGCACAGGTTGGTCTTGCCGGACTTGCAGAACAGACACTCACCGCATTCGGCGGTGTACAGCGGGATCACGTGGTCGCCGGGCTTGACGCTGGTGACGCCCTCGCCCACTTCGACCACCACGCCGGCGCCTTCGTGCCCCAGCACGACCGGGAACAGTCCCTCCGGGTCGTCACCGGACAGGGTGAAGGCGTCGGTATGGCAGACGCCGGTGTGGGTAATCCTGACCAGCACTTCGCCGGCCTTGGGCGGGGCAACGTCGATCTCGACGATCTGCAGCGGCTGGCCGGGAGCAAATGCGACGGCGGCACGGGACTTCATGGACTTCTCCTGCGGTGATGCGTGGAATGGTGGGGTGGAAACGTCGGCGCTGGGCCGCGTCACTTCAAGGACGTCACTTCAGATAGGAGCGCACCAGGCCGAGCAGTTCCTGCACGCGCTCGACGCGCTGCGCGTCGGACTGCGCGGCCTGGCTGAAGTCTTCGCGGATGTGGGACTCGAGGACTTCGGACATCAAGCCGTTCACTGCGCCGCGCAGGGCGGCGATCTGTTGCAGTACCGGGCCGCAGTCGGCGCCGGCTTCAAGCGCGCGTTCGAGCCCGTCGCACTGGCCGCGGATGCGGCGGACGCGGGCCAGGGCGCGCTTTTTTTCTTGAGGGGTGTGGGGCATGTGGGCTGGCCGCCTGATACTGGGGGGTAGTATACAAGAAGGAGAGATCTGATCACGCACCTCGGACTTTGGTGTGCGGATAGGCAAAGGTTGTGCCTGCGGTACAACCTTTGCCTAATTCGACGGGTACAACCTTTGCCTCACGGCAAGCAGAGCCCCACCGACCCTGTTTAGCTGGGTTCGGAAGGCCACTTGCGCAGTGCAAGGCCTAGATCCAAGCAACAACATGAGTGCCCCGCCCCTTCGCCAATGTCAGCAATGGGCCAGAACCGGTGATTGGGCTAGCGCATAGCCTTGCGGCTGCGGCATGATTTCCCTGGAGACTACGTTTCACATGATGGCTACAGAACAGGCCGAGACGTACTTCCAGTCCGCAGGGAGCACATAACGCTCAAGGAGCGCGACAAATGCAACAGATCGATTTTGATCTCGGCATCGAAAAAGCGCTGGATTCACTGCTTGCCCAGCGGCTGACCTTATTGGCGGGCGCAGGACTGTCGATGGCGGCGCCCAGCAGCCTACCGAGCGCTTACACCATTGCAGCAGAAGCAAAGCGCAGATACGACGCTATGCACGGCGCGAGTCGGCCGCCGTTGCCCACGGCCATTGAAGAACAGGCCGAGTTTTTCTTCCAACGGGACGAACTGGCATCGGTTTACTTCCGAACTCTGATTGACCAGAACATTTTTGCGGCACCTCCCAACGAGGGTCACTATGCAGTAGCAGATCTCTTACTTGTCCAGGGCATTCAGACAGCCGTTACTACAAACGTCGACATCCTGATCGAAACCGCCGGCCAAATCCTGTACGGGCAAATCGGGACCGGACTGGATCAAGCGCAGGTAGCCGCGCTCCCGCCAGACACTTCTCCATTGCTCAAGATCCATGGATGCCGCCAGAAAGATCATGACCATATGGTCTGGGCACCAGGCCAGATCAACGCGCCTCCTGTCGATGCCCGCATCGCTTCCAGCGCCCATTGGTTGTCCAATCGCCTGTTGGACAGGGATCTCCTGATCGTCGGCTACTGGACTGACTGGGACTATCTCAATCAGGTTCTTGAGACGGTGCTGGATCAGGTCCGGCCATCCAAGGTCATTGTGGTCGATCTTGCAGACGGCGCGGCTTTCCAAGCCAAGGCTCCTGGGCTTTATGCGATAGGCGAGGCCGTCCAGAATGGCTTCTGGCACGTCCAAGCCTCCGGCGATGATTTCTTGGCCGCGCTCCGAAGGGCTTTCTCAAGGGTATTTCTGCGGCAAGTCCTCAGCTGCGGAACCCAGGAATATCAGCATCTCACAGGAAACGCGGCGACGCAGGCAATGACGGAACCGCCGGATATCGACAATGATGCGTTGTGGCGCATGCGCCGCGACTTGGAAGGATGCACTCCGAACCAGCCGGCTGGCCTACGTGTAGCTCCGAACGAATGCAACGTCGGCCTGACTGTCCTTCAACTTCGCGCATCCGGCGCTGCTTCGGATGGTCACTATTGGCTCCTGAACCAGAAACGGATCAGGGCACTGCGCACGCCCAACCAACCACTCCATAGAGTCGAGGATGCGTATGCCAGGGAGACAGCTCCCTCGATCTCGCCGGATATCACCATTGCAATTGGCGCTGAAGCGGACTCCCTGCCCTCGAACATCGTCAGAGCGGGAACCGCGCCTACCATCACCCGAGGTACGGCGGGCCGCTGGCTGACAAGACAGCAGGCCATTGAGGAACTGGGACTATGAGTGAAATTCTCCACTCCAGTAGTGAGCTTCTCAGCGAAGCGGGCTACACGACCGAGCAGGTCACCATCGGTCAACGGCAGGCGCTTGTCTTCGAAGGAGATACTGTCTTGGGTTTCCTGTTCGCCTATGACACTGCTGCGGAGCTGATGAAGGGTTGGGCGGCGGATTCCGACCATGCTATCACGGCCTACCAGTTCGGGCTCCGCAAGTCAGGCGTCAAGGCATGGAATGCCTACCTCGTGTTGCTGACCACCGAGCCCGCTGACTATGCGCGGATCGTATCGTTAGGGGCCATCGAAGAAAACCTTAGCGGAACCAGAAAGATCGCCCGAGCCGGGATACGGGACCTGGAGGACCTAGGTGCCGCACTTCTTCCGCTTCGTCCGCTGCAAAGCGCCCCTCGTCTCGAAGCAGTCGACATGAAGAATGAAATCCGCGAACGCGCTACCGAACTTCCCTTGCGAGCCGTTGATGCATTTCTTTCCGGTGCGGAAGAATCCGTCGTTCTTCAGGTGCTGGAGGAATCCCCATGAAGCTCGCCCACGTCGATCTATGCGGCTTCCGTGGCTATCGAAAAGAGTGCGAATCGACTTCGCCGACGATTTCACGATACTCGATGGCCGAAACGGCGTTGGAAAAAGCACTATTTTCGACGCCATCGAGTACGCGCTGACCGGACATCTGAGCAAGTACAAGGATGCCAAGGCCGACGGAGAAACCGTCGCCGATTACATCTGGTGGACCGGGAGAGGCTCCGCCCCCGCAGATAGGTACGTCGAGGCGGGCTTCAGGGATCAAGATGGCGTAATTTCCATTCGTCGTACCGAGTTTCAGCCACCGGATGATTCTATCCTTATAAAGCTAGCGGCTAGGCTATGCGACATCGACTTGGCGCCACGCGACCCGCTTTCCCAGCTTTGTTACACATCCATCATTCGCGACGAGCATATCGCCGGGTTAAGCCTCGATCTCAAGGAAACGGAAAGATATGCACTGCTTCGTGATGGCCTCGGTGTAAATGATTCCGATAGCTGGGTGAGCAGAGGCGCACAGTTGCTGGCCGCGACCAAGAAGCGGTCCCAGATGGCACAGCAGGAAGTCGCCGCACTCAACAGTGACCTGACGGCTTCGACTCGGCGTATCGATGAGGCCCGCGCGGAGCTGTTAGCAGACAACGTCATCACCGATGCCGTCGCGCGTCTGCGCGTACTGACTCGCTCGGAAGCCGCACCGGACCAACTCGCCGGACCGGTGCGAGAATGGATTGCGCGAACCGGGGAAGAGATTGCGTCACTCCAGAGGTTGGCTTCCAACTGGGAAGCCGTAGAACGGGAACGGCAGCGAATGCCCGAGTTGGCCAGAAATCGTGAAGTAGCTTCGTCCGAAGTCGCGGCCGCAACCAAGACGGTCGACGCATTGCGTAAGGGCGATGAGGTTTCTTCCTCGACTGAACTCGCTAAGCAGGCGCGGGATTTGATCGCTTTGGCCAGTCTCGGCCGCAGCTTGGGATTGCGGGATGGACATTGCCCTCTGTGTCAGTTAGGCCAGGCCCACGATCATTATTTGGCCGGAATCGCCGTGGCTGAGGATCTTGCCAAGACGCTGGACCTGAAGGCCGCAGAAGAAGCGCAGCAAGAGCAGGCCGCACGCGCCGCCGATGCTCGCCTTGCCGCGGCCCGCCAGCAGCTCGCGAACGCAGAGGCAACTTTTGTCTCCGCCAAAGCGGCGATCCAGGAATTCGACGCCCTGAGACAGACGCGGGACTCTGGTGATCTACAGACCTGGAGCAAATCAACGCGCTCTCGGCTCAGCTTCGTCAGGAACTGGATGCGGCGCAACGCGATATGCGCATCCTCGAAACTCTTCGACTGAACTCTGAACTCGAACGCGCCAAACAGGAAGAATCCCGCGCCAAGGAGCGTCTTGCTGCGGCACAGGAGCGCGCTGGTCGCGCCAGAAAAGCGGAGGCCACGGCCCAGGCGTTGCACGATGCGGCAAGACGCGCCGCCGGCGAAACCCTCGATCGCCGCCTCGATCGAGTTCTGCCATTGATGTCGGAACTGTATCGCCGCTTGCGCCCCCATCCTGTTTGGCGCGATATCGAGTATTCGATCCGGGGCGACGTCCGCAAATTCCTGAAACTGAAGGTAGGCGACGAACTCAATCCCCAGTTCCTGTTCTCCAGCGGTCAGCGGCGCGCCACTGGCCTTGCCTTCCTGCTTTCGGTCAACCTCTCGCTGGCATGGAGCAGATGGCGCACGGTTATGCTGGATGATCCCGTACAGCACGTCGACGACTTCCGGACTGTCCATCTCGCCGAACTCGCTGCGCAGCTGGTCTCAGAGGGACGTCAGATTGTGTGCGCGGTCGAGGATGCGGCCTTGGCCGAGCTACTATGCCGCCGCCTTCCCGTGAACCGCCCAGATTCGGCCAAGCGCGTGACATTGGGTCCTGATGAAGATGGCGACCTGACGATTAGCTCCGAACGATCGCTTCCGATACTCGCGAAGAACTCTTTCCTTGCTGGCCGCCACTCCAATCAATCAGTGGCTGGGGCCTAACCCCAAATGTCCGCTTCGGGTCGAGAGCGGACCGTGTCAACGTGCCAATCTGGCTGCAAAAGCTGAAACACATTGCCTTCGGGATCTGTGCCGTCGCACATCAAATAGGGAAAGCCTTCGTAACGCTTGACCTGGCGCATGGGCACACCTGCTGAAACCATTCTCTCGCGCAGCTCAATTAGTCCCGAAGCCAGCGAAAAGACAATCTTGCTATTCGACTGTATCGACTCGTGCACTGGTTGTTCGCGGTAGGGCTTCCCTACGCGATGCAGAGCGAGTTCCACCGGACCTGCTTTCAACACCGCCCACTCGTCTTTGATCTCCTCGGACGCATCCAGGGCAAGGTGAGTCTGATAGAAGTTCTTCAGCCGGCTTACGTCACGGACGTAGATGATGACGCGAGACATGACAAGTTGCATTACCCTTCCTTTTTTCCAAGCTGCTTACCGGTAACGCAGACCTTCTGCCAAAGATGTCCGCTTCGGGTCGAGAGCGGACTTTAGCACTGCTGGCACCGCTGCTCGGGCTGGGATGTCCGCTACCGGCCAGAAGCAGACTCTTGGGGGAAGCCCAAGCAATGGTATGGCATCATCATGCCGACCGAGCCGACGCGGACGAGCTGATCGAGATGGCCGCGCCGGTGTACAGGACTAAGCACACTCACGCGATTCGATCACCCAAATTAGTGTCGATAAGTTCTGCTACGAGGTAGGTTCCTGGATGAAATCGTTATTGCAGTGCGTTGAGTGCACCAAGTCGGGCAGCGTCCAACCGTACCTGTTCGTAGGCGACTACTACGATGGACACACGGTCGAAGCCACGTGCCCGCACGGCCACGAAGCATTCTCCATCGTCCAGAACCCAAAGTTCGAAACGCTGCTGACCGCTGCTGCAGACGCATTGGTCCATGATCAGACGCTTCAAGCTGTCGCATGCCTGGCTGCGTCGCGCGAGCGACTTTTCGAGCTTGCGATCCGTGTCTTCGCCCGGTCCAGCCGTGTTGATCCAGGCAACTTCGAGGCTTCGTGGAAGGAGGTGGCCTCGCAGTCTGAGCGGCAATTCGGCGCTTTCTTGTTTCTCTATCTTGCTGCGACCGGAAAGCCGTACGAGTTCGACAAGAAACTGGCTGCTGCCCGGAACGCGGCGCTCCACAAAGGCGAGATTCCCACGACAGCCGAAGCATTAGATTACGCAGGTAAGGTCTACCAGGAGATCTCGAACCTGGCAAACTACCTGCGGACTGATCACAAAGAGTCGCTGCGTGCCGTGCTCCACGAAGAGAACATGCGCAAAGCCGGCCGAGCTCCCAAGGGTGTTCCAGTAGGCACCATTGCGTTCTACAACATCTACGGAATCGAGGCAGAAGAGAACAGGGCAAATTTCAAGGAAGCGTTTGATCAGTACAGGGACTGGCTGCCAGCACTACTGGAAATTGCGAAATCGACACAGAAGGCTTCTGGTGCGCATATGACAAGGAGTCATCCGCCGCACTCCGAATAGACTCCTGCCTCCGTGGTTCGCTGAGGCGGGATCCGCTTCGTACCGATTCCGATCCATGTGAGGTCGCATGATTGGGACGTCAATTGAGCACTTCGGACTGTCTCTGTTCGGAGGCAATTTTTTGCGGCAAGGCATGCTACAGATACCATTTCGCAACAGGCATACTTGATTCACCTCAGCAACCTTTTCACTCGCACATGTCGAGCTTTCTCAATCCTAATGTTCTGCGGCTCTTCTTCGGCGCCCATTTCGACGTGGATGTCGCCATGGACGCGGTCATGCGGTACCAAGGTGTGAATGTCCTCAAGGGCGAACTTCGTGATTCAGCGACCACAGGTGTCCCGCACACGGGTATCCGGCTTGCCGGCCATCACGACGTGGACACCGGGTCTTCGATTTTCACTTTGATGCTGGAGCCCGGCCAGATGAGCGGGGTCAGTTTTTTCGCTGAAAGCAAACATCGCTTGTTCGGAGGCAGCACACTGGTGTGCGTGCCCCTGCTTTACTGCTCGACGGAGTACACACCTACCGGTGATCACATCGTCTATCGGCATACCTACAAACGGCCGCTTTTCACTCAAGAAGAGCTTGAGAGAATTCAAAAGAGTGGAACTGCAGAAGAGCAATTAAAGGCGTTTGTTTTCACCAAAAGCCGTATCGGCTACGAGACGATCAAAGGCATGAGCTATGTCGGCCGATCACGGCGCTCGTGGCAGCAGAGATACATGGAGCACGTTGAAGATGCTCTGGAAAAGAACTCGAACCGCCGTTTTCACGAGGCTATGCGGGCGATGCAGGGCCAGAACGTGATCTGTGTGCACGACATCTCGGCTTATGGGATCCCCGAGGCCTCAGCCAATATGATCGAAAGGCAACTGATCAAGACTTCCACGTTGTATCCGATGGGACTAAATATGCGGATCTAGATCCGTGAGGATTCATCCGCAACGTCATCTTTCTGGAGGCAGGAAATCGACCACTAGCGCAATGTCCGCTTCCGGCCAAGCGCGGACATGGCGGTGACGCCTTATGCATGGGCCTCCGCCCATGACTCATTGCTTCGATATCGCCCGAGACCGATGGCATCGAACTCGTCTTCGCCGTCCGACGCCAACACGCCGATATGCCTTAACGCACGGCTGATGGGCGAGTTCGGCCACGATAGACCATGCCCGCCCTGTCGAACGATCGACGGGCAAGTTGACCTATTGGAACCATCGGCTATTGGCTCGACATCGTTCCACCCGGGAAGCCACACCATCCTTACAGAGATAGCCACATAATTTGTATAGAGCAAATCAGAATCCGAATAACTGCCAATGCTTCTGGCAAGAAGTCGGTGCCTCTGAAGCAGCGGACGGCGTGCCCCCACCGCCGGCTTCAATTCCAATAAAGCCTTTCGCCTATTGACGGAGATGTCCGTGAAGTACATCGATGGGAAACCGGTGGTGCTTGGGGACCACGTTACCCTTGGGGGCGGGGTGACGGGCACTGTTGTGGCGATCATCGACGCTCGGGAATTTTCCCCCGGTTACCCTGCAGATGAGTGGAGCTACCTGGAAGTCGGCGCTCTAGTTAGGTCATCGGAGGGCGGCCTTATTCATCTCCCGGTATCAAAGCACGACTTCGCACTGGTCGAACGAGCGCGGGGCGAAGCTTCGTAGGTCCATAGAATGCCAAAACAGGGCCGACTGGCAGTCCATCTTGATTCCAATCAACATCATTGAATCAGGCAACAACCATCTGCCGCCAGTCAAGCGAGGTTAGAAATGCTAAGCACGTCGAAGCTGGACGCATTCAGGGTGGAAGATACAGTGCTCATTCAAGGTAGTTCGGATGACCTGCGTTCGTTTGCGGAATTCCTGAGCGCATGGAGCAATGCTCCCACAGAAGGCTACTTGTCGGACATAGCGGGCTTTGACCCTGGAAAAATTCCAATCAAGATCATTGAATCGGGCAACAACCGTGGGCGGGGCATGCACTTCGAGAATGGTGCGGAGGGAACATGCCTTTGGACAATTACCAAACTCCAGGCAGCGAGATTTTCCGAAGTGGTCGCTGAGCTCGCCGCGTCGCTCCGTCCGGGACATGTCTATCTTGACTCCCCTCGCGGTGAGCTGGCGGTTGTTGTTTCGATGGGCGAGTACCAGTAGCGGCGAGCCTGCTGCAACGATTCATGTCCGTGCAAGGGCGCTCGGTACTCTCTGCTGCCTAGCCGCTACCGAGTCTGCCAACTTCCACGCGCCGCCATTGTGTCCGTCTATATCCCGAGTTATGCACTCCCTACCCCCTTTATAGATCGCCTGGCCACTGGTCCATTCATTTATCATTTTTGAAGCCCATCGACTCAGCGGCTTGCCGGTACTAATGCCGGGATTGCCAGAAGCTTGCGCATGTTCTGTCTCGGAAGGCTAACGGCTAAGCTAGACCGACCCGCGAAGCGGCTTTGGCTTGAATGGATTGTTAGACCTTCAAGCCGCGGGGCTGGAACGCTCTGCCTGGAACTCTACTGAGATCCGGTGGCGGCACGCTTGTGGCCTGTGCGAATAACGCCAACTAGCGACCGCAGAAAGAATAGCCTCGCTGTATCCGATCGGTTGCCCGGTACTGCGGCCGACAGGATGCCACTCCGCAGAAACAATGGCGGGTGACTGCACATGTCCGGATGGGCTGATCACAAACGAAACCTCAGCCTTGCCAGTGAACTCGTTATGCAGCCGCGGCGGTAGCTTTGGTGGAGCTGTAGTTACAGGAGGGAGCCCGGCAGGACAGCTCGGAAGTGCCTCAGCTGCAGCACATGCGCTCAGCGTGATGCCAAGAGACAGAATCACCAAATTGCGGATTGTTCTCATGGCAGTCCAACTACCTAATAGCCGGACCCGTAGCTCCGGACGTCTTATCCACAGCCTGCCGTATAGCGGGCAACCCCTTGACGCGGCTCGATCATAGAGTAATTGACGCAATGGAGTCTTCGAGTAGCTATCCGACCGACGAATGGAATTACCTATCCATAGGTGCTCTAGTTGAATCGTCAGGGCGGGAGCTCCGATAGCCGGCCGACGCCTCATTAGCTCGTTACAGGGCTTTAGTGCTGTTGCGCGAGTCGATGTGGGTTGCGTAGCACAGGCCGCAGAGGGCTGCAGGGTCAAATACGCCGGCTACAGCCATACGGAAATCGCGCATGGGGTGTTGTTGGGTAGCTGTTAGGCCCACGTACTGGGAGCAGGCCGTGGCTTGACCTTATGGTTGCTCGGGTCACGCCTGAACTGCGGCACGCGGTTTGCTCGGGTGCGCTGCCACCGACCGTGTCAGCGTGGGCTGTTCGGTGTCCGCCGGCGGCGCCGGCTTTGCTGCCGAAGGTGCCGAATGCGGCCAAGGATCGGAACAAACTTTGCCTATCCGCTCACCGACTTACTAAGCCCAAGGCAACGGCATGTGGGTGCCGGCACCCAGCTGCAAAGCTTCAGTCCACAGCGCTGATCCAGCTGATCGCACTTCCATCTCTCCACATCAGCTTCTTATCGACGAAGGCGGTCCGCCCGCATCACGTTCACGACCGGCCAAGTTATGAATGTAAGTCGCGATTTCGGAGTTCGCGTCGGATAGGGAAACCCCAAACTCTTCCGCTGACCGACGCATCAGGGCCCCCATGCCACCTAGGTGGTTCGCCGCACTTTTCATCACGTCGGGCGTGCCCCCTACAACAACGGCATCGGGATCAAACCACAAAATTACCGCCCCGTCCGTCCGTAGCAGGTAGTACTCCGGACAGAAGGGCAGGCTAGCAATGAGGTTCAAGTACCCGTCCCAGTCACTCAGCTGCGCGATTGGAAAATCGAAAGCCCCCTTCAGGGGGCGCAGCGCTGGAACGAAGGTAAATTCAAACGCGACGGAAGCATCCACCGGCGCAATCAACGCCTCGAAAAGCTCTGTCGAGACGCCGGCCGCATTATGCAGATCGCGGTTAAAGATAAAGCCAAGCCAGTCGGGATCGCTGAACGGGAAAGCCGGGAAAGGCTGACCATTTAACAGCGAACGGCAAAAGTCCCTGTCAGT